>NZ_LAVA02000037.1 GCF_000974985.2 Streptomyces mangrovisoli | reverse complement strand
TGCGGGCCGGTGGGGGCCGTTCGCGCAGTTCCCCGCGCCCCTTGGGTTGCTGCGGCGCAGCTTCTTCAGGGGCGCGGGGAACTGCGCGAGCAACCACGACGGAGCCGCACAGTCACCACAGGCCGGTGGGGCCTGAGCGCGCAGTTCCCCGCGCCCCTGAAGGGGCGCGGGGAACTGCGCGAACGGCCACGACGGCGTCGCACCCGGGCGCGCGGCCGACCCCCGTCAGGGGAGCCGGACCTACAGACCGACAGCCGCGCGCAGCGCGTCCACGCGGTCCGTGCGCTCCCACGTGAAGTCGGGCAGCTCACGGCCGAAGTGACCGTAGGCGGCCGTCTGGGCGTAGATCGGCCGCAGCAGGTCGAGGTCGCGGATGATCGCGGCCGGACGCAGGTCGAAGACCTCGTCGATCGCCTTCTCGATCTTGTCGGTGTCGACCTTGTGCGTGCCGAAGGTCTCCACGAACAGACCGACCGGCTCGGCCTTGCCGATCGCGTAGGCGACCTGGACCTCGCACCGGGAGGCGAGCCCCGCGGCGACGACGTTCTTGGCGACCCAGCGCATCGCGTAGGCGGCCGAGCGGTCCACCTTGGACGGGTCCTTGCCGGAGAAGGCGCCGCCGCCGTGGCGGGCGAAGCCGCCGTACGTGTCGATGATGATCTTGCGGCCGGTCAGCCCGGCGTCGCCCATCGGGCCGCCGATCTCGAAGCGGCCGGTCGGGTTCACCAGCAGGCGGTAGCCCTCGGTGTCGAGCTTGATGCCCTCGTCGAGGAGCGCCTTGAGCTCGGGCTCGACCACGAACTCCCGGATGTCGGGCGCGAGCAGCGACTCCAGGTCGATGTCGGAGGCGTGCTGCGAGGAGACCACGACCGTGTCGAGGCGGACGGCCTTGTCGCCGTCGTACTCGATGGTGACCTGGGTCTTGCCGTCGGGGCGCAGGTAGGGGATCGTGCCGTTCTTGCGCACGTCCGACAGGCGCTTGGACAGGCGGTGCGCCAGGAAGATCGGCAGCGGCATGAGGGTGGGCGTCTCGTCCGACGCGTAGCCGAACATCAGGCCCTGGTCGCCCGCGCCCTGGCGGTCGAGCTCGTCCTCGTCGCCCTCGACCCGGGACTCGTACGCCGTGTCGACACCCTGCGCGATGTCCGGGGACTGCGAGCCGATCGACACCGAGACGCCGCATGAGGCGCCGTCGAAGCCCTTCTTCGACGAGTCGTAACCGATCTCGAGGATCTTCTCCCGCACCAGCTGGGGGATCGGCGCGTACGCCTTGGTCGTGACCTCGCCGGCCACGTGCACGAGGCCGGTCGTGATCAGCGTCTCCACGGCGACCCGGGAGGTCGGGTCCTCGCGCAGAAGCGCGTCGAGAATGGTGTCGCTGATCTGGTCAGCGATCTTGTCGGGGTGGCCCTCGGTGACGGACTCCGAGGTGAACAGGCGACGGGACACAACGCTCCCTGGGGTTGCAGCGGCTGCTGGCTGATCATGGTCGGACGGCTCGGGAGCTGCGCCCGGCGCCGTCCGGTAACAGTTTATCGGTCGCGCTCGGCCACGGGCTCATCTGTCTCGCCTGACGGGAGCCCTGTGACCTGCGGCACGGGCATTCTGCCCAAAGGTCACGCGGGTCCGCCAGGGGAGCCACGCCGGAATATACGAGGTTTCGGGGGCCTGTGGAGCGCGTGAAACTTTCACCCGATCCGGCGTGTCACGAGATCCCACACGGTTTCGGCCAAGGCCTCCTTCGGCCCGTACGGCACCGGCGTCTCGCTGCCGTCGGCGCCCAGCACGACCGCTTCGTTCTCCTCCGACCCGAAGGTCTTGCGCTCCCCCACCTCGTTGACGACCAGCAGGTCGCAGCCCTTGCGGGCGAGCTTCCTGCGGCCGTTGGCGAGGACGTCGTCGGTCTCCGCGGCGAAGCCCACGACGACCTGTCCGGGGCGCGCCCGGTCGGCCGAGATCTCCGCGAGAACGTCCGGATTACGCACCAGGACGATCGGGTCCGGTTCCCGGTCGTCCTTCTTCTTGATCTTCCCCGCCGCGTAGGCCGCGGGGCGGAAGTCGGCGACGGCGGCGGCCATGACCACCGCGTCGGCGTCCGCGGCGGCCTTGACCACGGCCTCGCGCAGCTGGAGGGCGGTGCCGACCTGCACGACATCCACACCCGCCGGGTCCGGCAGGGCGGTGTTGGCGGCGATCAGGGTGACCCGGGCGCCGCGGGCGGCGGCCGTGCGCGCGAGGGCGTAGCCCTGCTTGCCCGAGGAGCGGTTGCCGAGGAAGCGGACCGGGTCGAGCGGCTCGCGGGTGCCACCGGCGCTGACCACGACATGACGGCCCGCGAGGTCGGGCTGGGCGGCGCCGCGGGCCAGCACGCGGCGGCAGATCTCGAAGATCTCCGCCGGGTCGGGGAAGCGGCCCTTGCCGGTGTCGACGCCGGTGAGGCGGCCCACCGCGGGCTCGATGACGACGGCGCCGCGGCGGCGCAGGGTCGCCACGTTCTCCTGGGTGGCCGGGTGCTCCCACATCTCGGTGTGCATGGCGGGGGCGAAGACGACCGGGCAGCGGGCCGTCAGCAGGGTGTTGGTGAGCAGGTCGTCGGCGAGGCCGTGGGCGGCCTTGGCGAGCAGGTCGGCGGTGGCGGGGGCGACGACGACCAGGTCGGCGTGCTGCCCGATGCGGACGTGCGGCACCTCGTGGACGCTGTCCCAGACCTCGGTGGAGACCGGGTTGCCGGACAGCGCGGACCAGGTCGCGGCGCCGACGAAGTGCAGGGCGGAGGCCGTGGGCACGACGCGGACGTCGTGGCCGGACTCCGACAGCCTTCTGAGCAGCTCACAGCCCTTGTAGGCGGCGATGCCGCCGCTGACTCCCAGAACGACCTTGGGCTTGTCCACCGTCTCTCCCCGGACCTCGGTTGCGTACATCCATGACACACCACAGGCCCGGCAGTCACGCTGCCGGGCCTGTGGACAAAGTCACTCGCGGTACGAATGTCGTACTGCCGTACCGCCGCGACCTGCTGGTTTCGTTACGCCGGGCCCTCGATGGCCTCGGACGTCAGCAGACCCGCGTTGATCTCGCGCAGGGCGATCGAGAGCGGCTTCTCGTGGACGTGGGTGTCGACGAGCGGACCGACGTACTCGAGGAGGCCCTCGCCGAGCTGCGAGTAGTACGCGTTGATCTGACGGGCCCGCTTGGCCGCGTAGATCACGAGGCTGTACTTCGAGTCGGTGGCCTCGAGGAGCTCGTCGATCGGCGGGTTGATGATGCCCTCGGGCGCGGTGATGGAAGAGGACACGCTCTACCTTCCGATAAGGGGGAAAGAATCAGTCGGTGCGATCGCTCGCCCGGCGCTGTCCGTCGGGCCTGTCGGCCGAACCGCCGGAAACGATCACACAACGTCCATCAAGGCTAGCAGCTCGCGCGCCACGTCCTCGACGGAGGTGTTGACCAGGGTCACGTCGAACTCCGGCTCGGCCGCGAGCTCGACCCGGGCCGCCTCCAGGCGACGCTCGATCACCTCGGGCGATTCGGTGCCCCGGCCGGTGAGCCGGCGCACCAGCTCCTCCCAGGAGGGAGGGGCGAGGAACACGAGCCGGCCCTCCGGCATGGTCTCGCGGACCTGCCGGGCTCCCTGGAGGTCGATCTCCAGCAGGACGGGCACCCCGGACTCCAGGTGCTCCAGGACCGCCGCGCGCGGCGTGCCGTAGCGGTTGCCCGCGAACTCGGCCCATTCGAGCAGCTCGCCGTTGGCGATGAGCTTGTCCATCTCGTCGTCGGTGACGAAGAAGTAGTGGACGCCGTGCTTCTCACCCGGGCGGGGCTTGCGGGTCGTCGCCGACACCGAGAGCCAGACCTCGGGGTGCGCCTTGCGCATATGAGCGACGACCGTGCTCTTGCCGACCCCGGAGGGGCCGGAGAGCACGGTCAGCCGCGGACGTACGTCCGGGGGCACGGGGGTCGTCCCCCGGAATGTTGCAGCCATGCGGCGATTATTCCAGCAATCCCGCAGTGCCCGGGTCCTCCCGGCCGGGAGGACCCGGCCGGGGAACCGGACTCAGGAACCGGTGCTGCCGAACTCGCGCTCCAGGGAGGCGATCTGGTTGGAACCGAGGCCGCGCACGCGGCGGCTCTCGGAGATGCCGAGTCGCTCCATGATCTGCTTGGCGCGGACCTTGCCCACGCCCGGCAGGGACTCGAGCAGCGCGGAGACCTTCATCTTGCCGATGACGTCGTTCTCCTGGCCCTGCTTGATGACCTCGTGCAGGGAGGCGCCGGAGTGCTTGAGTCGATTCTTGACCTCGGCCCGCTCCCGGCGAGCCGCGGCGGCCTTTTCGAGCGCGGCTGCGCGCTGTTCAGGGGTAAGGGGCGGAAGAGCCACGCCTACGTCACCTCGGATGTCGAACTGTCGGATACGGACCGGTGAGGAACCTAGTCGCCCCACACCTGGGGAGCCGCGAACAACACGCTTGCACGCGAGCCCCCACTGACTGGAGGGCGTGGGAGGTGCCCTCACTCGTCGGAGACTAGCGGTCAAGGCCGCCGGAGTCAGCGAGAACAGCGGAAAAGTCCTGGTCAGCCTCCGTCAGGCTGGACATATAGGACAAACCGGTCCGGATTTGAGGATGTATTCAGACTCCGGCGGGCCCGCGACGCCCCGCCCGAGGCCTCGAACAGGTGCTCTGAGGGGCGTCGCGGACCTCGGGTGGACGTCAGCCGGCCGCCACCGCGGCGCGCACCTCGTCCGCGAAACGGTCCGCGGCGTCACGCAGAGCCACCACATCGGGCCCGTGGCGCAGCACGCCGCGGCTGACGTTCGGCACGACATTGCGCAGCGCGGAGCCGAAGACCGCCGGAAGATCGGCCGCGGTGGCCCCCTGGGCGCCGACGCCGGGCGCGAGGAGCGGGCCGTTGATGTCGAGGTCGTACGACGACAGGTCACCGAGCGTGGCGCCGACGACGGCGCCGAAGGAGCCGAGCGGCTCCTCCCCCGCGTTCTCCATCGCGAGGTGGGCGAGGATCGTCGCCCCGACCGTGCGCCCGTCCTCCCGCACCGCGTGCTGCACCTCGCCGCCCTCGGGGTTGGAGGTGAGCGCCAGCACGAACAGCCCGGTGCCGTTCTCGCGGGCCAGCGCGACGGCCGGGCTCAGCGAGCCGTAGCCGAGGTACGGCGAGACGGTCAGGGCGTCGGAGAACAGCGGGGCGTCCTTGTGCAGGAACGCCTCCGCGTACCCGGCCATGGTGGAGCCGATGTCGCCGCGCTTGGCGTCCATGACCACCAGGGCGCCGGCCGCGCGCGCCTCCTGGACGCAGGCCTCCAGCACGGCCCAGCCGCGCGAGCCGAAGCGCTCGAAGAAGGCGCTCTGCGGCTTCAGCACGGCGACCCGGTCGGCCGTCGCCTCGACGACGGTGCGGCTGAACCGCTCCAGACCCGCGACGTCGTCGTTCAGGCCCCACTCGGCCAGCAGGGAGGCGTGCGGGTCGATGCCCACGCACAGCGGGCCGCGCTCGTCCATCGCGCGGCGCAGCCGGGCACCGAAGGGTTCGAGCACCGTCATCCGTTCTTCCTCACGTCGGCGCCGACCGCGTCGGCGAGGGTGGCGTACGGGCTGGTGCGCAGGCGCGCGGCGAGCCCCTTGTGGATCGCGCGGCCCCAGAAGGGCCCCTCGTAGATGAAGGCGCTGTAGCCCTGGATCAGGGTGGCTCCGGCGAGAATGCGCTCCCAGGCGTCCTCGGCGGTCTCGATGCCGCCGACGCCGACCAGGGTGATGCGGTCGCCCACGCGCGCGTAGAGGCGGCGCAGCACCTCCAGGGAGCGCGCCTTGAGCGGGGCGCCGGACAGGCCGCCGGTCTCCTTGACCAGGGCGGGCGACGAGGTGAGGCCGAGGCCCTCGCGCGCGATGGTGGTGTTGGTGGCGATGATCCCGTCCAGGCCCAGCTCCACGGCCAGGTCCGCGACGGCGTCGACGTCCTCGTCGGCCAGGTCGGGCGCGATCTTGACCAGCAGCGGGACCCGGCGGCCGGTGACCGCGCGGTCGGCGGCCTCGCGGACCGCGGTCAGCAGCGGGCGCAGCGCCTCGGTCGCCTGGAGGTTGCGCAGGCCGGGCGTGTTCGGGGAGGAGACGTTGACGACGAGGTAGTCGGCGTGCGACGCGAGGCGCTCGGTCGACTTCACGTAGTCGCCGATCGCCTCCTCCTCGGGGACGACCTTGGTCTTGCCGATGTTGACGCCCACGACGGTCTTGAAGACGGGTTCACGGGCGGCGAGCCGGGCGGCGACGGCCTGGGAGCCCTCGTTGTTGAAGCCCATGCGGTTGATCAGCGCGCGGTCGGGGACCAGGCGGAACAGTCGCTTCCTGGGGTTGCCCGGCTGCGGCTCGCCGGTGACGGTGCCGATCTCGACGTGGTCGAAGCCCAGCATCGACATGCCGTCGATCGCGACGGCGTTCTTGTCGAAGCCCGCGGCGAGGCCGAAGGGGCCGTGCATGCGCAGCCCGAGAGCCTCGGTGCGCAGCTCCTGGTAGCGGGGGGCGAGGGCGGCGGCGACGAAGGTGCGCAGCACGGGGATGCGGGCGGCGAGGCGGATCCAGCGGAAGGCCAGGTGGTGGGCCTGCTCCGGGTCCATCCGCCGGAAGACCAGACGGAAGAAGAGCTTGTACATGGGTGGTCCTTACACGGAGGGGGGACGCCGTCTCCGGAGTCCCCCCTCAGTCGGGCGCCCCTGAGGGACGCGGGGAACCGCGCGGCCGGCCGCAACCGGCCCGCGGTCTCACTTCGACCTTTCAGTCCCTCGCGGCGATCAGCCTCTCCGCGTGTTCCTGGAGCGAGCGGACGCCCACGTCGCCGTGGTTGAGCGCGTCGATGCCCTGCACCGCGGCGGCGAGCGCCTGGACCGTCGTCAGGCAGGGTACGGACCGCGCGACGGCCGCCGTGCGGATCTCGTAGCCGTCGAGGCGGCCACCGGTGCCGTACGGCGTGTTGACGATGAGGTCGACCTCGCCGTCGTGGATGAGCTGGACGATGGTCCGCTCACCGTTGGGGCCGGGGCCCTCGGACTGCTTGCGCACGACGGTGGCGTTGATGCCGTTGCGCCTGAGCACCTCGGCCGTGCCGGATGTGGCCATCAGCTCGAAGCCGTGGGCGACCAGCTCGCGCGCCGGGAAGATCATCGAGCGCTTGTCGCGGTTGGCGACCGAGATGAACGCGCGGCCCTTGGTGGGCAGCGGGCCGTACGCGCCCGCCTGCGACTTGGCGTACGCCGTGCCGAAGACGGAGTCGATGCCCATGACCTCGCCGGTGGAGCGCATCTCCGGGCCGAGGACCGTGTCGACGCCGCGGCCTTGGATGTCGCGGAAGCGCGACCACGGCATGACGGCCTCCTTGACGGAGATCGGCGCGTCGAGCGGGAGCTCGCCGCCGTCGCCCTGGGCCGGCAGCAGGCCCTCGGCGCGCAGCTCGGCGACGGTCGCGCCCAGCGAGATGCGGGCGGCGGCCTTCGCGAGCGGCACCGCGGTCGCCTTGGAGGTGAAGGGGACCGTGCGGGACGCGCGCGGGTTGGCCTCCAGGACGTAGAGGATGTCCCCGGCCATGGCGAACTGGATGTTGATCAGGCCGCGCACGCCGACGCCCTTGGCGATCGCCTCGGTGGAGGCGCGCAGCCGCTTGATGTCGAAGCCGCCGAGGGTGATCGGGGGCAGCGCGCACGCCGAGTCGCCGGAGTGGATGCCGGCCTCCTCGATGTGCTCCATGACGCCGCCGAGGTAGAGCTCCTCGCCGTCGTAGAGCGCGTCGACGTCGATCTCGATGGCGTCGTCGAGGAAGCGGTCGACGAGCACCGGCCGGGAGGGGCTGATCTCGGTCGACTCCTCGATGTAGGAGGCGAGGCGGGTCTCGTCGTAGACGATCTCCATGCCGCGGCCGCCGAGGACGTACGAGGGACGCACCAGGACCGGGTAGCCGATCTCGTCGGCGATGGCCTTGGCCTCGGCGAACGTGGTGGCGGTGCCGTGCTTGGGGGCGGGCAGACCGGCCTCGGCGAGCACCCGGCCGAAGGCGCCGCGGTCCTCGGCGGCGTGGATGGCCTCGGGCGAGGTGCCGACGATCGGCACGCCGTTGTCCTTGAGCGCCTGGGAGAGGCCGAGCGGGGTCTGGCCGCCGAGCTGGACGACGACGCCGGCGACCGGTCCGGCCTGCTGCTCGGCGTGCACGATCTCCAGCACGTCCTCCAGGGTGAGCGGCTCGAAGTAGAGCCGGTCGGAGGTGTCGTAGTCGGTGGAGACGGTCTCGGGGTTGCAGTTGACCATCACGGTCTCGTAGCCCGCGTCGCTGAGCGCGAAGGAGGCGTGGACGCAGGAGTAGTCGAACTCGATGCCCTGGCCGATGCGGTTGGGGCCGGAGCCCAGGATGATCACCGCGGGCTTCTCGCGGGCCGCGACCTCGTTCTCCTCGTCGTAGGAGGAGTAGAAGTACGGGGTCCTCGCGGCGAACTCGGCGGCGCAGGTGTCGACCGTCTTGTAGACCGGGCGGATGCCCAGCGCGTGCCGCACCTCGCGGACGACGTCCTCGCGCAGGCCGCGGATCTCGCCGATCTGCTGGTCGGAGAAGCCGTGCCGCTTGGCCTCGGCGAGCAGCTCGGCGTCGAGCTTGTCGGCCGCGGCGAGCTCGTCGGCGATCTCCTTGATGAGGAAGAGCTGGTCGACGAACCAGGGGTCGATCTTCGTGTACGCGAAGACCTCCTCCGGGGTGGCGCCGGCGCGGATGGCCGCCATGACGGTGTTGATCCGGCCGTCGGTGGGGCGCACGGCCTCGCGCAGCAGCTCGTCCTTGTCGCCGGTCTCGCCGACGAAGGTGAACTGGCTGCCCTTCTTCTCCAGGGAGCGCAGGGCCTTCTGGAAGGCCTCGGTGAAGTTGCGGCCGATGGCCATGGCCTCGCCGACCGACTTCATCGTGGTGGTGAGGGTGGAGTCGGCCTGCGGGAACTTCTCGAAGGCGAAGCGGGGGGCCTTGACGACGACGTAGTCGAGCGTGGGCTCGAAGGAGGCCGGGGTCTCCTGGGTGATGTCGTTCGGGATCTCGTCGAGGGTGTAGCCGACGGCGAGCTTGGCGGCGATCTTGGCGATCGGGAAGCCGGTCGCCTTGGACGCGAGGGCCGAGGACCGGGAGACGCGCGGGTTCATCTCGATGACGATGATGCGGCCGTCGTCGGGGTTGACCGCGAACTGGATGTTGCAGCCGCCGGTGTCGACGCCGACCTCGCGGATGATCGCGATGCCGATGTCGCGCAGCCGCTGGTACTCGCGGTCGGTCAGCGTCATGGCCGGGGCGACGGTGATGGAGTCGCCGGTGTGCACGCCCATCGGGTCGAAGTTCTCGATGGAGCAGACGACCACGACGTTGTCGTTCTTGTCGCGCATCAGCTCCAGCTCGTACTCCTTCCAGCCGAGGATGGACTCCTCCAGGAGCACCTCGGTGGTCGGGGACAGCGTCAGGCCCTGGCCGGCGATGCGGCGCAGCTCCTCCTCGTCGTGCGCGAAGCCGGAGCCGGCGCCGCCCATGGTGAAGGAGGGGCGCACGACGACGGGGTAGCCGCCGAGCGTGTCGACGCCGGCGAGGACGTCGTCCATGGAGTGGCAGATGACCGAGCGGGCGGACTCGCCGTGGCCGATCTTCTCGCGCACGGCCTCGACGACGCCCTTGAACAGGTCGCGGTCCTCGCCCTTGTTGATGGCCTCGACGTTGGCGCCGATCAGCTCGACGCCGTACTTCTCCAGCACGCCCTGCTCGTGCATGGAGATCGCGGTGTTGAGGGCCGTCTGGCCGCCGAGGGTCGGCAGCAGGACGTCCGGGCGCTCCTTGGCGATGATCTTCTCGACGAACTCGGGGGTGATCGGCTCGACGTAGGTGGCGTCGGCGATCTCCGGGTCGGTCATGATCGTCGCCGGGTTGGAGTTGACGAGGATGACGCGGAGGCCCTCGGCGCGCAGCACGCGGCAGGCCTGGGTGCCGGAGTAGTCGAACTCGGCGGCCTGGCCGATGACGATCGGGCCGGAGCCGATGACCAGGACGGACTGGATATCGGTGCGCTTAGGCACGCTGGCCCTCCATCGGAGCTGTGTTCATCAAAGACGTGAAGCGGTCGAACAGGTAGGCGGCGTCGTGCGGGCCGGCGGCCGCCTCGGGGTGGTACTGGACGCTGAAGGCCGGCCGGTCCAGGAGCTGGAGGCCCTCGACGACGTTGTCGTTCAGGCAGACGTGGGAGACCTGGACCCGGCCGAAGGGGGTGTCGGTCGTCCCGTCGAGCGGGGCGTCGACGGCGAAGCCGTGGTTGTGCGCGGTGACCTCGACCTTGCCGGTCGTACGGTCCTGCACCGGCTGGTTGATGCCGCGGTGGCCGTACTTCAGCTTGTAGGTGCCGAAGCCGAGGGCACGGCCGAGGATCTGGTTGCCGAAGCAGATGCCGAACAGCGGGGTGCCGCGCTCCAGCACGGCGCGCATGACGGCGACCGGGTGGTCGGCGGTGGCCGGGTCGCCGGGGCCGTTGGAGAAGAACACGCCGTCGGGGTTGACGGCGTAGATGTCCTCGGCGGTGGCGGTGGCGGGCAGGACGTGCACCTCGATGCCGCGTTCGGCCATCCGGTGCGGGGTCATGCCCTTGATGCCGAGGTCGACGGCGGCGACGGTGAACTTCTTCTCACCGATCGCGGGGACGACGTACGCCTCCTGGGTGGCGACCTCGGCGGAGAGGTCGGCGCCCTTCATCTCGGGGGCCTGGCGGACCTCGGCGAGCATGGTGCCCTCGTCGGGCAGCGCGTTGCCGGAGAAGATGCCGACGCGCATGGCGCCGCGCTCGCGCAGGTGGCGGGTGAGGGCGCGGGTGTCGATGCCGGAGATGCCGACGACTCCCTGGGCGCGCAGCTCCTCGTCGAGGGAGCGGCGCGAGCGCCAGTTGGAGGGCACGCGCGCGGGGTCGCGGACCACGTATCCGGCGACCCAGATGCGCTTCGACTCGGGGTCCTCGTCGTTGACGCCGGTGTTGCCGACGTGCGGGGCCGTCATCACGACGACCTGGCGGTGGTACGACGGGTCGGTCAGCGTCTCCTGGTAACCGGTCATGCCGGTGGAGAACACGGCCTCGCCGAAGGTCACCCCCGAGGCCCCGTAGGCGCGGCCGCGGAACATCCGGCCGTCCTCCAGGACGAGTACGGCAGGAGCTGCTTTGTGCCTCTGCGAGGCAGCTCCCTGGGTGGGGGTCGTCATCGTTCGGCGCCTTCCGTGCTGGGTGTGTTGATCATGGAGTTGATGGCCTCGACCCACGCGTGGTGCTCGGCCGCGTGGTCGGAGCGGAAGCCGGAGTCGATCAGCCGGTCCCCGTGCGCCCAGGTCACCACGAGCAGGCCGCCCTCGGTGAGCACCTTGCCCGCGATGCCCTTGTCGAGCCGGGCCTCGCGCAGCGCGGCGGCGGGGACGAAGAAGTCGGCCGCCCCGGGGCGTACGACGTCGAGCCCCTCGTCCGTGAGGGTGAGCTCGGCCCGGCTGCGAGTGCCGAGGCCGCGCGCCACGATGCGGTCGAGCCACTGTCCGGCGGTGGTGGAGCCGTGGTAGCGGCCGCTCATCGTCAGTCTCGCCGGACCGGGCTCCTCCGGCGCGGTGGGGAGCTCCGGGAGGTCGCTCTGGAGGGTGCCGCGCCACTTCCAGCCCTCGCGCATCAGCCAGTAGACGAGGGCGACGAAGAGGGCCAGTCCGACGAGCCAGCCGATCCGCGCGGACCAGTCGGTGACCTGGGCGGAGTGCTTCCCGGCAGCGAGCAGGGTTTCAGGTGTCACGTGAGCTTCCCGTCGACGAGCGTGGCCTTGCCCCGGAGCCAGGTGTGCGTCACACGGCCCGGCAGCTCACGCCCCTCGTAGGGGGTGTTGCGGCTGCGCGAGGCGAAGCCCGCGGGGTCCACCGATCCACGGTATGCCGTGTCGACCAGCGTGAGGTTCGCGGGCTCGCCTGCCGAGACGGGACGTCCATGGCCGGCGGCCTGGCCGATCCGGGCGGGCGCGACGGACATGCGGTCGGCGACCTGCGCCCAGTCGAGGAGCCCGGTCTCCACCATGGTCTCCTGGACCACCGACAGCGCGGTCTCCAGGCCCACCATGCCCATGGCGGCCGCGGCCCACTCGCAGTCCTTGTCCTCGTGCGGGTGGGGGGCGTGGTCGGTGGCGACGATGTCGATCGTGCCGTCGGCGAGGGCCTGGCGCAGCGCGTGCACGTCGGCCTCGGTGCGCAGCGGCGGGTTGACCTTGTAGACCGGGTTGTAGGTGCGCACCAGCTCGTCGGTGAGGAGCAGGTGGTGCGGGGTGACCTCGGCGGTGACGTCGATGCCGCGGGACTTGGCCCAGCGGACGATCTCGACGGATCCGGCGGTGGACAGGTGGCAGATGTGCACGCGGGAGCCGACGTGCTCGGCGAGCAGCACGTCGCGGGCGATGATCGACTCCTCGGCCACGGCCGGCCAGCCGCCGAGGCCCAGCTCGGCCGAGACGATCCCCTCGTTCATCTGGGCGCCCTCGGTGAGCCGGGGCTCCTGGGCGTGCTGGGCGACGACGCCGCCGAAGGCCTTCACGTACTCCAGGGCGCGGCGCATGATCACCGCGTCGTCGACGCACTTGCCGTCGTCGGAGAAGACGGTGACACCGGCCGCGGAGTCGTGCATGGCGCCGAGCTCGGCGAGCTTCTTGCCCTCCAGGCCGACGGTGACGGCGCCGATGGGCTGCACGTCGCAGTAGCCGTGCTCGCGGCCGAGCCGGTAGACCTGCTCGACGACGCCGGCGGTGTCGGCGACGGGGAAGGTGTTGGCCATGGCGAACACGGCCGTGTAGCCGCCGCTCGCCGCCGCGCGGGTGCCGGTGAGCACCGTCTCGGAGTCCTCGCGGCCCGGCTCGCGCAGATGGGTGTGCAGGTCGACCAGGCCCGGCAGCAGCACCTTGCCCGCCGCCTCGACGACCTCCGCGCCCTCGGCGGACAGGCCGGTGCCGACGGCCTCGATCGTCTCGCCGTCGATCAGGACGTCCTGCGGCTCGCCGCCGAGGATCCTCGCACCACGGATCAGGATCTTGCTCATCTGTCTTACTTCTCCTCGGTGGTGCGGGCGTGGCTGACGGCGGGCTCGTTGCCGCCGAGCAGCAGGTAGAGGACGGCCATCCGGATGGAGACGCCGTTGGCGACCTGCTCGACGACCGTGCAGCGGTCGGAGTCGGCGACCTCGGCGGTGATCTCCATGCCGCGGACCATGGGGCCGGGGTGCATCACTATGGCGTGCTCGGGCATCCGCGCCATGCGGTCGCCGTCGAGGCCGTAGCGGCGCGAGTACTCGCGCTCGGTGGGGAAGAACGCGGCGTTCATGCGCTCGCGCTGGACGCGCAGCATCATCACCGCGTCGGACTTCGGCAGCACGGCGTCGAGGTCGTACGACACCTCGCAGGGCCAGCTCTCGACGCCGACCGGGACCAGGGTGGGCGGGGCCACGAGCGTGACCTCGGCGCCGAGGGTGTGCAGCAGGTCGACGTTGGAGCGGGCGACCCGGCTGTGCAGGACGTCGCCGACGATGGTGACGCGCTTGCCGGAGAGGTCCTGGCCGAGGCCGGTGTCGCGGCCGACGAGGCGGCGGCGCATGGTGAAGGCGTCCAGCAGGGCCTGGGTGGGGTGCTGGTGGGTGCCGTCTCCCGCGTTGACGACGGCGGCGTCGATCCAGCCGGAGGTGGCGAGGCGGTAGGGCGCTCCGGAGGCGCCGTGCCGGATGACGACGGCGTCGACGCCCATCGCCTCCAGGGTCTGCGCGGTGTCCTTCAGGGACTCGCCCTTGGAGACGCTGGACCCCTTGGCGGTGAAGTTGATGACGTCCGCGGACAGCCGCTTCTCGGCGGCCTCGAAGGAGATCCGGGTGCGCGTGGAGTCCTCGAAGAAGAGGTTCACGATCGTGCGGCCGCGCAGGGTCGGCAGCTTCTTGATGGGCCGGTCCGCGACCCGCGCCATCTCCTCGGCGGTGTCGAGGATCAGGACGGCGTCGTCGCGGGAGAGGTCGGCGGCCGAGATGAGATGACGCTGCATCTGTCAGGCTCCGTAAGGCAGTTCGTATTCGGGAGATTCCGGGCAGGCGAGGGCGCGGCGCACCCCGGAGGGTGTGCGCCGGGCGCCGCTACTGGTCGGGCTTGGCGCCGAGCAGCACGGTGTCGCGACCGTCCTCCTCGGCGAGCAGGACCTTGACCGTCTCCCGCAGCGACGTGGGGAGGTTCTTGCCGACGTAGTCCGCGCGGATGGGCAGTTCGCGGTGGCCGCGGTCGACGAGGACCGCGAGCTGGACGGCGCGGGGCCGCCCGATGTCGCCCAGCGCGTCGAGGGCGGCGCGGATGGTGCGGCCGGAGAAGAGCACGTCGTCCACGAGGACGACGAGGCGGCCGTCGATGCCGTCGCCGGGGATCTCGGTGCGGGCCAGCGCGCGCGGGGGGTGCATGCGCAGGTCGTCGCGGTACATCGTGATGTCGAGGGAGCCGACCGGCACCTTCCGGTCGGTGATCTCCTCCAGCTTGGCCGCCAGCCGCCGGGCGAGGAAGACGCCGCGGGTGGGGATGCCGAGGAGCACCACGTCGTCGGCGCCCTTGGCGCGCTCGACGATCTCATGGGCGATACGGGTCAGCACGCGTGCGATGTCGGGGGCCTCGAGTACGGGCCGGGCATCGGAGGGCGCCTGGTTCTGCTCAGTGTCCATACGAAACGGACCTCCTTCTCCGCCTCACGGGACGGACCTTAAAGGACGTCGGATTTGCGCCATCAAGATTAGCAGGCCGGGTCGGCGCGGTGGATCACCCCCCTGGCGTAATCGGCCACCGCCACCTCGGAACAGTCGGTGTGGACCATTCGGCTTGACGCATGAGAGTCACGCTGCGTAACCTCACAGTGAGTTACCAGCAGGGCGGCGGGAACCACTGCCGGCCCGCGTCGACACAGTGTCCGGGGAGCTATATGTCCAGCGAATACGCCAAACAGCTCGGGGGCAAACTCCGGGCCATCCGCACCCAGCAGGGCCTTTCCCTCCACGGTGTCGAGGAGAAGTCCCAGGGTCGCTGGAAGGCCGTCGTGGTCGGTTCGTACGAGCGCGGGGACCGCGCCGTCACGGTCCAGCGCCTCGCCGAGCTGGCGGATTTCTATGGCGTTCCTGTGCAGGAACTGCTGCCGGGCACCACGCCGGGCGGGGCCGCCGAGCCGCCGCCGAAGCTGGTGCTCGACCTGGAGCGCCTCGCCCACGTGCCGGCCGAGAAGGCGGGCCCGCTCCAGCGGTACGCGGCGACGATCCAGTCCCAGCGCGGCGACTACAACGGCAAGGTGCTGTCGATCCGCCAGGACGACCTGCGCACACTCGCCGTCATCTACGACCAGTCCCCCTCGGTCCTCACCGAGCAGCTGATCAACTGGGGCGTGCTGGACGCGGACGCGCGCCGCGCCGTGGCCACCCACGAGGAGAGCTGACCGCTCGCCCGTCCCGCAGAAACGTGCCGCCGGGGCGGCCGGAACTTCACGGTTCCGGCCGCCCCGGCGGCTTTCTACGGCCCCCTCGGCGCCCCTTCGGGCACCGGGAGCCACAAAGGCCCCACAGGCCCCCAGGGCCCCTTGCGAGGCGCGGTGGAGCCCCTTCAGGGGCGCGGGGAACCGCGCAGGGACACGCCGAGGAACGGCACAGGCACACGCCGAGGGGCCCGCAGCGGTGTTCGCTGCGGGCCCCTCGGCATGTCCCGTGCCGGCGGGGACGTACCCCGCGCTCAGGCCTCGTCGCGTCGCAGCGACGGCTTGAGGTCCTTGAGCCGGCCGAGCAGCCCGTTCACGAACGAGGGCGACTCGTCCGTGGAGAACTCCTTGGCCAGCTGCACCATCTCGTCGAGCACGACCGCGTCCGGGGTCTCGTCGACCCAGATCAGCTCGTAGGCGCCGAGGCGCAGGATGTTGCGGTCGACGACGGGCATCCGGTCGAGCGTCCACCCGACCGAGTACTGCGCGATGAGCTCGTCGATCCGCCCCGCGTGGTCGGCGTAGCCCTCGACCAGCTGCATCGTGTACTCGCTGACCGGCGGCTGCCGGCTGTCGTTGCGGGAGAGCCGGACCCAGTCCGCGAGGACCGTGAGGACATCGGCGTCGCGCTGGTCGCCCTCGAAGAGGATCTGGAAGGCGCGCTTGCGGGCCGTGTTGCGGGCAGCCACGGTTAGCTGTTCACCCGGCCGAGGTAGTCGCTCGTGCGGGTGTCCACCTTGATCTTCTCTCCGGTGGTGATGAAGAGCGGCACCTGGATCTGGTGGCCGGTCTCCAGCGTGGCGGGCTTGGTGCCGCCGGTGGAGCGGTCGCCCTGGACGCCCGGCTCGGTCTCCTGGACGACCAGCTCGACGGCGGCCGGGAGCTCGACGAAGAGCACCTCGCCCTCGTGCTGGGCGACGACGGCCGTGAAGCCCTCGATCAGGAAGTTCGCGGCGTCGCCGACGGCCTTGCGGTCGACCATGAGCTGGTCGTAGGTGTCCATGTCCATGAAGACGAAGTACTCGCCGTCCATGTACGAGAACTGCATGTCGCGCTTGTCGACGGTGGCCGTCTCGACCTTGACGCCGGCGTTGAACGTCTTGTCGACGACCTTGCCGGAGAGCACGTTCTTGAGCTTGGTACGCACGAAGGCCGGGCCCTTGCCGGGCTTGACGTGCTGGAACTCGACGACGGACCACAGCTGGCCGCCTTCGAGCTTGAGCACCAGGCCGTTCTTGAGGTCGTTCGTGGAAGCCACGGTTGCGGAATCTCCTGGACTGACGTGGACGACCCCGGGGCGCGCACTATGCCTAGAGTGCGAGCAGTTCCTTGGTCGTGATGGTGAGTAGCTCGGGTCCGCCGTCCGCCTCAGGGCGCACGACGAGCGTGTCATCGATCCGGACGCCGCCCCGTCCCGGGAGGTGGACCCCCGGTTCGACGGTGACCGGCACGCAAGCGTCCAGTTTACCCATGGCCGCGGGACCCAGCTGCGGGTCCTCGTCGATTTCGAGTCCGACGCCGTGTCCCGTCAGCGGCGGAAGGCCCTCGGTGTGCCCGCCGGAGTCCAGTACCTGGCGCGCCGCGCGGTCCACGTCACGGTAGGCGGCGCCCGGCACCAGGCTCTCCCGGCCGGCCCGCTGCGCGGCGAAGACCAGGTCGTACAGCTCGATCTGCCAGTCGGCGGGAGTGGTGCCGATGACGAACGTACGACCGATCTCGCAGCGGTAGCCGCGATAGGTCGCGCCGAGGCAGACGGAGAGGAAATCGCCCTCCTCCACCCTGCGGTCGGTGGGCCGGTGCGCGCGGCGGCCCGCGTTCGGGCCGGTGGCGACGGAGGTAGCGAAGGCCGGCCCGTCGGCGCCGTGGTCGACCAGGCGGCGCTCCAGCTCCAGCGCCAGATGGCGTTCGGTGCGGCCGACGAGGATCGACTCCAGCAGCTCGCCGAGCGCCTGGTCGGCGATCTCGGCGCCGATGCGCAGACAGGAGATCTCCTCCTCGTCCTTGACCACCCGCAGCTGCTCCACCGCCGAGCCGAGGTCCGCGACGCGCACGCGCGGCGCGACCGAGTGGATGGCCCGGTGCCGGGTGACGGTGAGGTGGTGCTCCTCGACGGCCAGGGAGTCGGCGGCCTGCGCCTCGGCCAGCCGGGCGGCGGCGACCGCGGGATCGCCCCCGGTGCGGGAGAGGGTGTGCACCCGCAGGGCCTCGTCCGGACGCCCGTCGGCCGGGCGGTCCTCCGGCGGTAGGGCACACACCAGCAGGTCCTCGGTGCTGCCCAGCAGCAGGACGGCACCGTGCGGTGCCGCGCCGGCGAGGTAGCGCACATTGGCGGGGCGGGAGACGAGCGCGGCCGCGTTGCCGGCCGCGCTGCACTGCTCCCTGAGCCGGTTGCGACGGATCGCGTGCATCTCTGACATGAGATGAGCGTAGGAGCGGTGGGCGATTTATGCCGTTTCTGGGGGTGCCGATCGGGGGACCGCCGTGCAGCGCCCGGCGCTCGGCGTGCGGCGCCCGAGGCGCGGGCGGCCGCTACCAGCTCGGCGGGCTGGCCAGGGAACGGGTCAGGACGTCGTCGAGCACCTTGGCCGTCTGGGGTACGTCGAGCTGGCTGTTGTCGATGATCGGCAGCCCGGAGCCGTACCAGCCGGCCATGCGGCCGTGGATGCGGGCGACCTCCTCGTCGGTGAGGCGGCGGTTGCCGCTCCGCTCGGCGTTGCGCTCCAGGACGATCTCCAGGCCCGGCAGCAGCACGACCGGCAGCAGGCCGGGGCCCACGTGGCGCTTCCAGCCGCCGAGGCCCACGACCGGGCGGTCCGGGAAGACCGCGTCGTCGAGGATGCACGAGATGCCGTTGGCCAGGAAGTTGCGGGCGGCGAACCCGCAGGTGCGGCGGGCCAGCCGGTACTGCGCCTCGGAGTTGTCGTTCCAGCCGGACTGTGGGTCGGCGAAGCCCGAGCGGACCCACTCGCGCACGTCGTCGAGGCTGATGTGGGCGGTCGGCACCCGGCGGTGCTCCGCCCAGTACTTGGCGACGCTGGTCTTGCCGGCGCCCGCCGGGCCGATCAGCAGCACCGCGAGGGTGGTGCAGGTCGGGTCGGGGACGGCGGCGGCCGGGGGCACGGCCGGCATGGGGACCGGGCCGCCGGGCGGCAGCGGCACATGGCCGGTGGTCTCCGGCGCCGGGGCGCCCGGGGGGTGCGGCGGCATGTGCGGACCGGCGGGCGGCACGGGCTGGTGGGCGGCGGGCGGTACCGGCGGATGCGGCGCCGGTGCCTGCGGCACGGGCGGGTGGGGGCCGGCGGGCGCTCCGGTGTAGCCGGGATGGGGCGCGGGTCCGGGGCCCTGGGGCGCGCCCTGGTACGGGGGCGGCCCCGGGTGGTGTGCGGCCGGCGACCAGCCGGCGGCCGGTCCGTGCCCCGGCTGATGGGGCGGCGGCAGCGGAGATCCCACTGCGTGCTGCATCCGGTGCCACTCCGTCTCGTACAGGCGATGGGCGCTGGCGGGCACGAGGTCACCGGCCCGCTCGCTACCGAACGGTACCGTCCCCCGGTGCCGTTTGGTGAAACGGCCGGGGGCGCCGACGAGTGCCCGGGGTCACAAACCCCGCGCACGGGGCGCCAGTTGCCCCCGCCCCGAAAGGGGCACGGGGAACTGCGCGCTCAGCCCCCACCGGGCCGCGGGCGAACTCGACACCATGGTCCTCTGCAGGTCCGTCGCGGCCGGTCGCGCAGTTCCCCGCGCCCCTGGGGGGTGTGCCCCGAGGGCGCTGCGGTCAGGACCGGCACCGGGCCCAGCGCCCCGAAAGGGGCGC
>NZ_LAVA02000036.1 GCF_000974985.2 Streptomyces mangrovisoli | reverse complement strand
CCCGCCGCGCCCGTCCGGCACCCCGCCGCAGGCCGGCGCGCCCGTGGCGCCGCCGTACCACCCGCGCGTCACCTCCGCGGCGCCGCCCGCCGCCCCGCCGCGGGCCACCCCCGCCGCCCCGGCGGGCACGCCCGCGCCCGATCCCTCGCTCTCCTGGAGCGCCGCCCTGCCGCCGACCGAGCCCACCGCGCCGACCGTCGTGTCGTTCGCCCGGCCCGAGGGGTACGGCGAACGCCCCCGGCGCATCGAGGCGTTCGGCGGCCGGGTGCGCGGGCGTACCGCCGCGGCCGCGGCCTGCGTCGTCCTCGGACTCGGACTCGTCGGCGGCGCCGTCACCGGCAGCTGGCTCACCGGCGGCTCCGGCGGCGAGCCCGACCAGGACGCCTACGCCACCGCCGGCGGCCTGTGGCACAGCATCCCCGTCGACCAGCTCTTCCCGCGTACCGTCACGGGCACCGGCGCGGGCCCCGGCGGCGCCGACCGCACCTGGACCCGGATCGCCGTCGCCCCCGACAGCGGCTGCGCGAACGCCTTCGACCCGCTGCTGAAGAAGGCGCTCGCCCCCGTCGGCTGCGCGCGGCTGCTGCGCGCCACCTACACCGACGCCACGCAGTCCTACGTCACCACCGTCGGCCTGATGTTCACCAAGGCCGACGCCACCGCCATGAACGCCCTCGCCACCCGCTTCAAGAACGAGCGGCTCGACCGCCGCACCGACCTCATGCCCCGCCCGTACGCCGCCAAGGGCACCGCCGCGGCCGGGTTCGGCGACAAGCAGCGAGCCTCCTGGACGATCAACGTGTTCACCGACGCCCCCGTCGTGGTCTACGCCGTCTCCGGCTGGGCCGACGGCCGCAGTGTCGACGCCCCGCAGCCCGCCGCCGACGCCGAGCAGTCCGGCGCCACCACGGCGCCCGCCCAGGCCGGCCTCGGCAACGAGGCGCAGGGCCTGGCCGACCGCATCGGCCGCGACCTGCGCCGTACCGCCGTCGGGGGCTCGCCCAGCCCGAGCACGGCCGGCGGAGGCGCCTCGTGAGGCGCCGCGCCGGAGCGGCGCTGAGCCTGTTCCTGGCCGCGTCGGTCGCGCTGCTGCCCTCCACCGCCGCGCACGCCGACAGCATCCGGGCCCAGCAGTGGGCCCTGTCCGCCATGCACACCGAGCAGGCGTGGCGCACCACCAAGGGCAAGGGCGTCACCGTCGCCGTCCTCGACACGGGCGTCGAGGACGACCACCCCGACCTCAAGGGCAACGTCCTGGCCGGCAAGGACCTCATCGGCTTCGGCGCCAAGCGCGGCGACCGCGCCTGGGCCCGGCACGGCACCGCCATGGCCGGGATCATCGCCGGTCACGGCCACGGCGCGGGCGACTCCGAGGGCGTCATGGGCATCGCCCCCGAGGCCAAGATCCTCCCGGTCCGGGTGATCCTGGAGGACGGCGACTCCGCCCGCACGAAGGCCCGCACCACCCGGGGCAACGCCCTCGCCGAGGGCATCCGCTGGGCCGCCGACCACGGCGCCGACGTCATCAACCTCTCCCTCGGCGACGACTCGGCCTCCGCGCACCCCGAGCCGACCGAGGACGAGGCCGTGCAGTACGCCCTGAAGAAGGGCGTCGTCGTGGTCGCGTCGGCCGGCAACGGCGGCGAGAAGGGCGACCACGTCTCCTACCCCGCCGCCTACCCGGGCGTCATCGCGGCCGCCGCCGTGGACCGCTACGGCACCCGCGCCTCGTTCTCCACCCGCCGCTGGTACTCCGCCGTCGCCGCGCCCGGTGTCGACGTCGTGATCGCCGACCCGGACCACAAGTACTACGAGGGCTGGGGGACCAGCGCGGCCTCCGCGTTCGTCTCCGGCGCGGTCGCGCTGCTCAAGTCCGCGTATCCGCAGCTGACCCCCGCCCAGGTCAAGACGCTCCTGGAGGACACGGCCCGCAACGCCCCCGTCGGCGGCCGGGACGACTCCCGCGGCTTCGGCTTCATCGACCCCGCCGCCGCGCTCAAGGCCGCCGCGAAGCTGCGCCCGGCGAAGCTGCACGCGGCCGCGTACGACAAGCGGTACTTCGGCCCGGGACCCGACGCCGCCAGGACGGACGACGGCACACCGGGCTGGGCGGGCCCGCTCGCGGGCGGACTCGGCGCCCTCCTGCTGATCGCGGCGGTCGCCCTGTGGCGCCGCCGGGGCCACACCCCCCGCTGAGCCCCCGACCGTCTTAGGGCTGCGGATGCGGATGCGCTACGACGTCGTACCGGACGCGGACGCGGACGCCGAGGCAGACGCGGAAGCCGACGCGTCCTCGCCCGTGAAGGTCGCGACCGCCGCCTTCGCCGCCGCCTCGACCAGCGTGATGCCCTTCGCCTGGGTGGTGCTCCCCTTGGACAACACGGCCACCAGGTAGTCCTTGCCGCCGGCCGTCACCCGGCCGATGCTGTTGACGTCCCACAGCCCGGTGGTGCTGCGCGCCAGCCAGCCGTTCTTCAGCGCCCACTGCGAGCCGTCGGCCGCCGCCGACACCCCCCAGTGCTGGTCCGCCTCTATGTTCTTCATCAGCCCCTGAAGGTACGACTGCGAGGAGTCGCTCAGTTTCGAGTCGTCCCCGAACACCTGCTGGAGCAGCGTGAGCTGGTCCGAGGCGGTCGTCTGGGTCAGCCCCCACAGCACCCCGTCACCGCCCTCGGTGCCGGTCAGCCCGAACCGCTTGTTGGCCGCGTCCAGCCCCTTCGCCGTGCCGATGATGTTCCACAGCGCCGACGCGGAGTCGTTGTCGCTGTTCTCGATCATCGAGGTGGCGTACGTCCGCTCCGCCGACGTCAGATGCCGGTCCGCGTCCTGGGCCTGGAGCAGCAGCGTCGCGAGGATGTCGACCTTGACGATGCTCGCCGTGTCGAACGCGGCGTCGCCGTACGTGGCGCTGGTGCCCGAGTCCATGTCGAGCACGGCCGCGGAGACCTTCTGGTCGCCGGTCAGGGCCACCGTCCGCACGGCCTTCGTCATCAGGGCGTCGTAGTCGACCGCCGGCTGTGTCACGGGTTCCACCGATGCCTCCCCGCCCGCCTGCGCCGTGGCGGACACCGACGGCGACGAGGACGCGGCGCTCCCACCGGGCTGCGCCTGCGCCTTCACATAAGCCGTACCCGCCGCCGTGCCTCCCACGACCGCGACCGCGGCGAGGGTGACGTAGAGGAGGGGACGGCGCCGGGACGGACGGGCGGCACGGCGACGGGCGGCTCTGGAGGACTCCATGACCGCGATGGTCCGGGGGGCGACTGTGCGCTTCGTTAGACGAACGTGAGATCCGTGTCAGCGCTTTCTGAGAAAAGCGTGAAGGCCGTGTCCGCGTGGTTTCGGGGGCCGCACAAGCGCAGCAGCATCCCCCCGATAGGGTCGGTGACCGTGGCGAAGATGAACATTCCCGACCCCGGCTACTCCGACGACGACGGCTCGGCCGACCCCCGGCTGAGCGCGGCGCTCGCGGCGTGGGCCGAGGACCGTGGCGCGCTCGGGCCCGTCCTGGAATCCCTCAGGGGCGCCCGGCTGCTCGTCCCGGTCGTCGCCGTGCTCGGCGAGGTCGAGGAGGACGAGAACGGGCTGCGGCGCGAGAAGACCAGCGACATGGCGGTGCCCACCCTGAAGGCCGGGGGCCGTACCGCCCTGCCCGCCTTCACCTCCACCGACTCGCTGGCCCGCTGGGACCCGGCGGCGCGCCCGGTCGCCGTACCGCTGCACCAGGCGCTCCAGGCCGCCGCGCACGAGAAGGCGGACACCGTCGTGCTGGACATGGCGGGACCGGTGCCGTTCGAGCTGACCGGGCCGGTGCTGCTGGCGCTCGCCGAGGGCCGCACGTCCACCGACCCGCTGGCCGATCCGGAGGTGGTCGGCGCGGTGCGGGCCGCCGTGGCCGCCGAGCCCGCCGTGCTGCGCGCCTATCTGGGCCCGGGACGGGCCGACGGCACCCTGGCCCTCGTCCTCGACCCGGCCGCCGTGCCCGCCGAGGCCGCCCGCGCCGTCGCCGGGCGGCTGGCCGCCGACGAGACGCTGCGGGCCCGGCTGGTGCGCGGCCTCGACCTGGCGCTGCTGCCGGCCGACGCCGCGGCGCCGGGCGCGCCGCTGTACGAGCGGGGAGTCTGACGCCGGGCGCGCCGCTGTACGACCGGGTCCCGGTACTAGCCGTAGACCGGGCCCGTGTACTTCTCGCCCGGGCCCTGGCCCGGCTCGTCCGCGACGATCGACGCCTCGCGGAACGCCAGCTGGAGCGACTTCAGGCCGTCGCGCAGCGGAGCCGCGTGGAAGGAGCTGATCTCGGTCGCGCTCGCGTCGAGCAGGCCGGCGAGCGCGCTCACCAGCTTGCGGGCCTCGTCCAGGTCCTTGTACTTGTCGCCCTCCTCGGTCAGCCCGAGCTTCACGGCGGCCGCGCTCATCAGGTTGACGGCGACCGTCACGATCACCTCGACCGCAGGGACCTCGGCGATGTCGCGGGTCATGGCGTCGAAGTCGGCGTTCTCGGGGGAGGGGGAGGTGTCACTCATGCCCCACACGATAGGTGCCGGGGCGCACGGCCTGCGCATCGAGCCCCGGAAGGCACCGATTAGCCGTTCCCCCACGTTGCTGCTAACCTTGTGTGACGACCGGCCGGACACTCCTGTGCCCGGCCCACAAGTGGAGGCTCCGATCTCCCACCTGACCGTCCCCCGGGACGGCAGGTCACCCGGTCAGGTGGCCACCATCGTTCCGTACGGACGATGGAGCCGCCCGATTAGCGCCCCGCGACATACCGCGGCGGTGCTCCGGTAGTGTTTTTGGAGCCCCGCCTGCGAATCGTCCGGGGCATTTTTTGTGCTTCGGCGCGGTTAGGTCTACGGAAAAGAGACATACGCGGCTGTCCGCCAGACCGCCGTGTGGTGCTAACCGAGGAGGATCCATCAGCGCCGAGCCCCGCATCAACGACCGGATTCGCGTTCCCGAGGTGCGACTTGTCGGTCCCAGTGGCGAGCAGGTGGGCATCGTCCCGCTGGCGAAGGCACTGGAGCTTGCGCAGGAGTACGACCTGGACCTGGTCGAGGTCGCGGCGAACGCCCGTCCGCCCGTGTGCAAGCTCATGGACTACGGGAAGTTCAAGTACGAGTCGGCCATGAAGGCCCGTGAGGCGCGCAAGAACCAGGCGCACACGGTCATCAAGGAGATGAAGCTCCGGCCGAAGATCGACCCGCACGACTATGACACCAAGAAGGGTCACGTCGTCCGGTTCCTCAAGCAGGGCGACAAGGTCAAGATCACGATCATGTTCCGTGGTCGCGAGCAGTCCCGGCCGGAACTCGGCTACCGACTGCTGCAGCGCCTCGCGGAGGACGTCCAGGACCTCGGTTTCGTCGAGTCGAACCCGAAGCAGGACGGCCGAAACATGATCATGGTTCTCGGTCCGCACAAGAAGAAGACCGAGGCGATGGCCGAGGCCAGGCAGGCGCAGGAAGCCCGCAAGGCGGAAGCGAAGGCCAACCCCGGCAAGTCGCAGAACCCCGCCGAGGCCGAGGCCGAGGCCGCCGAGGTTGACGAGGTGCCCAGCGAGGCGCCCGCCGAGGAACCCGCCGAGGCGTGATCCCGGGGACGCCCCGTCCCAGGATGTAACCGAAACAAGAGCGACGCTCCACCGTGCCCGGTTTTCGCGACCGGGCATCGGAGCGCCACCGACGAGGAGATAACGGCGCTATGCCGAAGAACAAGTCGCACAGCGGTGCCAGCAAGCGCTTCAAGATCACCGGCTCCGGCAAGGTGCTCCGCGAGCGCGCCGGCAAGCGCCACCTGCTCGAGCACAAGTCGTCCCGCGTGACGCGCCGCCTCACCGGCAACGCCGAGATGGCCCCGGGCGACGCCGCGAAGATCAAGAAGCTTCTCGGCAAGTGACGCCTCGGCGCCTGATCCACGGATCAGCGTGCGCCGTACGTCAGCAGGACCGGGACCCAATCGTTTCCGGGCCGTGTGAGTCCAACCACGGCCCCGCTACAAGGAGTTAAAAAGTGGCACGCGTCAAGCGGGCAGTCAACGCCCACAAGAAGCGCCGGGCGATCCTCGAGGCGGCCTCCGGCTACCGCGGTCAGCGTTCGCGCCTGTACCGCAAGGCCAAGGAGCAGGTCACCCACTCGCTGGTCTACAACTACAACGACCGCAAGAAGCGCAAGGGCGACTTCCGTCAGCTGTGGATCCAGCGCATCAACGCCGCTGCCCGCGCCAACGGCATCACGTACAACCGCTTCATCCAGGGTCTGAAGGCCGCCAACGTCGAGGTGGACCGCAAGATCCTCGCGGAGCTGGCCGTCAACGACGCCAACGCGTTCGCCGCGCTGGTCGAGGTGGCGCAGAAGGCGCTGCCGAGCGACGTCAACGCGCCGAAGGCCGCGTGACGCTGCGCCGGCTTCGGCCGTGATGTTCAGGACCCGCAGGCTTCAGAGCTTGCGGGTCCTGTCCATTTGGGTCCTGCCGGTCGGTGTTCGGCTGCCGGGCCGTCGTGGCTGGTCGCGCAGTTCCCCGCGCCCCTTCGGGGGCGCTTTGAGCAAGCTCCTGGAAGTCAGAAAGCAAGAGGATGTCCTCCGTCTCTCCTGAGTTGATCTCTTCTCGGTCCGCGCGTGTGGTTGCCGCGCGGCGGCTGGCCAGGCGGAACTTTCGGGGCAAGGACCGGCTGTTTCTCGCGGAGGGGCCGCAGGCCGTGCGGGAGGCGGCGGCGCACCGGGTGGCCGCCGGCGCCACGCTCGTCGAGCTGTTCGCCACCGTCGAGGCCGCGGAGCGCTACGCCGACATCGTCGGTGCGGCCCGCGCCGTCGGCGCCCGTGTCCACCTCGCCGCCGAGGAGGTGATCGCGGACGTCTCCACCACCGTCACCCCGCAGGGGCTCGTCGGCGTCTGCCGCTTCCTCGACACCCGCTTCGAGGACGTCCTCGAAGCCCGCCCCCGGCTCGTCGCCGTGCTGGCCAACGTCCGCGACCCAGGGAACGCCGGGACCGTGCTGCGCTGCGCGGACGCCGCCGGCGCCGAGGCCGTCGTCCTCACCGACGCCTCCGTGGACCTCTACAACCCCAAGGCCGTACGCGCCTCCGTGGGCTCCCTGTTCCATCTGCCCGTCGCCGTGGGCGTACCCGTCGAGGAGGCCGTCGCGGGCCTGCGGGCCGCGGGCGTACGCATCCTCGCCGCCGACGGAGCGGGCGACCACGACCTCGACGCCGAGCTGGACGGCGACACCATGGGCGGCCCCACCGCCTGGGTGTTCGGCAACGAGGCCTGGGGCCTGCCCGAGGAGACCCGCGCGCTCGCCGACGCCGTCGTGCGCGTCCCGATCCACGGGAAGGCCGAGAGCCTGAACCTCGCGACCGCCGCCGCCGTATGTCTCTATGCGTCGGCGCGTGCACAGCGTGCCTCCGGAGGGTGCCGCTCCGTCACCGAGAGCTAGTAGGGTGACCAGCTCGGGGGCCTCGGCTGAGAGATTGGGTACGGGGATGGGTGTCGGCACGAGCAGCGCGCGGGGGGCGCGGGACGCGAGCCGCGCCGCGGTGCCCCGCCGGACCGACGACCTCGCCGACCTCGGCATCGACCCCGACGAACTGCCCGACGGCCTCGTCGTCGCCGACGAGCAGGGCCGCGTGATCTGCTTCAACGCCGCCGCCGAACGCATCACCGGCCGCTCCGCCGAGGACGCCCTGGGGCAGCGCCTGGAGACGGCGCTGCCGCTGGAGGACCTCGAAGGGCGGCGCTGGTGGCAGCTGACCGACCCCTACGGCGGCCTCGGCATACGGGTGCGCCAGCCCGAGCGCAACCTGCTGCTGCCCGGCGGCCGCGAGGTCCTGGTCACCGCGCGGTACGTGCGCGCCGAGGCGGGCGGCCCGGTGCGCCGGGTCGTCGTCTCGCTGCGCGACACCGAGGCCCGCCGCCGTACCGAGCGCAGCCACGCCGAGCTGATCGCCACCGTCGCCCACGAGCTGCGCTCCCCGCTCACCTCCGTCAAGGGCTTCACCGCCACCCTGCTCGCCAAGTGGGAACGGTTCACCGACGACCAGAAGCGGCTGATGCTGGAGACCGTCGACGCCGACGCCAACCGCGTCACCCGGCTGATAGCCGAGCTGCTCGACATCTCCCGGATCGACAGCGGACGGCTGGAGGTGCGCCGCCAGCCCGTCGACATGGGCGCGGCCGTGGGGCGCCACATCCAGGCCTACGTCGCCGCCGGACAGCCCGCCGACCGGTTCCTGCTCCGCATCGAGCAGCCGCTGCCCGCGTGCTGGGCCGACCCCGACAAGATCGACCAGGTACTCAGCAACCTGCTCGAAAATGCGGTGCGGCACGGGGAGGGAACCGTCACGATAGACGTCACGCCCGCGCCGTCCCCCCGGGAGGGGGAGGACGTCGGCACGTCGGTCACGGTGAGCGACGAGGGCGCCGGCATCCCGGAGGAGTCCATGAACCGCGTCTTCACCCGCTTCTGGCGGGGCAGCAAACGCGGCGGCACGGGCCTCGGGCTGTACATCGTCAAGGGCATCGTCGAGGCCCACGGCGGAGTCATCACGGTCGGCCGCGCCACCGGCGGTGGCGCCGAGTTCCGATTTACGTTGCCCGTGAGCACGCCGGCCTATCTGACCTGAGCCGCTCACGGGCGCAAGAACCAGCGACGCCGGAGACCGCGGGACCGCCCGCTGTCCGGCCCACGGGCACGTCCGCCCGCCCCCACCCCGTTAGACTCGGCCTTTGGCACCTTTGTGTCCCACCGCGACCGGGCCCGAGCGCCGGTGACGGGGACCTTCAGCCAGCCAATCGGAAGCACGGGAAGAGATGTCGGCACCGAATAAGTCGTACGACCCTGTCGAGGTAGAGGCGTTGAAACCGGAAGAGATCGAGCGCATGCGGGACGAGGCGCTCGCCGCCTTCGCCGCCGCGGACTCCCTCGACGCGCTCCAGGAGGCCAAGGTCGCCCACACCGGCGGCACCTCCCCGCTGTCGCTGGCCAACCGCGAGATCGGCGCCCTGCCCCCGCACGCCAAGGCCGCGGCCGGCAAACTGGTCGGCCAGGCCCGCGGCGCCGTCAACAAGGCGCTCGCCGGCCGTCAGACCGAGCTGGAGGCCGAGCGCGACGCGCGCGTGCTGGTCGAGGAGTCGGTGGACGTCACGCTGCCGTACGACCGCGTGCCGGCCGGCGCCCGCCACCCGCTGACGACCCTGTCGGAGCGCATCGAGGACGTCTTCGTGGCCATGGGCTACGAGGTCGCCGAGGGCCCCCAGGTCGAGGCCGAGTGGTTCAACTTCGACGCCCTGAACATCGGCCCGGACCACCCGGCCCGCGGCGAGCAGGACACCTTCTTCGTGGAGGGCCCGGACGGCACCGCCGACTCCGGCGTCGTGCTGCGCACCCACACCTCGCCCGTGCAGATCCGCTCGCTGCTCGAACGTGAGCTGCCGGTCTACGTGATCTGCCCCGGCCGGGTGTACCGCACCGACGAGCTGGACGCCACCCACACCCCCGTCTTCCACCAGGTCGAGCTGCTCGCCGTGGACGAGGGCCTGACGATGGCGGACCTCAAGGGCACCCTGGACCACATGGTCCAGTCCCTGTTCGGCGAGGACATGAAGACCCGGCTGCGGCCGAACTTCTTCCCCTTCACCGAGCCGTCCGCCGAGATGGACATGGTGTGCTACGTCTGCCGCGGCGAGTCCGTCGGCAACCCCGACCGCCCCTGCCGCACCTGCTCCTCCGAGGGCTGGATCGAGCTGGGCGGCTGCGGGATGGTCAACCCCAAGGTGCTGACCGCCTGCGGCGTCGACCCGGAGAAGTACAGCGGGTTCGCCTTCGGCTTCGGCATCGAGCGGCTGGCGATGTTCCGCCACAACGTCGAGGACATGCGAGACATGGTCGAAGGTGACGTCCGGTTCACCCGGCCGTTCGGGATGGAGATCTGATGCGGGTCCCGCTTTCTTGGCTGCGGGAGTACGTCGACCTGCCGGCGACGGAGACCGGCCGCGACGTCCAGGCCAAGCTCATCTCGGCCGGCCTCGAGGTCGAGGCCGTCGAGCACCTCGGCGCCGACCTCAAGGGCCCGCTGGTGGTCGGCCAGGTGCTGACCATCGAGGAGCTGGAGGGCTTCAAGAAGCCGATCCGCTTCTGCACCGTCGACGTCGGCCAGGCCAACGGCACCGGTGAGCCGCAGGAGATCGTCTGCGGCGCCCGCAACTTCGCCGTCGGCGACAAGGTCGTCGTCGTGCTGCCCGGCGCCACGCTGCCCGGCGGCTTCTCCATCGCCGCGCGCAAGACGTACGGCAAGACCTCGCACGGCATGATCTGCTCCACCGACGAGCTGGGCATGGGCGACGACGGCTCCAAGGGCATCATCGTGCTGCCGCCGGAGACCGAGGTCGGCAAGGACGCCGTCGAACTGCTCGAACTGGTCGACGAGGTCCTCGACATCGCCGTCACCGCCAACCGCGGCGACTGCCTGTCCATCCGCGGCGTGGCCCGCGAGACGGGCATCGCCTACGGCCTGCCGCTGCGCGACCCGGCCCTGATCGACGTGCCCGCGCCGAACGCCTTCGGCTACCCGGTCGAGGTCTCCGAGCCGGTCGGCTGCGACCGCTTCACCGCCCGCACGGTCACCGGCCTCGGCCCCGAGGCGCGCTCCCCGATCTGGCTCCAGCGCCGGCTCCAGAAGGTCGGGATGCGCCCGATCTCGCTCGCTGTCGACATCACCAACTACGTGATGATGGAGCTCGGCCAGCCGCTGCACGCCTACGACCGGGGCCTGGTCCAGGGCACCATCGGCGTGCGCCGCGCCCAGGAGGGCGAGAAGCTCGTCACCCTCGACGGCGTCGAGCGCACGCTGCACGCCGAGGACCTGGTGATCACCGACGACCGCGGCCCCATCGGCCTCGCGGGCGTCATGGGCGGCGCCAACACCGAGATCGCCGACCACGACGATCTCGAGAAGGCGACCTCCGACGTCGTCATCGAGGCCGCGCACTTCGACGCGGTGTCCATCGCGCGCACGGCCCGCCGCCACAAGCTGTCCTCCGAGGCGTCCCGCCGCTTCGAGCGCGGTGTCGACCCGCTGGCCGCCTCCGCGGCCGCGCAGCGCACGGTCGACCTGCTGGTGCTGCTCGCGGGCGGCACCGCCGACGCCGGCGTCACCGAGGTCATCGCCCCGTCCGCGCCGCGCACCATCAGCGCCCCGGCCGACCACCCGGACAAGGTCGCGGGCGTCGAGTACGGCCGCGAGACGGTCGTACGACGGCTCCAGGAGATCGGCTGCGACGTCTACGGGCAGGACGAGCTGATCGTCACCGTCCCGTCCTGGCGGCCCGACCTCACCGAGCCGAACGACCTCGCCGAGGAGGTCATCCGGCTGGAGGGCTACGAGAACCTGCCCTCCACGCTGCCCAAGCCCCCCGCGGGCCGCGGCCTGACCCCCCGTCAGCGGCTGCACCGCCGGATCGGCCGCGCCCTGGCCGGGGCGGGCTACGTCGAGGCGCCGAACTACCCGTTCGTCTCGGAGCAGGTCTTCGAGCAGCTCGGGCTCGACGCGGACGACCCGGCCCGCCGGGTCGTGAAGCTGGTCAACCCGCTCAGCGACGAGGAGCCCGCGCTGCGCACCTCGCTGCTGCCGGGCCTGCTCGGCGCGCTGCGGCGCAACGACGGGCGCGGCGCGCACGACCTCGCCCTGTTCGAGACCGGGCTCGTCTTCCACCCGCGCGAGGAGCGCGCGGTGGCGGTACGGCCGCCCGTGGACCGGCGTCCCACCGACGCCGAGATCGCCGAGCTGGACGCCGCCCTGCCCGAGCAGCCGCGGCACGCCGCCGTCGTCCTCGCGGGCGCCCGCGAGCAGGCCGGCTGGTGGGGCAAGGGCCGCCCGGCCGACTGGGCGGACGCGGTCGAGGCCGCCCGCACGGTCGCGGCCGAGGCCGGTGCCGAACTGACCGTCCGCAAGGGGCAGTACGGCCCCTGGCACCCGGGCCGCTGCGCCGAGCTGGTGGTCGTCGTCGACGGCACCGAGCGGGTCGTCGGCCACGCGGGCGAGCTGCACCCGCGCGTGGTGAAGGCCCTCGGGCTGCCCGCGCGCACGGCGGCGATGGAGGTGGACCTCGACGTCCTGGAGCGGGTCGGCGACGACACGCCGCAGGCGCCCGGCATCTCCTCCTTCCCGGTGGCGACGCAGGACGTGGCGCTGGTCGTCGACGACTCCGTGCCGCACGCCGACGTCGAGGCGGCGCTGCGCGAGGGCGCCGGCGAACTCCTGGAGGCGATCCGGCTGTTCGACGTCTACGTCAACGCCGACCAGCTCGGCGAGGGCAAGAAGTCCCTCGCCTACGCGCTGCGCTTCCGCGCCGCCGACCGCACCCTGACGGTCGACGAGGCGTCGGCGGCCCGCGACGCGGCGGTCGCCCTCGCGGGTGAGCGCACGGGAGCGGCCCTGCGCGCCTGACCCCGGCACGGCACCCCGCGCCCGGCCCCACCGGGCGCGTCCCGCCGCGCCACACACCCCGCCTCGGCCGGCCCCGGAACCTTCCGGAGCCGGCCGAGTCGTGTCGTGGCGGCCGAGTCCGGTCGTGGCGTACCGGCCGAGTCGTGGCGTACCGGCCGGGTCCCGTCGTGGCGGCCGGGCGACGGCGTCCCGGCCGTCGGCCGGGCGGGCCTGCCTCACCTGCATAAATGCATAAATGCACGGCCTCGAACGGTGCTCACTCGTTCGGGTGAGGGGGTGGGGGGATCCGTCCCCTCCGGGTCGGCGGCATGGACAGAATCGGACCGGCCTTACGGGGCCGGTCCGCGCTGTGACGGCCTACTTGGGGGGCCATCGGCATGATCGGTACGAGGATTGCGGTGGCCCGCGGGGCCCGTCGCCGGCCCTGGCGCCGCGCGCTCGGGACGGGGCTGCCGGCGCTGTGGGGGACCGGGGCGATCACCTACAAACTGACCTGCCCGCTCGCCCAGGAGGACGGGCTCGGCGCGCGGCTGGTCTCCGGTGCCGTCCTCCTCGCGGTCGGCACCGGACTGATCTGCCATGTCCGCCGCGCCCTGGTCCGCGAGCTGCGGCAGGCCCGCCGGGTCGCGGGCGCCGCCCAGAACGTGCTGCTGCGGCCGCTGCCGCCGCGGGTCGGCCTGCTGAGCGTCGCCGCGGTCGGGCTGCCCGCCGAGCGTGGCGCCTCGGTCGGCGGCGACCTCTACGAGGCGATCGCCACCGAGCACGGCGTGCGGGTGCTCATCGGCGACGTCCGCGGACACGGGCTCGCCGCCCTCGGCGCCGTGGCCGCCGTCCTCGGCAGCTTCCGCGAGGCCGCGTACGACGAGGCCCCGCTCGGCGGCGTACTGCGCCGGCTCGACCGCGCGCTCGCCCGCCACCTGCGCGAACGCGCCCGTGAGGAACACCCCGCCAGGGGCCCCGGGGGGCGGGGCGGCGCGGACCCGGCGAACCCCGTCGCCGAGGAGTTCGTCACCGTCCTGCTGCTGGAGATCCGACCCGAGGGAGACGTGTACGCCCTCAACTGCGGCCACCCCTGGCCCTATCTGCTCGGCCCCGACCGCGTCGGCCCCCTGGAGGGCGCCGAACCCCTGCCTCCGCTCGGGCCGTTCCCGCTTCCCGTCGCGCTCGGACCGCAGCGGCTCGGCCGACTCGGGCCCGGCGAGGCGCTGTTCCTGTACACGGACGGTGTCGGAGACGCCCGTGACGCACATGGCCGGTTCTTTCCCCTGCCGGAGGTCCTCGGCGAGGCCGTGCGCGGGGGGATCCTCTCCCCGCAGGCCGTGCTGCGCGTGGTCTTCCCCCGGTTGCTGCGGCACACCGGGCCGGCCCCCGACGACGACATGGCCGCGGTCGTCCTGCACAACGACCGCATCCGGAACGCTCGGTCCCCGGCCCCGCCGGCGACCGAGCCGGCTGGGCACCGGGCGCATCGCGTGACGTGACGTTGTGGGGGAGAGGTGTCACGCCCTCCCGAGCGATGCGCCCGGAGTCCCGCCCGGAGCATGCTCCGGCACGCCGGGTCGGCTGCGCCGTCCGCCCTGCCACGGAGTGTCGGGCAGGCAGCTGGGCGGACGGCGCGGGATCGGGCCACCGCACTGTACGAGGGGGAGCCGGCGGCCCGGCCGGCCTCTTTGGCGAGGCGTTTCAGTCAACCTGCTGTGCACTCTCCGCGACAGTGTGCACACAGCCCGGATGCGAGCACTCCGTTCACACCCCGTGTGAAGGCCCCCGGCGTCCGGGCCGCGGCGGGTTCGTTCGACAGGACAAATGTTTCCTGCCCGGGCGCTAGTCTTCTGTCGGCACCGAGCCACCGGGGGGCACCCATGCAGCCCAACACTCTGCTAGACGCGATCCTGGACGAGGCGGGGATCTCGCACGCCGGGCTCGCGGCCCACGTCAACCAGGCCGGACGGGCGCGCGGACTCGCCCTGCGCTACGAACACACCGCCGTGGCCCGGTGGTTGAAGGGCCAGCGGCCGCGCGGCCAGGTGCCCGACCTGATCTGCGAGGTGCTGGCGGGACGGCTGCACCGGCCCGTCACCCTCGACGACATCGGTCTCGGCGTGCCGGGCGAGCCCGCCGTCCCGCACGGCACCTCGCTCTCCGGCTTCGTCGAGCGGGCCACCGCGCTGTGGCGCTCCGACGAACAGCAGCGCCCGCACATACTGGGCGCCCCCGCGGTCACCGGCACCCCCGCCGTGATGCCGGTGTGGGAGTGGGAGAACCCGCCGGACGACGTGGACGTCTCCCGCGGCGGCCGGCACCGGGTCACCCCGGCCGACCTGGAGATGCTGCGCGCCGCCCGCGCGCACTACGAGCAGATGTACCGCAAGACCGGGGGCATCGCGACCCGCAGCAGGATCGTCGGCTTCCTCAACGCCGAGGCGGCGCCCTTACTGCGCGGCTCCTACACCGACGCGACCGGCCGTCACCTGCACAGAGCCACCGGCGGGTTGGTGGCGATCGCCGGGATCTGCGCCTACGACTCCGACGCGCACGGCCTCGCCCAGCGCTACTTCCACCAGGCGCTCAGGCTGGCAAAGGCGAGCAACGACCGGGGACTCGGCGCCTATGTGATCGCCCTCCTGGTCAACCAGGCGCTGTTCATGCGGGAGTACCGGCAGGCCGTCGCCTTCGCGGAGGCCGCGCTGCGGGCCGCGGGCAAGCACATCACCCCCGCCCTCGCCTCGGACCTGTACGCGATGCAGGCCAAGGCGTACGCACACCTGGGCGACGGTACGAGCGCGCTGTCCTGCATCCGGCGTGCCGAGACCGCCGCCGAACGCATCCGCCGGGGCTACGAGCCGGACGAGACGGGCTATGTCCAGCCGGGCCTGGTGAATGTTCAGGTGGCGGAGGCGCTGCTGAGTCTCGGTGAACTCGCTGCGGCGGCCGAGCACGCGGCCGCCGCCGTGGACAACCCCGCGCACGACCGGGGGCGGGTGCACCGGCTGGCGATGCTGAGCACCATCGAGCTCCGGCAGGGCCACGCGGACAAGGCGGTGGCCACGGCGATGCAGATGGCCGAGCAGGCCCGCGGAATGGAGTCCCAGCGGCTGCGCGACAGACTCAAGGCGGTGCGCGAGCACCTGGTGCGCAGCGGCTGCGCGGGCACCGCCGAGGCGGCCGAGCTCATCGACGGAGCCCTCCGCGTGCCGCTGTAGACGGACGGCGCTCTCCTGGTCCGGCCCGCGCCCCCTGTGCCGCGGACTGCGCCCCCGTGATCCGGGTCGCGCCCCTCGCGATCCGGGCTGCGCCCCCATGGCCCGGACGGCGCCACGGACACGTCATCGTCCCTGCTGCGATATTGCCACTTACTCGACGGAAGGTGGCAGAACCATGCAGTGGACGAAACAGAACGAACAAACTGTGTACTCAAACCGCTGGTTCCGTGTCAATCTGGCGGATGTCGGACTGCCGAACGGCAGGCACCTCGACCACTTCCTGATACGGCTGCGGCCGGTGGCCGTGGCCACGGTCGTCAACGAGGCCAACGAGGTCCTGCTGCTGTGGCGGCACCGCTTCATCACCGACAGCTGGGGCTGGGAACTCGCGGCGGGAGTGGTCGAGGACGGTGAGGACATCGCCCGCGCGGCCGCCAGGGAACTGGAGGAGGAGACCGGCTGGCGGCCGGGGCCCCTGCACCACCTGATGAGCGTGGAACCGTGCAACGGGCTCACGGACGCCCGCCACCACATCTACTGGTCGGCCGAGGGCGAGTACGTCGGACACCCCGTCGACGACTTCGAGTCGGACCGCAGGGAATGGGTCCCGCTCAAACTCGTCCCCGACATGATCGCGCGCGGTGAGATCCCGGCCTGCAACATGGCGGCCGCGCTGCTGATGCTGCATCACCTCAGGCTCGGACAGGACCTGGTGGCCTGACCGTCACCGTCCGAGCGCCTGCCAGACCGTGACGACGAGGGCAGCCACCCCCGTGACCGCCGCGATCGAGGGCAGCGGCCAGCGGGCGTGCTCCAGGGTGACCAGACGCGCGTTCACCGCGTCCAGCTCCTTGGAGGTCTCCTCGGTGCGATGGGTGAGCAACGCCAGTCCGCCTTCGACGCGGGCGTACGCCACGTCGAGCCGGCGTCGTAACTCTGCGAGTTCTCCCTGGACGACGGGATGCTCGGGGTCGGCGGTCACGAACCGCTCCTTTCCGTAGTCGCATCACCTCATGTACATGCGCAGGAAGAGTCAACTCGCCTGGTGGGCGCGCGGGGAGAGTGTGCGGGCGGCATATGCGGGCCCGGCGCGCACACGGCGTGCGAATGCCGCGGGCCCGGCACCCTTTCGGATGCCGGGCCCACGGATGTCGCGCTGCGTGTCCAGGAGACCGGACCGGTCGCCCGCGGACGACCGGTCCGGCGTACGGGACGACGGGTCAGGCGTACGGGAGGTCGGGTCGGGCCTACGGAACGACGGGTCAGGCGTACGGGTAGAAACCCGAGCCGGACTTCCGGCCGAGGCGGCCCGCGTCCACCATGCGCTGGAGCAGCGGGGGAGCGGCGTACAGCGGCTCCTTGTACTCGTCGTACATGCTCTGCGCCACCGAGGCGACGGTGTCGAGGCCGATCAGGTCGGACAGCTTCAACGGGCCCATCGGGTGGGCGCAGCCGAGCTCCATGCCGTTGTCGATGTCCTCGCGGCTGGCGATGCCCGACTCGAACATCCGGATCGCGGAGAGCAGATAGGGGATCAGCAGCGCGTTGACCACGAAGCCCGAGCGGTCCTGGGCGCGGATCGCGTGCTTCTCCAGCACCTTCTCGGTGAACAGCTGGGCGCGGCTGAGCGTGCCCTCGGACGTGGTGAGCGCGGGGATCAGCTCGACCAGGCGCTGCACCGGGGCCGGGTTGAAGAAGTGGATGCCGATGACCTGGTCGGGCCGCGAGGTCGCGACGGCCAGCTTGACCAGCGGGATGGAGGAGGTGTTGGAGGCGAGGATGGCGTCCTTGCGGGTCACCACCTGGTCGAGGACCTGGAAGATCTCGGTCTTGACCTGCTCGTTCTCCACGACGGCCTCGATCACCAGATCGCGGTCGGCGAACTCGCCGAGATCGGTGGTGAAGCTCAGCCGCGCCAGCGTCGCGTCCCGCTCCTCCTCGCTGATCTTGCCGCGCTCGGCCGCCTTGGCCAGGGAGTTGAACAGCCGGGTCCGGCCGAACTCCAGTGCCTCGCCGGTGGTCTCGGCAACCCGCACGTCCAGGCCGGCGCGGGCGCACACTTCGGCGATGCCCGCTCCCATCTGGCCGCAGCCGACCACTCCGACGCGCTCGATGTCTCCAAAGCTGCCGGCCACAACGTTCCCTTCGCCGATCCTGAGAGTGAGACTGCGGCAGGCCCGCCCGGGTTCCGGTGCCGCCCTGCTCCGCCCGTGCACGTTACCCCCAAGTATCGATGATCGATCACCGGGGTGGGACATCCCACAGCACGCTCGCGACCGGGATCACCGATCGGTCGCCGGTGCCGTGCCGAACGGCGGATCGGCCGCGCACGGCCGAACGGCGGATCGGCCGCGCACCGATGATCGGTGCGCGGCCGTCGCCCTGCTCTCGTCGGCGGGGCGCCTGCCGGTGAACGGGACCGGTGCACTCCCCGCGCGGGTCTCAGTGCCGCATCTCCCTGTGGCGGACCTCGCAGTCGGGGCCGGGAGACATCACGGCCTCGTGCCCGTCCTCGAACCGGACCCGGTAGGGCGGGTTGCCCTCCGTGCCCATCACCTCGACGACTTCCGATACCTGGTCGTGCTGGCCGACCACCCTGCCGTGCTGGACAAGACGGTCGCCCACGGATGCGTGCATCTGCGGGGCCTCCTCACGAACGAGTTCGTTGGGTGACGGCGATGCACACGAGCACCGCGGCGGCGGTCAGCGGAGCGGCCACCGTCAGGTGCTCGCCCAGCAGCAGCACCGACCACACCAGTGTGAGCAGCGGCTGCGCCAACTGCAACTGGCTGGCCCTGGGTATCCCGATGGCCGCCATGCCCCGGTACCAGACGACCAGGCCGAGGAACTGCGAGCCCGCCGCGACCCACAGCAGCCCGGCCACCGCGTGCGCCGTCGGATGCACGGGCTCGTGCGTCAGGGCGAGCGCCGCCGCGGGCAGCGTCAGCGGCAGGCAGAGCACCAGCGCCCAGCCGATGACCTGCCAGCCGGGCATCACCCGGGCCAGCCGGCCGCCCTCGGTGTACCCGGCCGCGCACACCAGCAGCGCCCCGAAGAGAAAGCCGTCGGCCGCCGTGAGCGCGCCGCCGCTCTGCTGCACGGTGAAGGCGACGACCGCCGCCGCGCCCGCGAGCGCCGCCGCCCAGAAGGTGCGCGACGGGCGGGTGCCGGTGCGCAGCGCGGAGAACGCCGCCGTGGTCAGCGGCAGCAGCCCCACCACCACGGCGGCGTGGGAGGTGGTGGACGTCCGCAGGGCGAGCGTGGTCAGCAGCGGGAACCCGATCACCACTCCTGCGGCGACGACGGCCAGGCCCGCCCAGTGGCGGCGCGCGGGCAGTGTCACGCGCAGCGCCAGGATGCAGCCGCCCGCGATCAGCGCCGCCAGCACGCTGCGCACCGCGACCAGCGACCAGGGACCGAAGCCCTCCAGGCCCCAGGCGGTGGCGGGGAAGGTGAGGGAGAAGGCGACGACACCGAGGACGGCCTGCAGGGTGCCGTATCCGGCGGGGGCGGCCGTGGCGCCGCCGGGGGAGGCCGTGGCGCCCGGGGAGGTCGCCGGGGCGGTGACCGCTACCGAGGCCGGTGCGGTAGCGCTACTCTGTGCTCTCATGCAACAGCGTAGCAGTGTGGGTGAGCTGGCGGACGAGCTGCGCAAGGAGCTGAACCGCTACTCTCCCGGTGAGAAGCTCCCGGCGAGTCGCGCCCTGGTCGAGCGGTTCCGGGTGAGCCCGGTGACGGTCTCCCGCGCCCTCGCGCAGCTGGCCGCCGAGGGCCTGGTCGTCACCCGGCCCGGCGCCGGCGCCTACCGCGCGGAGCCCCGTACCGGCCCGCCGCCCGCCGGGGACACCTCCTGGCAGGAGGTCGCGCTGAGCGCCGACGCCGCCGGCGACCTCGTGCCCCGCACGGTCGACGCCTCCGGGGTCACCGTGTCCCTGGCCGCCCCGCCGCCCGGCGTCGTCGAGTTCAACGGCGGCTATCTGCACCCCTCGCTCCAGCCCGAACGGGCCATGGCCGCCGCCCTCTCCCGCGCGGGCCGCCGCCCCGGCGCCTGGGGGCGGCCGCCCCTGGAGGGACTGCCGGAGCTGCGGGAGTGGTTCGCGCGCGGCCTCGGCGACACCGTCACCGCCGCCGAGGTGCTGGTCACCGCGGGCGGCCAGGCCGCCCTGACCACCGCCCTGCGCGCGCTCGCCCCGCCCGGCGCCCCGGTTCTCGTGGAGTCCCCGACCTATCCCGGGATGCTGGCCATCGCCCGCTCGGCCGGGCTGCGCCCGGTGCCGGTCCCGGTCGACGCGGACGGCGTACGGCCTGACCTGCTGGCCGCCGCGTTCCGCGCGAGCGGGGCCCGGGTCGTCGTCTGCCAGCCGCTCTTCCAGAACCCGACCGGCGCGGTGCTCGGCCCCGCCCGGCGGCCCGAGGTGCTGCGGATCGCGCGGGCCGCAGGCGCCTTCGTCGTGGAGGACGACTTCGTACGGCGCCTGGTGCACGAGGACGCGGGCCCGCTGCCGCCGCCGCTCGTCGCCGACGACCCCGACGGCGTGGTGGTGCACGTCGGTTCGCTCACCAAGGCCACCTCGCCGAGCTTCCGGGTCAGCGCCCTCGTCGCCCGCGGCCCGGTGCTCGAACGCCTGCGTGCCATCCAGGTGGTGGACACCTTCTTCGTGCCGCGCCCGCTCCAGGAGGCGGCCCTCGAACTCGTCGGCTCGCCCGCCTGGACCCGCCATCTGCGGACGCTGTCCGGGCAGTTGAAGGCGCGCCGCGACACCATGACGGCCGCGCTGCGGCTGCGGCTGCCCGAACTCGCCCTGCCGCACGTGCCGTCGGGCGGCTACCACCTGTGGCTGCGGCTGCCGGACGGCACCGACGAGGCCGCACTGACCGCCGCCGCCCTGCGCGCGGGGGTCGCCCTCACCCCGGGGCGGCCGTACTTCAGCGCCGAACCCCCCGCCGCCCACGTCCGGTTGAGCTTCGCGGCGGTCGCGGGGGCACAGGAGATCACCGAGGGCGTACGACGGCTGCGCGCGGCCTGTGACGAGGTGCTGCCCGCCCCGCTCCCGCCCGGGGCGGCGCCCGCATCCCGGAATCCGTTCGACAGCCGTCGGCCGGGCTTGTGAGGATCGCGCCATGACCGACACCCCGAGCCTGCCCGGCCTGCCCGAGGGCTACGAACTCTCCACCGACCCCGCCCGCGTCGACGTCGAGCGGGTGCACCGCTGGCTGTCCACCGACGCCTACTGGGCCGAGGGCCGCCCCCGCGAGAAGCACGAGCGGGCCGTCGCCGGGTCGCTGAACTACGGGGTGTACGAGACGATTTCAGGTACTCAGGTGGCTTATGCCCGAGTGATCACCGATCGCGCCACCTTCGCCTGGCTGTGCGACGTGTACGTGGACCGGTCCGTGCGCGGCAAGGGTGTCGGCACCGCGATGGTCGCGGCCGTGCGGGAGGACCTGCGGCCGTACGGCCTGCGCCGGATCCTGCTCGCCACGCACGACGCCCACGGAGTCTATGAAAAGGTCGGTTTCGCGCCACTGGCCGAGCCTGGTCAGTGGATGGTGCACCTTTTCGAGTGAGTTGCCCGAACCCGTCCTGACCTGCGGGTGAGTCCGTGCGCACGGTCAGTGACGCCCACCCGGCAGCTCTTGACCAGCGTTCCCGGGCGGCGCAGCATCACGGCATGTCGCTTCGCGTCACGTTCGTCGCCGCCGCGCGCAGTTCCCCGCTGCTGGCCGAGCGCTTCGAGGACGACCGCCCGCTGGATCAGGGGGGCTGGGACGAGGTGCAGCGCGTCGCGGCGGTCCTGCTGCCGCTCGCGGCCGCCGATCTGCGCTTCTGCTCGCCCACCCCGCGCAGCCGGGCCACCGGGGACGCCCTCGGCTACACCCCGCTGGTGCAACCCGCCCTGCGGGACTGCGGGATGGGGCGGTGGCGCGGCCTCACCCTGGGGGAGGCGATGGCCCGGGAGCCGCAGGCGGTGGACGCCTGGCTCGCCGATCCGCGCTCCAGCCCGCACGGCGGCGAGTCGATGATGGAGTTCATCTCCCGCGTGGGCGGCTGGCTCGACACCCGGCCGGTGGAGGACGGCGGCCGCGTGGTCGCGGTGGCCGAGCCGGCGGTGATCCGCGCGGCCCTGGTGTACGCGCTGAAGGCGCCGCCGTCGACGTACTGGAACATCGACGTACGGCCCCTGTCCACGACGACCCTGACCGGCCAGGCCCGCCGCTGGAACCTGCGCTTCGACGGCGCCCCGGGTCAGCCGGCGCGGGCGTAGTCCGTCGTCAGGACGAGGTCCTTCGCGGGGCCGCCGACCCGCCACACCGTGCGCCAGTGGTCGGCGTCCCGGACGGTGAACTCGCCCCGGTAGAGGTCGGCGGCGCACGGGTGGGTGGCGACGTGGCGCCCCGAGCCGAGGTCGAGGTCGTGGAAGGGCCGCCCGTCGGCGAACCGCACGTCGGCCGTGCCGGGCGTCGGGCCGGGCAGGAAGCGCAGGGTCCGCTCGGCCGGCCGGGCCGTGCCCCGCCAGGTGAACGTGCCCGACTCGGTGTGCAGCAGCCCGCCCTCGGGCAACGGAGCGAAGACGGTGACGCCCTCGAAGCGCCCCTCGTCCCCGCCCGCGAGGTCCCGCACCGCGCGCTCCACGCGCCAGCTCCCGGCCAGATGCGCCAGTACGTCCGGCACGGGCCACCACTCGCCCATCGTCGCCCCTTCCTCGGCCGCTCCTCCCGGGAGCCTAGTCCCGGGCCGCCGCGTCCCCGGCGGCCGCCTCCTTGCCTACCGACCCCCCGCCGGTGGTCTCTCTGCCGGTCACGCCCCGCCGTCCCCTTCCCCGTCGACCGACTCCCCGGTGGCGGTGCCCCCGGCCTCCGCGTCGACCCCCTCCCCGAGCGGCAGCAGCCCGCGCTCCCCGAACACCCTCTTCGCCACGAAGGTCGCGTTCAGCGCCTTGGGGAAGCCGCAGTAGCCCGCCGAGTGCAGCAGCGCCTCGACGATCTGCTGCGGTGTGAGACCCACGTTGAGGGCCGCGTTGACATGCACCTCCAGCTGCGGCTCGCAGCCGCCCAGCGCGGTGAGCATGCCGAGCGTCACCAGCTGCCGGTCCCGGGGTGCCAGGCCCGGCCGGGCGTAGATCTCCCCGAAGCCCCACGCGACGATCTGGTGCGCCAGCTCGGGGCTGATGTCCGCGAGCGAGTCGATGACCCGCTGCCCGGCCTCCCCGTCCACGCTCCGCAGCACCTCCAGGCCGTGCGCGAAGCGCTCCTCACGGGTGGTGCCTGCCGCCCCGCCGGACTGTGCGTCGTTCCTGCCGTTGGTCATGGGACGACCGTAGGAGCTGGAGCGCGCTCCAAGGCAAGGCGGCTCCCGTGGACCCGCGGGGCGGACCCCGCCGATGATGGAGGGAGTGGACCTTTACCTTGCATAAAAGTGCAGCGATACGTATAGTCATGCCTTCAAGGAGGAGGTTTCCATGGTCGTACGCGCGGCAGTGGCCGGGGCGAGCGGATACGCGGGCGGAGAGCTGCTGCGTCTGCTCCTGGCGCACCCCGAGGTCGAGATCGGGGCCCTGACCGGCAACTCCAACGCCGGACAGCGGCTCGGCGCGCTCCAGCCGCACCTGCTGCCGCTGGCGGACCGCGTCCTCCTGGAGACCACCCCCGAGGCGCTGGCAGGCCACGACGTCGTGTTCCTCGCGCTGCCCCACGGGCAGTCCGCCGCCGTCGCCGAGCAGCTCGGCCCGGACGTCCTCGTCGTCGACATGGGCGCCGACTTCCGGCTGAGGGACCCGGCCGACTGGGAGCGCTTCTACGGCTCCCCGCACGCCGGCACCTGGCCCTACGGCCTGCCCGAACTGCCGGGTGCCCGCTCCGCGCTGGAGGGGTCCAAGCGCGTCGCGGTGCCCGGTTGCTACCCCACCGCCGTCTCCCTCGCGCTCTTCCCGGCGTACGCGGCCGGTCTCGCCGAGGACGAGGCGGTGATCGTCGCCGCGTCCGGCACCTCCGGCGCGGGCAAGGCGCCCAAGGCGCACCTGCTCGGCAGCGAGGTCATGGGCTCGATGTCGCCGTACGGCGTCGGCGGCGGCCACCGGCACACCCCCGAGATGATCCAGAACCTCAGCGGGGCCGCCGGGCGGCGGATCTCGGTGTCCTTCACGCCGACGCTCGCCCCGATGCCCCGCGGCATCCTCGCCACGTGCAGCGCCAAGGCCGTGGCGGGCGTGACGGCCGACTCGGTCCGCGCCGCCTACGAGAAGGCGTACGCCGACGAGCCCTTCGTCCACCTGCTGCCCGAGGGCCAGTGGCCCGCGACCTCCTCCGTCCACGGTTCCAACGCCGTTCAGGTCCAGGTCGCCCACGACGCGGCGGCGGGCCGCATCATCGCGATCAGCGCCATCGACAACCTGACCAAGGGCACCGCGGGCGGTGCCGTCCAGAGCATGAACATCGCGCTCGGTCTCGACGAGACCACCGGACTTTCCACGATCGGAGTCGCACCGTGAGCGTCACGGCAGCCAAGGGATTCACGGCGGCGGGCATCGCCGCCGGGATCAAGCAGAACGGCAACCCCGACCTGGCCCTCGTGGTCAACCAGGGGCCGAGCCGCGCCGCCGCGGGCGTCTTCACCTCCAACCGCGTGAAGGCCGCGCCGGTGCTCTGGTCCGAGCAGGTCCTCAGGGGCGGCGAGGTCTCCGCCGTGATCCTCAACTCCGGTGGCGCCAACGCCTGTACGGGCCCCAAGGGCTTCCAGGACACGCACGCCACCGCCGAGAAGGTCGCCGAGGTCCTCGACGGCCACAACGCGGGCGAGGTCGCCGTCTGCTCGACCGGCCTGATCGGCGTGCTGCTGCCCATGGACAAGCTGCTGCCGGGTGTGGAGACGGCCGCCGCCCAACTCTCCGAGCACGGCGGCGAGAAGGCCGCCATCGCCATCAAGACCACCGACACCGTCCACAAGACGTCCGTGGCGACCGGCGCCGGCTGGACCGTCGGCGGCATGGCGAAGGGCGCGGGCATGCTCGCCCCGGGCCTCGCGACCATGCTCGTCGTCCTCACCACCGACGCCGACCTGCCCGCCGACGCCCTGGACCGGGCGCTGCGCGCCGCCACCCGGGTCACCTTCGACCGGGTCGACTCCGACGGCTGCATGTCCACCAACGACACCGTGCTGCTGCTCGCCTCCGGCGCCTCCGAAGTCACCCCGGACGAGGCGGAGTTCGCCGAGGCCGTGCGGCAGGTCTGCGACGACCTCGGCCAGCAGCTGATCCGGGACGCCGAGGGCGCGAGCAAGGACATCAGGATCGAGGTCGTGAACGCGGCGACCGAGGACGACGCCGTGGAGGTGGGCCGCTCGATCGCCCGCAACAACCTCCTCAAGTGCGCCATCCACGGCGAGGACCCCAACTGGGGCCGGGTGCTCTCCGCCATCGGCACCACGTCCGCCGCCTTCGAGCCGGACCAGCTGAACGTCGCCATCAACGGCGTGTGGGTGTGCAAGAACGGCGGCGTCGGCGAGGACCGCGACCTGGTCGACATGCGCTACCGCGAGGTGCACATCGTCGCCGACCTGGCCGCCGGCTCCGCCACGGCGACCGTCTGGACCAACGACCTCACCGCGGACTACGTCCACGAGAACAGCGCGTACTCGTCATGAGCAACGCACCCGCGCGCAAGCACACCGCGCTCCCCAAGGCCCAGATCCTCATCGAGGCGCTGCCCTGGCTGACTCGCCACCACGGCAGGACCGTCGTCATCAAGTTCGGCGGAAACGCCATGGTGAACGAGGAGTTGAAGGCCGCGTTCGCCCAGGACGTGGTCTTCCTGCGGCACGCCGGCCTCAAGCCGGTCGTCGTGCACGGCGGCGGCCCGCAGATCAGCGCCGCCCTCGACCGGCACGGCATCGTCAGCGAGTTCAAGGCGGGCCTGCGCGTCACCACCGAGGACGCCATGGACGTCGTACGGATGGTGCTGGCCGGGCAGGTGCAGCGGGAGCTGGTCGGCCTGCTCAACCAGCACGGACCGCTCGCCGTCGGCCTGACCGGCGAGGACGCGCACACCATCACCGCCACCAAGCACCAGCCCGAGATCGACGGCGAGTTGGTCGACATCGGGCGGGTCGGCGAGATCACCGCCATCGACACGGGGGCGATCGAGGCCCTGCTCGCCGACGGCCGCATCCCGGTCGTCTCGTCGATCGCCCGGAGCCAGGACGACGGACATGTCTACAACGTCAATGCTGATACGGCGGCTGCGGCACTCGCTGCGGCACTGGGGGCCGAGACCCTCATGGTCCTCACCGACGTCGAGGGCCTCTACGAGGACTGGCCCCACTCCGACGAGGTGATCAGCCGGCTGACCGCCGCCCAACTGGAGAAGCTGCTGCCGGAGTTGTCGGCCGGCATGGTCCCGAAGATGGAGGGCTGCCTGCACGCCGTACGCAACGGCGTGAACACCGCGCGCGTCATCGACGGCCGGGTTCAGCACTCCATCCTGCTGGAGATCTTCACGGACGAGGGAATCGGCACGATGGTCGTGCCCGACGGGCAGGAGGGGGAGGACGCATGACCGCCAACGAGGAGCTGACCGGCCGCTGGCAGGGCGCGCTCATGAACAACTACGGCACCCCGCGGCTGCCGCTCGCGCGCGGCGCGGGCGCCCGGCTGTGGGACGCCGACGGCAACGAGTACGTCGACTTCGTCGGCGGCATCGCGGTCAACGCGCTCGGCCACGCGCACCCCGCGGTCGTCGAGGCCGTCAGCCGCCAGATCGCGTCCCTCGGCCATGTCTCCAACCTGTTCATCGCCGAGCCGCCCGTAGCCCTCGCCGAGCGGCTGCTCCAGCTGTTCGGCCGGGACGGCAAGGTCTACTTCTGCAACTCCGGCGCGGAGGCCAACGAGGGCGCCTTCAAGATCGGGCGGCTGACCGGCCGCCGCCACATGGTCGCCACCCAGGGCGGCTTCCACGGCCGCACGATGGGCGCCCTCGCCCTCACCGGCCAGCCCGGCAAGCAGGAGCCGTTCCTGCCGCTGCCCGGCGACGTCACGCATGTCCCCTACGGCGACGCGCAGGCCCTGGCCGCCGCGGTCACCGAGGAGACCGCGCTGGTGATCATCGAGCCGATCCAGGGCGAGAACGGCGTGGTCGTGCCGCCCCCCGGCTATCTGAAGGCGGCCCGCGCCATCACCGCCGCGGCCGGCGCGCTGCTCGTGCTCGACGAGGTGCAGACCGGCGTCGGCCGTACCGGCCACTGGTTCGAGTACCAGGCCCACGAGGGTGTCCTGCCCGACGTGGTCACCCTCGCCAAGGGCCTCGGCGGCGGGCTCCCGCTCGGCGCGACCGTCGCCTTCGGGCGCGCCGCGGAGCTGCTGAAGCCCGGTCAGCACGGCACCACCTTCGGGGGCAACCCCGTCGCCTGCGCGGCCGGCCTCGCCGTCCTCGACACCATCGCGGGCGAGGGCCTGCTGGAGAACACCAAGCGGCAGAGCGCCCGGCTGTGGGAGGGCGTCGAGTCGCTCGGGCACCCCGCGGTCGACCACGTCCGGGGCGCGGGACTGCTCCTCGGTATCGTGCTCACCGGGCCACTGGCACCCCGGGTGCAACAGGCGGCCCAGGAGGCCGGGTTCCTGGTGAACGCGCCCGCCCCCGACGTCGTACGGCTGATGCCGCCGCTGAACCTCGGCGACGACGAGGTGGCGGCGTTCCTCGGGGCGCTGCCCGGCATCCTCGACGCAGCGAGCGGGGACGGACGATCCGGAGAATGAGACGACGATGAGCCACGCGCCAGACCACGGGCGGACGACGGACGGCGGGGCGGGCGGCCCCGCCGTGCCGCAGACCCGTACCGCCCGCCACCGCCGGATCGTGGACATCCTCAACCGGCAACCCGTGCGCTCGCAGAGCCAGTTGGCGAAGCTGCTCGCCGACGACGGGCTGAGCGTCACCCAGGCGACGCTCTCCCGGGACCTCGACGAGCTGAACGCGGTCAAGATCCGCAACAACGACGGCGACCTGATCTACGCGGTGCCGAGCGAGGGCGGGTTCCGCACCCCGCGCGCGCCGCTCGGGGAGTCGGCGAAGGAGGAGCGGATGCGGCGGCTCTCGCAGGAGCTGCTGATCTCCGCCGAGGCGTCCGCGAACCTCGTGGTGCTGCGCACCCCGCCCGGCGCGGCCCAGTTCCTCGCCTCCGCGATCGACCAGGCCGAACTCCAGGACATCCTGGGCACGATCGCGGGAGACGACACCCTGATGCTGATCAGCCGGGACCCCACCGGCGGGCAGGCGCTCGCCGACCACCTGCTGCGGCTGGCCCAGAACGGGCACTGAACGACCGCGCCGGAAGCGGGTGTCACGGCCCGGAAGCGGATGTCACGGCGTCGCGCCGCCGACCCGCCCGGTACGAAGCCGACATGCGGACTGCGGGCAGCTCGGGAGAAGCTGCCCGCAGTCGCGGACCGGGAGTCGTCCCGGTCGTCGGCGCCGGTGCGTCCGGGTGGTGGCGTCCGCATGGCCGCCGGGCCGCCTGGTCAGCCCAGCCGGGACGCCAGCCCGCCCGTGCACCGCACCTCGTCGCCTGCCGTGATCAGCAGGCCTTCCACCCCGGGCAGGGACTCCAGCCAGTCCAGTCCCGCCCGGGAACCCATCGCGAACGCCGCCGTGGCCCAGCAGTCCACGAACGTCAGGCGCGGCCCGATGACCGTCACGGACACCAGGTCGGTCACCGCCGACTTCCCGGTCCGCGGGTCCACGATGTGCGCGCCGCGCTCCGCCGTGCCCGAGGTGGCCACGGCCAGTTCGTCCGCCCCGGCCGAGGAGACCACCGCCGCCAGGCCGCCGGGGCGCAGCGGGTCGGACACGCCCACCCGCCAGGGCCTGAGCGGCTCGGGCGCGCCGATCATCTGCACGTCGCCGCCGCCGTTGACGCTGACCCCGTGCACCCCGGCCGCCGCGATCAGCCGGGCCGCGCGCTCGGCCGCCCAGCCCTTGACGATGCCGGTCGGATCGGTGCGGCCCTGGTAGCGGGCGCTGAACCAGCCGTCGCTGACCCGCTCGGCCTCGGCGGCCAGGTCGAGGACCTCGGCCACCTCGGGGTCGCACTCCGCGACCGTCAGCTCGCCGCGCGCCAGGCGGCTGACCTGGCTGTTCTCGCGGTAGGTGCTGAACACCTCGTTCACCCGGTGCAGGGAGGCGACCGCCTCGGTGAGCGCCGCCCGTACGACCGCGCCCTCCCCGCCGCGCACGTCGAAGGAGAAGACGGTCCCCATGACCTCCTCGGCGTGCCGTACGACGGCGGGCGTCTCCTGCGCGGCCATCGTGTCAGCCACCGGCCTGGTCCAGCGCGGACTGGAGCGACTGCTTGTAGCCGTTGCTGGTGTAGGTCGCGCCCGAGACCGAGTCGATCTTCGCCGTTCCCGCGGCCACCGCCTCCTGGTTCAGCTTGGGCACCGCGAGCGCGGTCTTCTGGTCGCTCAGCCCGCCGCTGGGTGCCTGTACCGCGTCGGCCTTGGTGATCTTGCCGTTGGAGACGGTGATGCGGACCTGCACCGGCCCGTACTCGGTCTGGGAGACCTTGCCGGTGACGGTCCTGGCCTGCGTGGCCGTGGACCCCGACCCCGAACCGGAGGCCGCTCCCGACCCGGCGGACGCCGAGGCGGAGGCGGACGCCGAGCCGCCGGACGAGGCGCCCGAACCCGCGCTCGCCTTCATCTTGTCCAGGGCGGACTGGAGCGACTGCTTGTAGCCGTTGCTGGTGTACGTCGCGCCCGACACCGAGTCGATCTTCGCGTTCTGCGCGGTGACCGTCTCCTGGTTGAGCTTGGGCACGGACAGTGCCGTCTTCTGGTCGCTGGTGCCGCCCTTGGGTGCCTGCACCGCCTCGGCCTTGGTGATCTTGCCGTCGGCGACGGTGAGGCGGACCTGGACCGGCCCGTACTCGGTCTGGGCCACGGCGCCGGTGAAGGTGCCGCTCCCGGCCGCCGCGGCGCCGCCCTGCGGCGTGTCCTGCGCCGCCGAGGAGGCCTGCGCCGCCGCCCCGCCGGCCGCGGCCGCGGAGGTGGGGTCGGACGCCGGCTTCAAGGACAGCAGCAGCACGACACCGGAGACGGTGGCGGCGGTGGCCAGCACGACGCGCCGTATGGGGTGGCTCTTCCTCATCGCTTGTGAGCTCCTGGTTTCCCGTGTGGTGCGGATGGTCCGGTGTGCCGCGCCGGGGCCCCCGAAGTCAGGGACCCGGGCGCCCGCCCGTCGCTCACATCTCGAACGACTCGTGGTGGATACGGCGAGCGGGCACCCCCGCGCCGCGCAGGGCCTCGTAGACCCCCTGGGCGAACCCGTTCGGCCCGCACATGAAGACGTCGTGCCGCTCTATGTCGGGGATCTTGCGCCGCAGGCTCTCCGCGGAGATGTCCGGGCGCTCGCCGTCGGGGCTGTTGACCGCGTACATCAGCCGGGCCCCGCGCTCCTTGGCGATGGCGGCCAGCTCGTCCCACAGCGCCAGGTCCTGCGTGGTGTTGGCCCGGTAGAGCAGGGTCAGATCGCCGGCCGCGCCGGGCAGCGTCTCGAACAGCGCCCGCATCGGGGTGATGCCGACGCCGCCGGCGACCAGCAGCACCTTGCCGCGGCTGCGCCGCGAGGCGGTCATCGCGCCGTAGGGGCCCTCGGCCCACACCCGCGTGCCGGGGCGCAGCTCGCGCAGCCGGGCGCTGTGGTCGCCGATCGCCTTGACGGTGATCCGCAGCATGTCCGGGCGGGGCGCCGCGGACAGCGAGTAGGGGTGCGAGCTGAAGCGCATCCCGGGGGCCAGGAACCGCCAGCGGAAGAACTGCCCGGCCTCCGCGCCCATCCGGTGCAGCTTGCGCCCGCCGATCAGCACCGACACGATGCCCGGCGTCTCCTCGATGACCGCCTCGACACGCATCCGGTGACGCATGTTCAGCCGGATCGGGGTGAGGATGCGGTACCAGACGACCAGGGCGGTGACGGCGCCGTAGAGGCCGTACCAGAAGGTCTTCGCGATCGGTTCGAGGGCGAAGTCGTTGCCGGTGGTGATCTGGTGCCAGAACGTCAGGAACACCGCGCCGTACGTCATCAGGTGCACGTGGTACCACGTGTCGTACGGCATCCGGCGGCGCACCGCGCCGATGGACGACAGGCCGATCAGCACGAACAGGCCGGTGCCGATGGCCGCCTTGCCCATGTCCGGCAGCTGGTTGATGGAGTCGATCGTCTGCTGGACGATGTCGCCGAGCGACTTGCCGGCCTGGAGCGCGTATCCCCACATGATGAGGAAGACGTGCGCGAAGACCAGGCTGAGCGTGTAGCGGCCGCTCATCGCGTGCCAGCGGGCGACGCGGTCCGAGCCGACCCGCCGCTCGAGGGCGGGCACCCGGGCCATCTGCAGGACGACCAGCGCCATCAGATAGCCCGCCAGCAGTCCGGTGATCCGGCCCGCGTTGAGGATCTTCCCGTCGGTGTCGGCGATGGACGGTGTGTTGTGCCACCACAGCCACAGCACGGCCGCCGCGCCCGCCCAGACGGCGAGCAGCAGCGGGACGGCCGGGGAGCGGCGCGGGCGGATGCGGCGCATCGTCTGGCGGCGGGCGGCACGTCCGCCTGCGATCGTGGTGGTCACGGTTCCTCCGTGGGGACTTGACCCTTGGCCCACAGATACGTGCCGAAACTCCCGAGTGTTCAGAAGCCTGCCGAGTCGAGTGCGGACTGGAGGGACTGCTTGTAGCCGTCGCTCGTGTACGTCGCCCCGGAGACCGAGGTGATGTCCGCGCTCTGGGCCGAGAGCGCCTCGCGCCGCAGCTCCGGAATGGCGTAGGCGTTGATCTCCTGATCGCGCGGGTTCTCCGTCGGATACACGACCGCGGTCACATCGGTGAGCTTGCCGCTCTTGACCGTGATCCGCACCTGGACGGGGCCCCAGCGGGTGTCGACCGAGTCGCCGGTGACGGTCTTGCTGCCGCTGCTCGACGACCCCGATGAGGAGGACGAACCGCCCGACGGCGCGGGCGAGGCGGCCGAGGTGCTAGCCGGCGCGGGAGCGCTCGACCCCACGGCTATGCCCTCGCTGGAGTGCGGCTTCAGGGACAGCAGCAGCACGAACCCGGACACGGTGGCCGCGCTCGCCAGCACGATCCGGCGCAGCGGGCGGTTCTTCTTCAGAGAGTGCACGACGGCCTCACAACTTCCGGGATGCTCACAGCTCGAACGATTCGTGGTGGATCCGGCCGTCCGGGACGCCGGCGGTGTGCAGCTGCCGGTACAGGGCCTGGGCGAAGGCGTGCGGGCCGCAGATGTACACGTCGCGCCCGGCCAGATCGGGTACGGCGGAGCGCAGCGCCGCGGCGGACAGGTCCGGGCGCTCGCCGTGCGGGCCGTTGAGCGCGTACAGCACCCGTGCGCCGCGCCAGCGCGCCACCGCGTCCAGCTCCGCACCGAGCGCGAGATCCTCGGCGGTGCGCGCCCGGTAGAGCAGGGTGACATCGCCCGGCAGGGTCTCGAACAGCGCCCGCAGCGGGGTGATGCCGACCCCCGCGCCGATCAGCAGGGACTTGCCGGACGTGCCGCGCCGCGCGGTCATCGCGCCGTAGGGGCCCTCCGCCCACACCCGGGTGCCCGGACGCAGCAGCGGCAGCGCCGCGCTGTGGTCGCCGAGCGCCTTGACCGTGATCCGCAGCAGGTCCCGGCGGGGCGGCGCGGACAGCGAGTACGGCGTCGACGTCCAGCCGAGCCCCTCGCCGAGGAACCGCCAGCGGAAGAACTGCCCGGCCTCCGCGCCCATCTCGTCCAGCCGCCGGCCGCGCATCACGACCGAGTACACGCCGGGGGACTCCCGGTGCACCGACTCCACCCGCAGCCGGTGACGCCGGTTCAGCCGCACCGGGGCGAGGACCCGGAACCACAGCACCAGGGCCGCGGCGCCGCCGTACAGGACGTACCAGGCGGCGGTCGCCACCGGGTGTCCGTTGAAGTCGTTGCCCAGCGCCAGCTGGTGCCAGAAGACCAGGAAGACGGCGGCGTAGGTCAGGACGTGGACGTAGTACCAGAACTCGTAGCTGGTGCGGCGGCGCACGGCCCGCACCGAGGTGATGCCGACCGCGAACATGATCACCGTGCCGGCGGTCGCCTTCAGCATGTCCGGGTAGTCGAGGACGACGGACGTGGTCTCGTGCCAGAGCGAGGCGTGGTCCTGGGCGGCGTAACCGAGCAGGATCAGCACGATGTGCGCGAGCAGCAGACAGATCGTGTACCGGCCCGCCATCGCGTGCCAGCGCGCCACCCGGTCCGAGCCGATCCCGCGCTCCAGCAGCGGCACCCGGGCCATCAGCGCGACCAGCACCGCGCAGGAGTACCCGCACAGCAGCCCGGCGATCCGGCCCGCGCCGGTCAGCCAGCCGGCGGCACCGACCACGGAGCCGGTGTCCGCCCACCACAGGGCGACCACGGCCGCCGCACCGGCCCACAGCAGGGCGAGCAGCACGCCCGCGGGCGACGAGGCGCGCGGCGGCGGGGCCACCGGCGGTGCCGTCGTCCGTTCGTACACGGCGGTCATGATCGGTTCCTTCCTTCGTCCTCCACCCAACTGTGTAGCGGAAACCTCTGAGAGCTCTCTGAGCAGCGGTCCCGCGCAGCGGACTCAGAGGAAACTCAGAGGCCCCACGGCGTTCCGGCGGCCGCTTTGGGGTGATGCTGGTAAGGAGATGAACACCACCCGCTCCGGCCGCCCGGCCCTCACCCGCCCCGACGGCTCGCCGTTGCGCGTCCTCGTCGTCGACGACGACCCCGACCTCGCCGAGGTCCTCTCCGGCGCGCTGCGCTACGAGGGCTGGCAGGTCCGCTCGGCGGGCGACGGCGCCTCCGCGGTCGCCGAGGCCCGCGAGCTGCTGCCCGACGCGGTCGTCCTCGACGTGATGCTCCCCGACACCGACGGCTTCGCCGTGCTGCGCACCCTGCACACCGTCAAGCCGGACGTGTGCGTCCTCTTCCTCACCGCGCGCGACGCGGTGGAGGACCGGATCGCCGGGATCACCGCGGGTGGCGACGACTACGTCACCAAGCCCTTCAGCCTGGAGGAGGTCGTCGCCCGGCTGCGCGGACTGCTGCGCCGCGCGGGCATGGCCCGGCAGCAGGAGGAAGGTCCGCGGATGACCGTCGGCGACCTCGTCATGGACGAGGAGGCCCGCGAGGTCACCCGCGGCGGGGAGCTGATCGAGCTGTCCCCGACCGAGTTCGAGCTGCTGCGCTTCCTGATGCGCAACCCGCGCCGCGTGCTCAGCAAGGCCCAGATACTCGACCGGGTCTGGTCCTACGACTTCGGCGGCCAGGCCCACGTGGTCGAGCTGTACATCTCCTACCTGCGCAAGAAGGTCGACGCCGGCCGCGAACCCATGATCCACACCGTGCGCGGGGCGGGCTACGTGCTGAAACCGGTGCAGCGATGACCCCCGCGCGGCCGGCCGGGGCGGGCTCCGGGGCACGGGCCCTGCCGCGCCGGGCGGCCCGCGCGCTCCGGCGGCTGCCCCGGCCGCGCACCCTGCGGGCCCGCCTCACCGCCGGTCTCGTGGTGCTGCTCGCGGTCAGCTGCGCCGCCGTGGGCCTCGCCGCGGTGTTCTCGCTCAACGGCTTCCTCACCCAGCGCCTCGACGAACAGGTGAGCCAGGTCGGCACCCGCTTCCCCGCCAGCCTGGAGCACAACGGGCAGCTGCCCGACGACCACGACGGCGACGAGCGCGGCGACACCCGGCGCCAGGCCACCGGCACCTTCGGCGCCCGGCTGCTCAACGGCGTCGTCACCAACAAGGGAGTCGTCCGCTCCGGCGACCTCACCGCGGACCTCGCCGTCGACCTGACCGCCGCGGACGAGCGACAGCTCGCCGACGTCCCCACCGACGGGCGGGCGCACACTGTCGAGCTGTCCGCGCTCGGCGACTACCGGGTGGTGGCGAGCGAGGGTCAGGACGGCGACGTGCTGATCGTCGGGCTGCCGCTGGAACCCGTGGAGGCGAGCGTCCACCGGCTGGAACTGGTGGCCGCGATCGTCTTCGGGCTCGCGCTCGCCGTCACCGGCGTCGCGGGCGCGTTCTGGGTGCGCTGGTCGCTGCGCCCGCTCGACCGCGTCGCCGCGACCGCCACCCGGGTCAGCGAACTGCCCCTGGCCAGCGGTGAGGTCGCGCTGCCCTCCCGGGCCCCCGAGGCCGACCCGCGCGGCGAGGTCGGCCAGATGGCCGCCGCCTTCAACCGGATGCTCGGCCATGTCGAGGACGCCCTCACCAAGCGTCACGCCAGCGAGGAACGGCTGCGCAGCTTCGCCGCCGACGCCAGCCACGAGCTGCGCACCCCGGTCGCCTCCGTCCGCGGCCACGCCGAACTCGCCCTGCTGCACCCCGGGCCGGTGCCCCCGGAGGTCACCCGCGCCCTGGAGCGGATCACCGCGGAGTCCTCCCGGATGGGGGAGATGGTCGACGAGATGCTGCTCCTCGCGCGGCTGGACGCGGGCCGCCCGCTGGAACGGAAGCCGGTCGACCTGACCCGCCTGGTCCTCGACGCGGTCACCGACGCGCGGGCCGCGGGCCCCGGGCACCGGTGGGCGCTGGAGCTGGCGGAGGAGCCGGTCACCGTCACCGGCGACGCCCACCGCCTGCACCAGGTGCTCGCCAACCTGCTCGCCAACGCGCGGCTCCACACGCCGGCCGGCACCAAGGTCACGGTCTCGCTGGACACCGACGGGGACCGGGCCGTCCTCCAGGTCCGCGACGACGGCCCCGGCGTGCCCGAGGACGTCCAGCCCGGCGTCTTCGAGCGCTTCACCCGCGCCGACCGCCGCCGCACCGAGGCCGCGGGCGGCGGCGCGGGCCTCGGCCTCGCGATCGTCGCGGCGGTGGCGGAGGCGCACGGCGGCACGGTCTCCCTGGAGAGCAACCCGGGCGCGACGACGTTCACGGTACGGCTGCCGCTGGGCGGGGCGGACGGGTAGGGACCTCGGCGTCGTCCGCCTGCGGGCCCATCGTGGCCAGTCGCGCAGTTCCCCGCGCCCCTGACGGGGCACGTCGGGCTCAGCGCCCCTCAGGGGCGCGGGGAACTGCGCGAACGGCCACTTCGGTGCCGCAGGCGGGATGACGGGGTGACTGCAGCGGAGCTCAATAGCGGCTCAGCGCCGTCGCGCCGCTCGCCGTGCCGATCGCGATGTGCGGCCGGCGCCGCGGGTCGGTCCAGGCGAGGAGGCGACGCATCGCGTCCCGCGGCACGGACACGCACCCCGCCGTCGCCCCCCGCCCGTTCACATGCAGGAAGATGCCCGCGCCGCGCCCCCGCACCGGCTCGCGGTAGTTGAACCCGATGACGAGGCCGTACGCGTACTGGGTGGCGTAGGAGATCAGACGCTCCGACTCCGACCCGCGGCAGTCGGCCGCGAGCGGCTCGCTCCACCGGTTGTACGACGCCGACCGCGTGTCCTCGCACCACCACGAGCCCTGCCGGACGCGCCGGTAGGCGACCCTCGTGCCCGGCGGCGCCGCCTCGATGCCGAAGGCGTACGGCAGGTCGTACAGCCCGGTCGGGGTGGTGTAACCGCCCTGCACCCGTGCGGCGCCCTCGACGAGCCCCCGCGCGCCGAACCGGGCCGGTGCCGAACCGGCCCGCACCCACCGCCCGTCCGTCAGGTCCCACCAGGTGAGGGTGCCGGACGTGGCGCCGGTGCCCGGCGCCTGAGCGAGGATCAGCTGCGTGCCGCCGCCGGTGTCGGCCAGTGCCGCGGGCCCCGGACCGGTCGGCCGCTTCGCGCGCGGCGCGCCGCCCGCGGCGGGCGGGGCGGCGCCGAGCACGAGGAGGGACGCGGACACGAGGGCGGCGACGACACCGGGGCGCATGTCTCAGACCGTAGAGGGCGGCAGCGGCAACGGCAGCCCGGGTAGGCCGTCCAGGCTGGTCGCCACGTGCTCCTTCTTGTGGAAGTAGTCGTTCAGCGAGGCGTCGTCCTCGCGCGCGAAGCGCTTGGCGTGCAGGTCGCGGTCGGTGTCGTAGGTCATGAAGGGGACCGCGTAGCCGCAGGTGTCGCGGATGAGGTCGGCCGTCACGACGATGACCGCGCGCAGCCCGTGCGGGGTGGGGTCGATGCCGGGGAAGCGGGCGAGCAGCCCGGGGAAGCGGGGATCGTCGCGGAAGACCGGCTCGCCCCGGCCGTGCACCCGCACGATGTTCGGCGGCCCCTGGAAGGCGCACCACATCAGGGTGATCCGCCCGTTCTCCCGCAGATGGGCGATGGTCTCGGCGTTGGACCCGGCGAAGTCGAGGTACGCCACCGTCAGTTCGTCCAGCACCGCGAAGGAGCCGGTGAGGCCCTTGGGGGAGAGGTTGACCGTGCCGTCTCCGGACAGCGGGGCGGTCGCGGTGAAGAAGACCGGCTGGGCCTCGATGAACGTCCGGAGCCTGCCGTCGATGCGTTCATAGGTCTTTCCCATGTCCACCGATTATCCGGCCGATTCGTTCGGCTGTCTAAGGGGTTGTCGGGGGAACGGGGCAAGGGGGCGACGGGAGGGCGGGACCGGGCGCGGCCGCCTCTCGGGGGCAGCGCCCGTGTCCACCATGGCATCGCCGCGGCCGCGTTCACCGTGGCCGCCCCGGCCGGCGCTCGTGCGGGGCGGCCACGGCTGCCTGTCACGTCACTTGGTGAGCGTGCAGGCGGCCAGGGAGTCGAGGCCGGTGGGCTTGGTGCCCTGGCGGCCGATGGCGATGGCGATCCGGTCGATGGTGGAGACGCGCTTGTCCTTGAGCGGGCCGAGGATGGCGTTCTGGACGAAGTTCTCCCCGCCTTGTCCGACGGTGTTCTGGAGGCGGGTGTTGGCCTCCTGGATCTGGGTGTCGAGGAGGGCGAGGTTGCGGTCGACCTCGGCCTGCGCGGAGGCGGGCACGGCGGGGAGCTGGGACTTCACGTCCGGGCAGGTGATGGTGCCGACATCGCTGGCGTCGGCGGAGCCCGACCCGGTGTCGCCGGTGCCGGTGTCCGCGCCGCTGCTCGCCGTGGCCGATGCGGTGGCGGTGTCGCCGGGCGTGGCCGAGGCGGCTCCGGACGCCGCGGCGCCGCCCGTGTTCAGGGCGCAGGCGGCCAGGGAGTCGAGGCCGGTGGGCTTGGTGCCCTGGCGGCCGATGGCGATGGCGATCCGGTCGATGGTGGAGACGCGCTTGTCCTTGAGCGGGCCGAGGATGGCGTTCTGGACGAAGTTCTCCCCGCCTTGTCCGACGGTGTTCTGGAGGCGGGTGTTGGCCTCCTGGATCTGGGTGTCGAGGAGGGCGAGGTTGCGGTCGACCTCGGCCTGCGCGGAGGCGGGCACGGCGGGGAGCTGGGACTTCACGTCCGGGCAGGTGATGGTGCCCGGGTCGGCCAGGGTGCGGGCGTTCTGGGTGCCGCTGCTGTCGCCGGGCGTCCCGGCGAGCGCGGAGCCCGCGATGACCGCGCCCGAGAGCACTGCCGCGGCGGCGCCGCCGATGATCGCCACACGGCGCTTGTTGTACTTCGGAAGAGCCCTGGACATGCCGAATGCCTCACTAGGGTCTGGAGTGGACGACGAGAAGTGACGTGCGGTGACCGCTGGGGCGCCTGGCGTTCGGGGAGGAGTACGGGAAAGCGATTGCCCTTGTTCAAAGGGTCTTCAAAAACCTTGGAGGAAGGGCCTGTTGGCGGACTCGCGGGTTCGGCGGCCGTTCCGGACCGATCCGCATTGACGATTCATGCATAACCCTGCATACTCATGCATGACGAGGATGCAGCCACACCATCGAGGAGCAGCGCAAGTGAGCAGCAACAGCGGTGACGTCCGGCTCTGGGGCGGCCGTTTCGCCGACGGTCCCGCCGAGGCCCTGGCCAAGCTGTCCGCGTCCGTCCACTTCGACTGGCGGCTCGCCCCCTACGACATCGCCGGCTCCCGCGCCCACGCGCGCGTGCTGCACAAGGCGGGCCTGCTCACCGAGGACGAGCTGACCCGGATGATCGCCGGCCTCGACCGGCTGGAGGCGGACGTCGCCGACGGCTCCTTCGTGGGCACCATCGCCGACGAGGACGTGCACACCGCCCTGGAGCGCGGCCTGCTGGAGCGCCTCGGCCCCGACCTCGGCGGCAAGCTGCGCGCCGGCCGCTCCCGCAACGACCAGATCGCCACCCTGTTCCGCATGTACCTGCGCGACCACGCCCGGATCATCGGCGGCCTGATCGCCGAGCTCCAGGACGCGCTGATCGGCCAGGCCGAGGCCCACCCCGACGTGGCGATGCCGGGCCGCACCCACCTCCAGCACGCGCAGCCGGTGCTCTTCGCCCACCATGTCCTCGCGCATGTGCAGTCCCTGTCCCGGGACGCCGAACGGCTGCGGCAGTGGGACGAGCGCACGGCCGTGTCGCCCTACGGCTCCGGCGCGCTGGCCGGGTCCTCGCTGGGCCTGGACCCCGAGGCGGTCGCCGCGGACCTCGGCTTCGAGCGGGGCAGCGTCGGCAACTCCATCGACGGCACGGCGTCGCGCGACTTCGTCGCCGAGTTCGCCTTCGTCACCGCGATGATCGGGGTGAACCTCTCCCGGATCGCCGAGGAGATCATCATCTGGAACACGAAGGAGTTCTCCTTCGTGACCCTGCACGACGCGTTCTCCACCGGCTCCTCGATCATGCCGCAGAAGAAGAACCCGGACATCGCGGAGCTGGCGCGCGGCAAGTCCGGGCGGCTCATCGGCAACCTCACCGGGCTCATGGCCACGCTGAAGGCGCTGCCGCTCGCCTACAACCGCGACCTCCAGGAGGACAAGGAGCCGGTCTTCGACTCCTGCGACCAGCTGGAGGTGCTGCTGCCCGCCTTCACCGGCATGGTCGCCACCCTGACGGTGAACCGCGAGCGGATGGAGGAGCTGGCCCCGGCCGGCTTCTCGCTCGCCACCGACATCGCGGAGTGGCTGGTCCGCCAGGGCGTGCCCTTCCGGGTCGCGCACGAGGTGGCCGGCGAGTGCGTGAAGGCCGCGGAGGCGGAGGGCAAGGAGCTGGACGAGCTGACGGACGAGCAGTTCGCCAAGATCAGCGCGCATCTCACGCCGGAGGTCCGCACGGTGCTCGACGTTCCCGGCGCGCTGGCGTCCCGCAACGGGCGCGGGGGTACGGCGCCGAGCGCGGTCGCGGTCCAGCTGACCGAACTGAAGACGGACCTGACGGTCCAGCACGCGTGGGCGACGGCGAAGAAGTAGCCCCCTGAGGGGCCGGTCCCCGGCCGCGGGCCGATGGCACCTTTTGCGCAGTTCCCCGCGCCCCTGAAGGAAGTCCGTCTGCGGCCCGGTGGGGCCCGTTCGCGCAGTTCCCCGCGCCCCTGTCGGGGCACGTCGGGCCCAGCGCCCCTTCAGGGGCGCGGGGAACTGCGCGGCCAGCCATGACGTGCCCGCACCCGTCGATTCACCCCAGCCCGGTGCCGCTGAGCCCTCCGCCGAGGCCACCGCAGGTAACTTGGGCGGGGACGGACCCGACCGAACGGAACCCGTGATGCCCTTCGCCCGGCTGGCCGCGGCCACCACCCCCACCTGCCACATCGGACTCGGCCTCGCCGCGGTGGGCCGCCCCGGCTACATCAACCTCGGCCGGGACCGCGACCTGGGCGCCGACCGCAGCGTCGAGTCGCTGCGCGCCCGCACCCACGAACTCCTCGACGCCGCCTACGCCCAGGGCGTCCGCTACTTCGACGCGGCCCGCTCCTACGGCCGCTCCGAGGAGTTCCTCGCCGACTGGCTGAACACCCGCCCCGGCCTCGACGACATCGTCGTGGGCAGCAAGTGGGGCTACACCTACACCGCCGACTGGACCACCGACGCCGAGCGGCACGAGGTCAAGGACCACGGCCCGGCGACGTACGCACGCCAGCGCGCGGAGACCGACGCGCTGCTCGGCACGCATCTGGACCTGTACCAGATCCACTCGGTGACCCCGGACAGCCCGGCCCTCACCGACAAGGAGCTCCACGCGAAGCTGGCGGAGGCCGCCGCGCGGGGCACCACCATCGGCTTCTCCACCAGCGGCCCCGCCCAGGCCGACGCCGTCCGGGCGGCCCTCGCCGTGACCGTCGACGGCGAGCCCCTCTTCCGTACCGTCCAGTCGACGTACAACGCGCTGGAGACCTCGGCCGCCCCCGCGCTGGCCGAGGCGCACGACGCCGGGCTGACGGTGATCGTCAAGGAGGGCATGGCCAACGGCCGCCTCGCCGGGCCGGACGCGCCGCAGGCGCTGCGCGCGGTGGCGGAGGAGACCGGTCTGGGCCCCGACGCGGTGGCCCTCGCGTTCGTGCTGCGCCGGCCCTGGGCCGGGGTCGTCCTGTCCGGAGCGGCCACCACGGCCCAGCTCTTCTCCAACCTGCACGCCGCCGCGGTCGACCTGGACGAGGACCAGGAGCACCGGCTGGCCGCGCTCGCGGAGGAACCGGGCGCGTACTGGGACACGCGCGGCCGGCTGCCCTGGCACTGAGCCCCGCCCTCCGGCTCCACGGCCGACCCACCTCGCCATGAGGCGCGCACGTTTCTCGTGAGACATTGCTGTCTCATATGGTCTACCCTTGTCTCATGGCCGTCGACCGTGACCACGTGCTGCGCACCGCCGCAGCCCTGCTGACCCGCAAATCCACCGCGACCATGGACGAGGTCGCCAAGGCGGCCGGGATCAGCCGCGCCACCCTGCACCGGCAGTTCGCGGGACGGGACGCGCTGGTCCGCGCCCTGGAGGCGCTCGGCATCGCCGAGTGCGAGGCCGCGCTGGACCTGGCCCGGCCGGACGAGGGCCCCGCGACCGACGCCGTACGCCGGCTCGTGCGCGCGATCGAGCCCTCCGCCGGGCTGCTGGCCTTCCTCTACACCGAGAACCAGCTGTTCGAGGGCGAGGAGCAGAACGCGGGCTGGACCCGGATCGACGACCGCATCGCGGCCCTGTTCCGCCGCGGCCAGGCGGCCGGCGAGTTCCGCATCGACCTCACTCCGGCCTGGCTCACCGAGGCGCTGTACGGCCTGCTCGCCTCCGGGGCCTGGGCGGTGGCCGAGGGCCGGATGGCACCGAAGGACTTCACCCACATGATCGTCGAGCTGCTGCTCGGCGGTGCGCTACGGAGAGAGGAACCATGACCAGCACCCTGCGGCCGGCACGTACGACCGAGGCGGTACGGCGGCCCGGCCGCTGGCTCGCGCTCGGCGTCCTCGTGCTCGCCGTGCTGCTGGTGGCCGTCGACGCGACCGTGCTCGGTCTCGCGACCCCCTACATCAGCGAGGACCTGAACCCGACCGGCACCCAGCTGCTGTGGATCGGGGACGTCTACTCCTTCGTCATCGCCGGACTGCTCGTCTCCATGGGCAGCCTCGGCGACCGCATCGGCCGCAAGCGGATCCTGCTGGGCGGCGCCACGGCGTTCGGCGCGATATCCGTGCTCAACGCCTACGCCACGACTCCCGAGTCGATGATCGCGGCCCGCGCGCTGCTCGGTGTCGCGGGCGCGACCCTGATGCCCGCGACGCTCGCGCTGATCCGCAACCTCTTCCACGACCCGCGCGAGCGCAGCCTCGCCGTCGGCATCTGGGGCGCCACCGCCTCCGCGGGCACCGCCGTCGGCCCGGTCCTCGGCGGCTTCCTGCTCGGCCACTTCTGGTGGGGCTCGGTGTTCCTGATCAACCTGCCCGTGATGGCGGTGCTGGTGCTCGTCGGCCTCAAGCTGCTGCCGGAGTCCCGCAACCCCGACCCCGGCCCGTGGGACCTGGTCAGTGTGGCGCTGTCGCTGGTCGGTGTGATCGGCGTGGTCTACGCGGTCAAGGAGGCCGCGGCGCACGGCCTCACCTGGGCGGTGCCCGTCACCGGAGTGCTCGGCGCGGCGGCCCTTCACGGCTTCGTACGGCGCCAACTCACCCTGCCCAAGCCCCTGCTGGACATGCGGCTGTTCCGCAACCGCGGCTTCAGCGGGGCCGTCCTCGCCGATCTGCTGACCGTGCTCGGCATGTCGGGCCTGGTGTTCTTCCTCTCCCAGTACCTGCAACTCGTGCAAGGCAGAAGCCCGTTCGAGGCGGGGCTGGCCGAAGTGCCCGCGGCGGTGGGCGCGGTGGGGGCCGGCCTGATCGCGGGCCGCACCGCGCGCCGCTTCTCGGTGCGCTCGGTGGTGTCCGGCGGACTGGCCGCGGTGGGGCTGGCGCTGGCCTCCCTCACGCTGCTCACGCAGTCCACGGGCTATCCGGTGCTCGGCGCGGCCCTGCTGGTGGTGGGCGTCGGCGCCGGCTTCTCCTTCACGGTGACCGCGGACGTGATCCTGTCCAGCGTCCCCAAGGAGCAGGCGGGCGCGGCCTCGGCGGTCTCGGAGACGGCGTACGAACTCGGCGCGGCGCTCGGCATTGCGCTGCTCGGCACGATCGTGACGGGCGTGTACCGCGGCTTCACCGCCCCGGCGGGCACCCCGTCCGGTGCGCACGAGTCACTGGGCGGCGCGGTGGAGGCGGCGGCCGGCCTGCCGGCCGACCGCTCGGCGGAACTCCTGTCCGCGGCCCGCGAGTCCTTCGTCAGCGGCATGACGATCGCGACGGGAGCGGGAGCCCTGGTCCTGCTGGCCACGTCCGCCACAGCCTGGTTCCTCCTCCGAGGCCAACGCCTGGAGAACGCGTAGCGCCTTCCCGGTCTCGGCGACCGCGCCCCGCAGGGGCGCGGGGAACTGCGCGAGCAACCACGACGCACCCGCACGGGGGCAGATCCCGAATCCTGCGACCGCGGCCCGGTGGGGGCTGATCGCGCAGTTCCCCGCGCCCCTGGGGTGCGGGGCCGAGCCCCCGTAAGGGGCGCGGGGACCTGCGCGAATGGGCACGACGCACCCGCACCTCAAAGGGGCGCGGGGAACTGCGCGAGCGACCACGACGCGCCCGCACCCGAGAAGGGGCAGGCCGGCCCCGCCGAAATCCGCCGAACCGCCGGTAGGGCGCTACGCCGCCTTCGCCTTCGTGGCGTACATGTCCACGTACTCCTGCCCCGACAGCCGCATGACCTCGGACATCACCGAGTCGGTCACGGCCCGCAGCACATAGCGGTCGCGGTCCATGCCCTCGTAGCGGGAGAACTCCATCGCGGGGCCGAAGCGGACGGTGACCTTGCCCGGCCGCGGGATGCCCGCGCCGCCCGGCTGGAGCTTGTCCGTGCCGATCATCGCGAACGGGACGACCGGGGCGCCGGTCATCAGGGTGAGCCGCGCGATGCCCGTGCGGCCCCGGTACAGCCGGCCGTCGGGGGAGCGGGTGCCCTCGGGGTAGATGCCGAAGACCTTGCCCTCCTCCAGCACCCGGCGCCCGGTCATCAGCGCCGCGACGCCGCCGTTGGCCCCGTCGCGGTCCACCGGGATCATGCCGACGCCGGTGAAGAACCACGCCATCAGGCGGCCCTTGAAGCCCTTGCCGGTGACGTACTCGTCCTTGCCGATGAAGAAGACCTGACGGTCGCAGACCAGCGGAAGGATCATCGAGTCGATGAAGGTCAGATGGTTGCCGGCCAGGATGACCGGACCCTCGCCCGGGATGTGCTCGACGCCCTCCGCCTTGAGGCGGAACATCAGGCGCATGATCGGTCCGAGCACTGCCTTGATGAGCGCGAAGCGGGACAACGGGCCCTCCGGTGTCAAGTGGAAGTCGAGCGGATCTGTATGAGTCTGTGCAGGTGAGGACGATACTCGCGGGCCGGGGGATCGCGCACATCGGGTGAGCCGCGTTCACCGAGGTCTTACGCACTGTTGACGCACGTTTACCTGCGGTGGCGTCCCGGGGGCCGCGTGTAACCTCCCCGCGACGATGTGACGGACATCGCGCGGGCGCCTGCCGTACGCCTACCCGCGACGCCCCGCACCAAGCCGGCGGACCCGGTCGGCGGACCGGCCGACGGACCGTCATCCGCCGCCCCTCGTACGACATGTGCCGTTCCCTTCCGGGTCTCCCGTACGTCATGTACACGCCCGTACCATCGGCCCGCCCGCACACACAGGCCGGCTCGACGGCAGGAGAACGCGCATGGACCACCAGAACGCGAACAGGGCGAACGGCGCGCACGAACGGACCGGCGTCACCGGACGCCGCGCCCTTCTCGGCGCCGCGGTGCTCGGCGGAGCCGTCCTCGGACTCGGCGGCACCGCCGGAGCGGCCGAGGCGGCCGGCGCGAGCCGCGGCGGCGGCCTGAGAGGTCTGCCGGTGCCGACGATCATCGGGCACCGCGGCTCGAGCGGCTACCGCCCCGAGCACACCTTCGGCTCCTATCAGCTCGCACTCGACCTCGGCGCCGACGTCGTCGAGGCCGGCGACCTCGTCCCCACCAGGGACGGCCATCTCGTCTGCCGCCACGAGCCGGAGATCGGCGGCACCACGAACGTCGCCGACCACCCCGAGTTCGCCGCCCGCCGCACCACCAAGGTCGTCGACGGCGTCTCCACCACCGGCTGGTTCACCGAGGATTTCACCCTCGCCGAGCTGAAGACCCTGCGCGCGGTCGAGCGCATCCCCGCCAACCGCCCGCACAACACCCTCTACAACGGCCGCTGGGAGATCCCCACCTTCGAAGAGGTGCTCCAGTGGCAGGACGCGCAGTCCCGCAAGCGGGGCAGGCAGGTGTGGATCTACCCCGAGACCAAGCACCCCACCTACTTCCGCGGCCTCGGCCTCGGCCTGGAGGAGCGGGTCGCGGGGCTGCTGCGCAAGTACGGCAAGGACGGCCGGAACTCCCCGGTCATCCTCCAGTCCTTCGAGCCGACCAGCATCCAGCGGCTGAACAAGCTCGTGGGCAACCCGCTCGTGGTGCTGCTCTCCACCGCCGCCAGCCGCCCGTGGGACTTCGTGGCCACCGGCGACCCGCGCACCGTCGCCGACCTCGTCACCCCCGCGGGCCTCGCCGAGATCGCCGGCTACGCCCAGGGCATCGGCCCGACCCTGGACCTGGTCATCCCGAAGAACGCCGACGGGACCCTGGCCGCGCCCAGCACCCTGGTGCGCGACGCCCACGCGGCGGGCCTGGTCCTGCACCCCTACACCATGCGCAACGAGAACCCCTTCCTGCCGACGGAGTACCGCAAGGGCACCGCCGCCGACGCCTACGGCGACGCGTTCGGCGCCTTCGCCACCTACTTCGCCACGGGCATCGACGGCGTCTTCACCGACAACGCCGACACCGCCGTCCTCGCCCGCGAGGACTACCTCGGCCGCTGAACCCGTACGGGAGGACGCCGTCAACGGCCGAGCCCGTGCCGCTCGTTCGACGGATTCCCGGCCGCCCCGGCAACCCCTGCCGGGGCGGCCGCGTCGTGCCGCACATGACCCACGACCTGTTCACCGCCCTGCGCCCGCTGCTCGCCGCCGAGGCCGGTGCCGAGGCGCCCGCCGCCGGAGCGGACCCCGGCGACCTCGAACAGGCCGTCTGGCTGCGCCTGCTGGAACACCTCCGCGCGGGCGGTCCGCCCGCCGACCCGCCCGCCTGGCTGCGCCGGGCGGTCCGCTCCGAGGCCCGCCGCGGCCGCCGCGCGGCCCGCCGGGAACGGCCCTACGGCGGCGAGCCCGCGGACGCCGACGGCGCCACCCGTGCGGAGGGGCCCGCCGCCCCCGCCGACGCGTTCGGCTCCGACCCCGAGGGACGCGCCCTCGACGCCGCCCACCGCCACACCCTGCACGACGCCGTGCGCCGGCTGCCCGGCCGCTGCCCCGGTCTGCTCGCCGCGCTGCTCTCGGCGAAAGACCTGACATACCGGGAGATCGCGGGGGAGTTGGGTATCTCACAGGGCAGCCTCGGACCGGAACGTTCCAGATGTCTGGGATGTCTGCGCCGATTGCTGGCGCCGGAGGTTGCGGCCCGCGAAGCGCGGGGATAGGAGTGGGGAACGACAGGCGATCAGGTGAGCGGGAGGCGTGCGCACATGGGCATGAGCGTGACCATCTCGGTGGCGACCGAGCAGGACGCGGAGCAGATCTTCAGGTTGCAGTACCTGTGCTTCCAGAGCGAGGCGGCGCTGTACGGCAACTACCGCATCGACCCGCTGATCCAGAGCCTGGACTCGGTGCGCGAGGAGGTGGCCGCGGACTGCGTCTTCGTGGCCCGGCTCGGCGAGGAGGTGGTCGGTTCGGTGCGCGGCCGCGTCACCGAGGACGGCGCCGCCTCGATCGGCAAGCTCTGCGTCCACCCCCGGCTCCAGGGCCACGGCATCGGCGCGCGCCTGCTGCGCGCGGCCGAGGCGGCGCTCGTCGAGGAGCGCGGCGCCAAGCGCTTCCGGCTCCAGGCCGGCCACCGCAGCGAGGGCAACCTGCGCCTGTACCGCCGCGTCGGCTACGAGACGGTCGGCACCTCGCAGGGCGACGACGGCGTACCGATGATCGTCCTGGAGAAGCCGGCCGGGGTCTACGCCACCACGGCGTGAGGGGTCCACGCCGTCAGGAGGCCCTACGCCCCTACGGCGTGACCGCCGCCGTCCGCGACCTGCGCAGCCAGTACAGCGCGGTCAGCGGCAGCAGCACGGGGATGAAGACGTACCCCATGCCGTAGTCGGACCAGACGGTCGAGTCGGGGAACGCCGACGGCTCGACCATCGTCCAGGTGCCGACGATCAGCACGCCCGCGAGCTCGGCGGCGCAGCACACCAGTGCCGCCCGCCGCGCCCCCTCGCCGCCGCGCACCAGCGAGTACGTGATGAAGCCGTACACCACGCCCGCGATCGCCGACAGCGTGTACGCGAGCGGCGCCCGGTCGAAGTCCGTCGCGATCTGGTAGACCGAGCGCGACACCGCGCCGACCACCATCACGCCGTAGAACCAGACCAGCAGCATGCCCGGTCCGCCGATCAGCCGCGTGCGGGCCGGCTTCGGCGACTCCCCGGGCGTCCCCTGCGTCTGCGGGCCGTCCTGTGTGGCGGTCATCTCAGCCTCCCCAGATGTCGTAGAGCCGCACTTCGAGGACGGCGAGGACCACGCCGCCCGCGGCGACGGTCACCGAGCCCCAGCGGGTGCGCTCCGCGAGCGACATGAAGCCCGCCGCCGGCACGCAGGCGAACGCGCCCAGCAGATACGCCACGAAGATCGCCGTGCCCTGTTCCGGCTTCTCGCCCCGCGCCAGCTGCACGATCCCCACCACCAGCTGGACCAGCGCCAGCACGGAGACCACGGCCATACCGATGAAGTGCCAGTCCTTCGTGGGCTGGTCACGGTAGGCGGCCCAGCCGCACCAGGCGGCGAGCAGCAGCGCGGCGACACCGGTCGCCAGCGTCAGGGCATCAAGCATGAAGGCGACTTTATTACGGCCGCCGCCGCCCGCCGTCGCCGCCCCGGGAGCGGCCGCCCCGGACGTGGCATCGGCCACAGCCGGCCCGCGGGCCGCACCCCGGGAGGCCCCCGCGCGCACCCCGCAACACCCCAGCCCACACCGGCCGTCGGCGGTGTCGTCGCAGGTCCGGAGGGTGTCCACGGAGTGTCCACGACTGTCCGTCATGCGGACAGCCGTCCGTGGTCAGGACCGTACGTCTGGTTTACTGCTCGCATGACCACGACGAGCCGACGCGTATCCGCGACCGGGGCGACCACGCCGCCCGGTGCTCGTTGTCTGTGTCCCCGGCGCCGAATGTGCTGCCCCCAGCGCCGAATGTGCGCCTTCTAGAGGGCCCCCGCACCACCTGAGCGTCTCGCGCCCCGAAGCGAGGCCGCGGCGCACCCGTACGCCCCACGCCGTACGCAGCGCAGCGCCGTGCCCTGTCTCACCGCATGCACCCGTGTCCGGGCCCACCCACGCCCGCGCACTCGACAGTGACGGAAACCCACGTGATCACCACCACGGGCCTGACCAAGGTCTACCGCTCCGGCGGCCGTGAGATCACCGCCCTCGACGGCGTCGATCTCCATGTCCGCGAAGGCGAGGTGTTCGGCGTCATCGGCCAGTCCGGCGCCGGCAAGTCCTCGCTCATCCGCTGCGTCAACCTGCTGGAGCGCCCCACCGCGGGCACGGTCAGCGTCGACGGCCAGGACCTTACCGCCCTCGTCGGCCGCGGCGCCCGCGCCGGCAAGGAGCTGCGCCGTGCCCGCAGCCGGATCGGCATGGTCTTCCAGCACTTCAACCTGCTGTCCACGCGGACCGTCCAGGACAACGTCGAGCTGCCCCTGGAGATCCTCGGCGTCTCCGGCCGCGAGCGCTCCCGCAAGGCGCTGGAACTGCTCGACCTCGTCGGCCTCGGCGACAAGGCGAAGTCCTACCCGGCCCAGCTCTCCGGCGGCCAGAAGCAGCGCGTCGGCATCGCCCGCGCCCTCGCCGGCGACCCCAAGGTGCTCCTCTCCGACGAGGCCACCAGCGCCCTCGACCCGGAGACCACCCGCTCCATCCTCCAGCTGCTGCGCGACCTCAACCGCCGCCTCGGCCTCACCGTCCTGCTCATCACCCACGAGATGGACGTCGTGAAGTCGGTGTGCGACTCCGCCGCCCTCATGGAGCGCGGCCGCGTCGTCGAGTCCGGCACCGTCGGCGAGCTGCTCGCCACCCCCGGCTCCGAACTGGCCGCCCAGCTCTTCCCGGTCGGCGGCGAAGCCACCGGCAGCGACCGCACCGTCCTGGACGTCACCTTCCACGGCGACGCCGCCACCCAGCCCGTCATCTCGCAGCTCTCGCGCACCTACAACATCGACATCTCGATCCTCGGCGCCGCCATCGACACCGTCGGCGGGCTCCAGGTCGGCCGGATGCGCATCGAACTGCCCGGCCGCTACGAGGACAACGTCGTGCCGATCGGCTTCCTGCGCGAACAGGGCCTCCAGATCGACACCGTGGGCGCCCCGGCCCAGGACTCCGCGCTGGTGAAGGATGGTGCCAAGTGACCTGGTCCGAGATGCAGCCGCTGCTGTCCCAGGCGTGTTGGGACACCCTCTACATGGTCGGCTGGTCCACGGCCATCGCCGTGGCGGGCGGGCTTCCGCTCGGTGTCCTGCTCGTCCTCACCGACCGGGGCGGACTGCTCCAGAACCTCGTGGCGAACAAGGTGACCGGGCAGATCGTGAACGTCGCCCGCTCCATGCCGTTCATCATCCTGATGGTCGCGCTGATGAGCTTCACCCGCTGGGTCACCGGCACCACCATCGGCCGCGAGGCCGCGATCGTGCCGCTGGCCATCGGCGCCATCCCGTTCTTCGCGCGCCTGGTGGAGACCGCGATCCGCGAGGTCGACGGCGGACTGGTCGAGGCCGTGCAGTCGATGGGCGGCACCACCTGGACCGTCGTGCGCAAGGTGCTCGTACCGGAGGCGCTGCCCTCCCTGATCTCCAGCACCACGACCACCGTCGTCGCCCTCATCGGCTACTCCGCCATGGCCGGCACCGTCGGCGCGGGCGGCCTCGGCGACATCGCGATCCGCTACGGCTACCAGCGGTTCGAGACCCAGCTGATGTGGATCACCGTGGCCGTCCTCGCCGTCGTGATCTCGGTCATCCAGTTCGCCGGCGACTGGGCCGCCCGCTCGCTGCACCGCCGCGGCGGCCGCTCCGGGCCGGCCCCGAGGCTGCGGCTGCTCAAGCCCGCCGCGGCGACCGGCAAGACGGGCTGACCCGGCCGACCCCCCCGGCACCACCCCACAGATTTCCCCGCAGCACCCACCGCGGGGTTGCTCCACCCTTAAGGAAAGGCACTTTTCGTGCGTAACACCACCAAGTTCACCTCCGCCGTCCTCGCCGCGGGAGCCCTCACCCTCGGGCTCACCGCCTGCGGTTCCGACAAGGACTCCGCCTCCGGCTCGGCCGACTACAGCGGACCGCTGGTCGTCGCCGCCACCGCCACCCCGCACGCGGAGATCCTCGACTACATCAAGGACAACCTGGCGAAGAAGGCCGGTCTCGACCTCCAGGTCAAGGAGGTCACCGACTACATCACGCCCAACACGGCGACCGAGGACGGCTCGGTGGGCGCCAACTACTTCCAGAGCAAGCCCTACCTCGCGGACTTCAACGCCAAGCGCGGCACCCACCTCGTGTCCGTCGCCGACGTCCACCTGGAGCCGCTCGGCCTGTACTCCCACAAGGTCAAGAGCGTCGGCGCCCTGAAGAACGGCGCCACCGTCGCGGTCCCCAACGACGCCGACAACGAGTCCCGCGCCCTCAAGCTGCTCGCCGCCAACGGCCTGATCACCTTCAAGGACGGCGGCAAGGGCCAGGAGACCCCGCAGAGCATCGACAAGAACCCCAAGGGCCTGAAGTTCGCCGAGGTCGAGGCGGCCCAGACGGTGCGCTCCCTGGACGACGTCGACGCCGCGGTCGTCAACGGCAACTACGCGCTCTCCGCGAAGCTCAAGCCCGCCACGGACGCCCTCGTCCTGGAGTCCGCGAAGAACAACCCGTACGTGAACGTCCTCGCCGTGAAGAAGGGCAACGAGAAGGACCCGCGGGTCAAGAAGCTCGCCAAGCTCCTCAACTCGCCCGAGGTCAAGAAGTTCATCGAGGACAAGTACCAGGGCTCGGTCATCGCGTCCTTCTGACCGCTCGCCGCGACCGGCACGCGCGGCCCCCGACGCCCGGGGGCGTATGACGCGTATCGCCACGCACGGGGTCCACTCATGCACAACGAGTGGACCCCGTCGTGCGATTCAGTGGTTTCATGCTGCATGCTGGGCAGTTCAACGGGTCTGACGGTCCGTGCACAATTTCCGAAGGTTACGGAGCGGCGCATGACGAGCACCTTCCCCGACATCTCCATCAGCACGGAGCGGTTGGTGCTGCGCCCCTTCGAGGAGCCGGACCTCGACGCGCTCGCCGAGATGATGAACGACGAACTCGTCGTCGCCTGGTCCACCGTGCCCCACCCCTACACCAAGGACCACGCGCGGGCCTGGATCACCGAACTCGCCCCGGCCGAACGGGTGGAGGGCCGCGGCATCGTCTTCGCCGTGACCGAGTTCCTCACCCAGCGGATCGTCGGCATCGTCCATCTCCAGCACACCGACTGGCGGATCCGCTCCAGCGAACTCGCCTACGTCGTCGCGCCCTGGGCCCGCGGCGAGGGATACGCCACCGAAGCGGCCCTCGCCGCCGCCCAGTGGCTCTTCCAGGACCAGAAGTTCGAGCGGCTGGAACTGCGCACCGCCGCCGACAACACCGCCTCCCAGCAGGTCGCCCAGAAGATCGGCTGCATCAGCGAGGGCGTGCTGCGCAACGCGTGGATAGTCCGTGCCCGCGGCGGCGACGGCGCCTGGACGGACGTCCGCACCGACATCATCGTCTGGAGCCTGCTGCCGGAGGACCTGGCCGGCATCGGCGAGCAACTTGCCGAGTCCGGCGGGTTCACGCTGTACACCGACTGGAACTGACCCAGCGGGCCACGCCCACCCGTCACCGCGTCCACCGCCGCGACCAGGTACGCTCACGAAGCCCGCACGTTCGCGGGACCGCCCCGACGACCTGCGCAACCTGGAGACTGACGACGATGGCCGACCGGGTCACGGTGATCGGCTGGGACGGCTCGCCGCTGACCGCCGCGGCACGCTCCGCCCTCGCCGCCGCCACGCTCGTCGCGGGCGCGGCCCACCATCTGGCGCTCCCCGACATCCCGCCCGCCGCCGAGCGGATCCGGCTCGGCAGCGTCGCCCTCGCCGCCCGCCGCATCGCCGCCCACCGCGGCACCGCCGTGGTGCTGGCCGACGGCGACCCCGGCTACTTCGGAGTCGTACGCACCCTGCGCGCACCCGAGTTCGGCCTGGAGGTGGAGGTCGTCCCCGCCGTGTCCTCGGTGGCCACGGCGTTCGCCCGCGCCGGGATGCCCTGGGACGACGCGCTGGTGGTCGTCGCGCACCGGCGCACGCTGCGCCGCGCGGTGAACGTGTGCCGGGCCCACCCCAAGGTCGCCGTGCTCACCTCGCCCGGCGCCGGCCCCGCCGAACTCGGCCTGCTGCTCGACGGCGTGCACCGCACCTTCGTCATCTGCGAGGAACTCGGCACCGACCGGGAACAGGTCACCGTCGTGACCTCGGACAAGGCGCCCGACCACACCTGGCGCGACCCCAACGTGGTCATCGTCATCGGCGGACCCGCGAGCGCGGCGGAGGACGGCGCCTGGACGGCCGGGCGCGACCCCGGCGCCGGGCCGCGCGGCTGGCTGCTGCCCGCCGAGGTCCACGGCGACGCGCTCGGCGAGGGCGAGACCGACCTGCTGCGCGCCGCCCAGCTCGCCCGGCTGGGCCCGCGCGTCGGCGACCTGGTCTGGGACATCGGCTGCGGCAGCGGCGCGTTCACCACGGAGGCCGCGCGGGCCGGTGCCGCCGTCATCGCCGTGGACCGGGACCCGGAAGCCTGCGCCCGCACCGAGGCCTCCGTCCGCCGGATGGGCGTTCAGGCGCAGATCGTGCGCGGCGTCGCGCCGCACGTCATGGAGAACCTGCCCGAACCGGACGTGGTCCGCGTCGGCGGCGGAGGCGTGGCCGTGGTCTCCGCGGTCGCCGACCGGCGTCCCCGGCGCATCGTCACCCACGCGGCGACCCGCGATGCCGCCGAGCTCGTCGGCCGGGACCTGACCGAGCACGGCTACCGCGTCGAATGCGCCCTCCTCCAGTCCGTCGGACTCGACACGCGGGCCTGGACGGAGACCGAACGCAGTGTCGCGTTCCTGCTCACCGGGGACCTGCCGGAGCGCGAAGCGCCTCGTTGACGGGCGGTGGCCGGGGCGACGGGCGGGCTGGGCCGGATCGTGCCCCGTGATCCCTTTGTCGTACTGCGCGCGGTAGGCTGGCCGATCGTTGTACCGCACGCGTGGACCGGAACTTTCGTTCGTCAATGTCCGGAAAACCCGCCCGTTTTGGGCTGAGTGTGGTACGGCAGAAACCCGTGGGCGCGCAACGTGGCGCAGTCCACAGCGGGCTGTCGCGGATCAACCTGTCGCGACGGCCGGACGGCCGCGACAATGCCACCTAATGGCTTTGTCGCCTTTTCCGGACGGGTCGTTCGTGCCGCTGGGCGCGCACGCTCGTTCTTCACTACGGGGCGGTCGGTGCGCCGTTCCCGGGTGAGCTGGTCGTAGGAGCACTAACCGATGGGCGAGGGGTACGCATGACCGACACCGGCCAGGTTCCGGGCGAGGGACTGCCGGAGAGCGCAGGCATGGTGGAGCAGCCGGGCGCCCCCGCGCACGGCGCGTACACCTACCTCTCCGAGACCACCGCCGAGGACGAAGACCTGCTGCTCCTGCCCGGCGCCCAGGGCGCCTGGGGCAACGAGGTGCCGCCACCGATGCCCGAACCGGTCGTCGAGACCGTCCACGAGCCCGGCCCGCACGAGACGGCCGGCCGCGACACCGGCTCGGTGGACCTCGGCGCCGTCCGGCTGCCGAGCCCCGCCCAGGCGGCCCCGGCCGCGCCGATCCCGCCCGTCACCCCGCGCCGCCCGCTCCACCTGGGCCCGCCGATCCCCGACGCCTCCGCCAGCCCGGTCCGCTCCCTCGCCGACCGCGGTCCCGCGCACGCGCCGCTGCGCCAGCCCGCCCCCGTCGCCACGGCCGGCCCCGAGTACCTGGACCTGCCGCCGACGGCCACCCCGCCCGGCGGTACCGCCTGGACCGGCCAGGCCGCCCCCGTGGTGCCGGTCGGCTCCGTGGCCCCGGCCGCGGAAACGGTTGCTCCGGACGGCGACACCGCGACCGCCACCCCCGCGCAGGCCGTGGGCGCGGCGGACGCCGCCCTCGCCGCCGTGGCCCGGCTGACGACCGTGGCCACCGGCCACACCCCCGCGCCCGGTTACGGCGCCCCGGCCGCCGAGACCACGCCCGAGGCGGGTCCCGCCGCGGTGTTCGGCAGCCCGGCCGAGGTGGCGTACGGCAGCCCCGCCGGCCCGGACCCGGCCGCGCCGGGCCACGGGACCGAGCACGGGATCCCCGGCGGCGAAGCGGCCCAGGGCGCGCCGTCGACGGACGCTCCCGACACCGGCGCGGACGCTCCCGAGGCGTCCGCGGCCGGCCCCGACGCGGCGCACGACCCGGCCACCGGAGAGCAGCGGGTCCTCGGGGGCCCGGTCGCGCAGGACGTCCCGGCGGCCCAGGACGCCCCTGCCCGGCAGGATGTCTCGGCCGCGTCGGACGTCCCGCCCGTCGACGCCGCCCCGGTCGTGCCCGGTCCCGTGCCCGGCGACAACGTCTCGTTCCTCGAGGCGTTCACCGCGGGCGAGGGCTGGGCGGCACCCGGCGACGCGCCGCAGGCCGCCGACGCCGGGGAGAGCGCGGACGGGCCCGCGCCCGCCGACGCGGCGGTCCCCCCGGCCGAGCAGACCCCTGCCGTTGCCGTTGCCGTCGCGGCTGTCCCGGACCCGGCCCAGGGGCCCGACGCGGCCTTCGCGCCCGAGCCCGCGCAGACCGGCCCTGAGACCCCCTTCGACCCGCAGGGGGCGCCCAACGCCGCCCCCTCGACCGGTGCCGACGCCTTCGCTGGTGCCGACCCCTCGATCGGTGCCGACGCCTTCGCTGGTGCCGACCCCTCGATCGGTGCCGACGCCTTCGCGGCCCCCGCCGGGGCCACGCCCGCCGCCGGGTTCCCCGTCGCGCCCGCCGCCGAGCCGCATCTCGCCGACCCCGCCGCGGCCACCGCCCCCACCGCCGTGCCCGCCGAGCCCGGTCCCGCGCCGCTGGCCGCCGCCGACGCGGTCGCCGCCCCGCCGGTCCCGGCCGCGACGGACGCCCCCGGCGACCTGGCCCGGCCGCAGGACCCCGACGCCCCCCAGGCCGTGCAGGGGGCCGAGGAGGCCCCCGCCGGTCAGCACGACCTGTCCCACCCCACGGAGACCGATCTGAACGGCGCCGACCCGCACCTCCCCCTCGGGGACCCCGTCGCCCCCCTCCCGGCCGGAGCCGGTACGGGGGCTCCCGCCGAGCAGGCCGCCCCGCAGCCGGGCGAGCCGGCGGACGGCACGGCATCGCCGCTGGGCGAGTTCGTCCCGGTGGAGGGCACCGTGCCCACCACCCCGCACCTCGCGCCCACGCCCCCGCACGCCCTCCGCCTGCCCGCGGACGGCCCGCACGCACAGGACCCGCAGCCGGCGGTCCACCAGGACCTCTCGACGGCGACCCACCAGGACCCCCCGCCGACGGCCCCCGCGCAGGACGCACAGGACGTGCAGGACGTGCAGGACGCCGGGCCGGGTCACGCGGCGGACCCGCAGGGAGAACCCCTGCTCATGGTCCCCGCGCCCCGCGACGGCGACCTCGCCGCCGCGCCGGTCACCCCGGAGGGGCCGCACCCCGACGTCGTACAGCAGGCGGACGACCTGACGACCCAGGTCGCCGACCAGGAGGAGAGCGCGGCCGCCGTGGCGGAAGCAGAGCAGTCCACCGGGCCGGCCGCGCCCGCCTACGACGACGCCGAGCGCGAGGCCGTCCTGAAGGTCATCAGGGAGCGCCGCGACATCCGCAACGGATTCCGCAGCGACCCCATCCCGCACGAGGTGCTCCTGAGAGTCCTGGAGGCCGCGCACACCGCGCCCTCCGTCGGCCACTCGCAGCCGTGGGACTTCGTCGTCATCCGCTCCGCCGACACCCGGCGCGCGATGCACGAACTGGCCATGCGCCAGCGCGACGCCTACGCCAAGTCGCTCCCCAAGGGCCGCGCCAAGCAGTTCAAGGAACTGAAGATCGAGGCGATCCTCGACACCCCGGTCAACATCCTCGTCACCGCGGACCCGACCCGCGGCGGCCGGCACACCCTGGGCCGCCACACCCAGCCGCAGATGGCGCCGTACTCCTCCGCGCTCGCCGTGGAGAACCTCTGGCTCGCCGCCCGCGCCGAGGGTCTCGGCGTCGGCTGGGTCAGCTTCTTCGACGAGCGGGAGATGGTCCGCGCCCTCGGCCTGCCCGACCACCTGGAGGCCGTCGCCTACCTCTGCGTCGGCTACGTCGACGAGTTCCCGGAGGAGCCCGAGCTGATGCAGGCGGGCTGGTCCAAGCGCCGCCCGCTGTCCTGGGTCGTGCACGAGGAGACGTACGGCCGTCGCGCGCTGCCCGGCGAGGAGCCGCACGACCTGCTCGGCGAGACCGTCGCCGGGATCCGCCCGCTGGACGCCAAGGCGCTCGGCGAGGCGTGGGAGCGGCAGAAGCGGATGACGAAGCCCGCGGGCGCGCTCGGCATGCTGGAGATCATCTCCGCCCAGCTGTCCGGCCTGTCCCGGCAGTGCCCGCCGCCGATCCCCGAGCCCGCGGCCGTCGCGATCTTCGCCGGCGACCACGGCGTGCACGCCCAGGGCGTCACCCCGTGGCCGCAGGAGGTCACCGCCCAGATGGTGGCCAACTTCCTCGGCGGGGGAGCGGTCTGCAACGCCTTCGCCGGACAGGTGGGCGCCGAGGTCTGCGTGATCGACGTGGGCGTCGCCTCCGACCTGCCCGCCACGCCCGGCCTGCTGCCCCGCAAGGTGCGGGCCGGCACGTCCGACATGACCACCGGGCCCGCGATGACCCGCGAGGAGGCCAGGCAGGCCATCGAGGTCGGCATCGAGACGGCCCGCGACCTGGTGGCGGCCGGCAACAAGGCCCTGCTCACCGGTGAGATGGGCATCGCGAACACGACCGCGTCGGCGGCCCTGATCTCGGTGTTCACCGGCGCCGACCCGGCCGAGGTCACCGGCCGCGGCACCGGCATCAACGACGAGACGCTGGCCCGCAAGACCGAGGTCGTCCGCCGCGCCCTCGAACTGCACCAGCCGGACCCGGCCGACCCGATCGGCGTCCTCGCCGCGATCGGCGGCTTCGAGCACGCGGCCATGGTCGGCCTGCTGCTCGGCGGCGCCTCGCTGCGCACCCCGGTGATCCTGGACGGGGTCAGCGCCGGTGCCGCCGCGCTGGTCGCCCGCGCGATCGCGCCCGAGGTGCTCGCGGCCTGCATCGCAGGCCACCGCAGCGCCGAGCCCGGCCATGTCGCCGCGCTGAACAAGCTCGGTCTGCGCCCCCTGGTCGACCTCGACCTGCGCCTCGGCGAGGGCACCGGCGCCCTGCTCGCGCTGCCCCTGGTGCAGAGCACGGCCCGCGCCATGCACGAGGTGGCCACGTTCGACTCGGCGGGGGTGACCGAGAAGTAGCCGCGGGTGTGCGACGGTCCGGTGCCCACCCACCGGACCGTCGCGTCGCCGCCGCGGCCGCCGCCGTAGGATCCGCACGTCGGGGCCGTTCCAGCGGCGCGGCGCGCCCCGCCGGACACCGCCGCGGCGAGGCCGCCGGGAAGCCGTCCCGGCGCCGACGCCCGACGCCGGAGCGGCACCGCACCCCGGTACCCCACCCGCCGGACCGGACTGCCACCGCACCCGTGGCGGCAGCCCGTCACCGCAACGAGCCGCACCAGCCCGCCGCGGCTACGAGTCGAACCAGCCCGTCACCCCAACGAGCCGCACCAGCCCGTCGTCGCAGCGAACCTGAACAGCCCGGCGTCGCAAGACCGGGACCACGGTCAGGTGCCGTGGCCCGAAGCCCCACCGTCGTGGCGCGCCCACCGCCCCATCCCGCGGCGCGCCCACCCGTCCACCGCCCCACCGACGCGGCGCGCCCACCGCCCCACCGCCGTCGCGCCCGGGGGCGCCGCCCGTACGAGGAGCCGCACCGACATGGCCGAACACCCCGCCTACCCCGTGGGCCTCCGTCTCTCCGGCCGCCGCGTGGTCGTCGTCGGCGGCGGCACGGTCGCCCAGCGGCGCCTGCCGGCGCTGATCGCGGCGGGCGCCGACGTCCTGCTCGTCTCGCCCGAGGCCACCCCCTCCGTGGAGGCCATGGCGGACGCGGGCGAGATCGCCTGGCAGCGGCGGCCGTACGCGGACGGCGACCTCGCCGACGCCTGGTACGCCCTGATCGCGAGCAGTGACCCGGCCGCGAACGCCGCCGCCTCCGCCGAGGCCGAGCGCGGCCGCGTGTGGTGCGTCCGCGCCGACGACGCCGACCAGGCCACCGCGTGGACCCCGGCCACCGGCCACAGCGAGGGCGTCACCGTCGCCGTGCTCACCACCGAGGCGCGCGGCCGCGACCCGCGCCACACCGCCGCCATCCGGGACGCGGTCGTCGAGGGCCTGCGCGACGGCACCCTGGTCGCCCCCCACCACCGCACCCGCACCCCGGGCGTGGCCCTGGTCGGCGGCGGACCCGGCGACCCCGACCTGATCACCGTCCGCGGCCGCCGGCTGCTCGCCGAGGCCGACGTCGTCATCGCGGACCGGCTCGGCCCGCGCGACCTGCTCGCCGAACTGCCCCCGCACGTCGAGGTCATCGACGCGGCGAAGATCCCCTACGGCCGCTTCATGGCCCAGGAGGCGATCAACAACGCGCTGATCGAGCACGCCAAGCAGGGCAAGTCGGTGGTCCGCCTCAAGGGCGGCGACCCCTACGTGTTCGGCCGCGGCATGGAGGAGCTCCAGGCGCTCGCCGAGGCGGGAATCGCGTGCACCGTGGTCCCGGGCATCTCCAGCTCGATCTCCGTGCCCGGCGCGGCCTGCATCCCCGTCACCCATCGGGGCGTGGCGCACGAGTTCACCGTGGTCAGCGGCCATGTCGCGCCGGACGACGAGCGCTCGCTGGTCGACTGGCCGGCGCTGGCCCGGCTGACCGGCACTCTCGTGGTCCTGATGGGCGTCGACAAGATCGGCCGGATCGCCGAGACCCTCGTCGCGCACGGGAAGTCCCCGGACACCCCCGTCGCCCTGGTCCAGGAGGGCACCACGGCCGCGCAGCGCCGGGTCGACGCGACGCTCGCGACGGTCGCGGAGACCGTCCGTGCCGAGGACGTGAAGCCGCCGGCGGTCATCGTCATCGGCGAGGTGGTGACCGTGGGCCCGGCCCCGGCCCCCTGACCGCGTCCGGGTCGCCGGATTTCAGTAACCGCGGGTAACATGCCCGTTCCCAGCCGTTGGCACCGCACCCAGTTCGAGGCAGTATCACCCTGTGGCCGATCTCATCACCGTCGAGGACCCCGCCGACCCGCGCCTGCGCGACTACACCGGCCTGACCGACGTCGAACTCCGGCGCAAGCGCGAGCCGGCCGAGGGCCTGTTCATCGCCGAGGGCGAGAAGGTCATCAGGCGGGCCAAGGAAGCCGGCTACGAGATGCGCTCCATGCTGCTCTCGGCCAAGTGGATCGACGTCATGCGCGACGTCATCGACGAACTGCCCGCGCCGGTCTACGCCGTCAGCCCCGAACTCGCCGAGCAGGTCACCGGCTACCACGTGCACCGGGGCGCGCTCGCCTCGATGCAGCGCAAGCCGCTGCCCACGGCGGACGAGCTGCTGGCCGGCGACGCCCGCCGGGTCGTCGTCATGGAGTCCGTCAACGACCACACGAACATCGGGGCGATCTTCCGGTCGGCCGCCGCGCTCGGCATGGACGCCGTGCTGCTCTCGCCGGACTGCGCCGACCCGCTCTACCGGCGCAGCGTCAAGGTCTCCATGGGCGCGGTCTTCTCCGTGCCGTACGCCCGGCTCGACCGCTGGCCGAGGGGCCTGGAGTCGGTGCGGGAGGCGGGCTTCAGCCTGCTGGCGCTCACCCCCGACGAGAAGGCGAAGCCGCTCGACGAGGTCGCCCCGCACACGATGGACCGGGTGGCGCTGATGCTGGGCGCCGAGGGGGACGGGCTGTCCACCCAGGCCCTGGTCGCGGCCGACGAGTGGGTCCGCATCCCCATGTCCCACGGCGTCGACTCGCTCAACGTGGGCGCGGCGGCGGCGGTCGCCTTCTACGCGGTGGCGACGGGACGACCCCAGGTCTGAACCGGGGGGTTCCTGGGCGCGCCAAGCGCCCTGAACACCTTGGGGGTCCTGAGCGCCCTGAGCGCCTCGGCGCCATGGGAGCCCTGAGCGCCCTCGGCGCCTTGGGCGTCCTATGCGCCCTGGGCGATCGGGGTGCCCGTCGGGTCCGAGTACGCCACCGGCGGGGCCGCCGCCCGCACCTGCCGCCCCGGCGTGGTGCCGAGCCCGCGGGACGGCCCCGAACAGCCCTGCGCGACCGCGATGCCGAGCGCCACGAGCAGCGTCACCACGACGAAGACGAACAGCCGTTGACGCAGCAGGCGCGGGTTGGCGGGCCGCCGTCCCGTACCCGTGCCGCGCGGCGCCGGACGCCCGCCCGTGCTGCGGACCCCGGGGCGGCTCCCCGTGCCGGAACGCGAACCGCCGCGCGAGCCCGCGGGCGTCGGCCGCGGCGCACCCGGCCGGGACGGCACACCGCCGCCCCGGGAGCCGGTCCCGCCGCGCGAGGCGCTGCCGCCCCGCGACGGGGTGCCGCCGTCCCGGGAAGCCGTGCCGCCGCCCCGCGAGGGCGTACCCCCACCGCGCGAAGGCGCGCCGCCACCGCGCGAGGGGGTGCCGCCGCGCTGCGCCGCACCGCCCCGGGAGGAGACACCCGGATCACGGGGTGCCGGAGTGCCCTGCGGCCGCCGCTGCGCGCGCTGCTGGTCCGGGTGTCCGCCGGAAGAGGGGTAACCACCGGACGAGGTGCGGCCGCCGGAGGACGGATGACCACCGGAGGACGGATGACCACCGGAAGAGGGGTGACCACCGGAGGAGGGGTGACCGCCCGAGGAGGGGTAGCTGTCGGCCAGCCGCCCGGTGGGCCGGTCGGCCTCGGCGGAACGCGGCGCGGGCGGCCGCACGTCGGCCAGGTCCTGCGTCTCGCGCGCCGCGATCTCCTTGAGCCGCAACGACAGTTGGAGCGTGCTCGGCCGGTCCTCGGGGTCCTTCGCCAGGCACGCCCGCACCAGCGGTGCGAGCGCGTCCGGGACGCCGTACAGCTGCGGCTCCTCGTGCACCACGCGGTAGAGCATCACCTCGGAACTGCCGTGCCCGAAGGGCGAGTCGCCGGAGCACGCGTACGCCAGCGTCGCGCCGAGCGCGAAGACGTCGGTGGCCGGGGTGACCGCGGCGCCGCGCACCTGCTCGGGCGCGAGGAAGCCGGGCGAGCCGACGGCCGTACCGACATGGGTGAGGGTCGAGGCGCCGGTGGCCCAGGCGATGCCGAAGTCGATGATCCGCGGTCCCTTCGGGGACAGCAGGATGTTCGACGGCTTCAGGTCGCGGTGCACCACCCCGGCCTCGTGGACGGCGACCAGACCCTCGGAGAGCGCGGCCCCGATCGAGGCGACCTCGGCCGCGCCGAGCGAGCCGTCGTCGTTGACCCTGTCGTGCAGCGAGGGACCCGGTACGTACTGGGTCGCGAACCACGGCCGGTCCGCCTCCAGATCGGCCGCCACCAGCCGGGCCGTGCAGCCGCCGCGGATCCGCCGGGCCGCCGAGACCTCGCGCGCGAACCGCGACCGGAACTCCTGGTCCTCCGCGAGATCCGGCCGGATGACCTTCAGCGCGACCCGCTGCCCCTTCTTGTCGGAGCCGAGGTAGACGACGCCCATCCCGCCCGCGCCGAGCCGTCTGTGAAGCCTGAACGAGCCGACGACGCGCGGGTCCTCGCGCCTCAGGCGCATCATCGCCATGTTCATCCCCGCTGCCCGGTCCGTGTGACGTGGCACAGCTTACGTTTCCCCGGCCGCCCGCGCGCAGAGGCCGCGCCCTCTCGTCCCGACGGATTGTCAGTGCCGGGTGGGAGAATTGAAAGGTGGTCAGGGGGCTTGCCGGCAACAGGGCTTTGACCTGTCGGCTCGCCCAACCGCCGTTCGAAGAAGGGGGATTGGACGCGTGAAAGGTGACCGCGTGGAGATAGTCGTGGACGCCGGGGACACGACACGGACCTATGAGGTGGTGGCCAGCAGAGCGGGCCGCCGGGTGGAGACGGCGGTGCGCCGCGGGGTGGTCGAAGTGAGCGAAGTCACCCGAAGCGGCACCGTGGTGCGCACCGCCCGATTCATGGCGAACCGGGTCCTGGCCCTGGTCGAGCAGCCGGTGCCGCGCGAGGACAGTTCGGAGAAGCAGGGCAGGACCGGACAGCCCCTCAGGGAAGACCCCGAGACATAGCGCCGCGTCTCCACCCAGGGGAGTACGCGCCGGCGGACCGCTCATCCTCCGGGAGGCCCGGCAATCGGTACGAGGGCATGACGTCCGGCGCCCGTCACCGGCCTAGATTTGAGGTCAAGCGGCGGGTGCAGCACTCGTCCCCCGAGGTCAGACACCCGCCGCTGCCAACGACACCGGAGAACGGTCAGGAGAGGGACCATGGCTCTCACGGCACCGCGGACATCGCTCCGCACACAGGGACGTACGGCGTTCCGCCCTCGCCGTGAGGGCCGCCGCCACCCCTTGGTGGCGACGCTGATGGCCCTTCCCCTGGCGGTCCTGCTCCTCGTCGTCTTCGACGGCTGGGAGACAGTGGCCACACAGGCGTCGTCCGTGGGCGTGATGCTGGGGCGCTGAGCGGCGACCCCAGGCCCGGAAGAGCGGTCCGGGCGGGGACATCCACCCATGAAACCCCGTGGGGACGGGGGTGCGGCGGACGGCACAAATGCCGGCGCAGCTGGGGAGCTGCGCCGGCATTGCTTTTTTCCCGCGCGTCCCCTGCCCGTGCGTCCTCTGCCCGTGCCCCCCGCGCCCGTGCCCCACGCCCGTTGTCCCTGCCCTGTTCCCGCCGTCCCGCCTTCCGGGCTGCCCGCGCGCACCGCGTACGCTCGCGCCGGGGAACGCCGTACGACCTGGGGGAGACATGACCGCCGACCTGCTGCGCGGGCTGGCCGCCGCGGCACGCGCCGCGGCCCACCGCGCGGACGAGCCCTGCACCTGCCCCGACGACGGCTCCGCGCGGACCCCCGCCGGCACCTCCGCCCCGGCCCTCGTCGACACCCCCGCGGAGATCTCCGACGCGCGCACCCTCGCCGACCGCCCCGACGGGACCGTCGTCCGGCACGGCGGGGTCGTCGCCAAGGCCCACGCCCCGGACACCGACCGCGCGGGGCTCGCGGCCCGCCTCGCCGTGGCCGCGCGCCTGGACGGCGTGCTGCTCGCGCCGCTGGACCCCGCTCCGGCGCCCCTGCACGACCGCCTCGTCACACTCTGGCCGTACGGCACCCCCGTGGATCCGGACGATCCCGACGCGGCGCCCTGGGAGGCCGCGGCGGGCCTGCTCGCCCGGCTGCACCGCGCCCCCGCCGGGCCGGACCCGTCCGGCGGCCGTCCGCTGCCCCCGATGCGCGGACCGGTGAAGGCGGTGCGGGCGATCCGGCGGATGGCGGCGGCCGGGCCGCATCCCGCCGCCCCCGTCGTCCTGCGCGCCTGGGCCGGGCTGCCCGGCTGGGCGCGCGACCGGGCCCCGATGCCCGACGCCACCACCCTCTGCCACGGCGACCTGCACCTCGGCCAGCTGGTCCGGCACCCCGCGGCCGAGGGGCCCTGGCGGCTCATCGACGTCGACGACCTCGGCGTGGGGGTCGCCGCGTGGGACCTCGCGCGGCCCGCCGCCTGGTACGCCTGCGGGCTGCTGCCGCCGGACGCCTGGACCCGCTTCCTGGACGCCTACCGCGCGGCCGGCGGACCGGCCGTGCCCGCCGCGGGCGATCCCTGGCCCGCCCTCGACGTGCCCGCCCGCGCCCTCACCGTGCAGACCGCCGCCCTGGCCGTCGCGAAGGCGGTGGCCGCCGGCCGCCCGCTGGACGAGGTCGAGAGCTGTGTGATCGACGCCTGTGACCGAATGAGCGGCCTCCCGCCGGAGTTGGACGGCGCTTTCCCGTCGTAGGGTGCAACCGACCGGGGCCGCCTCGAGTCTGTCCTGGAGAAGCACGAAGCAGTACCGACCGGCGAGGAGTTGAGCCGAGCATGCAGTGTCCGAAGTGTCATGCGCCGATGCACACCTACAACCGCAACGGCGTCCAGATCGAGCAGTGCAGCGGCTGCCGCGGCATCTTCCTCGACTACGGCGAGCTGGAGGCACTGGCCCGCCTGGAGTCGCAGTGGTCCCAGCCCGCGCCCCCGCCGCAGGCGTACCCGGCGCCGCCCGCGCCCGCCTGGGGCGCCCCGCAGGGTGGTCACGGCGGCGGCCACGGGGGCGGTCACTACGGTGGCCACCACGGCGGCCACCACGGTCACCACAAGAGCTTCGGGCACATGCTGTTCTCCAGCTGAGCCACCGGCAGCCGCGGCGGACGCCACCGCCGCCGCGGCCCGAGGCGGCGTGCCGGAGCACGACGAAGCCCCGGCCGTTCGAGACGGCCGGGGCTTCGGAGTGTGGACGATACTGGGATTGAACCAGTGACCTCTTCCGTGTCAGGGAAGCGCTCTCCCGCTGAGCTAATCGTCCTCGGGACCGTGATCGTGCGACGATCCGAGGATCACGGGCACTGCGTGCGCGATACTGGGATTGAACCAGTGACCTCTTCCGTGTCAGGGAAGCGCTCTCCCGCTGAGCTAATCGCGCGGGATCGAAGCCTGGGGCTTCAGTGGACGATACTGGGATTGAACCAGTGACCTCTTCCGTGTCAGGGAAGCGCTCTCCCGCTGAGCTAATCGTCCTTGGAGGTGGAGACGGGATTTGAACCCGTGTAGACGGCTTTGCAGGCCGTTGCCTCGCCTCTCGGCCACTCCACCAGGAGTAAGGGGGCCGGGAGCCCCCTCTTCCTGCGAGCGGACGACGAGGCTCGAACTCGCGACCTCAACCTTGGCAAGGTTGCGCTCTACCAACTGAGCTACGTCCGCTTGTCGTTTCCGTTCCGCTTGCGCGTCCCGGCGACGTGTTGAACTCTAGCGGATTCCCGGGCCAGCACAAAAACGCGTTTGCGCAGCGTGCTGCGCCGCCCCCGGCGGAACACGTGGTCAGGGCCCCCGTGAGGACATCGCGGAGCCACCCGGGGGACACCCGCCATAGACTCGGCGACGTGCTCCACCTCGCTCCTCTCGCCCGTTTCGGTGATCGTGTCGCCACCGGTCTCGCCGATGTCACCGACGATCCGGCGGCCCTCGACTCCAGCGGCTTCTGGGCGGTCTGCGCCGACTACGAGGGCCGGCTGACCTGCGCCCGCTTCCGCGACGTACGGACGGAACCCGTGCCCCGGCCGGTCCCCGGCGCCTGGCGGGGTCCCGCGGCCGGGGACTGGATCTCCTCCCTCGACCACGCCGCCTACACCGCGGGCGTCCGCCGGATCCGCGAGCACATAGCCGCCGGCGAGGTCTACCAGGTCAACCTCTGCCGGGTCCTCTCCGCGCCCCTCCCGCCCGGCGCCGACGTGGACGCGCTCACCGCGCTGCTGGCCCGCGGCAACCCGGCGCCGTACGCCGGAACGATTCGGCTGCCGGAGCACGGGGTCGAGGTGGCCACCGCCTCCCCCGAGCTGTTCCTGCGCCGCGACGGCCGCACCGTCGAGTCCGGGCCGATCAAGGGCACCGGCCGCACCGAGGCGGACCTGCTGGAGAAGGACCACGCCGAGAACGTGATGATCGTGGACCTGGTCCGTAACGACCTCGGACGGGTCTGCGACACCGGCAGCGTCACCGTCCCCGACCTGTGCGCGGTCGAGAAGCACCCGGGCCTCGTCCACCTCGTCTCCACCGTCCGCGGCGAGCTGCGCGAGGACGCCGGCTGGCCCGAGCTGCTCGACGCGGCCTTCCCGCCCGGTTCGATCACCGGTGCGCCCAAGTCGAGCGCCATGCGGATCATCGACGCCCTGGAGACGGCGCCGCGCGGCCCCTACTGCGGCGGCATCGGCTGGGTCGACGCCGACCGGGGCACGGGCGGGCTGGCCGTCGGCATCCGCACCTTCTGGATCGACCGGGCGGCGGGCGCGCTCCGGTTCGGCAGCGGCGCCGGCATCACCTGGGGCTCCGACGCCGAGGACGAGTGGCGGGAGACCGAACTGAAGGCGTCCCGGCTGCTGGCGGTAGCGTCGGGAACGTACGAGGAGAGTGGAGAGGCACTGTCATGAGGATCTGGCTCGACGGCGGACTGCGGGACCTGGAGACCGCCCGCGTCTCGGTCTTCGACCACGGGCTCACCGTGGGCGACGGCATCTTCGAGACGGTGAAGGCGGTGGACGGCAGGCCCTTCGCGCTGACCCGGCACCTGGACCGGCTCACGACCTCGGCGCGCGGGCTCGGCCTGCCCGATCCCGACCTCGACGAGGTGCGCCGCGCCTGCGCGGCCGTGCTGGAGGCCAACCCGATGCCGCTCGGCCGGCTGCGCATCACCTACACCGGCGGCCACGGCCCGCTCGGCTCCGACCGCGGCGAGCACGGGCCGACCCTCGTGGTCGCCCTCGGCGAGACCACCCGCCGCCCCGACGCCACCGCCGTGATCACGGTGCCCTGGCCGCGCAACGAACGCGGCGCCCTCACCGGCCTCAAGACCACCTCGTACGCCGAGAACGTCGTCGCGCTCGCCCGCGCCCACCACGAGGGCGGCTCCGAGGCGCTGTTCGGCAACACGGTCGGGCAGCTCTGCGAGGGCACGGGCTCCAACGTCTTCGTCGTCCTCGACGGCGAGATCCTCACCCCGCCGCTCGCCTCCGGCTGTCTCGCGGGCATCACCCGCGCGCTGACCGTGGAGTGGACCGGCGCGAAGGAGACCGACCTCCCGCTGGACGTGCTGGCCCGCGCCGACGAGATCTTCCTCACCTCCACCCTGCGCGACGTGCAGGCCGTGCACCGCGTCGACGACCGCGAACTCGCCGGCGCGCCCGGCCCGGTGACCGCGAAGGCCATGCGGATCTTCGACGAGCGCGCGGGGCAGGACCTCGACCCGTAGGCCGTGCCACCGGCCGGTGCCGCTCACGGGGGTGAGCATCGGCCGGACCGACGGACCTCGGCCGGAAGGGTCCGGACGGGAGCCGGATGCGGCGCGCGACCGGACGGAGGCGGGCCTCCTCGGCGCGGAGTCGGACGCGGGCCGGATGACGGGCGGCCCGCGCGGGAAGAGAACACCCCTGATGACCACCACCCTGCGGCCGGTCGAGCCGCTTCAGCACGGCGCGGACGGCGTCCGTTCGCGGCGCTACCAGGTGTGTGTGAACGGCCGCCCCGTCGGCGGGATCCGGCTCTCCACCCATCCCGAGTACGGCCCGTCCGTCGCCCGCTTCCAGGACCTGCGGATCGACGAGCGCGACCGCCGCAGGGGCCGCGGCACCGTCGCCGCGCTCGCGGCCGAGGAGGTCGTGCGCGGCTGGGGCTGCCGCCGGATCGAGATCTCCGTGCCGTACGACGCCGGGACCGCGCTCCGGCTCGCCACGGCCCTCGGCTACGTGCTGCGCAGCCGGACCCTGGCCAAGCCCCTGAAGGGTGCGCGGCCGGTGCTGCCGGCGGGCAGCACCGCCCGGCCGCTGACCGCGGCCGAGTTCGGCCCGTGGCTCGCGGGAGGCAGGGAGCGGTTCGCCCGCCACCTGATGGCGGCCGGCGTGCCGGAGGCGCAGGCCTACGCGAAGACGGACGAGGGCCACGCCCGCTTCCTGCCGGACGGGGCCGCCTCCCGCGAGGCGCGCCTGAGCGTCCTGGAGCACGAGGGGACGCCGGTCGGCACGCTGTGGCTCGGCCTGTGGCCGGAGACCGCCTACGTCCTCGACGTGGAGACCGCCCCGGAGCGGCGGGGGCGGGGCCACGGCCGCACCCTGATGCTGCTGGCCGAGGCGCAGGCCGCGGAGCACGGCGAGGAGCGCATCGGCCTCAACGTCTTCGAGGGCAACGTCCCGGCCGAGCGGCTCTACGAGTCACTGGGGTACCGGGCGGAGTCGTACCACCTCTACAAGCCGTTGTGAGCGCGAGCGGGGCGGGCGGCCTCTCGCGCCCCAGGCGCCCCGCCCGCCTCAGGCAGCCGTTCCGCCTCCGGTAGCCGTCCCGCCTCAGGCGCCGCTCGCGCCGCCGTCCGCCAGCAGCCGGTCCGCGATCTCCTCGATGCGTTCGCGCAGCCCGTCCTGGCTCGTGCCGCCGTCGAGACGCTCGCCGCCGATCTCGTACGTGGGCGTGCCGGTCACGCCGATCGCCTTGCCCTCGGCCTGGTCGGCGTCGACCGTGAGGATGTGCCGGCCGTCGATCAGCGCGGTGTCGAACTCCTCCGCGTCCAGCCCCAGTTCGCGGGCGACCTCGATCAGGAAGGCCTCTCCCGAGCGGTCCAGCTCCTCGACCCTGCCGAGCACCGCCTCCACGTACGGCCAGCCCTGCCCCTGCTCCAGCGCCTCCTCGGCGGCCTGTGCGGCGGCGAAGGCGTGCTTGTGCTTCTCCAGCGGGAAGTGCCGCAGCCGCAGCTCCAGCCGGTCGCCGTAGCGGGCGCGCAGCGCGCGCAGGTCGGCCAGGGCGGTGCGGCAGTCGGGGCACTGGAGTTCGCACCACACGTCCAGGACGACGGCGGGGACGGACGCGGGGGAGGAGTCGCTCATGGCCGTCAGTCTTCCAGGCCGCGGGGGGTGCGGCCCAATCGGGACGCCGGGCCCGCACGGGGGCGTACGGCCCGGCCGGCACCCCCGTAGGGGATCACCCGGAGACCTGCGGAGGAGATCACCCGGAGACCCGCGGAGGAGACGACCCGGAGATGTCCCTGATGTCGGGCCGGAACGTGGCATCCCGGGGGTCGGGCGGTGCACGATGGAGGGGACGAACCGCCCGTGTGCCGAGCCTGCCTGGAGGACCGGATGATTGCCGAGACCGTCTGTTCCGCCGTCTCCGCGGCCGGGCTGGGCATCGCGGTGGTGACGGCGTACCGCAAGCGCTACCTGGCGGCCGCCCGCATCGCCGCCTACTCGCTGATCCCCGTCGCCCTGGTGATGACCGGTGTGGTCGGCTGGGCCGCGGACACCGCCTTCAGCCCCACGGCCTGGGCGGGCTTCATCCTGCTCGGCGGGTCCTGGGCGCTGTTCGCGACCACCCGCGCCGTGGAGCGCCGCCGCGGCGGGACCCGGCAGGAGCGCAAGGCGGCCCGGTCCGCGGCGCGCGAGCCGGTGGCCCCGGCCTCGTCGGCGCCCGCCCTGCGCCCGACGGCCCGGCCGGCGAACCGTCCGGCAGCGCGCGGGGAGGCCTCGGAGGACTTCAGCGACATCGAGGCCATCCTCAAGAAGCACGGCATATGAATCGCCGGCAGTTCTCCTGACCCGCCCCGGCGGTCTGCCGCCCCGGTTCCGGCCCGGCCCGCCGTCCCGGCCGGGGCTGAAGTGACACAGGGTGTCCCTGGGATGGCCGGAAAGTGTTCAGGTTCTGGCCGAATCCGGTCCGGACATCACGGATATCGGCGAACTCCCGGATCTATCGGGCGTGTTGATCGCGCGCACGGGGAGCGCTGGGACATCATCGCCGCGAGATGGTGGACACGACACGCAGCGACGCGGCCCCTCCGAAGGACGAGCCGCGCGGGTGCCTTTTCGCCCTGTCCCAACCGCCGCTGATGATCTTCCTTGCGGTGATCGGGAGTCTGCTGCTCATGGCTGCGCTGCACGACCTGCTGTTGCTGTGAGCCTTACACGTCAGCCCCGGCGTCACCCGCCGGGCTGGCGTCGGCCCCGGGGCCGACCCGCCCCTCACGCGTCAGTCCGCCGCCTCACGCGTCAGTCCGCGCCTCACGCGTCAGCCCGCCGCCTCCTTGCGGCGCGCCCGGTACGCGGCCACATGCAGCCGGTTGCCGCAGGTACGGCTGTCGCAGTACCGGCGCGAGCGATTGCGGGAGAGGTCGACGAAGGCGCGCCGGCAGTCGGGGGCCTCGCAGCGCCGCAGCCGCTCCTGCTCCCCGGCCACCACGAAGAAGGCCAGCGCCATCCCGCAGTCGGCCGCCAGATGGTCCGCGACGGAGGCACCCGGCGCGAAGTAGTGCACATGCCAGTCGTAGCCGTCGTGGTCGGTGAGCCGGGGGGTGGTGCCGGCCGCGGCCACCAGCTCGTTGATCAGCACGGCCGCCGCGCGGGCGTCCGGGGCCGCGAAGACCGCGGCGAACCGCCCGCGCACCTTGCGCACCGTCGACAGGTCGAAGTCCGACAGCACGCCGACGTCGCTGATGTCGTGACCGCGCACGAAATCCCCGAGGGCCGCGACGTCCGGCAGTCCGTCCGGTGTCGCGGTGTCCTCCGGCGCGGTGTTCACCAGATCCACCACGGTGTCGAGCGCGCACCGGGTGTCGTGGGTGATCAGCACGTTTCGCTCCCTGGCCTGAAGGTCGGGCGGACGCCCGCGGATGGTGGCCGATGGTAATGCTTCCCCGGCCGGGATCCACGGGGCCGTCGCCGTTCCGGGCCACGGTGCGCTCCACGCACGCGGACCGGCGCCGCCCTGGTGGGCAACGCCGGTCACGGTCCGTATGCGGTTGTCCGAGCCCGAGCCGTCTCCCCGAGTCGACGGCGCCGGGCGGTTTCGGGTCGCCTTGTCCTAGCTTTCCGCCAGGATGTGCGACAGCTCCTGATCAAGATCGAAGTGCCGGTGCTCGGTGCCCGGGGGCACCGCGGCATCCGTCCGCTTCAGGAAGGACTCGAGGGCCCGCGCCGGGGCCTCGAGCAGTGCCTCGCCCTCCGGAGAGCTCAGGGCGATGCACACCACGCCCTGACCATGGCTGCGCGACGGCCAGACGCGGACGTCGCCGGTGCCGGTCGGTCGGTGAAGCCCCTCGGCGAGGAGGTCGCGGGCGAACACCCACTCGACGGTCTCCTCGGCTCCGGTGTGGAAGGTGGCGTGCACGGCGTAGGGGTCGGCCGTGTCGTACCGCAGGCCTGCGGGGACAGGCAGGGAGGACTCGCTCGACACAACGAGGCGCAGGTGCAGCTCGCAGCTGACCGTGGTGTTCATAAGCGCCAGGGCCTTTCGCTCAGTGTGCGCTCGGGGATTCGCACGTCGGCGAAATCGACATGCCACCTACGGTGCCGTTGTAAACCCCTCTGCGTGTTTTGCGTGCCTTTACGTAACCCTTCCGGCCGACGCCGAGCCGCCGAGTACGACCATTCCGGTGACTGGTTTCGATCGGGTAAAGTCTGGCCGTATGAATACGGGGAGTGACGATCACGGTGAGGTCGCCGCGACGGCCGACGGAGCGCGGACGGAGGGTGACCCCGAGGGCGGGCGCGAGGGGCTCGGCTCACGGGCGCCCGAGTTCGTCAAGGCGCGGCGCGCGCTGCACCTGAGCTGGCAGGTCGGGGTCTTCGTCATCGGGCTCGCGGTGGTTGCCCTGGGCGTCGTCCTGCTGCCGCTCCCCGGACCCGGCTGGGTCGTGATCTTCGCGGGCATGGCGATCTGGGCGACCGAGTTCGTCTGGGCCCAGCTGGTGCTGCGCTGGACCAAGCGCAAGGTCACCGAGGCCGCGCAGAAGGCGCTCGACCCCAGGGTGCGGCGCCGCAACATCGTCCTGACCACGGTCGGCCTGCTGATCGTCGCCGTGATCGTCGGGATCTACCTGTGGAAGTTCGGCTTCGTGATGCCGTGGAACGTCACGGACCAGTGACGCGGGCCCGTGACCTGCCGGGCCGGCTGTCGGGCCCCTCGTGGCCGCCCCGGTGTCCGCCCGCCGCCGGACCGTGGTCCTGAGCACCCGCTGACATGGGGTAATGTTCTTCCTGCACCGGGGCGATTAGCTCAGTGGGAGAGCGCTTCGTTCACACCGAAGAGGTCACTGGTTCGAACCCAGTATCGCCCACCCGGACACCGCGGCCCGTCTGCTCCAGCAGGCGGGCCGCGGTCGTGTGTCCGGGGCCCCGACCCCCGTGCGCCGCACCGCGCCGACCCCTGTGCGTCCGGCGGACGGTGACGGTCCGTTACCTGTGGCGGCCGCCGCGGACCGCGCCGAAAAAGATCAATCGGACCATCTCGTTCCGGAAGTGGAAGTGTTCGGGGACCGGCCCGAGGCCGACTTCCGGACAGCCTCCCCGCGGAAATCCCCACCGCTTTTTCCAGAATGCCCTCGGATTTCTTATCAAGTACGACAAGAGCGGGATTCTCCTCGTGCTGAACTCCCCGGACCCCGGCGTCATCTGATCCCGGATCACCTCGGCGCAGCGCCGTCGCGCGGGCGGGCGGGAGCGGGCAGACTCGGCCCATGGACTGGAACCGCTACCGCTTTCGCACCCTGTGGTCCCTGCCCGCCGAGCCCGCCCGCGTCTTCGCCGTCCTCGAACAGGCCGACGACTACCCGCTCTGGTGGCCCCAGGTGCGCGAGGTGCGCCGCCTGGACGACACCGCCGGCGTGATCCGGGCCCGCTCCTTCCTCCCGTACGACCTCTCCTTCACCGCGCGCGAGGTGCGCCGCGACCCGGCGGCGGGCGTGCTGGAGGTCGCCCTGTCCGGGGATCTGGAGGGCTGGGCGCGCTGGACGCTCACCCCGCAGGGCGCCGGCACCCTGGTCCGCTACGACCAGGAGGTCGAGGTGAACAAGCCGCTGCTGCGGCGGCTCGCCCTCCCCGCCCGGCCGTTGTTCCGCGCCAACCACCGGCTGATGATGCGCGGCGGACGCCGGGGACTGCTCGCCCGGCTGGAAGCGGTTTGAAGGAAGGCCGCGGCGCCCTGTATTGTTCAGTGCGTTCCCGGGCGATTAGCTCAGTGGGAGAGCGCTTCGTTCACACCGAAGAGGTCACTGGTTCGAACCCAGTATCGCCCACCCGGACACCACGGCCCGTCTGCTCCAGCAGGCGGGCCGCGGTCGTACGTCCGGGGGCCGTGGGCGCGTGTCCGGCGTCATGGCCGTGTCTCAGGAGCCGCTCCCGGTCACGCCGCCGCCGGCAGTTCCGGACGCAGCGGCCACGACGGGTCCACCGCCTCCTCGCTGCCGCTGCGCGCGAACCACGCCTGGAGGCCACGCGCCTGGGCCGCGTGCCAGCCCACCTGGAGCGCGTGCAGCTCGGTCGGGGTCAGGCGCTCCAACCGGGCCGCGAACCGGCGCCCCACCGCCCGGACGACATCCAGCGCCGCCACCGCGTCGGCCGCCGCGTCATGCGCCCCGTCCAGCTCGACGCCGTAGAGCGCGCACAGATCGGTCAGCGTACGACGGCCCTTGCGGTAGCGGTCCAGGTGCTTGTCGAGCACCCGGGGATCGAGCACCCGCAGCGGAGTCGACTCGAACCAGCGGTCCAGCGCCGAGGCGCGATGCCGGCGCAGCTCGCGATCGAGCAGGGTCAGGTCGAACGGAGCGTTCATCACCACCAACGGGCGCGCCATCGCCGCCTGTTCGGCCAGCAGCTCCGCTATCTCGAACACCACCGGCGCCGGCCAGCGGCCGTTGCGCTGAAGATGCTCGTCCGTCAGCCCGTGCACCGCCGTCGCCCCCTCGGGCACCGGCACGCCGGGATTCACCAGCCAGCGGGTCACCCGGGGCCGGGTGCCCGGGGCGTCCTGGACGACTATGGCGGCCGACACGATCCGGTCGGTCTCGACGTCCACGCCCGTGGTCTCCGTGTCGAAGGCGGCCAGGGGCCCCTCGTACCAGCACGTCATGCCAACACAACTCCTTGTTCACCCGCGGCAGCTGACGTCCCGTCTTCTGCCTGTTTGGTGATACCCGGCCTGTTTGCGCCGTACGCCGCCCGGACACAACAGGAGTACGGGTCTTTGCAGTTCAGCGGCCCGTCGTGGGGATTCACCTGGGTTGGAAGGCTGTTGGTCATGGCGATAGCGCAGCCCGAGCGGGGCGGGCTGCTGCCCGAACGTACGGGCCCCCATCGCGGCACACTCGCCACCACCGCCTGCATGGAGACACTGCAGGTGGGTTATCTGCACGCGGTCGCCGCCGCGGCCGGCTGCTCGCTGTCCCAGCCCTTCCCGGACAACGGCATCGACTGGCACGTCAGCCACAGCGCACCGGGTCACACCGTCGACGACGAGGTGACCATCAAGGTCCAGCTCAAATGCACCTACCAGGTGCCGCCGAACCCGCCGGGCCGCTTCTTCTCCTTCACGCTCGACAACGACCATCTGCGCAAGCTCGCCCGCACCCCCGTCTCGGTGCACAAGATCCTCGTGGTGATGCTGGTGCCCAGATCCCAGGACGACTGGCTGCGCGCCAGCCACGACCGACTCGACCTGCGGCACTGCTGCTACTGGGTCAATCTGGCCGGGCACCCGATCACCGGCCGGACCCGGTCGACCGTACGGATACCGACCTCACGCATCTTCGACGACCGCGCGCTGTGCGAGATCATGACGCGGGTCGGGACGGGAGGCAGACCATGACCCACCGCCCGCTGCACGAATCCCTGCGCCAGGTCCGCCCGCACCCCGTCGACGTGCCCGCCTGGAGCAGCCCGCCCGAGCCGGACGAGGTCGACCCGGCCGTACTGGCCGCGCTGCTGCGGCGGCACGGCTGGCAGCGGCGCGGCGGGGCCGCCGGCCGCTACGGCCGCTGGACCCCGCCGGGTCCCGGCGGCTCCGGCACCAGCCTGCTGGTCCCCGAGAGCCGCGCCTTCCCCGACAGCGACGACCTGCTCGGCGAGGCGCTCGTCGCGCTCGCCCGCAGCGGCACCCCCTCCGCCCGCGAGGTGCTGATCGGGCTCGCCCTGCCCAGCGACGAGGTCCGCTGGTGGCGGGACACGCCCCCCGGGCCCGTCGGCACCACCCCCTGGAACGTCGAGGAACAGCTGCGCGCGGGCGCCCGCCAGACCCTGTTCGCGGCCGCCCTCGCCACCCGTGCGCGGGCCGGGTACTACGGGGCCCGGCACCGCAGGCCGGCCACCGCGTTACTGGAGAACACCCTGATCGGCTCCACCACCGACGGCCGCCATCTGACCGCCTTCGTGCCCGTCGCCACCGCCCGCCCGCTCGCCGTACGGCTGCACCAGGCGCTGCGCGCCACCCGCGAGGCCATCGACTACCAGCGGGCCACCGGCGGCATGGACGCCTTCGACGCCGCCGTGGAGGCGGGCGTCAGCCGCGAGCTGACCGAGGCGCTGACCGTCCTGGTGCGCGGCACGGAGGGCGCGAGGATCGCCGTCGAGTGGGCCCCGGCGGCCGGGGTCCCCGAGAACTGCGCGTCCGCGGCCGAACCCGTGGAGTTCTCGCCCGGCGACCTGCCGGTGCTGCGCGAGGCCGGGGCGCGCTTCCTGCGCGACGAGCCGTCCGTCCCGGTCCGGATCACCGGCGCGGTCGTACGGCTGCGCAGGTCGGGGCCGAACGGCGAGGGCAACGTACGGCTGCGCGTCCTCGACGGCGCGGCCATTGCGCATGTCCGGGTGACGCTGGACGAGGAGGACTACCGGATCGCCGGCCACGCCCATCTGGCCGGGGTGCCCGTCCTGGTGCAGGGGCGGCTGGAGAGCCGGGGCGGGTTCCGCAGGCTGAGCGGCGCCTTCGGGGTCGTACCGGTGGAGGTCGACGAGGCGGAGCGGGACCGGCTGATGAAGTCGCTCCAGGAGAACCCGGACTGCTTCGGGGACCCCTGCGACGGGGACTGACTTCGCGAAGGGTGGGCTCGGGTCGGTACGATCCCCTTTGCGCGCGCTCATCGTACGGCGCCGCACCCACCAGCAGTCAGGAGAGACCGGTGTCAGACGTCCGTGTGATCATCCAGCGCGATTCCGAGCGGGAAGAACGCGTGGTGACGACGGGGACTACGGCCGCCGATCTCTTCGCCGGCGAGCGCTCGATCATCGCCGCGCGGGTGGACGGCGAGCTGAAGGACCTGCACGTCGAGCTGCGCGACGGCGAGACCGTCGAGGGTGTCGACATCACCTCCGAGGACGGCCTGAACATCCTGCGCCACTCCACCGCGCACGTCATGGCGCAGGCCGTGCAGGAGATCTTCCCCGAGGCCAAGCTCGGCATCGGCCCGCCGGTCAAGGACGGCTTCTACTACGACTTCGACGTCGAGAAGCCGTTCACCCCCGAGGACCTCAAGGCCGTCGAGAAGAAGATGCAGGAGATCCAGAAGCGCGGCCAGCGCTTCTCGCGCCGCGTCGTCACCGACGAGCAGGCCCGCGAGGAGCTCGCCGACGAGCCGTACAAGCTGGAGCTGATCGGCCTCAAGGGCTCCGCGTCGCACGACGACGGCGCGGACGTCGAGGTCGGCGCCGGCGAGCTGACGATCTACGACAACCTCGACGCCAAGACCGGCGAGCTGTGCTGGAAGGACCTCTGCCGCGGTCCCCACCTGCCCTCCACCCGCCTCATCCCGGCGTTCAAGCTGATGCGCAACGCGGCCGCCTACTGGCGCGGCAGCGAGAAGAACCCCATGCTCCAGCGCATCTACGGCACCGCCTGGCCCTCCCGCGACGAGCTGAAGGCATACCTGGAGTTCCTCGTCGAGGCCGAGAAGCGCGACCACCGCAAGCTCGGCAGCGAGCTCGACCTGTTCTCCATCCCGGAGCAGATCGGCTCCGGCCTCGCCGTCTTCCACCCCAAGGGCGGCGTCATCCGCCGCGTGATGGAGGACTACTCGCGCCGCCGGCACGAGGAGGAGGGCTACGAGTTCGTCTACACCCCGCACGCGACGAAGGGGAAGCTCTTCGAGACCTCGGGCCACCTGGACTGGTACGCCGACGGCATGTACCCGCCCATGCAGCTCGACGAGGGCGTGGACTACTACCTCAAGCCCATGAACTGCCCGATGCACAACCTGATCTTCGACGCGCGCGGCCGCTCCTACCGCGAACTGCCGCTGCGCCTGTTCGAGTTCGGCACCGTGTACCGGTACGAGAAGTCGGGCGTCGTGCACGGCCTGACCCGCGCCCGGGGCTTCACGCAGGACGACGCGCACATCTACTGCACCCGTGAGCAGATGTCGGAGGAGCTCGACAAGACGCTCACCTTCGTCCTCGGCCTGCTGCGCGACTACGGCCTCACCGACTTCTACCTGGAGCTGTCCACCAAGGACCCGGAGAAGTTCGTCGGCTCCGACGAGGTCTGGGAGGAGGCCACGGAGACGCTCCGCCAGGTCGCCGAGAAGCAGGGCCTGCCCCTCGTGCCCGACCCGGGCGGCGCCGCCTTCTACGGCCCGAAGATCTCCGTCCAGACCAAGGACGCCATCGGCCGCACCTGGCAGATGTCGACGATCCAGCTCGACTTCAACCTGCCCGAGCGCTTCGACCTGGAGTACACCGGGGCCGACGGCACCAAGCAGCGCCCGGTCATGATCCACCGCGCGCTGTTCGGCTCCATCGAGCGGTTCTTCGCGGTGCTCCTGGAGCACTACGCGGGCGCGTTCCCGGCGTGGCTGGCCCCGGTCCAGGCGGTCGGCATCCCCGTGGGCGACACGCATGTCGAGTACCTCCAGGAGTTCGCGGCGGAGGCACGGAGGAAGGGCCTGCGCTTCGAGGTGGACGCCTCTTCGGACCGGATGCAGAAGAAGATCCGTACGCAGCAGAAGCTGAAGGTCCCGTTCATGGTCATCGTCGGTGACGAGGACATGCACGGGGGCACGGTGTCGTTCCGCTACCGCGACGGCTCGCAGGAGAACGGCATCCCGCGTGACCAGGCGCTCGCCAAGCTCGTCGACGTGGTGGAGCGTCGCGTGCAGGTGTGATCCGGTCCCCGCCGCGGCGGGGTTTCGAGCCCCCGGGGTCTCATGATCCCGGGGGTTTCGTGTCCTCCGGCGGCTTCTGGCCCTCCCCGCGCGAGAAGATCTCGATCATCCACGACGAGAACGAACCGGTGACCGCGCCCAGCAGGGCCAGCCCGCAGGCCATCATGCCCACCGCGATCGTCCGCCCTCCCGGCGTCACGGGCGTGACATCGCCGTAGCCCACGGTCGTCAGGGTCGCGCACGCCCACCACACGGCGTCGCCGAAGGTCTTCATCGTCGTGCCCGGCGCCCCGCGCTCCTGCTGGTAGACCGCGAGCGCGCCGGTGAACCCCAGGAGGCTCGTCGACAGCCCCGAGTAGACGATCACCCGGCCGTACAACGACAGCCGCGGCTCCCCGTGCCGGCGCAGCTGCCGGTCGTACACCTTCACGATCCTGACCGGGCGGAGCAGCGGCAGCACCACGACCACCGTGTCCAGCAGGTGTTTGTGGACGAAGCTCAGTCCCAGCCCGCTGAGCCGCCAGCGGACCGCGTAGTCGACCAGGAAGAGCGCCCAGGAGGCGAACACCACGATCAGGGAGACGTCCACCACGCCGCTCGGCTGCCGGGCGAGGACATGCACCGCGTACCCGGCGAGGAACAGCCCCGAGGCGATCCCGAGCGGTACCTCCATCCGCTCCTCCCAGCGGGCCGTCCGTGCCGCGTTGCCCTTGTCGTCGTCCACCCGTCCAGCTTGGACCGGGGGCCCTGCGCCGCAACCCCGCCGACACGCCGCGAACGGGCGAAGCAATATGCTGCCTTGCATGACGCGTGAGCCGGAGCAGCAGATCGGAGTGGGGACGCAGGACGCCTTCCAGCGTCTGTGGACGCCCCACCGGATGGCCTACATCCAGGGCGAGAACAAGCCGAGCGGTCCGGGGGCCGACGACGGCTGTCCCTTCTGCTCCATCCCGGCCAAGTCGGACGAGGACGGGCTGATCGTCCGGCGCGGCGAGCAGGTGTACGCGGTGCTCAACCTCTACCCGTACAACGGCGGTCACCTCATGACCGTGCCGTACCGGCATGTCGCCGACTACACCGATCTCACCGACGCGGAGACCGCGGAGCTCGCCGAGCTCACCAAGCAGGCCATGACGGCGCTGCGCACGGCGTCCGGCGCGCACGGCTTCAACATCGGCATGAACCAGGGCACGGTGGCGGGCGCGGGCATCGCCGCCCACCTCCACCAGCACATCGTCCCGCGCTGGGGCGGCGACACGAACTTCATGCCGGTGGTCGGCCACACGAAGGTGCTGCCGCAACTCCTGGCAGACACCCGCACGATGCTGGCGGACTCCTGGCCGAAGGCGTAGACCGCCGCCCGACGCTTGAACACAGGGCCGTACCGCCACCCCCTCAGCCCGTCCGGCGCTTGAGGACAAGGCCGTCCAGGCCGAAGCGGGGGCCCGGGGGCGGCAGCCCCCGGAACCCCCCGCACCAACCCCTCCCGAACCGCCGGAGGCCTCACGCGTCGTAGAGGTCCGCCTTCTTCGGCGTAGGATCCTGCACCGCCGTGCTCAGGAACGCCGACCGCGACCCGAACTTGTCCGTGTCCACGCCGTTCTCCTTGAGCACCCGGATCGCCGCCGAGTGCACCACGCGCAGCACCGGCGTGGCCGCGCGCAGCGCGTCGTCGGCCATGAAGCGGTGCCGCCACGGCTGGTCCGCCCAGGCGTGCCGCAGTCCGAACGGCTCCGGCAGCCCTATCGTGCCGCCGAGCCAGTTCAGCAGCGGCGGATACCAGGTGATCGGCGCGCGGACGGCGAGCCGCACCACCTCGTCGCTGGTGACCAGCGGCAGCTTCACCGACCGTGTCTCCCACGGCTTGAGCGTCTTCTGCACGCTCTTGGTGGGGGCCGTCGGCTTGGTGGTGAACAGCCCGTTCACCGGGCCGAGCGCGTGTCCGGTCACCTCGATGCGGAGCGTCTCGTGCAGCACGGTCACGGTGATCATCATGGTGATGATCAGCTGGCCGTCCCACAGGGTCCACTGCACGCCGAGGTAGTGCCGGTCGCCGGCGCCGAACTGCTGCTTGTTGCATATGTCCTGCACGGCGTGGAGCCTGACCTGGAACGCCTCCACGTCCGTGCCCTCGGGCCGGGACACCGCCTTGGCGCCCTCGCCGACCGGCGTGACGATCCAGTGGCGTATCGAGGGGGCGGGGAAGCCGCCGGTGTGCAGCGGACCGCGGGTGAGCATCTTCAGCTGGTCGTGGATCGCGCGGACGACGTCCCAGCTGCGGAAGGGGTGGATCTCCCGGGTCGGGTCGGCGGGCAGCAGCTCCTCGGCCAGCTGCCAGCTGCCCCAGCGGGTGCCCATGCCGAGTATGCCCTTGGGGCCGGCGTAGAAGACGGAGTTGGACTGCTGCTCCGCGCTCAGCTTGGCGAGGGCCTGGCGCAGCTGCTCCGCGGCGGTCTCGCCGGGGCTGCTCGGCACCGCCTCGGGCACCTTCGCGCCGATGCTGCTGCCCGCCAGCAGGCTGTTCCAGCGCTCCCGCAGGTCCGTCGCGGTCTTCTCGCAGATCTGCTTCGCCCAGAACCAGCCGACGACGGGCATCACGACCGCCGCCCGCGCGTACCAGGCCCAGAAGCCGGTGAACGGCATCTTGATCAGGAAGAGGACGGCGAGGGCACCGGCCGCGACCAGCAGCGCGGTGGCGAGCGCCGACGTCCGCTTGTCGGTGCCCTTCTCGATGACGGACCGGATCTGGAAGATCATCAGCCAGACGACGAGACCGGGCAGGAACAGCAGGCCGCAGACCGTCATCACGGCGGCGAGCTTGTTGTCCCGGGCGCGGCGGATGTTGTTCGCGGCGAGGCAGTGCTCGACGACCACCTGGGGCTCGGCGCCGAACGACTGGATCAGCGGCGCGCGGCCGCTGCCCAGCATCCGGTCGACCACCGCGCGCGCGAACGCCTCACCCAGGTTGGGCCGGAAGATCGAGGCCCAGCCGCGGCCGGGCTTGACCTCCGACTGGTGCCATTCGTTGTCGGCCTTCTTGATCTCCTCGATCGGGTTGTCACGGTAGGCGGCCGACGCCAGCGCGAAGGTCGCCGTCTGCGCCTCGCCGCCGGTGAGTGGCACCTGTGGCCCGAAGATGTCCCCAACGGTCATACCGCCCCCGATCGCCGCCTGCCCCGCTTCTGCGGCCTTCCCGACTTCCTTGCTCCGCACACCTGTTGATCAGGGCAACAGCGTAACTTCCGGCGCTGACAGTTCGTCGGCGGACGGCAGAAGCCGCCCGCCGACGGGTGGGGTGCAACCGGCGTGCGCCCCCGGGCAGTTGTGCGCCGGTCGCGAGGAGAGGTCCCGCGCCACCGGCCCTACGACGCCTCCTTGGCCTCCTCGCGCAGTCGTTCCGCGATCTGCGGCGGCATCGGTTCGTGCCGGGCGTACGCGCGGTTGAAGCGGGCGGTGCCGTGCGACAGCGAGCGCAGGTCGACGGCGTACCGGCCGATCTCGATCTCGGGCACCTCGGCCCGTACGAGCGTGCGGCCGCCGTTGGTCTGCTCGGTGCCGATCACCCGGCCGCGCCGCCCGGAGAGGTCGCTCATCACGGCGCCCACGTAGTCGTCGCCGACCAGGACGGTCACCTCGGCCACCGGCTCCAGCAGATGGATCCTCGCGTCGGCCGCCGCCTCGCGCAGCGCCAGCGCCCCGGCCGTCTGGAACGCGGCGTCGGAGGAGTCCACGGAGTGCGCCTTGCCGTCGAGCAGGGTGATCCGCACGTCGATCAGCGGATGTCCGGCGGCGACCCCCTTGAGGGCCTGCGCGCGCACGCCCTTCTCCACCGAGGGGATGAACTGCCGCGGCACCGCGCCGCCGACGACCTTGTCCACGAACTCGATGCCCGAGCCGTTCGGCAGCGGCTCCACCTCGATCTCGCAGATGGCGTACTGCCCGTGGCCGCCGGACTGCTTGACGTGGCGCCCGCGCCCGGCCGCCTTCGCCGCGAACGTCTCCCGCAGCGAGACCCGGTAGGGCACGGTGTCGACCTGGACGCCGTAGCGGTTGCGCAGCCGTTCCAGGGCGACGTCGGCGTGCGCCTCGCCCAGGCACCACAGCACCACCTGGTGGGTGTCCTGGTTCTGCTCCAGCCGCATGGTCGGGTCCTCGGCCACCAGCCGGGCGAGGCCCTGCGAGAGCTTGTCCTCGTCGGCCTTGCTGTGTGCCTGGATGGCCAGCGGGAGCAGCGGGTCGGGCATGTCCCACGGCTCCATCAGCAGCGGGTCGTCCTTGGCCGAGAGGGTGTCCCCGGTCTCCGCCCGGCCGAGCTTGGCCACGCACGCCAGGTCGCCCGCGATGACATGGCTGACCGGCCGCTGCTGCTTGCCGAACGGGGTCGACAGGGCGCCGATGCGCTCGTCGACGTCGTGGTCCTCGTGCCCCCGGTCGGTCATCCCGTGCCCGGAGACGTGCACCGTCTCGTCCGGGCGCAGGGTGCCGGAGAAGACCCGCACCAGGGAGATCCGGCCGACGTACGGGTCCGAGGAGGTCTTGACGACCTCGGCGACCATCGGCCCGTCCGGATCGCACGGCTTCAGCTCGCGCGGCTGCCCGGAGACCGTGGTGACCCGCGGCGCCTCGCGCTCCAGCGGGGTCGGGAAGCCGCCGGTGATCAGCTCCAGCAGCTCCACCGTGCCCAGGCCCTGCCTGCCGCCGTCGGTCGCGGGCGCGGCGGCCAGCACCGGGAAGAAGACCCCGCGTGCCACGGCCCGTTCCAGGTCCTCGACGAGTGTTTTGATGTCGACCTGCTCACCGCCGAGATAGCGGTCCATGAGGGTCTCGTCCTCGCTCTCCGAGATGATCCCCTCGATGAGCCGGTCGCGGGCCTGCGCGATCCGCTCCAGCTGCTCGCCCTCCGGCTCGGACTCCTTGCGCTCCCCGGAGGCGTAGTCGTACAGCCTCTGCGACAGCAGCCCGGTCAGACCGGTCACGGGCGCGTGCCCGTCGGGCCCCTGCGGGCCGTGCAGCGGCAGATACAGCGGCAGTACGGCGTCGGGGTCGTCCGCGCCGAACGCCTCGGCGCAGATCCGTGTCATCTCGTCGAAGTCCGCGCGGGCGGCCTCCAGATGCGTCACGACGATGGCCCGCGGCATGCCGACGGCCGCGCACTCCTCCCACACCATGCGGGTCGAGCCGTCCACGCCGTCCGACGCGGAGACGACGAAAAGGGCCGCGTCCGCCGCTCGCAGACCGGCCCTGAGTTCCCCGACGAAGTCGGCGTATCCGGGGGTGTCCAGAAGATTGATCTTGTGTCCGTCCCATTCGACGGGCACCAGGGAGAGCTGCACCGATCGCTGCTGCCGGTGCTCGATCTCGTCGTAGTCGGAGACGGTGCCGCCGTCCTCCACGCGGCCCGCCCTGTTCACGGCTCCCGCGGTCAGCGCGAGAGCCTCCACCAAGGTCGTCTTGCCCGAGCCGGAGTGGCCGACCAGCACCACATTCCGTACGGACGCGGGATGGTCGGCCGCCGTAGCCCTGCCGGCGGCCCCGGGGTGTGAGTGTGCCTTGTCGCCCATGGCCTTGCCTCCCGTGCACGGTGAGGTCTCTGTGGGCGCGGGACATACCGGGCCGCGTGCGGTGGCGGCTCCGATGACGCCCGCGGTCCTTCGAGCTTTCCACTCCGGTCACGGTGCGTCCATACGACGGACGCGATCGTGCCACCCGGCGGGGGTCGGGCCGATTCCCCGGGCGCGTCGCCCAGATGGCCCTCATGCCGCCGGGACATGACACGTCTGTGGGTGCCCGGCCTCGCCGGACGACGCGCGTGACTACGATGGGCCAGCCGGAGGCCAGCAGGGGCCGCCCGGCCATCCGACCGTCGGGAAGGCCATGCTGAACAAGTACGCGCGTGCATTCTTCACGCGTGTCCTCACGCCGTTCGCCGCGTTTCTCATCCGGCGGGGGGTCAGCCCCGACACGGTCACGCTCCTCGGCACCGCCGGCGTGGTCGCCGGAGCGCTGGTCTTCTACCCCAGGGGCGAGTTCTTCTGGGGCACGGTGGTGATCACCCTCTTCGTCTTCTCCGACCTCGTCGACGGAAACATGGCGCGCCAGCTCGGCCGGTCCAGCCGCTGGGGCGCCTTCCTGGACTCCACCCTCGACCGGGTCGCCGACGGCGCGATCTTCGGCGGCCTCGCCCTCTGGTACGCCGGCAACGGCGACGACAACGTGCTCTGCGCGGTGTCGATCTTCTGCCTCGCCAGCGGCCAGGTGGTGTCGTACACCAAGGCCCGCGGCGAGTCGATCGGCCTGCCGGTCGCCGTCAACGGACTGGTGGAGCGCGCGGAGCGCCTGGTCATCTCCCTGGTGGCGGCGGGCTTCGCCGGCCTGCACAAGTTCGGTGTGCCCGGCATCCAGTACCTGCTGCCCGTCGCGCTGTGGATCGTCGCCGTGGGCAGCCTGGTCACGCTGATCCAGCGCGTGGTCACCGTGCGCCGGGAGTCCGCCGAGGCCGACGCGGAGGCCGAGGCGCAGACTGGCGGCGCGGCCGGCCAGAACCGGTCCGCCCGGGGGAGCGAGGCCGCGAAGTGAGCCTCCGGGAACGGCTGACGGACGCCCTGTACGGCGCCGGCTGGGGCACGGTCAAGAAGCTGCCCGAGCCGGTCGCGGTGCGCCTCGGCCGGAGCGTCGCCGACCTCGCCTGGAAGCGCCGCGGCAAGGGCGTCCAGCGGCTGGAGGGCAACCTCGCGCGCGTGGTGCCGGACGCGAGCCCCGAGCGGCTCGCTGAGCTGTCCCGCGCGGGGATGCGCTCGTACCTGCGCTACTGGATGGAGTCCTTCCGGCTGCCCGCCTGGAGCGCCGACCGGGTCAGGAACGGCTTCGACCCCAAGGACGTGCACTTCCTGACCGACGGCATCGCCTCCGACCAGGGCGTCATACTGGCGCTGCCGCACATGGGCAACTGGGACCTCGCGGGCGCCTGGGTCACCACGGCGCTGGAGACCCCGTTCACCACGGTCGCCGAGCGGCTGAAGCCGGAGACCCTGTACGACCGCTTCGTCGCCTACCGCGAGGGCCTCGGCATGGAGGTCCTCCCGCACAGCGGCGGCTCGGCGTTCGGCACGCTGGCCCGGCGGCTGCGCGACGGCGGCCTGGTCTGCCTGGTCGCCGAACGCGACCTGTCCAGCTCGGGCGTCGAGGTGGACTTCTTCGGCGAGGCCACCCGGATGCCGGCCGGCCCCGCCCTGCTCGCGCAGCAGACCGGCGCGCTGCTGCTGCCGGTCACCCTCTGGTACGACGAGTCACCCGTCATGCAGGGCCGGGTCCATCCGCCGGTCGAGGTCCCCGAGTCAGGTACGCGGGCCGAGAAGACGTCTGTCATGACACAGGCGCTGGCCGACGCCTTCGCCTCGGGGATCGCCGAACATCCGGAGGACTGGCACATGCTCCAGCGGCTGTGGCTCGCCGACCTGGACCCCGCGAAGGGGCCGGGCGGCACCGGGGAGGGCACGTGAGGATCGGCATCGTCTGCCCCTACTCGTGGGACGTGCCGGGCGGCGTCCAGTTCCACATCCGCGACCTCGCGGAGTACTTCATCCGCCTCGGCCACGAGGTGTCCGTGCTGGCCCCGGCCGACGACGACACCCCGCTGCCGCCCTACGTCGTCTCGGCCGGCCGCGCCGTCCCGGTGCCGTACAACGGCTCGGTGGCCCGGCTGAACTTCGGCTTCCTGTCGGCGGCCCGGGTGCGGCGCTGGCTGCACGACGGGCACTTCGACGTGGTGCACATCCACGAGCCCACCTCGCCCTCGCTCGGCCTGCTCACCTGCTGGGCGGCCCAGGGCCCGATCGTGGCGACCTTCCACACCTCCAACCCGCGCTCCAAGGCGATGATCGCCGCGTACTCGATCCTCCAGGCCGCCCTGGAGAAGATCAGCGCGCGCATCGCGGTCAGCGAGTACGCCCGCCGGACGCTGGTCGAGCACCTCGGCGGCGACGCGGTGGTCATCCCCAACGGCGTCGACGTCGACTTCTTCGCCAAGGCCGAGCCGAACCCCGAGTGGCAGGGCGAGACGATCGGCTTCGTCGGCCGCATCGACGAGCCCCGCAAGGGCCTGCCCGTGCTGATGCGGGCGCTGCCGAGGATCTTCGCCGAGCGCCCGGGGGCCCGGCTGCTGGTCGCCGGGCGCGGCGACGAGAAGGAGGCCGTGCAGAGCCTGCCGAAGGAACTGCACGCGCGCGTGGAGTTCCTCGGCATGGTCAGCGACGAGGACAAGGCCCGCTTCCTGCGCAGCGTCGACCTGTACGTCGCGCCCAACACCGGCGGCGAGAGCTTCGGCATCATCCTGGTCGAGGCGATGTCGGCGGGCGCGCCCGTCCTCGCCGCCGACCTGGACGCCTTCGCCCAGGTGCTGGACCAGGGCGCGGCGGGCGAGCTGTTCGCCAACGAGGACGCCGACGCCCTCGCCGAGGCCGCCGTACGCCTGCTGGGCGACCCGGAGCGCCGCGCGGAGCTGAGCGCCCGCGGCAGCGCCCACGTGCGGCGCTTCGACTGGTCGACGGTCGGCGCGGACATCCTGTCGGTCTACGAGACGGTGACGGCGGGCGCGGCGGCCGTCGCCGCGGACGAGCGCGCCTCGGGACTGCGGGCCCGGCTGGGACTGGCCCGGGACTGAGCGGCCCGCGGGCCCGCCCGGGACTGAGCGGGCCGCGGGCCCGGCCGGGAGGGGCCGGGCCTCGGGACGACGCCCGACTGCGGCTGCGCGGGGGATGGCTCGTCGCGGGGCGTAATCTTGCCGCCCGTGACCGCAACCCTGATCTGGATCCTCGTCGTCCTCGTCGCGATCGGCCTCTATCTGAGCTGGACCGCGGGACGGCTGGACCGGCTGCACGCCCGCATCGACGCCGCCCGCGCCGCGCTGGACGCGCAACTGCTGCGGCGGGCCTCCGTCGCGCAGGAACTGGCCACCTCGGGAGTGCTCGACCCGGCCGCCTCGATCGTCCTGTACGAGGCCGCGCACGCCGCCCGGCAGTCCGAGGAGGAGCAGCGGGAGGTCGCCGAGAGCGAGCTGAGCCAGGCCCTGCGCGCGGTGTTCGCGGACAGCGGGCAGGTGGAGATCGTCCGCGAGGCGCCCGGGGGCGAGGCCGCCGCCCAGGAACTGGGGGAGGCGGTACGGCGGGTCCCGATGGCCCGGCGCTTCCACAACGACGCGGTCGGCGCGGCCCGCAGACTGCGCATGCACCGCAAGGTCCGCTGGTTCCGGCTGGCCGGCCACGCGCCCTTCCCGCTCGCCTTCGAGATGGACGACGAGCCGCCGTCGGCCCTGGTGGAACGGGCGGCCTAGGGCGCGTCCGCGAGCTGGTCCGAGGACCCGACCTGGGCCGCCGTGGGCGAAAACGATCCACCGGGTACTCATTGGCCCTTGCTGTGGCCTGGTCCACTCGCGTTTCCTCGGAAGCTGCAAGAGCCGTCGTCCACGAGTTCCACGAGTGAGGTCACCCGTGTCCAGCACGCTTTCCGAAAACCAGAACCCCGAGACCGGCACCGCCCGCGTGAAGCGTGGCATGGCCGAGCAGCTCAAGGGCGGCGTGATCATGGACGTGGTCAACGCCGAGCAGGCGAAGATCGCCGAGGACGCCGGCGCCGTGGCCGTCATGGCCCTGGAGCGGGTGCCCGCCGACATCCGCAAGGACGGCGGCGTGGCCCGGATGTCCGACCCGAACATGATCGAAGAGATCATCGAGGCGGTCTCCATCCCGGTCATGGCCAAAGCCCGCATCGGCCACTTCGTCGAGGCCCAGGTCCTCCAGTCCCTCGGCGTCGACTACATCGACGAGTCCGAGGTCCTCACCCCGGCCGACGAGGTCAACCACTCCGACAAGTGGGCCTTCACGACCCCCTTCGTCTGCGGTGCGACCAACCTGGGCGAGGCCCTGCGCCGGATCGCCGAGGGCGCCGCCATGATCCGCTCCAAGGGCGAGGCCGGCACCGGCAACGTCGTCGAGGCCGTCCGCCACCTGCGCCAGATCAAGAACGAGATCGCCCGCCTGCGCGGCTTCGACAACAACGAGCTGTACGCCGCCGCCAAGGACCTGCGCGCCCCCTACGAGCTCGTCAAGGAGGTCGCCGAGCTCGGCAAGCTGCCGGTCGTGCTGTTCTCCGCCGGTGGTGTGGCCACCCCCGCCGACGCCGCGCTCATGCGCCAACTCGGCGCCGAGGGCGTCTTCGTCGGCTCCGGCATCTTCAAGTCCGGCGACCCCGCCAAGCGCGCCGCCGCCATCGTGAAGGCCACCACCTTCTACGACGACCCGAAGATCATCGCGGACGCGTCCCGCAACCTCGGCGAGGCCATGGTCGGCATCAACTGCGACACCCTCCCCGAGACCGAGCGCTACGCCAACCGCGGCTGGTAAGCCCCTATGAGCAGCGAAACCCCCGTCATCGGCGTCCTGGCGCTCCAGGGCGACGTACGGGAGCACCTCATCGCCCTGGCCGCGGCGGACGCCGTGGCCAGGCCGGTGCGGCGCCCCGAGGAGCTCGCCGAGATCGACGGTCTGGTCATCCCCGGCGGCGAGTCCACCACCATCTCCAAGCTGGCCGTCCTCTTCGGAGTGATGGAGCCGCTCCGCGCGCGCGTGCGGGCCGGTCTGCCGGTCTACGGCACCTGCGCGGGCATGATCATGCTCGCCGACAAGATCCTCGACCCGCGCTCCGGGCAGGAGACGATCGGCGGCATCGACATGATCGTGCGCCGAAACGCCTTCGGACGGCAGAACGAGTCCTTCGAGGCCGCGGTCGCGGTCCGCGGGGTCGACGGCGATCCTGTGGAGGGCGTCTTCATCCGCGCCCCCTGGGTGGAGTCGGTCGGCGCCGAGGCCGAGGTGCTCGCCGAGCACGAGGGTCACATCGTCGCGGTCCGTCAGGGCAACGCGCTGGCCACGTCGTTCCACCCGGAGCTGACGGGCGACCACCGGGTGCACTCCCTTTTCGTCGACATGGTGCGCGCCAACCGGACGCGGGAGTCCTTGTAGGATCTGGGGTACCCCAGGATCTTCGACTCTCGGGGCGTTCGTTGCAGAGATGGGTTACGCGAAGGAGACAGGCAGATGTCCGGCCACTCTAAATGGGCTACGACGAAGCACAAGAAGGCCGTGATCGACGCCAAGCGCGGCAAGCTCTTCGCGAAGCTGATCAAGAACATCGAGGTCGCGGCCCGTGCCGGCGGCGCCGACGTGTCCGGCAACCCGACCCTCTTCGACGCCATCCAGAAGGCGAAGAAGAGCTCGGTCCCGAACAAGAACATCGACTCCGCGGTCAAGCGCGGCGCCGGGCTCGAAGCCGGTGGCGCCGACTACGAGACGATCATGTACGAGGGCTACGGCCCGAACGGTGTCGCGGTGCTCATCGAGTGCCTCACCGACAACCGCAACCGTGCGGCCTCGGACGTGCGCGTGGCCATGACCCGCAACGGCGGGAACATGGCCGACCCCGGCTCCGTGTCGTACCTCTTCAACCGCAAGGGCGTCATCGTCGTCCCCAAGGGTGAGCTGAGCGAGGACGACGTCCTCGGCGCCGTGCTCGACGCGGGCGCCGAGGAGGTCAACGACCTCGGCGAGAGCTTCGAGGTCCTCTCCGAGGCCACCGACCTGGTCGCGGTGCGCACCGCGCTCCAGGAGGCCGGCATCGACTACGACTCCGCCGACGCCAACTTCGTCCCGACCATGCAGGTCGAGCTCGACGAGGAGGGCGCGAAGAAGATCTTCAAGCTGATCGACGCGCTCGAGGACAGCGACGACGTGCAGAACGTCTTCGCCAACTTCGACGTCAGCGACGAGGTCATGGAGAAGGTCGACGCGTGACGCTGCCGTGAGGCAGGTGTACGGCGGCGGGCCGGTGGGACACACCCCACCGGCCCGCCGCCGTTGTCAGTGGCACCGGATAGCCTGCACGAACCGGGGGTACCGGCCGGCGGTGGCCGGGTGAGATCGAGGGAGGGCGCGTGCGGGTGCTCGGGGTGGACCCCGGACTGACGCGGTGCGGCGTCGGTGTGGTCGAGGGGGTCGCGGGACGGCCGCTGACCATGGTCGGCGTCGGTGTCGTGCGCACCCCCGCCGACGCGGAGCTGGGCCATCGCCTGGTCGCCGTGGAACAGGGCATCGAGTCCTGGCTCGACGAGTACCGGCCGGAGTTCGTCGCCGTGGAGCGCGTCTTCAGCCAGCACAACGTGCGCACGGTGATGGGCACGGCCCAGGCCAGCGCCGTCGCCATGCTCTGCGCGGCCCGCCGCGGCATCCCCGTCGCCCTGCACACCCCGAGCGAGGTCAAGGCCGCCGTCACCGGCAGCGGCCGAGCCGACAAGGCCCAGGTCGGCGCCATGGTCACCCGGCTGCTGCGGCTGGACGCGCCCCCGAAGCCGGCCGACGCCGCCGACGCCCTGGCCCTGGCCATCTGCCACATCTGGCGCGCCCCCGCCCAGAACCGACTCCAGCAGGCCGTCGCCCTGCACGCAGCCAACGCAACGAAAGGCCGTACGGCATGATCGCCTTCGTCAGCGGCACGGTCGCCGCCCTCGCCCCCGACGCCGCGGTGATCGAGGTCGGCGGCGTCGGCATGGCCGTGCAGTGCACGCCCGACACGCTCTCCACGCTCCGCGTCGGACAGCCCGCCCGCCTCGCCACCTCCCTGGTCGTGCGCGAGGACTCCCTCACGCTCTACGGCTTCGCGGACGACGACGAGCGCCAGGTGTTCGTCCTGCTCCAGACCGCCAGCGGGGTCGGGCCCCGGCTCGCCCAGGCGATGCTCGCCGTGCACCGCCCGGACGCCCTGCGCCGCGCCGTCGCCACCGGCGACGAGAAGGCCCTGATCGCGGTGCCCGGCATCGGCAAGCGGGGCGCCCAGAAGCTGCTGCTCGAACTCAAGGACCGGCTCGGCGAGCCGATCGGGGCCCCCGTCGTCGGCGCACCGGTCACCCAGGGCTGGCGCGACCAGTTGCACGCCGCCCTGATCGGCCTCGGTTACGCGACCCGCGAGGCCGACGAGGCGGTCGCCGCCGTGGCCCCGCAGGCGGAGGCCGCCGAGGCACCCCAGGTCGGCCAGCTGCTGCGGGCGGCCCTCCAGACCCTCAACAGAGCCCGCTGACGGCGTGCCGCGGGCAGCCATCTGTCCGGCGGCTCGCGGGTGCCGACTTCCGCGGACGTCGGCTCCGGCGGGCGTCGGCTTCCGCGGCCGCCGGGTCCGGCGGACCCAGGCTCCGCGTCCGCGGATGCCGGCTCCCGTGGACACCGGCTCCTGCGGACACCGGCTCCCGTAGGCCCCCAAGACACCGACCCCGCCGCCCCCCCCGCCGACCGCGGCCAGCGGCCCGCGGCACCCGCCCGACTCCGAGACCCGAGGCACACTCCATGAACTGGGACGAGACGACCGACAGCCCCGCCGCCGGCGCGGAGCGGCTGGTGGGCTCCGTCGCCGACCGCGAGGACCAGGCCGTCGAGGCCGCCCTGCGCCCCAAGGACCTGGGCGAGTTCATCGGCCAGGAGAAGGTCCGCGAACAGCTCGACCTCGTGCTGCGCGCCGCCCGCGCCCGCGGCGCCACCGCCGACCACGTCCTGCTCTCCGGCGCCCCGGGCCTCGGCAAGACCACCCTCTCCATGATCATCGCGGCCGAGATGGGCGCCCCGATCCGCATCACCAGCGGCCCCGCCATCCAGCACGCCGGTGACCTGGCCGCGATCCTCTCCTCCCTCCAGGAGGGCGAGGTCCTCTTCCTCGACGAGATCCACCGCATGTCCCGGCCCGCCGAGGAGATGCTCTACATGGCGATGGAGGACTTCCGTGTCGACGTCATCGTCGGCAAGGGCCCCGGCGCCACCGCCATCCCGCTCGAACTCCCGCCCTTCACCCTGGTCGGCGCCACCACCCGGGCGGGCCTGCTGCCGCCCCCGCTGCGCGACCGCTTCGGCTTCACCGCCCACATGGAGTTCTACGAGCCCGCCGAACTGGAGAGGGTGGTGCACCGCTCCGCCCAGCTGCTGGACGTCGAGATCGAGGCCGACGGCGCGGCCGAGATCGCCGGCCGCTCCCGCGGCACGCCCCGCATCGCCAACCGCCTGCTGCGCCGGGTGCGGGACTACGCGCAGGTCAAGGCGGACGGCCTGATCACCCGCGACATCGCGGGGGCCGCCCTCGCCGTGTACGAGGTCGACCCCCGCGGCCTCGACCGCCTCGACCGGGCCGTCCTGACGGCCCTGCTGAAGCTGTTCGGCGGCGGACCGGTCGGCCTGTCCACCCTCGCGGTCGCCGTGGGGGAGGAGCGCGAGACGGTGGAGGAGGTCGCCGAACCGTTCCTCGTACGGGAGGGTCTGCTCGCCCGGACCCCGCGCGGCCGGGTCGCCACCCCCGCCGCGTGGGCGCACCTCGGCCTCACGCCGCCGGGCCCGCGAGGCGGGGGTACCGGGGGAAACGGACAAGGGGACCTGTTCGGGGCGTGACCGCATCGTGACGGCGCGGGGTTTGCCAGGACCAGGAACCCTGGTGCGATGCTGAGCGTTGTTCCCTGCGCGCGGACTCGCTTAGACTCCGCCGATGCCGCCCTTGTGGGCAGCGCCGACCACCCCCAACCATCAGGCCGCTCACCGTCGCGGTTGTGCGAAGGAAATTCCGTCCCGTGAATATCTTCACCCTCCTCCCCTTCATCGTGCTCATCGGTGCCATGGTCCTGATGACCCGCTCGGCGAAGAAGAAGCAGCAGCAGGCCGCCAGCATGCGCAACGAGATGCAGCCCGGCAGCGGTGTCCGCACCATCGGGGGCATGTACGCCACGGTGAAGGAGGTCAGCGAGGAGACCGTCCTCCTCGACGCGGGCCCGGGTGTCGAGCTGATCTTCGCCAAGAACGCGATCGGCGCCGTCCTCACCGACGACGAGTACAACCGCATCGTGCACGGCGTCGAGCACGACCTGAAGGACGACGCCGACGTCGTCCCCGACGACGCCTCCTCCCTCTCCGAGACCGACGAGCCCTCCGACGCTGCCGCCGCCTCCGCGGACCCGGCCGTCGACCTCGGCAAGAAGGACACCGCTGAGGAGCCGGCCGCCGACGCCGAGGCCGACGAGCCCGCCGAGGCGAAGACGGATGCAGAGCCGAAGAAGACCGACGGGGACTCCGGCGCGAAGTGATCGCCTCCCGGGAACGCGGGCCCAGTCCGCGCCCCCGGGACGTGCCGATCTCGCACGCGACCCCCACACCAGTCATGGCCGCCGCTCCGCGCACCCCGCGCACGGCGGCCCGAGAGGGAGTACGAGAAGGTGGCAGCACCTAAGAAGGGCCGGAGCGCGAGCGCCCAGAGCAAGCCAGGGCGCTCGCTGGCCCTCATCCTGATCGCCATCGTGGCGCTCACCGCAGGCATGTTCGCCTCCGGTCACAAGACCCCGCGTCTCGGCATCGACCTTGCCGGCGGTACGAGCATCACGCTCCGGGCGGTCCCCGAGGCCGGCCAGGAATCCGCGATCAACAAGACCAACATGGACACCGCGGTCGACATCATGGAGCGCCGCGTCAACGGTCTTGGTGTCTCGGAGGCCGAGGTTCAGACCCAGGGCAACGACAACATCATCGTCAACATCCCCAAGGGCACGAACTCCGAGCAGGCCCGGCAGCAGGTCGGCACCACCGCCAAGCTCTACTTCCGCCCGGTGCTCGCCACCGAGGTCTCGGCCGGCAGCTCCGCCAGCCCCTCGCCGAGCGCCTCCTCCAGCTCCTCCGCGAGCTCCTCCAGCAAGGCGACCGACAAGGCGTCCTCGACGTCCTCCTCGTCCCCGTCGAGCAGCGCGAGCCCGTCCGCGAGCTCCACCACGCAGGGCCGCCCGGTCTCCGACGCCCTGAAGGCCGACGCCACGGCCTCCGCCAGCGCGTCCTCCAGCGCGTCCCCGTCCGCGAGCAGCAGCGCGTCCGCCTCCGCGTCCGCGTCGTCGTCCGCCTCGGCGTCGACCGAGAAGCTCGAGGCCGAGTACACCGCCCTCGACTGCTCCAAGGCCTCCGACCGCGCGACGGCCGGCAAGGACGCCAAGCCCACCGAGTCCACGGTCGCCTGTGGCAAGAACTCCTCGGGCCAGTGGCAGAAGTACATCCTGGGCGCCGCGTCCGTCGACGGCACCGAGGTGAAGAAGGCCCAGGCCGTCTTCAACACGCAGAACGCCTCCGGCTGGACCGTCACGATGGAGTTCACCGGCAAGGGCACCAAGGAGTTCGCCGACGTCACCGGCCAGCTCGCGAAGAACCAGTCGCCGCAGAACCAGTTCGCGATCGTCCTCGACGGCGAGGTCGTCTCCGACCCGTACGTCCAGGAGGCGCTCACCGGCGGCAGCGCGGAGATCTCCGGCAACTTCGACCAGGAGTCGGCGCAGAGCCTCGCCAACATGCTGTCCTACGGCGCCCTGCCGCTGACCTTCCACGAGGACAGCGTCACCACGGTGACCGCCGCCCTCGGTGGCGAGCAGCTGCACGCCGGTCTGATCGCGGGCGCGATCGGGCTCGGCCTGGTCGTCATCTACCTGCTGATCTTCTACCGCGGCCTGTCGATCATCGCGATCCCCTCGCTGCTGGTCTCGGCGATCCTGGCGTACGTGATCATGACGCTGCTCGGCCCGGCGATCGGCTTCGCGCTGAACCTGCCCGCCGTCTGCGGAGCGATCGTCGCGATCGGTATCACAGCGGACTCGTTCATCGTGTTCTTCGAACGCATCCGGGACGAGATCCGCGAGGGCCGCTCGCTGCGCCCCGCCGTCGAGCGCGCCTGGCCGCGCGCCCGCCGCACGATCCTGGTCTCCGACTTCGTGTCGTTCCTCGCCGCCGCGGTGCTCTTCATCGTCACCGTCGGCAAGGTCCAGGGCTTCGCCTTCACGCTCGGTCTCACCACGGTGCTGGACGTGGTCGTCGTCTTCCTCTTCACCAAGCCGCTGATGACGATCCTCGCCCGCCGCAAGTTCTTCGCGAACGGCCACAAGTGGTCCGGCCTCGACCCGAAGGCCCTGGGCGCGAAGCCTCCGCTGCGCCGTACCCGCCGTCCCGCCGGCAACTCCGGTGGCCCTGTCGACCCGAAGGAGGCGTGAGATGTCGAAGCTCGGCACCCTCGGCGCCCGACTGCACCGCGGTGAGGTCGCCTACGACTTCATCGGCAAGCGCAAGATCTGGTACGGCGTCTCCATCCTGATCACCATCACGGCCATCCTCGGCCTGGCGGTGCGCGGCCTGAACATGGGCATCGAGTTCCAGGGCGGCGCGGTCTTCACCACCCCGAAGCACATGACGGTCTCCGTGACCCAGGCCGAGGACGCCGCACGCAGCGCCTCCGGCCAGGACGCCACCGTCCAGAAGCTCGGCAACGGCAGCCTGCGCATCCAGATCGCCGGCATCGACACCGACAAGTCCGACGCCATCAAGAAGGACCTGGCCGACGACCTGAAGATCAACGCCGAGAACATCAACGCCGACCTGGTCGGCCCCAGCTGGGGCCAGCAGATCGCCGACAAGGCCTGGGAGGGCCTGGCGATCTTCATGGTGCTGGTCGTGATCTACCTGGCGATCGCCTTCGAGTGGCGGATGGCCGTCGCCGCGCTCGTCGCCCTGATCCACGACATCACCATCACCACCGGCATCTACGCCCTCGTCGGCTTCGAGGTCACGCCCGGCACGGTGATCGGTCTGCTCACCATCCTCGGTTACTCGCTCTACGACACGGTCGTCGTCTTCGACAGCCTCAAGGAGCAGACGAAGGACATCACCAAGCAGACCCGCTGGACCTACAGCGACATCGCCAACCGTTCCATCAACGGCACGCTGATGCGGTCCATCAACACCACGGTGGTCGCCCTGCTCCCGGTCGCCGGCCTGCTGTTCATCGGCGGCGGCTTCCTCGGCGCGGGCATGCTCAACGACATCTCGCTGTCGCTGTTCGTCGGCCTCGCGGCCGGTGCGTACTCCTCGATCTTCATCGCCACGCCGCTCGTCGCCGACCTCAAGGAGCGCGAGCCGCAGATGAAGGCGCTCAGGAAGCGCGTCCTCGCCAAGCGCGCCCAGGCGGCCGCCGAGGACGAGATGGCCGAGACCCGCGCCACCGTCCCGGCCGACGAGGGCGACGAGGGCGACGACGCCGCGGCGGTCGTCGGACCGCGCGGCCAGGGCGGCGCCCGCGGCCGCAGCCGCGGCCGGGCCTCGGGGAAGCGTCGATGACGGAGATCCGCGAGCTGCTGCTCAGCCGCATCCGCGACGTCGCCGACTACCCCGAGCCGGGCGTGATGTTCAAGGACATCACCCCGCTGCTCGCGGACCCGGCCGCCTTCACGGTGCTCACCGACGCCCTGGCCGAGATCGCCACCCGGCACGGGGCCACCAAGGTCGTCGGCCTGGAGGCCCGCGGCTTCATCCTGGGCGCCCCGGTCGCCGTCCGCGCCGGCCTCGGCTTCATCCCCGTGCGCAAGGCGGGCAAGCTCCCCGGAGCCACCCTCGCCCAGACGTACGACCTGGAGTACGGCAGCGCCGAGATCGAGGTGCACGCCGAGGACCTCAGCTCCGAGGACCGCATCCTGGTCGTCGACGACGTCCTCGCCACCGGAGGCACCGCCGAGGCGTCGATCCAGCTGATCCGGCGCGCGGGCGCGCAGGTCGCGGGCGTCGCCGTCCTGATGGAGCTGGGCTTCCTGGGCGGCCGCGGCCGCCTGGAGCCGGCCCTGTCCGGAGCGCCCCTGGAGGCGCTGCTCCAGATCTGAGCGATCGGCGGCCCCAGGGCCGGCCGGCCCTCGCTCGACACCGCGGAGGCGGGCCCGGAGGAATCCGGCGCCCGCCTTCCGTGTTTCAGAGGTACCGGCCCCGAGCAGATCACCCGCAGGGGCCCGAGCAGGTCCCGCACACCGGCGTACGACCGGATCGCCCACGACGGCCGCCCGGCGCCCGCCGTGCACCGCCCCGAGCCGGGCCGAACACCGTCCCGGCCAGGTCCGGCAGGCCGCCCCGCGGCCGTCCCCGCACCGGCCTGAGCAGGGCCGCACTTCGGACTGAAGGCGAGCCGCGGGCGCGGGCTCGCTACCATGGGGTCTCCGGAGCCTGACCGGGGGACCCGGAACGCGCACGAGGAGCCCTCTTGCCAGACGAGGCCCAGCACCTGACCGCCGCCAAGCCCGAGTCCGCCTCGGCGCCCGCGGCCGAGCCCGCCGCGCACCCGCAGCACACCACCCGCGGGTCGGCGGAGCACGCCCAGTCGGCGCCCGCGGAGTCCCCGGCCGAGCAGCCGCGTCCCAAACCCCCCGTCGACCCCGCCCGCGCCGAGACCACCGCGGCGCCCCGGCCCGCGGCGGGCCAGCCCGCCCGCTCCGGCTCCTCCAACCGCGTCCGCGCCCGGCTCGCGCGCCTCGGCGTGCAGCGCGCCAACCCGTACAACCCGGTCCTGGAGCCCCTGCTGCGGATAGTGCGCAGCAACGACGCCAAGATCGAGACGGCGACGCTGCGCCAGATCGAGCGCGCCTACCAGGTCGCGGAGCGCTGGCACCGCGGCCAGAAGCGCAAGAGCGGCGACCCGTACATCACGCACCCGCTCGCGGTCACCACGATCCTCGCCGAGCTGGGCATGGACCCGGCGACCCTGATGGCGGGCCTGCTGCACGACACGGTCGAGGACACCGAGTACGGCCTCGACGACCTGCGCCGCGACTTCGGCGACGTGGTCGCCCTGCTCGTCGACGGCGTCACCAAGCTGGACAAGGTCAAGTTCGGCGAGGCCGCGCAGGCCGAGACCGTGCGCAAGATGGTCGTCGCCATGGCCAAGGACCCCCGCGTCCTGGTCATCAAGCTCGCCGACCGCCTGCACAACATGCGCACCATGCGCTATCTCAAGCGCGAGAAGCAGGAGAAGAAGGCGCGCGAGACGCTGGAGATCTACGCGCCGCTCGCCCACCGCCTCGGCATGAACACCATCAAGTGGGAGCTGGAGGACCTCGCGTTCGCGATCCTCTACCCCAAGATGTACGACGAGATCGTACGGCTGGTGGCCGAGCGGGCACCGAAGCGTGACGAGTACCTGGCCATAGTGACCGACGAGGTCCAGGCCGACCTGCGCGCCGCCCGCATCAAGGCGACCGTCACCGGCCGCCCCAAGCACTACTACAGCGTCTACCAGAAGATGATCGTCCGCGGCCGCGACTTCGCGGAGATCTACGACCTGGTGGGCATCCGCGTCCTGGTGGACACCGTCCGCGACTGCTACGCGGCGCTGGGCACCGTCCACGCCCGCTGGAACCCGGTTCCGGGGCGGTTCAAGGACTACATCGCGATGCCCAAGTTCAACATGTACCAGTCGCTGCACACGACGGTCATCGGACCCAACGGCAAGCCGGTCGAACTCCAGATCCGCACGTTCGACATGCACCGCCGCGCCGAGTACGGCATCGCCGCGCACTGGAAGTACAAGCAGGAGGCCGTCGCAGGCGCCTCCAAGGTGCGCACCGACGCGCCCAAGTCGTCCGGCAAGGGCAAGGACGACCACCTCAACGACATGGCGTGGCTGCGCCAGCTCCTCGACTGGCAGAAGGAGACCGAGGACCCGGGCGAGTTCCTGGAGTCCCTGCGCTTCGACCTCTCCCGCAACGAGGTCTTCGTCTTCACCCCGAAGGGCGACGTCATAGCGCTCCCGGCGGGCGCCACCCCGGTCGACTTCGCGTACGCCGTCCACACCGAGGTCGGCCACCGCACCATAGGAGCACGGGTCAACGGCCGCCTCGTACCGCTGGAGTCGACCCTCGACAACGGCGACCTGGTCGAGGTCTTCACCTCCAAGGCACCCGGCGCCGGCCCGTCCCGCGACTGGCTGGGCTTCGTCAAGTCGCCCCGCGCCCGCAACAAGATCCGCGCCTGGTTCTCCAAGGAGCGCCGCGACGAGGCCATCGAGCAGGGCAAGGACGCCATCGCGCGGGCCATGCGCAAGCAGAACCTGCCGATCCAGCGCATCCTCACCGGCGACTCCCTGGTCACCCTCGCGCACGAGATGCGCTACCCCGACATCTCCTCGCTGTACGCGGCGATCGGCGAGGGCCACGTGGCCGCGCAGAACGTCGTACAGAAGCTGGTGCAGGCCCTCGGCGGGGAGGAGGCGGCCAGCGAGGAGATCCACGAGGCGGTCCCGCCGTCCCGCACCCGCGGCCGCAAGCGGCGCAGCAGCCAGGACCCCGGTGTCGTGGTCAAGGGCGTCGACGACGTCTGGGTCAAGCTGGCCCGGTGCTGCACCCCCGTGCCCGGCGACCCGATCATCGGCTTCGTCACCCGCGGCAGCGGCGTGTCCGTCCACCGCAGCGACTGCGTCAACGTGGACTCCCTGTCCCGCGAGCCGGAGCGCATCCTCGAGGTCGAGTGGGCGCCCACCCAGTCCTCGGTCTTCCTGGTCGCCATCCAGGTCGAGGCGCTGGACCGCTCCCGGCTGCTCTCGGACGTCACCCGCGTCCTGTCCGACCAGCACGTCAACATCCTCTCCGCGGCCGTACAGACCTCCCGCGACCGCGTCGCCACATCCCGCTTCACCTTCGAGATGGGCGACCCCAAGCACCTCGGCCACGTCCTGAAGGCGGTCCGGGGAGTGGAGGGCGTCTACGACGTCTACCGCGTGACATCCGCGCGTCAGCGCTGACCGGCTCCGGTCCGGGCGCGCCCGCAGGGTGGTGCCCCCTCCCCGCGCGGGAAGGGGCACCACCCTTTCGCGCGGGGAGGAGCCCGTCCCCTTCTCGGCCACCGGACTCTCAACTCGCCCTTCACGCAAAGGGGTTGCCGCGAACCGGTGAAGGCCGGATGATCGGGCACACACGCGACGGGGGGCGATATGGCCGAATTACGGGTGGTCGGCGGCCGTTACGAGGTCGTACGAAAACTCGGCGCGGGCGGCATGGGCCAGGTCTACGAGGCCCGTGACCTCAGGCTGGGGCGCCGCGTCGCGCTCAAGATGCTCGGCCCTGGCTTCGAGCGGGACCTGAGCGAGCGGTTCATGCGAGAGGCCCGCGCCCTCGCGCGGATCAGCCACCCGAACGCCGTGATCGTGCACGACTTCGCGCTCCACGAGGACACGCCCTATCTCGTCATGGAGATGCTGGAGGGTGTCGACCTGGCCCGCCTGCTGGGCCTGCGCGGTGCCCTGCCGCACGCCTTGGTGCGGGGCATCGGCGCGGGCATGTGCGCCGGTCTCTCCGCCGTTCACCACGCGGGGATGCTGCACCGCGACGTCAAGCCGAGCAACGTCCACCTCACCCGCGAGGGCCGGGTCGTGCTCCAGGACTTCGGCATCTCCCACCTGGTCGGCGCCGCCCAGTCCCGGCTGACGCGCACCGGCGAGGTCATCGGCACCCCGCTCTACATGGCACCCGAGGTCGTCACCGGCGAGCAGATCGGCCCCTACTCCGACTTCTACAGCCTCGGCATCTGCCTGTACGAGATGCTCACGGGCAAGCGCCCCTTCGACGGCGGCTCCGCGATCACCACGCTCTACCGCGTCGTGCAGGGAGAGGCACCGCCGCTGGCCGGCACCCCGGGCGTCCCCGACGACCTCGCCGCCCTGGTGGCGCGGCTGCTCGCCAAGGACCCGGCGGCCCGACCCGACGGAGCCGAGGTGCGGGATGTGCTGCGTCCCCCGCCGAACACACCCGAACTGATCACCGAGGTGGTCACGGGCGAACTGCGCGACCGGGCCGTACGCGACTTCGCAGGTCCCGACCGGGAGACGGACACCGGCGACGAGCACACCTACCACCCGCCGCCGCCCGACGTCCGGCCCGCACCGGACGCCGAGGCGTCCGCGCGCGCCGTCACCGACCAGCGCCGCTCCGGCGGGCTCGGGCTGAGCAGCGCCACGCTCCACCAGATCCGCCGCGGCATCTCACCGGAGATGGCCGAGGCCCGCCAGCGCGAGGCCGTCGACCTGGTGCTGCGCGGATCACTGGGCGAGGCGGTGGAACTGCTCAGCATGGTCGCCGAGGTCTGCCGCACCTCGTTCGGCAGCCACCATCCGGTGACCCTGACCTGCCACTACTGGCAGGGCGTCTGCCTCGCCCGGCTCGGCGCCGGCGGCGAGGCGGTCGCCAGGTTCGCCGAGGTCACGACCACCGTGGCCGACGTACTCCAGGAACAGACGTGAGAACCGGCGCTGGAGCGGCGCGGAGGGGACAACCGTGATCACGGTCGAGGTGAGGGTGCGCGGCTCCGTGGACCCGGAGACGGAACTGCGCTCACTGCTGCGCTGGCTGACCGCGGACGAGGAGGTCGGCCCCGCCGTGCACGGCACCCTCGCCGCCTCCGCACCCGCCCGCCCCGACCACATGGGCACGTTGCTCGACCTGATCTCGCTGGCGGTGGGCGGCGGGCTCTCGGCGGCGCAGCTGGCCCTCGCCATCGACCAGTGGCGCACCCAGCGCCGCGGCTCGCCCCGGGTGACCCTGCGCCGCGGTGACACGGAGATCGAGGTGGACGGCCGCGACGAAAGGATCCTGCGCACGGTCGCCGAACTGCTGGAGAGCGAGGAGCCGGCCGATGACGGCGGGGCTGCCTGACCCCTCGGCCTCCGCCGCCGTGCTGATCGGGACCTCGCGCTACGCCCACCTCGCCCAGCTGCCGGCGGTGGAGACGAACCTCGCCGAACTCGCCACGGTCCTCCAGGACGCCACGGTCTGGGGGCTGCCGGAGGCGCACAGCCTCACGGTGACCGACCCGGCGGGCGCCGCCGCGCTGCTCGACCCCGTCTACGCGGCCGGGGAACGAGCCCTCGACACATTCATCGTCTACTACTGCGGGCACGGGCTCAGGGACTCGGAATCGGCCGACCTGTATCTCGCCCTCACCGGCTCGCGCGAGGGCGCCGGATACACCGCGGTCGAGTACCGGCATCTGCGCAGTGCCATCCTGGCGTCCCCGGCCCGCCGCAAGGTCGTCGTCCTGGACTGCTGCTTCAGCGGCCGCGCCGCGCGGACCCTCGCGGGACCCAACGCGCTCGCCGCCCAGGCCGGCATCCAGGGCGCCTACGTGCTCACCGCGTCCCCCAAGGACCATGTGGCTCTCGCCCCCGAGGGCGAGCGGCACACCGCGTTCACCGGAGAACTGCTGCACGTCCTGCGTCAGGGCGTGGCCGAAGCGCCCGAGACCCTGGACCTGGAGACCCTCTACCGGGCCGTGGACGCCCGGCTCGGCGCCCGCAACCGGCCCCGGCCACAGCGCAGCCAGGAGAACGACGTGGGCCGGCTGCCCCTCGTGCGCAACCGGGCCCGCGCCTCCCGGCGCGCCCCGGCAGGCCCGGTGATGGACGCCGACGTCGAGGCCGCGATGATCTCCTCCGGGCTTCAGCTGGCCCGGCTGCTCAGATCCGCCGGCCGCACCCGCGACGCGCTTCCCGTGCTGCGCATGATCCTTCAGAGCGGCACCCGGGACGCCGACGGCGACAGCGTCATCGTCCATCTCGAACTGGCCGAACTGCTCACCGAATCGGGCCAGGACCGGCAGGCCATCGAAGTGCTGGAGAGCGCCTTCCAGCTGACCCACAAACGGTTCGGCCCCGAGGCGATCACCGTGTGCAGGCGCCTGGCCGAACTGCTTCAGTCCGCAGGCAACCACAGTCAGGCGTGCGAGGTGCTCCGGCACGCCCTCGACACGCTGGAACGCAGCATCCGCACGTCATGACGGAAGCACACGACCCCGTCGCCCGCGGAGGGCGACGGGGTCGTGGTCGTCAGACGGGGAGCCAGCGGTCAGCCGCCGAACTCCTGGAGACCCTTCAGGGCCTGGTCCAGAAGGGCCTGGCGGCCCTCCAGCTCCTTCTGGAGCTTGTCGGCACGCGCGGTGTTGCCCTGGGTGCGCGCGGTCTCGATCTGGCCCTGGAGCTTGTCCACGGCCGCCTGGAGCTGCCCGGTCAGACCCGCGGCACGCGCACGCGCCTCCGGGTTGGTCCGGCGCCACTCGGTCTCCTCGGCGTCCTGGAGCGCCCGGTCGACCGTGTGCATCCGGCCCTCGACCCGCGGACGGGCGTCGCGCGGCACGTGACCGATGGCCTCCCAGCGCTCGTTGATCGAGCGGAAGGCGGCCCGCGCGGCCTTGAGGTCCGTGATGGGCAGGAGCCGCTCGGCCTCCTCGGCCAGCTCCTCCTTCAGCTTCAGGTTCTCCGTCTGCTCCGCGTCCCGCTCGGCGAAGACCGAGCTGCGGGCGGCGAAGAACACGTCCTGGGCGCCGCGGAAGCGGTTCCACAGGTCGTCCTCGTGCTCGCGCTGGGCGCGGCCTGCGGCCTTCCACTCCGCCATCAGCTCGCGGTAGCGGGCCGCCGTCGGACCCCAGTCCGCCGAACCCGACAGCGCCTCGGCCTCCGCGACCAGCCGCTCCTTCGTCCGGCGGGCCTCCTCGCGCTGCGCGTCCAGCTGCGCGAAGTGGGCCTTGCGACGCTTGGAGAACGCCGAACGGGCGTGCGAGAAGCGGTGCCACAGCTCGTCGTCCGACTTGCGGTCGAGCCGCGGCAGGCCCTTCCACGTGTCCACCAGGGCCCGCAGCCGCTCACCGGCCGCCCGCCACTGGTCCGACTGCGCCAGCTCCTCCGCCTCGACGACCAGCGCCTCCTTGGAGTGCCGGGCCTCCTCGGACTGCTTGGCGCGCTGCTGCTTGCGCTCCTCGCGGCGCGACTCGACGGTCGCCACCAGGTGGTCGAGGCGGGCCTTCAGCGCCTGGAGATCACCGACGGCGTGGTGCGCGTCGACCTGCTCCCTGATGTGGTCGATCGCGACCTGCGCGTCCTTGGCGGACAGGTCGGTGGTCTGTACTCGCTTCTCGAGGAGGCCGATCTCGACAACCAGGCCCTCGTACTTGCGCTCGAAGTAGGCCAACGCCTCATCAGGCGTGCCGGCCTGCCAGGATCCGACGACCTGCTCGCCGTCGGCCGTACGCACGTACACGGTCCCCGTCTCGTCGACGCGGCCCCACGGGTCGCTGCTCACAGCGCCTCCTCCACATGATGCCTGCGAGGGGCCTTTGCGCCCCCGGGCATCGTCCACAGTTTCGTCACCGCCAACATAGGCGACCGGCGGGTTTCCTGTCCGCATGCAGCGACACCGAAATTATCCCGACCGGCCGCCCGGGGCGTCAGCCCTTGGTGACGGTCGCCTTGTTGATCACCACGGTGGCGTTCGGCGCGCCGTCGCCCTGACCACCGCTGTTGTCGCCGGCGGCGGCGATCTTCTTCAGCACCTTCATGCCCGCGGACGAGATCGTGCCGAACGGCGTGTAGTTCGGCGAGAGCTGGCTGTCCTGGTACACGAGGAAGAACTGGCTGCCGCCGGTGTGCTTCTGCCCGGTGTTCGCCATCGCGACGGTGCCCGCCGGGTAGGTGTTGTTCTTGAGGCTCTTGTCCTTCAGGTTCTCGTCCGGGATGGTGTAGCCCGGTCCGCCGCTGCCCTGGCCGGTCGGGTCGCCGCACTGCAGGACGTAGATCCCGCTCGTGGTCAGGCGGTGGCACTTCGTGTGGTCGAAGAAGCCCTTCGTCGACAGGAAGTCGAACGAGTTCACCGTGTGCGGCGCGGCCGACGTCTTCATGGCGATGTCTATCTCGCCGCACGTCGTGTCCAGCTTCAGGGTGTACTTCGCCGACTTGTCGATCGTGATCGCCGGCTCCTTCTTCCAGCTCAGCTTCTTCACCGACCCCTTGGCGGCCTTGTCGCAGGGGTCCGGCGCCTTGCTGGTGGCCGACGCGCTCGGCGTGGTGTCCGCGCTGGCGTTCGCCTTGCTGTCGTCGTTCTTGAGGACACCGGTCGTGTACAGCGCGACGCTGCCGAGGACCACCACCCCCAGGACGCCGGCGACCACCGAGTTGCGCACGTGTGTCTTGCGCCGCGCGGCGGTGCGCCGCTGCTGCTGCCGCAAGAACTTCTCCCGGGCGAGCTGACGCCGCCGCTGCTCCTGGGTGACCACCGGGTTCTCTCCTCATGCGTGTCGTTTGGCCGAACGGTACGCGTGCGTCCTGTGAGCCGATCGCTGCGTGTAGCCCCGTACCGTATATGGGTTGGCTGAGTAAACGGCACCGCCGGTAGGCTCTGACCACTGCCGAAGCAGTCTTAAGCCCGCCCGTATCGACACAACCAAGGACGATCGTGCTCATTGCCGGTTTCCCCGCCGGGGCCTGGGGGACGAACTGCTACCTCGTCGCCCCCGCCGCCGGAGAGGAGTGCGTCATCATCGACCCGGGCCACCAGGCCACCGAGGGAGTCGAGGACGCGCTCAGGAAGCATCGGCTGAAGCCCGTCGCCGTCGTCCTCACCCACGGCCACATCGACCATGTGGCCTCGGTCGTCCCGGTGTGCGGCGCGCACGACGTACCGGCCTGGATCCACCCCCGGGACCGGTACATGATGAGCGACCCGGAGAAGGCGCTCGGCCGTTCCATCGGGATGCCGCTCATGGGCGAGCTGACCGTGGGGGAGCCCGACGACGTCAAGGAGCTGACCGACGGCGCGCGGCTGGAGCTGGCCGGGATGGAGCTCACCGTCGCGCACGCGCCCGGCCATACCAAGGGGTCGGTGACCTTCGGCCTGCCCGAGGCGGCGGACATCCCGCCGATCCTCTTCTCGGGCGACCTGCTGTTCGCCGGCTCCATCGGACGCACCGACCTGCCCGGCGGTGACATGGCCGAGATGCTCGACTCGCTGGCCCGCGTGTGCCTGCCGCTCGAGGACTCGACCGTGGTGCTGTCCGGCCACGGCCCCCAGACGACCATCGGCCAGGAGCGCGCCACCAACCCGTATCTGCGGCAGGTGGGCGCCGGCCAGGGAGCCTCCCCGGCCCCCCGACGAGGAATGTGACGAGTACTTCCGTGAGCACCTTCAAGGCCCCCAAGGGCACCTACGACCTGCTGCCGCCCGACTCCGCCAAGTACCTCGCCGTCCGTGAGGCGATCGCCGCGCCGCTGCGCAACTCCGGCTACGGCTACGTCGAGACGCCCGGCTTCGAGAACGTCGAGCTGTTCGCACGCGGCGTCGGCGAGTCCACCGACATCGTGACCAAGGAGATGTACGCCTTCGAGACCAAGGGCGGCGACCGGCTCGCCCTGCGCCCCGAGGGCACCGCGTCCGTGCTGCGCGCGGCGCTGGAGGCCAACCTGCACCGCGCGGGCAACCTCCCGGTCAAGCTCTGGTACTCGGGCTCGTACTACCGCTACGAACGCCCCCAGAAGGGCCGCTACCGCCACTTCTCCCAGGTGGGCGCCGAGGCGATCGGCGCCGAGGACCCGGCCCTCGACGCCGAGCTGATCATCCTGGCCGACCAGGCCTACCGCTCGCTGGGACTGCGCCAGTTCCGCATCCTGCTCAACAGCCTGGGCGACAAGGAGTGCCGTCCCGTCTACCGGGCCGCCCTCCAGGAGTTCCTGCGCGGCCTGAACCTCGACGAGGACACCCTGCGGCGCGCGGAGATCAACCCGCTGCGCGTCCTGGACGACAAGCGCGAGTCCGTGCAGAAGCAGCTCGGCGACGCCCCGCTGCTGCGCGACTACCTGTGCGACGCGTGCAAGGCGTACCACGAGGAGGTCCGTGACCTGATCACGGCCGCCGGCGTCGCCTTCGAGGACGACGCCAAGCTGGTCCGCGGCCTGGACTACTACACCCGTACGACCTTCGAGTTCGTCCACGACGGTCTGGGCTCGCAGTCCGCGGTGGGCGGCGGCGGGCGCTACGACGGCCTCTCCGAGATGATCGGCGGCCCCGCGCTGCCGTCGGTGGGCTGGGCGCTCGGCGTCGACCGCACGGTCCTCGCCCTGGAGGCGGAGGGCGTCGAGCTGGAACTCCCTTCGGCCACCTCGGTGTTCGCGGTACCGGTGGGCGACGAGGCCCGGCGGCTGCTGTTCGCGAAGGTCACCGAGCTGCGCCGGATCGGGGTCGCGGCGGACCTCTCCTACGGCTCCAAGGGGCTGAAAGGTGCGATGAAGGACGCCAACCGCAGCGGTGCCCGCTACGCGGTCATCGCCGGTGACCGCGACCTCGCCGAGGGCGTCGTCCAGCTCAAGGACATGGAGTCCGGCGAGCAGAGCGCGATCGGTGTGAACGAGATCGTGGCGGAACTGGAGTCGCGGCTCACCCGGGTGGTCTGAGCCGGCCCGGCCCGAAGCGAAGGGCGCCCTACACCCGGACGGTGTGCGGCGCCCTTCGTCACGGGTCGAGCAGCCCGAACCGCATCGCGCACGTCACCGCCGCCGTCCGGTCGTCCACGCCCAACTTGCCGAAGACGCGCAGCAGATGGGTCTTCACCGTGGACTCCCCGATGAACAGCCGGCGGCCGATCTCCGCGTTGGTGCAGCCCTCGGCCACCAGACGCAGCACCGCCGTCTCCCGCTCGGACAGCCGGGGCCGCTCGGGCCGCGCGCGCAGCCGGTCCACCAGGCGCGCCGCCACGGTCGGCGCGAGCACGGTCTCGCCGCGCGCCGCCGCCCGTACGGCGTCGGCGAGTTCGGCCCGTGGCAGGTCCTTGAGCAGATAGCCCGCCGCGCCCGCCTCGACCGCGCGCAGGATGTCGCGGTCCGTCTCGTACGTCGTGAGCACGATCACCCGGCACGCCAGTCCGGCCGCCGTCATCCGCTCGATCGCGTCGACACCGCCCCCGCCGGGCATCCGCAGGTCCATCAGCACGATGTCCGGCCGCAGTTCGGCGGCCAGGGCCTCGGCCTGCGGGCCGCTCGCGGCGTCGGCGACCACGTCCAGGTCCGGCTCCGCGCTCAGCATGGCGCGCAGGCCCTCCCGTACGACGGGGTGGTCGTCGGCCAGCACGATCCGGATCACGAGACCTCACTTCCCAGTGGCGTCGGCAGGCACACGGTCACCGTCGTGCCGCCGCCCGGGGCGCTGCGCACCAGCGCCGTGCCGCCCGCCTCGCGCGCCCGCGCCCGCAGGCCCGCCAGGCCGTAACCGCCGTGCGCCGCGCCCGTGTCGAATCCGGAGCCGTCGTCCCGCACGCACACCGTCAGGGTGTCCCGGGTGTACGCGAGCGTGACGCCGGCCGTCGCCCCGTCGCCGGCGTGCCTGCGCGCGTTGGCCAGGGCCTCCTGGCAGGCGCGCAGTGCCACCACCTCGGCCGCGGGGGGCAGCGTCCGCGCCGGGCCGGTCACCTCCAGGGCCGCGCCGTGCCGGGCGGCCAGCCGGGCGAGGGCCTGCGGCAGGCTCGCGCCGTCCAGGTCGGCGGGCGCGGCCCCCGCGACGAGGGCGCGGGCCTCGGCGAGGTTCTGGCGGGCCGTCTCGCCCATCAGGGCCAGATGGCGGCGGGCCTCGGGCAGGTCGTGGTCGATCTCCGCCTCGACGGCCTGGACCAGCATCAGCAGGCTGGTGAAGCCCTGGGCGAGGGTGTCGTGGATCTCCCGTGCCATGCGCTCGCGTTCGGCGAGCGCGCCGTGCGCCGCCGACAGCCGGGCCACCTCGTGCCGGCTGGCCTCCAGCTCCGCGATCAACTCGGCGCGCTCCAGGCTCTGTTCGATGATCCGGATGATCCAGCTGCCGACGGCCAGCGAGAACACCAGGGTCACCAGGGCGAACAGCGACTGGTCGAACAGGTCCTCGGCGTCCGGGCGCCAGGCGAGCCCCCAGCCCACCACGGGCGCCACGTTGATGACGGTCACCACCGGCAGCGCCCAGCCCAGCCGCAGCGTCATGTAGCACTGCGGGACGAGCGCGAACGCCATCAGCCGGGTCTCGCCGACCAGGACGGACGCCGAGAGGAACAGCAGCGTGGCGACGGCGAGGTAGCGCAGCGCCCGCCCCTGCGCGGGCGGGTCCTCCTGCACCAGGGCGCGGCCCACCGCCGCGTACCAGGGCACCAGCGGCAGCAGCAGTCCGGCCGCGAGCGCCCGTACGGGCCATCCGGGGTGCGCGGCGGTCAGCACGAACACCACGGTCGCCGCCCAGGCGACCGTGAAGTACGCGTCCCAGAGCCGGATCGACCGGTCCCAGGCGTGGGCGCCGGGCGCCGCGTCCCGGCCGGTCACGCCGTCCCGGGAGGGCGATCCGTCCCGGCCGGTCCCGGCGCGCACGGGGTCCCGCGGCACGGTGGTCACCCGTCGCGCCGGGTCTTCCAGCGGAAGGTCAGCAGACACAGCACCAATCCTCCGGCGCACCAGGCGGCGAGCACCAGGGCGACCTTGCCGAACTCCCAGCTGCCCGCCTGCTCCAGGACGCGTGCCGAGTCGGGCAGGAACACCCCGCGCAGACCCTGGCACAGCCACTTCAGCGGGAACAGCGCGCCGAGGTCCAGCATCCAGTCGGGGATGGAGCTGACGTTGATGTACACCCCGGAGACGAACTGGAGGACGAGGAACGGCAGCACGACGACCGAGCTGGCGCTCTTCGCGGACTTCGGCACCGAGCTGACGGCGATGCCGAGCAGCGCACACCCGGTCAGGCCCAGCACGAAGATCCACGCGAAGTCGAACCAGTGCGCCGCGTCCCTCGGCAGGTCGACGCCGTAGACGGTGGTGCCGACGGCCAGGAGGATCGCCGTCTCCAGGACGCCCGTGACCAGAACCAGCCAGATCTTGCCGAGGAAGTAGGCGGCCGGGGGCATCGGCGTCCCGCGCAGCCGGCGCAGCACCTTCTCGTCGCGTTCCACGGCGATCGAGATGCCCAGCGACTGGAAGCTCGTGGACATGATCCCGGAGGCCATCATCGCGGGTACGTAGAGCTGCGAGGAGGTGATCCCGGTGCCCTGCACGGTGTCGTGGAAGATCGACGCGAACAGGAACAGGAAGACGACCGGGAAGGCGAAGGTGAACACGACCTGGTCGCGCTGGCGGAAGAACTGCCGCAGCTCCAGCACGCCCCGGCGCAGCCCCAGCGTCCAGGCCCCCGGCAGCCGTCCGGCGGGCGCCGCGGTCCGGGTCCGTACGGCGGTCGTGGTCATCGCGCCTCCTCCTGTCCGGTCAGCCGGAGGTAGACGTCCTCCAGGGTGGGGCGGGTCACCAGCAGCCCGGGTATCTCGCCGTCGAAGCGGCGCGTGAGCTCGACGACGGTCCGTGTGGGGGTGTCCGTGCGCTCCGCGCGCGGGGTGCCGTCCTGCTCGGTCCACTCCACGGTGGCGCCGCCGCCGTGCAGCTCCCGCAGGGCGGCGGGCTCGCCCTCGGCGACGACCCGGCCGCGGGCGACGATCGCGAGCCGGTCCGCGAGCGCCTCCGCCTCCTCCAGGTAGTGCGTGGTCAGCAGGATGGTGGTGCCCTCGTCGGCGAGGCTGCGGATGAGGTCCCAGAACTGGCGGCGGGCCGCCGGGTCGAAGCCGGTCGTCGGCTCGTCCAGGAGCAGCAGTTCGGGGCCGCCGATCACGCCGAGCGCCACGTCGAGGCGGCGGCGCTGGCCGCCGGAGAGCGCCTTGATGCGGCTGCCCGCCTTCGCCGTGAGCCCGACCAGGCCGATGACCTCGTCGGGGTCGCGCGGGGCGGGGTAGTAGCGGGCGAAGTGCCGTACGGTCTCCTCGACCGTCAACTCGGCGGGCGCCGATTCGTCCTGCCAGACGATCCCGACGCGGGAGCGCCACGCGCGCGTGCCCGTCTGCGGGTCCGACCCCAGCACGCGCACCTCGCCGGCGTCCCGCGAGCGGTTGCCCTGGAGGATCTCCACCGTGGTGCTCTTGCCGGCGCCGTTGGGTCCCAGCAGCCCCAGGACCTCGCCTTTCGCGATGGTGAGGTCGAGGCCGTCCACGGCCGTCACATCGCCGTACCGCTTGCGCAGTCCCCGTACGTCGACCGCGAGTCCGTCTGTCGTCATGTACCGAGGGTCGGCCGGAACCGAACGTTCAGGGACGACCGTGCGTACTTCCTTATGTCCACCGAACGGTGGACACTGCCGCGCGTGCGGCACAATGACCCGTGCCCGAAGATGGTCCAACTCTCAAGTGACGGAATCGGCGTGATGAGCAAGACGACAGTCAAGGACGTCTCCACCGACCCCGAGCCGCGAAGCGCCGATGCGGCGCCCCGGACGGTGGGCGGCAGCCGCGCCTTCGCCCTGCTGCTGGTGATCACCGGCGCGGCCGGTCTGCTCGCCGCGTGGGTCATCACGATCGACAAGTTCAAGCTTCTCCAGGCCAAGATCGACGGCACCAGCTACACCCCGGGGTGCAGCCTCAACCCGGTCGTCTCCTGCGGCAGCGTCATGCAGAGCAAGCAGGCCGCCGCCTTCGGGTTCCCGAACCCGATGCTCGGCCTGGTCTGCTACGGCATCGTGATCTGCGTCGGCGTGAGCCTGCTGACCCGGGCCCGCTTCCCGCGCTGGTACTGGCTGACCTTCAACTTCGGCACCCTCTTCGGCGTCGGGTTCTGCACCTGGCTCCAGTTCCAGTCCCTGTACCGGATCGGCGCGCTGTGCCTGTGGTGCTCCCTGGCCTGGGTCGCCACGATCACCATGTTCTGGTTCCTGACCTCGTTCAACGTCCGCAACGACCTGCTGCCCGCCCCGCGCTGGGTGAAGGGGTTCCTGTCGGAGTTCACCTGGGTGCTGCCGGTCCTGCACATCGGCGTCATCGGCGTCCTGATCATGACCCGCTGGTGGGACTTCTGGACCAGCTGACGCCGCGGGCGGCCGTCGGCTCCGCGCCGACGGCGCCGGCCGCGCTGTCGGTGCGGTGATTTAGGGTTTCAGCGTGGAACCCGACCTTTTCACCGCAGCCGCGGAAGAACGCCAGGAGAAGGACCCGGCCGGCAGCCCCCTGGCGGTGCGGATGCGCCCGCGCGCGCTCGACGAGGTCGTGGGCCAGCAGCATCTGCTCAAGCCCGGCTCCCCGCTGCGCCGCCTGGTCGGCGAGGGCTCGGGCGGCCCCGCGGGCCCGTCCTCGGTGATCCTGTGGGGCCCTCCCGGCACCGGCAAGACGACGCTCGCCTACGTCGTCTCCAAGGCCACCGACAAGCGGTTCGTGGAGCTGTCGGCGATCACCGCGGGCGTCAAGGAGGTCCGCGCGGTCATCGAGGGCGCCCGCCGCGCCACCGGGGGATACGGCAAGGAGACCGTCCTCTTCCTCGACGAGATCCACCGCTTCAGCAAGGCGCAGCAGGACTCCCTGCTGCCGGCGGTGGAGAACCGCTGGGTGACGCTGATCGCCGCGACCACCGAGAACCCGTACTTCTCGGTGATCTCCCCGCTGCTCTCCCGCTCCCTGCTGCTCACCCTCGAACCGCTCACGGACGACGACCTGCGCGGACTGCTCGGGCGGGCCGTCGCCGACGAGCGGGGTCTGAAGGGCGCGGTCACGCTCCCGCGGGACACCGAGGACCACCTGCTGCGCATCGCGGGCGGCGACGCGCGCCGTGCGCTGACCGCGCTGGAGGCCGCCGCGGGCGCCGCCCTCGACAAGGGCGGGACGGAGATCGCGCTCGCCACGCTGGAGGAGACGGTCGACCGCGCCGCGGTGACCTACGACCGCGACGGCGACCAGCACTACGACGTCGCCAGCGCCCTGATCAAGTCCATCCGTGGCTCCGACGTCGACGCGGCCCTGCACTATCTGGCCCGCATGATCGACGCCGGCGAGGACCCCCGCTTCATCGCCCGCCGGCTGATGATCTCCGCGAGCGAGGACATCGGGCTGGCCGACCCGAACGCCCTGCCGATCGCGGTGGCCGCAGCGCAGGCCGTCGCCATGATCGGCTTCCCCGAGGCCGCCCTGACCCTCAGCCACGCCACCATCGCGCTCGCCCTGGCCCCCAAGTCCAACTCCGCGACCACCGCGATCGGCGCCGCCCTGGAGGACGTACGCAAGGGGCACGCGGGCACCGTCCCGCCGCACCTGCGCGACGGGCACTACAAGGGCGCCGCCAAGCTGGGCCACGCGCAGGGCTACGTCTACCCGCACGACCTGGCCGAGGGCATCGCGGAGCAGCAGTACGCGCCGGACGCCCTCAAGGACCGCGAGTACTACACGCCGACCCGCCACGGCGCCGAGGCGCGGTACGCGGACGCGGTGGAGTGGACCCGCGGCCGGCTCGGTCGCAAGCGGTCCTGAGCAGCCTGTAGAATCGCCCGAAGTGCTGAGTCCCGTGCCGTCAGAGCGGGACAACCAGCCGGAGTCCGGTCCCCGGACCGGCTCCAGGAGCGTCGCGCACCGTCGATGGTGTCGCGGGCAGCCCACCACCACCCGGATCTCCGGACACGGTCGGTGGGCCACTCGCGTGCTGCACGTATGTGCCCAGACCAGGGGAGCGGCTGCCCGCCCGGCCCGGCAACGGACCAGGAGGGTTTCCCCGGCTGCGGATGCGACCTCCCTCACACCCTGACAAGCCGAATCAAGGAAATGAGATAGGACAGTGGCGAACCAGTCCCGCCCCAAGGTCAAGAAGTCGCGTGCCCTCGGCATCGCGCTGACCCCGAAGGCCGTCAAGTACTTCGAGGCCCGTCCCTACCCGCCGGGTGAGCACGGCCGTGGCCGCAAGCAGAACTCGGACTACAAGGTCCGTCTGCTGGAGAAGCAGCGTCTGCGCGCGCAGTACGACATCTCCGAGCGCCAGCTGGTCCGCGCCTACGAGCGTGCCTCCAAGGTGCAGGGCAAGACCGGTGAGGCCCTGATCGTGGAGCTCGAGCGCCGTCTCGACGCCCTGGTGCTGCGTTCGGGCATCGCCCGCACGATCTACCAGGCCCGTCAGATGGTCGTCCACGGCCACCTCCAGGTCAACGGCCAGAAGGTCGACAAGCCGTCCTTCCGTGTGCGTCCGGACGACGTCGTCCAGGTCCGTGACCGCAGCAAGGACAAGACGCTCTTCCAGGTCGCCCGCGAGGGTGGCTTCGCCCCCGACGGCGAGACCCCGCGCTACCTTCAGGTGAACCTCAAGGCCCTGGCGTTCCGCCTGGACCGCGAGCCGAACCGCAAGGAAGTTCCGGTCATCTGCGACGAGCAGCTCGTCGTCGAGTACTACGCCCGCTGATCACCAGCCGGGTGCACTAGTACCGCGTCGGCCCGCCGTCTCCCCGCCCTTTCGGGCGGGCGGGGCGGCGGGCTCTCGCATGTCCGGGCCCGTCCGAGCGCCCGCGCGACGCCCGCCTCCCGGCCGAGGCGCTCGCCGTCGCGCACCCGCGCCGCGTACACCTCGTCGCCGAGCAGCTCCCGCGCCGTCGCCTCGCACAGCGCGTGCGGCGCGTTGTAGTACGCCGAACCGAACAGCGGCAGCCCCACCGACGGCCACATCCCGGCCGCCGCGCCCTGGAGCACCGCCGCTTCCGCCGCGTCCCCCTCGGTGACCGTGACCAGGGCCAGCAGCTCCACCGCCAGCACCGACCCGAGCAGGTCGTGGAAGGCGTGCGCATGGCCCAGGCAGTCCGCGAGCAGCGCGCGCGCCCGCGCCGGCTCGCCCTCGCGCCAGGCGGCGTACGCCAGCACGTACAGCGCGTACGACCGCGCCCACCGCTCGCCGTGGTCCTCGGCGACCTGGCGCACGTCGTCGCAGAGGTTCACCGCGTCCACCAGATCGCCCTGGAACGCGCGCGCCATCGCCAGCTCCACCTGCGCCATCAGCACATTGCTGTTGAGCTCGCCGATCTCCCGGTACCGCTCCAGCGCCGAGCGCAGCAGCGTCTCCGCGCGCGGCATGTCGTCGGTGACCAGCGCCAGGCAGCCGGTGCGGTGCTCCGCGTACGCCACCGCGGTCGCGCTCGCGGTCCGCTCGGCGCCCTCCCGGCACTCCAGCAGCGCGGTCAGCGCCGGCACCGAGTCGCCCTGGAGGATCGCCACATAGCCGAGCACCCACAGCGCCTTGAGCCGGGGCCCGTCGTGCCCGGAGTCCAGCTCGACGGCCCGGTTCAGCCAGTGCCTGCCCTCCGTGAGGCGTCCGCAGCCCGCCCAGTAGAACCACAGCGACCCCGCCAGGCACTGGCCCAGATGGGCCTCGTCCGGCTCGGTCAGGCTGTGCTCCAGGGCGCAGCGCAGGTTCGGCAGCTCCGCCTCGATCCGGGCCGCGACCTCCCGCTGCCGCGGGGAGAACCAGTCCAGCTCGCACCAGGTCGCGAGGCCCAGATACCAGTCCCGGTGCCGGCGCCTGAGCCGGACCGCGTCCCCCGCGCCGGCCAGCCAGTCGGCGCCGTACTCCCGGACCGTCTCCAGCATCCGGTAGCGCACCCCGCGCGCCGACTCCTCGCGCGCCACCACCGACTGGGCGAGCAGCTCCTCCAGCACCTCCAGGACCCGGGCGGCCTCCAGGCCGTCGCCGCTGCACACGTACTCGGCGGCCTCCAGTTCGAAGGAGCCCGCGAACACCGTCAGCCGCGCCCACAGCAGCCGCTCCGTCGGCGTGGCCAGTTCGTGGCTCCAGCCGATCGCCGTACGCAGCGTCTGGTGGCGGGGCAGGGTCCGCTCCCGGCCGCCGGTCAGCAGCCGGAACCGGTCGTCGAGCCGTTCGAGCAGCTGGGCGGGGGCAAGGGCGCGCAGCCGTCCCGCGGCCAGCTCGACCGCCAGCGGGATGCCCTCCAGGCGCCGGCACAGCTCCCGCACGTCGTGGCCGTCCGTGACGGACACGCCGAGCCGGGCCGCCCGGTCGGCGAACAGCTCCACCGCCTCGTCCTCGGCCAGCGGCCCGAGCGGGAAAAGACGTTCGCCGGGGACGCCCAGCGGCCTGCGGCCCACGGCCAGCACGGCGAGCCCCGGCAGTCGCCGCAGCAGCCGCAGGACCAGGGCCGCGGTGGCCTCGACCAGGTGCTCGAAGCCGTCGAGGACCAGCAGCAGCTCGCGGCCGGCCAGATGCCCGAGCAGCGCCTCGCGCGGCGCGCGGGTGGTGTGGTCGCGCAGCCCCAGGGCCTCCACGACGGCGTACTCGACGAGTTCGGGGTCGCGCACCGGCGCCAGGTCCACCGTCCACACGCCGTCGCGGGGCGCGTGGCGGACCGCGGCCCGGGCCGCGAGCCGCGACTTGCCGATGCCGCCGGGGCCGGTGACGGTCACCAGGCGCGCGGCGCCGAGCGCCCGCCGCAGCTCGTCCAGCTCGGCGGCCCGGCCCACGAAGGGGTCGAGTTCCAGGGGCAGATTGCCGCCGCCGTCGGCGTCGGGGGGCTGTGAACCTCGCATAGGACACGGAGCGTACTGAACCGTAATCAGTCCGTACAATCGCTTCGCTGAAGTCCGGTGGAATACCACCCGCCGCCGCCGGTAATCCGGTACGGAGCGCCATCGTCGGCGCGATAGGCTCGGTGCACTGATTTTTCGTGGCCGCCACGGCGGCCGCACGTCCGAGGGAGCGGGTGCACACAGTGTCCGGTGGAGAGGTGGCCGGGATCCTGGTGGCCGTCTTCTGGGCGATCCTGGTGTCCTTCCTCGCCGTGGCGCTGGCGAGGCTGGCCCAGACGCTCAAGGCGACCACCAAGCTTGTCGCGGACGTGACCGACCAGGCCGTCCCGCTCCTCGCCGACGCCTCCACGGCCGTCCGCTCCGCGCAGACCCAGATCGACCGGGTCGACGCGATCGCCTCCGACGTCCAGGAGGTCACGTCGAACGCCTCCGCGCTGTCGACCACCGTCGCCTCCACCTTCGGCGGCCCCCTGGTCAAGGTCGCGGCCTTCGGCTACGGCGTGCGCCGGGCCATCGGCGGCCGCAAGGAGGACGGGCCCGCAAAGGCGCCCCGGCGTACCGTGATCGTGGGCCGCACGGTCCCGGCCACGCGGCGCGAGAAGCGCAACCTCCGCGGAAAGAGGGACTGAGACCTAGCGATGTTCCGCCGTACGTTCTGGTTCACGACCGGCGTCGCCGCCGGCGTCTGGGCCACCACCAAGGTCAATCGCAAGCTGAAGCAGCTGACCCCCGAGAACCTCGCCGTGGGTGCGGCGAACAAGGCGCTCGAGGCGGGTCACCGGCTCAAGGACCGGGCCGTGGGCTTCGCGCTCGACGTCCGCGAGAACATGGCCCGGCGCGAGGCCGAGCTGGAGAACGCGCTGGGCATCGACGCCGACCCCGAGCTGCCCGCACCCCGGCGCTACGCCGCCATCGAGAACCGCACGAAGCCCAAGACGTACGTCATCGACGACACGACGTACTCGTACAACCGGAATGAGGACCACTGATGGAGTCGGCCGAGATCCGCCGCCGCTGGCTGAGCTTCTTCGAGGAGCGCGGGCACACCGTCGTCCCTTCGGCGTCGCTCATCGCGGACGACCCGACTCTGCTCCTGGTCAACGCGGGCATGGTGCCCTTCAAGCCGTACTTCCTCGGTGAGGTCAAGCCGTCCTTCCCGCGCGCCACCAGCGTGCAGAAGTGCGTGCGCACCCCCGACATCGAAGAGGTCGGCAAGACCACCCGCCACGGCACGTTCTTCCAGATGTGCGGCAACTTCTCCTTCGGCGACTACTTCAAGGAAGGCGCCATCAAGCTCGCCTGGGAGCTGCTCACCGCGCCCCAGGACAAGGGCGGCTACGGCCTGGAGGCCGACCGTCTGTGGATCACGGTCTACCAGGACGACGACGAGGCCGAGCAGATCTGGCACCAGGTCGTCGGCGTGCCGAAGGAGCGCATCCAGCGTCTCGGCAAGAAGGACAACTTCTGGTCCATGGGCGTGCCCGGACCCTGCGGCCCCTGCTCCGAGATCAACTACGACCGCGGCCCGGAGTTCGGCGTCGAGGGCGGCCCGGCCGTCAACGACGAGCGCTACGTGGAGATCTGGAACCTGGTCTTCATGCAGTACGAGCGGGGCGAGGGCACCTCGAAGGAGGACTTCGAGATCCTCGGCGACCTGCCGAGCAAGAACATCGACACCGGTCTCGGTCTCGAACGGCTCGCCATGATCCTGCAGGGCGTGCAGAACATGTACGAGATCGACACCTCGATGGCCGTCATCAAGAAGGCCACCGAGCTGACCGGCGTGGCCTACGGCGACGCCCACGACTCGGACGTCTCCCTGCGCGTGGTCACCGACCACATCCGCACCGCCGTGATGCTCATCGGCGACGGCGTCACGCCGGGCAACGAGGGACGCGGCTACGTGCTGCGCCGCATCATGCGCCGCGCCATTCGCAACATGCGCCTGCTCGGCGCCACCGGCCCGGTCGTCAAGGACCTCATCGACGTCGTGATCGCGATGATGGGCCAGCAGTACACCGAGCTGGTCACCGACCGCGACCGGATCGAGAAGGTGGCCCTCGCCGAGGAGGCCCGCTTCCTCAAGACGCTCAACGCCGGCACCAACGTGCTCGACGGCGCCGTGGCCGACGTCAAGGCCTCCGGTTCCGCCGTGCTCCCCGGCGACAAGGCGTTCCTGCTCCACGACACCTGGGGCTTCCCGATCGACCTCACCCTGGAGATGGCCGCCGAGCAGGGGCTGTCCGTGGACGAGGACGGCTTCCGCCGCCTGATGCAGGACCAGCGCGAGCGCGCCAAGGCCGACGCCCGGGCGAAGAAGACCGGCCACGCCGACCTCGGCGCCTACCGCGAGATCGCCGACGCCGCCGGCCCCACCGACTTCATCGGCTACGACGGCACCGAGGGCGAGTCCACGGTCGTCGGCATCCTGGTCGACGGCGTCTCCTCGCCGGCCGCCACCGAGGGCGACGAGGTCGAGATCGTCCTCGACCGCACCCCGTTCTACGCCGAGGGCGGCGGCCAGATCGGCGACACCGGCCGGATCAAGTCCGACTCCGGTGCCGTCATCGAGATCCGCGACACCCAGAAGCCGGTCCCCGGCGTCTACGTGCACAAGGGCGTCGTCCAGGTCGGCGAGATCACCGTGGGCGCCAAGGCCCACGCCTCGATCGACCAGCGCCGCCGTACGGCCATCGCCCGCGCCCACTCGGCCACCCACCTCACCCACCAGGCCCTGCGTGACGCGCTCGGCCCGACGGCCGCCCAGGCCGGTTCGGAGAACCAGCCCGGCCGCTTCCGCTTCGACTTCGGCTCCCCGTCCGCCGTGCCCACGGCCGTGATGACCGACGTCGAGCAGAAGATCAACGAGGTGCTCTCCCGCGACCTGGACGTGCGCGCCGAGGTCATGGGCATCGACGAGGCCAAGAAGCAGGGCGCCATCGCCGAGTTCGGCGAGAAGTACGGCGACCGGGTGCGCGTGGTGACCATCGGCGACTTCTCCAAGGAGCTGTGCGGCGGCACGCACGTGCACAACACCGCCCAGCTGGGCCTCGTGAAGCTGCTCGGCGAGTCCTCCATCGGTTCCGGCGTGCGCCGGATCGAGGCCCTCGTCGGCGTGGACGCCTACAACTTCCTCGCCCGCGAGCACACGGTCGTCAACCAGCTGACCGAGCTGCTCAAGGGCCGCTCGGAGGAGCTCCCCGAGAAGGTCTCCGCCATGCTCGGCAAGCTGAAGGACGCCGAGAAGGAGATCGAGAAGTTCCGCGCCGAGAAGGTGCTCCAGGCCGCCGCCGGGCTCGCCGACTCCGCCAAGGACGTGCGGGGCGTCGCACTTGTCACCGGTCAGGTGCCGGACGGCACCACGCCGGACGACCTGCGCAAGCTGGTCCTCGACGTGCGGGGCCGCATCCAGGGCGGCCGGGCCGCCGTGGTCGCGCTGTTCGCGGTCAACAACGGCAAGCCCTTCACGGTCATCGCCACCAACGACGCCGCCCGCGAGCGGGGTCTGAAGGCCGGTGACCTGGTCCGCACCGCGGCCAAGACGCTCGGCGGCGGCGGTGGCGGCAAGCCGGACGTCGCCCAGGGCGGCGGACAGAACCCGGCCGCCGTCGGCGAGGCCGTGGACGCCGTCACGCGTCTGGTCGACGAGACGGCGAAGTAGGACAGCCGGACATGCGCAGAGGACGACGGCTCGCCGTCGACGTCGGGGACGCCCGGATCGGGGTCGCCTCGTGCGACCCCGACGGGATCCTCGCCACACCGGTGGAGACCGTGCCGGGACGGGACGTCCCGGCCGCCCACCGCAGGCTCAAACAGCTGGTCGAGGAGTACGAGCCGATCGAGGTCGTGGTCGGGCTGCCCCGCTCGCTGAAGGGGAGCGAGGGCCCGGCCGCGGTGAAGGTCCGGGCGTTCGCCCAGGAGCTCGCGGAGGGCATCAAGCCGGTACCGGTACGCCTGGTCGACGAGCGCATGACCACGGTGACGGCCCATCAGGGACTGCGCGCCTCCGGCGTGAAGTCGAAGAAGGGACGCTCCGTGGTCGACCAGGCGGCGGCAGTCATCATTCTGCAGCAGGCCCTGGAATCCGAACGGGTGTCAGGTAAAGCACCCGGCGAGGGCGTCGAAGTGGTCATCTGATCGCGATACGGTAACGTCTCGCGCGAGCGTCGGTGTTCGAACAGCCGCCGCACAGTAAGAGGCGGAACGGCAGCCGGTCCGCACGTCGGCAGAGCGCCGCCTCGCGGCTCTAGGGGATCGATGACTGAGTATGGCCGGGGCCCAGGCTCCGAACCGTGGCATCCGGAGGACCCGTTGTACGGGGACGGCGGATGGGCAGGACAGCAGGCCCAGGCGGGCCAGCAGTCCTCCTACGGCGGCCACCAGCAGCACCAGCCGCAGCAGCCGCAGCAGCAGAACGGCTACGGCGACTGGGGCCAGCAGGCCGGTCATGACCAGCAGCAGTACGGGCAGCAGCAGTACCCCCAGCAGTACGGGCATCCCCAGGGCCGGCAGCAGTACGACCAGCAGCACTACGGACACCCCCAGGGCCAGCAGGCGTACGACCAGCAGCAGTACGGGCATCCCCAGGGTCAGCAGCAGTACGACCAGCAGCACTACGTGGGCCACGCCCAGCCCCAGCAGTACCAGCAGGGTGGCTGGGACGGCCAGGGCACGCCCATGCCCGCCTCCTACGGGACCGGACAGGGTGACCCGTACGGCGGAGCGACCAACGGGTACGGAGCCGAGCAGCCCGACCTCTACCAGACGCCCGAGGCCTATCCGCCGCCCGAGCCGCCGCAGCGCCGGCGCACCGAACCCGAGCCCGCGCCCCGGACCGACTGGGACCCGGACCCGGAGGAGGGCGAGGAGGAGCACGCCTTCTTCAAGGACGGCGGCGACGACGACGAGGACGACGAGTACGACGACCCCAAGGCCCGCCGGGACCGCGGTGACAAGGGCGGCAAGGCGGCCGGCGGCAAGGGCAAGAAGAAGCGCCGCAACGGCTGCGCCTGCCTGGTCGTGGTCCTGGTGTTCGGCGGCGGCCTCGGCGGGGTCGGCTATGTCGGCTGGAAGTACTACCAAAATCGTTACGGCGCCGCGCCGGACTACGCGGGCGGCGGCATCTCGCAGACCGTGAGCGTCGAGATCCCCAAGGGCGCGGGCGGCTACGACATCGGCCGCCGGCTCAAGGACGCGGGCGTGGTCAAGAGCGTCGACGCGTTCGTCGCCGCCCAGCAGGAGAACCCCGACGGCAAGAAGATCCAGGCCGGCGCGTACGTACTGAAGAAGCAGATGTCCGCGGCGAGCGCCGTCGAGATGATGCTCGACCCCAAGAGCCAGGCGAACGTGATCGTCACGCCCGGCGAGCGCAACGCGGCCGTCTACGCGGCGCTCGACAAACGGCTCGACCTGTCCGCGGGCAGCACGAAGAAGATCGCCAAGAAGGAGTACAAGAGCCTCGGGCTGCCCAGCTGGGCCAACGCCGACAAGGACATAAAGGATCCGCTGGAAGGATTCCTCTACCCGGGCACCTACCCCGCGGCGAAGAACCAGAAGCCCGCGGAGATCCTGAAGCAGATGGTGGGCCGCGCGAAGGCGGCGTACGACAAGAACGATCTGACCGCGAAGGCGAAGACGCTCGGGCTCGACACCCCGCTCCAACTGCTGACCGTGGCGAGCCTGGTGCAGGCCGAGGGCAAGACCCACGACGACTTCCGCAAGATGGCGGAGGTCGTCTACAACCGTCTCAAACCCACCAACCACGAGACCAACCAGTTGCTGCAGTTCGACTCGACCTTCAATTACCTGAAGGGCCAGAGCAGCATCAACATCAGCGAGTCCGAGATCAACAGCAACAAGGACCCGTACAACACCTACACCCAGAAGGGCCTGCCGCCCGGGCCGATCGGCAACCCCGGCGAAGAGGCGATGGCGGCGGCATTGAATCCGACCCACGACGGCTGGATCTACTTCGTGGCGACCGACGGCCAGAACAAGACCGAGTTCGCCAAGACCTACGCGGATTTCCAGAAGCTCAAGGAAAAGTTCAATGACAGCTCGGGCAACTGACGCCCGCCGGGCGGCCGTCCTCGGTTCGCCCATCGCCCACTCGCTGTCCCCGGTGCTGCATCGCGCCGCCTACACGGAGCTCGGGCTGACCGGCTGGACGTACGACCGCTTCGACGTCGACGAGAGCGGGCTGCCCGCCTTCTTCGACGGGCTGGGGCCCGAGTGGGCGGGCCTGTCGCTGACCATGCCGCTGAAGCGGGCCGTCATCCCCCTGGTCGACGAGATCAGCGAGACGGCCGCCTCCGTCGACACGGTCAACACCGTGGTCTTCACCGAGGACGGCCGCCGCCTCGGCGACAACACCGACATCCCCGGCATGGTCGCCGCCCTGCGCGAGCACGGCATCGAGCAGGTCGAATCGGCCGCCGTCCTCGGGGCCGGCGCCACCGCCTCCTCCGCCCTCGCCGCCCTCGCCCGCATCTGCACCGGCGAGGTCGTCGCCTATGTGCGCAGCGCGGAGCGGGCCGCCGAGATGCGCCAGTGGGGCGAGCGCCTCGACGTCGAGCTGCGCACGGCCGACTGGGCCGACGCGGCCGAGGCGCTGCGCGCGCCCCTGGTGATCGCGACCACCCCGGCCGGCACCACGGACGCCCTCGCGGCCGCCGTGCCGGAGCGTCCCACCACCCTCTTCGACGTGCTCTACGAGCCCTGGCCGACCGAGCTCGCGGCCCGCTGGTCGATGTTCGGCGGCGCTGTCGTCAGCGGTCTCGACCTGCTGGTGCACCAGGCCGTCCTGCAGGTCGAGCAGATGACCGGCAGTGCGCACGCCCCCGTCGACGTCATGCGCCGGGCCGGCGAGCGGGCGCTCGCGGAGCGCTGAGCCCGGGCCCGACCCTCGCGGCGCTGACCACGGGTTTCGCGTCCGTCTGCTGGACCTCGGACGGGTCGGCGGCGCGGACGTGGGAGGATCGGAGGTGGCGGGCCGGAGCCGCGCACCCGGTCGCGCCCGATGCAGGTAGAGGCGCGAGCACGAGGAGCACCGTTGAGCAGGTTGCGTTGGCTGACGGCGGGGGAGTCCCACGGACCCGCACTGGTGGCGACACTGGAGGGTCTTCCCGCGGGTGTGCCGATCACCACGGACATGGTGGCGGACCATCTGGCCAGGCGGCGGCTCGGTTACGGCCGCGGTGCGCGGATGAAGTTCGAGCGGGACGAGGTCACCTTCCTGGGCGGTGTCCGGCACGGTCTGACCCTCGGCTCCCCGGTGGCGGTCATGGTGGGCAACACCGAGTGGCCGAAGTGGGAGCAGGTGATGGCGGCCGACCCGGTCGACCCCGAGATCCTCGCCGGACTGGCCCGCAACGCCCCGCTGACCCGTCCCCGCCCCGGCCACGCCGACCTCGCGGGGATGCAGAAGTACGGCTTCGACGAGGCACGGCCGATCCTTGAGCGCGCGAGCGCCCGCGAGACGGCGGCCCGGGTGGCGCTGGGCGCGGTGGCGCGGTCGTACCTGAAGGAGACCGCGGGGATCGAGATCGTCTCGCACGTGGTGGAGCTGGCGTCGGCGAAGGCGCCCTACGGCGTCTACCCCACCCCGGCGGACGTGGAGCGGCTGGACGCCGACCCGGTGCGCTGTCTGGACGCGGACGCGTCGAAGGCGATGGTCGCGGAGATCGACCAGGCCCACAAGGACGGCGACACCCTCGGCGGTGTGGTCGAGGTGCTCGCGTACGGGGTGCCGGTGGGTCTGGGCTCGCACGTGCACTGGGACCGGCGTCTGGACGCGCGTCTGGCCGCGGCGCTGATGGGCATCCAGGCGATCAAGGGCGTGGAGGTCGGTGACGGCTTCGATCTGGCGCGGGTGCCGGGCTCCAAGGCCCATGACGAGATCCTCGCCACCGACGAGGGCATCCGGCGCTCCTCGGGCCGCTCGGGCGGCACCGAGGGTGGTCTGACCACGGGTGAGCTGCTGCGGGTCCGTGCCGCGATGAAGCCGATCGCGACGGTGCCGCGGGCGCTGCGCACGGTGGATGTGGTCACGGGCGAGGAGGCCCAGGCCCACCACCAGCGCTCGGACGTGTGTGCGGTGCCGGCGGCCGGGATCGTCGCCGAGGCGATGGTGGCGCTGGTGCTGGCGGACGCGGTGGCGGAGAAGTTCGGTGGCGACAGCGTGCCGGAGACGCGGCGCAATGTCCGTTCCTTCCTGGACCACCTGGAGATCCGGTGACCGCCCGCCCCGTGGTCGTGCTGGTCGGCCCGATGGGCGTGGGCAAGTCCACCGTCGGGCAGCGGCTCGCCGAGCGGCTCGGGACCGGGTTCCGGGACACCGACGAGGACATCGTGGTGGCCGAGGGCCGTGCGATCGCGGAGATCTTCGTCGACGAGGGAGAGCCCGCCTTCCGCGCCCTGGAGAAGGAGTTCGTGCGGCGGGCGCTCGCCGGGCACGAGGGTGTCCTGGCGCTGGGCGGCGGCGCGATCCTCGACGACGACACCCGCGCACTGCTCGACGGGCACCGTGTGGTCTATCTGTCCATGGACGTGGAGTCGGCCGTCCAGCGCACCGGCCTGAACGTCGCGCGCCCGCTGCTGGCCGTCAACCCGCGCAAGCAGTGGCGTGAACTGATGGACGCGCGGCGGAACCTGTACGAGTCGGTGGCCACCGCCGTGGTGTCCACCGACGGCCGCGAGCCCGAAGAGGTCACCGAAGCCGTCCTGGACGCACTGGAGTTGAAGACCGTAATTCCCGGGGGCCAACCCCCGGACCCCCGGCCGGAGGACACCATGGCGAACCAGGTGACAAGAATTCAGGTCGGCGGTTCGGCCGGGAGCGAGCCGTACGAGGTCCTGATCGGCCGTCAGCTCCTCGGTGAGCTGGGCACGTTGATCGGGCCGAAGGCCAAGCGGGTCGCCGTCGTCCACCCCGAGGCGCTCGCCGAGACGGGTGACGCGCTGCGCGCGGACCTGGCGGAGCAGGGCTTCGAGGCCGTCGCCATCCAGGTGCCCAACGCCGAGGAGGCCAAGACCGCCGAGGTCGCCGCCTACTGCTGGAAGGCGCTCGGTCAGTCCGGCTTCACCCGCTCCGACGCCGTCGTCGGCGTCGGCGGCGGCTCCACGACCGACCTGGCCGGTTTCGTGGCCGCCAGCTGGCTGCGCGGGGTGCGCTGGATCGCCGTGCCGACCACCGTGCTCGCGATGGTGGACGCGGCCGTCGGCGGCAAGACCGGCATCAACACCGCCGAGGGCAAGAACCTGGTCGGCGCCTTCCACCCGCCCGCGGGTGTGCTGTGCGACCTGGCCGCGCTGGACTCGCTGCCGGTCAACGACTACGTGTCCGGGCTCGCCGAGATCATCAAGGCCGGCTTCATCGCCGACCCGGTGATCCTGGACCTCATCGAGGCCGACCCGCAGGCCGCGCGCACGCCGGCGGGCCCGCACACCGCGGAGCTGATCGAGCGCTCGATCCGGGTGAAGGCGGAGGTCGTCTCCGCGGACCTCAAGGAGTCCGGGCTGCGCGAGATCCTCAACTACGGCCACACGCTGGGCCATGCCATCGAGAAGAACGAGCGCTACAAGTGGCGGCACGGTGCCGCGGTCGCGGTCGGCATGCACTTCGCGGCCGAACTCGGGCGTGTCGCGGGCCGGTTGGACGACGCGACGGCGGACCGCCACCGGACCATCCTGGAGTCCGTCGGGCTGCCGCTGCACTACCGCTACGACCAGTGGCCCAAGCTGGTGGAGACGATGAAGGTCGACAAGAAGTCCCGCGGCGACCTGCTGCGCTTCATCGTCCTCGACGGCCTGGCGAAGCCGACGGTCCTGGAGGGCCCGGACCCGGCGGTGCTGCTGGCCGCATACGGCGAGGTAGGCCAGTAGGCCTGAGCCGCGGCGCCCC
>NZ_LAVA02000035.1 GCF_000974985.2 Streptomyces mangrovisoli | reverse complement strand
CCGCCGCCGCCCACCCCGGCACCGCCCTGGTGGAGATCTACCAGAACTGCAACATCTTCAACGACGGCGCCTTCGACGCCCTCAAGGACCGCCACCAGGCCGAGAACACCCTCATCCGCCTGCACCACGGCGAACCCATCCGCTTCGGCACCGACAAAAACCGCGGCGTGGTCCGCGACCATGCCACCGGCGACCTGCGCGTGGTCACCGTCACCGACGACAACGAAGCCGACCTCGTCGTCCACGACGCCCACGCCGCATCCCCGACCACCGCGTTCGCACTCTCCCGGCTCGCCGACCCCGACACCCTGCACCACACCCCCATCGGCGTCTTCCGCGCCGTCGAACGCCCCGTCTACGACACCCAGATGTCCGACCAACTGGACGCGGCCATCGAGCAGAACGGCAAGGGCGACCTGGCCACACTCCTCGCGGGCGCAGACACCTGGACGGTCGTCGGCTAGGACGTACGAGGCCCCGGGCGCGTCCCGCCCGGGGCCTTTCCCGTGAGTGCCGCCGCGCTCCCCAGGGCCCGTCGTCGCGTGGCGGACGGGAAGGGGACGACAGGCCCTAGGCCCGGCCGCGGGCGGTGTCGTAGACCTCCCGCGCCTTCTCCACGTCGGCCATGCGCTCCTTCGTCCACAGCGCGAGCCCGCGCACCTGCTCCGCCGCCTCGCGGCCGAGGTCGGTGAGGGAGTAGTCGACGCGGGGCGGGATGACCGGCTTGGCGTCGCGGTGGACCAGGCCGTCGCGCTCCAGCGTCTGGAGGGTCTGGGTGAGCATCTTCTCGCTGACCCTGCCGATCGCGCGGCGCAGCTCGCTGAAGCGGTAGGGGCGGTCGAGCAGCTCGATGAGCACGAGCACGCCCCAGCGGCTGGTGACGTGCTCCAGCACCAGCCGGTACGGGCACATCGCCTCGCGGGTGTCGTACAGCGCGCTCCCGGTGGAGGGAGCGGCGGAGCGGGCGGCGCTCTCGGCGGCGGGCTGGGGGGCACTCTCGGTGGCGGACTCGGTGGCGGACTCCGTTGCGCTTACGGCCATGGTGGTACCTTACCTCAGGACCAGTACCTTACTTCAAAGTGGGTACTTTCGTTTGGTTAGTGCAACTCCTAGGGTAAGTGTCATCGCCACCCCACAAGGAGATTCCGAATCATGAGCATCGTCGTCACCGGAGCCACCGGCCACCTGGGCCGCCACGTCGTGGAGCAGCTGCTGGAGAAGGTGCCCGCGGAGCAGATCACCGCGGTCGTACGCACCCCGGAGAAGGCCGCCGGCCTCGCCGCGCGCGGCGTGCGCGTCGCGGTCGCCGACTACAACGCGCCCGAGACCCTCGACGGGCTGTTCGCGGCCGGGGACAAGGTGCTGCTGATCTCCGGCAACGAGTTCGACAAGGGCAGGGTCGGGCAGCACACGGCCGTCCTCGAAGCCGCGAAGGCGGCCGGGGTCGCCCTGTTCGCCTACACCAGCGCGCCCGGCAGCCTCACCGCCGCGCTCGCCGACGACCACCGCGGCACCGAGGCGGCGATCCTCGCCTCCGGCGTGCCGTACTCGCTGCTGCGCAACGGCTGGTACCACGAGAACTACACCGAGAACCTGGCCCCGGTGCTGGCGCACGGCGCGGTCGTCCAGGCGGCCGGCGAGGGCCGGATCTCCTCCGCGGCCCGCGCGGACTACGCGGCCGCCGCGGTCGCCGTGCTCACCGGCGAGGGCCACGAGAACACGACGTACGAGCTCGGCGGCGACGAGGCGTGGAGCTTCGCCGAGTACGCGGCCGAGCTGAGCCGGCAGACCGGCCGGGAGATCGCCTACAACTCCGTCTCCGTCGAGGCGCTCCAGGGCATCCTGGCCGGGGCCGGACTGCCCGCGCCGCTCGCGGCGATCCTCGCGGGCGTGGACGCGTCCATCGAGCAGGGCGAGCTGGTGGTGGAGAGCGGCGACCTCTCCCGGCTGGCGGGCCGCCCGACGACCCCGCTCTCGGAGGCCGTCGCCGCGGCGCTCAAGGGCTGACACGCCCCCGCCCCCGTCTGTCATGACCGTATGGCGATACGGACATGACAGGCGGGGGCCTCCGGCGCTACCTTCATGCTGCAGACACAGGTGTGCGCACGAGGGTGTGCGGGGTGAAGGGGAGGGACCGGGTGGCCGGGAAGTCGAGGGGTGAGCGGCAGACAGGACTGCTGAACGGCTTCGCGGCGTACGGGATGTGGGGCCTCGTGCCCCTGTTCTGGCCCCTGCTGAAGCCGGCCGGGGCGGTGGAGATCCTGGCCCACCGGATGGCGTGGTCGGCCGTCTTCGTCGCGGCCGCGCTGCTCTTCGTACGGCGCTGGGCCTGGGCCGGTGAGCTGCTGCGGCAGCCGCGCAGGCTCGCCCTGGTCGCGGTCGCCGCGGCCGTGATCACCGTCAACTGGGGCGTCTACATCTGGTCCGTGAACAGCGGCCATGTCGTCGAGGCGTCGCTCGGCTACTTCATCAACCCGCTGGTCACCATAGCCATGGGCGTGCTGCTGCTGAAGGAGCGGCTGCGGCCCGTGCAGTGGCTGGCGGTCGGCGTCGGCTTCGCCGCGGTCGTCGTGCTCACCATCGGCTACGGCCGCCCGCCGTGGATCTCGCTCTGCCTCGCCTTCTCCTTCGCCACGTACGGGCTGGTGAAGAAGAAGGTCAACCTGGGCGGCATCGAATCGCTGGCCGCCGAGACCGCGATCCAGTTCGTGCCCGCGGTCGCCTACCTGATCTGGCTCACCGCGCACGGCGACTCGACCTTCACCACCGGTACGCCGGGGCACGCGGCCCTGCTCGCCTCGACCGGTGTCGTCACCGCGCTGCCGCTGGTGTGCTTCGGCGCGGCGGCGATCCGGGTGCCGCTGTCGACGCTGGGCCTGCTCCAGTACCTCGCGCCGGTCTTCCAGTTCCTGCTCGGCATCCTCTACTTCCACGAGGCGATGCCGGCGGAGCGCTGGGCGGGCTTCGCGCTGGTGTGGCTCGCGCTGACGCTGCTCACCGCGGACGCGTGGCGGACGGCGCACCGGGCGCGCGCCGCGGCCGTGCCGACGGCCGTCGCGCCGCAGCCCGCTCCGGCCGCGACCACCGCCGCCGTCGCGACCGCCCATGCGGCCGACGCCGCCGAGGCCGCCGCGAACACCGAGGCCGCCGAGGCTGTCTGAGACATCCCGGCGTTTCGCCTTCCCGCCCGTCGCCGCGGCGCATATGAGTGGTCGTATGAGCGACTCTCCCCTGCCGCGGCCCGTGCACTGGAAGCTCGTCGTGGACGCCGCCGATCCGCACACCCAGGCCGACTTCTGGGCCGCCGCGCTGCACTACGAGACCGAGGACAACAGCGCCTTCGTCGAACGGCTGCTGGCGGCGGGCGCGCTGCCCGGGGCGGCCACCGTCGAGTACCACGGCCGCCCGGCCTTCCGGGACCTGATCGCCGTACGGCACCCCGACGACCCCTACGACCAGGAGCGCGGCACCGGGCTGGGGCGGCGGGTGCTGTTCCAGCGGGTGCCGGAACCCAAGACCGGCAAGAACCGGCTCCACCTCGACCTGCACCCGGGTGAGGGGCGGCGGGACGACGAGGTGGCGCGGCTGGTGGCGCTGGGCGCGAGCGTGCTGCGGCGGGTGGACGAGCCGGCCGGGCAGTGGGTGGTCATGGCGGACCCGGAGGGCAACGAGTTCTGCGTCAGCTGACGCCCGCCCGGTCCGCCCTCCCTGGCCTCTCTCCCCCGCCGGTCGCCCCCGTCAGCCGCGACGGCCGCGGGCGCGTTCGGTGAGGCGGCCCATGCGGGCGCGGGCGGACTCCAGCTGCTCGATGTCGTCGGCGGCCGGTCCGTCCTCGGCGGTCAGCTCCGTCCACAGCCCGATCAGTTCGCGGCCGAGCGCGAGGCCCTGCTCGGGGTCGCGCACCGCGCGCCAGGCGGCCGCGGCGCTCTGGATGTTGCCGTACGCCGCCTCCCCGTCCCCGGCGCGGCGGCGCAGGCCGGCGAGGTCGAGGGAGAGCCGGAAGGAGCGGACCGGGTCACCGGCGAGGTAGGCGATGTAGGCGGTGAGCTCGCGCAGCCGCAGCACCTCGGGGTGCCCGGCGCCCAGCGCCCGCGACGCCTCGGTGACCGTGCGCGCGGCCAGTTCCGCCGCCGCGTCGATACGGCCGCCCTTGACGGCCTCGTTGATCTGCTCCAGCGGCCCGTTCAGCAGGGCGGCGCCCTCGACGGTGATGGTCGGCGGGGTGTCCCCGAGCACCGCCTCGGCGACGGCGTCGAACCCGCGGGCCGGGGTCGGCTTGGGATCCGGCTCGGGCTCACGCGCGGCGATGTCGACGGGGGGCGCCAGGGACACGCCCTTCGATCGGCGCGGCGCGTCCTCGGGCCGGGGCGGGGCGTCCGCCGCCGGGGAGGGCGTGGCGGGCACCGGGGAGGACGTTCCGGGCGCCCGGGAAGGCGAGCCGAAGGCCTGGGAGGGAGTGGCGGGCGCCCGGGAGGGCGTGGCGGTCGCCGGGGACGGTTCGGCCCGTACCGGGGACGGTTCGGGCAGGGCCGGGGACGGTTCGGCCGGAGCCGGGGACGCCGTCCGTGCGGGGGACGGTTCCGTCCGTGCGGGGGCGGGCGCGTCCATCGCCGGAGGCGGTCCGAACGCCCCGGTCGGGGCGGCGACCGTGCCGGGCGGGGGCGCGTCTGCGGGCTCCGGTACGGCGCGCAGCGGGAAGGTGGGCGCGGTCTCGTGGTGCGGTACGGCCCCGCCGAGCGGCGTGGGCTCGGGGACGGACCGCAGCGGGAACGTCGGGGTGGCGTCCCGGACGGGCTCGCCGACCTGGCGGAGGTGATGGGTGGGCTTGTCGCGCCGGGGCGCGGGGGCGGCCTCGCCCGGACCTGCCACGCCGTCGTCGCCGCTCGCGCCGCTGCCGCCGTCCACGGGCCGGCCGTTCCCGGCCGACCCCGCGTGCGGGTCACGGACCTGGCCCGGCTGCGCGCCCGGAGCACCGCTTCGAGCCTGAGCCGACGGGACCGGCCCGTCCGCCGACACGGGCGCAGCCCCCTGCTCCGGCGCGGACGGCACCGCCGCCGACGGGACCGGCCCCGCCGGACCCTGGCCGGACGAGACCTGACCGGGCGAGACCTGACCGGACGAAACCTGGCCGGCCGAGACCTGACCAGGCGAAACCTGACCGGACGAGGCCTGACCGGACTGGCCCTGGGTCGGCAGGAGCTGAGGGGGCGCCACGTGAGCGGGCGCGGGCGCGGGCGGGAGCAGCGGACCCTGCGCGGGCGCGACCGGCGTCGACGGACCCTGCGAACCCGGCGGAGCCGTGGGTACCGGGTCTGCCGTGAAGCGGCTCGCGCCGTCCGGGTCGACCTGGAGCGGGACGACGTAGCCGATGCGGTCGTCGCGGACCGTCGCGAACACCGGGCGGCCGGTGGAGAGCGCGATCCGGTGCAGATGGTCCAGGATCGTGTGCTGGATCTCCTCGCCCGGCGCCGCCGCGACCGGGACCCCGCCGACGGTGGCGACGCCCGCGCCGGGCCGCCCCACCCCCGGCTCCGCGGGCACCCGGATGTCGATCGGCGGACCGGCCGGAGCGACGGCGTGCCGGGTGTCCCGCTTCTTCTCACGGCTGAGTCGGGTCATCGGTTCCCTCACTCGGATACGTCGGGAAGTCGGCGGGCGGCGCGTGCGGGTTCCATGGTGCTCCTCCGGCCGTCGTGCAGGTGCTCCCCCGCCGTCACGATCGCATCCTCCGGGCGCAGTTGGCTCGTACGCTTACTGTTGAGTCTCTCCGCTCGCACCCCGTACTCAGGTCACCGTGGCGTCACAGGCTCGTCCCAGGAGCCCGGCACCCTGCCGTGACGAGGCGTGGAACGGTGGCGGGCGGCGCGGGAGGAGGGGGCAATGCAGACAGGTGTGCGACCGGGTCCCGAGATATGGCTGCGTGGACCGGCCGGCGGCGCGCGACCGGTTCCGCCCGGCGGAGGGCCGTCGAGCCCGCCGGTGCCGTCCCCCGGGTCCGGGCGGCCGGCCGCCGGGCCGCCGGGCGCGGTGACCCCCCGGCGGTTCTCGTGGCTGGCCACGCACGGCGGGGCGGGCGCCACCACGCTCGCGGCCGTCTACGGCGGTCAGGACTGCGGCCGGGAGTGGCCGCGCCCCGCCGACCCCTCCTCGGTGCTGCTGGTCGCCCGTACCCATGCGTCCGGGCTGGACGCCACCGTCCAGGTCCTCGAGCTGTTCCGGCGGGGCGAGACGCCGGGCGGCCTCGACCTCGACGCGGTCGTGCTGGTCGCCGACGCGCCGGGCCGTCTGCCCCGCCCACTGGACCGGCGCATCCGCCTGATCGAGTCCGTGATCGACGTGTACCGGGTGCCGTGGGTGCCCGCCTGGCGCCTCGGCGACCTCGCCGGCGGGCCGCCGCGCGAGGCGGAGGCGCTGGCGCGGCTGACGGGCGCCGCGGGGCGGATCCGCTGACCCCGCCGCCTCCCGGTGCACAGGCCGGCGGCCCGTGGTCCGCGCGGCGGACGGCCGCCGCCGTGCGCGCCGGTGAGCTGCGCGCCGTCGACGTCGTGGCCGCCGCGCTGGACCGGATCGAGCGGGCCGAGCCCGTGCTGTGCGCGTTCGCCGAGGTGTGGGGCGAGGCGGCGCTGCGCCGGGCCGGGGAGGTGGACGCGCGGATCGCGGACGGCGAGCGGCCGCCGCTGGCCGGGGTGCCGATCGGGGTGAAGGGGCGGCACGGTCTGCGGTCGGCGGGGGCGCTGCTCGCGGCCGGCTGCGTCCCGGTCGGCGCGACCTCCGTGCCCGGACCCGGCACCCCGTGGCAGACCTGGGGGCTCGGCGCGGGCGGCCGTACGGTCAACCCGTGGCGGGCCGACCGGACGCCGGGCGGTTCCTCGGCGGGCTCCGCGGCGGCGGTCGCCGCGGGTCTGGTCCCGTTGGCGACCGGCAGCGACGGCGCCGGTTCGGTGCGGATCCCCGCCGCGTGGTGCGGGGTGCTCGGCCTGAAGACCACGAACGGGCTCCTGCCCGCGCGGGACCGGACGGGGCTGGCCGCCGCGGGGTTCGTGGCCCGGTACGCGGCGGACGCCGAGCTGTGCCTGCGGGCGCTCGGCGCCGGACGGCCGGGCGCTCGTGGCCCTTCGGCCGCGGCGCCGCCCGTACCCGCCGTCTGGTCGGCCGACCTCGGTTTCGCGGACTGCGACGCCGGGACGGTCGCGGTCGCCCGGGACGCGGTACGGCGGCTCGTGGACGCCGGTGTCGTACGGCTGGTGCATCCCGCCGCGCCGCTCCGGCTGCGCGACCCGGCCCCCGCGTGGTGCGCCCTCCGCTCCCCCGCCGCCGGGGCGCCCGACCGTGCCGCGCTGCGCGTCCGCGCCGTGAACGACCGCGTCCTGGCCGCCCTGTTCGGCCGCGCCGCGCTCCTGCTCACCCCCGCGACCCCGCGGCAGCCGCACGGCCACGACGGACCAGGGGAGCGCTACTCCACGGCGCTGACCTGGGCGTTCAACCTGAGCGGCCATCCGGCGCTCAGCCTGCCGGCCGGGTTCGGCGCGGACGGCTGCCCGGTCGGGCTCCAGGTGGTGGCCGCGCATGGACAGGAGGCGCTGCTGCTGCGGACGGCCCGCGCCGGCGAGGAGCGGGCGGGACTGGGGGCGGGGGTGTGGACGGGGCTGAGAGCCGGCCCGGGGGCGGGGGTTCCGGGTGACGCCCTGGACAGATAATTGCGTACGCATATAATGCAAGCGCATGTTATTGTCGTGCGCCTACTACGTTGGCCACGTCGATCACGCCGACTCCCTGGGGGAACCGATGACCCGCCGTTTCCTGTTCGTGCTGGGCAGCAGCCGCGCCGAGGGCAACACCGAGCTGCTGGCCCGCCGGGCGGCCGAGCAGCTGCCCGCGGACGTCGAGCAGCAGTGGATCAGCCTGGCCGAGCATCCGCTGCCCGACTTCGTGGACCTGCGCCGCGACTCCGACCACGTGCGCCCGCCCGCCGGCGGCGCGGTCGGGCTGCTGCTGGACGCCACGCTCGCCGCGACCGACATCGTGATCGCCTCGCCGGTGTACTGGTACTCGGTGTCCGGGCTCACCAAGCGCTACCTGGACCACTGGTCGGGCTGGCTGCGCACCGACGGCCTCGACTTCAAGGCCGCCATGGCCGGGCGGACGCTGTGGGGCGTCAGCGCGCTCGCCGACGACGAGCCCAGCGTCGCCGACCCGCTGGTGGGCACGCTCAACAACTCGGCGGCGTATCTGAAGATGCGCTTCGGCGGGGTGCTGACGGGCAACGGGAGCCGGCGGGGGGACGTGCTGAGCGACGCGGGGGCGCTGGCGCGGGCCAAGACGTTCTTCGCGCGCGAGGCGCCACCGGCCCGCTTCCCCCACGAGCGGCCTGCGGCCGAGCGCTCGGCATAGTCACCCCGCGCGGCCCCGTCGTGGCTTGTCGCGCAGTTCCCCGCGCCCCTGACGGGGCTGGCGCCCGCGCTCCCCAGGGGCGCGGGGAACTGCGCGAGCAACCCCCACCGGCCCGCGGCCGCGTCTCGGCACCGTGCCGCGCGCACAGGCGCGTCGTCGTCCGGCCCCGGCGGAGCCGCTACGTGGTGATGTCCTTCGATGTGAAGCGGGCCCAGGCCGCCGAGCCGAAGACCGCCGCGTACAGGGCCTGGAGCTCCAGGTTCTTCAGGAGGTCGGGCCAGTACACGGGGTCGCGCATCAGGTCCGCGAAGGACAGCCAGTAGTGGGAGAAGAAGTACGGGCGGATCGCGTGCAGCTGCGGGATCTGGTCGAGGATCTGGACCGTGATCAGCAGACCCACCGTCGTGGCCATCGCCGCGATGCCACTGCCGGTCAGCGTGGAGACGAACAGGCCGAGCGCCGCCAGCCCGATCAGTGACGCGGCCACCACGAGGGCGATCAGCAGAGCCCGGCCCAGGCCGTCGCCGAAGCTGATCCGGGTGCCGGAGATGGTCGTCAGGTCGCCGACCGGGAACAGCAGCGCCCCGACGGCCAGCGCGGTGACCGCGACGACGAGCGTGGCCACCAGGCAGAAGGCCATCGTGGTCGCGTACTTGACGCACAGCAGCCGCGTGCGGCCCGCCGGGGCGACCAGCAGATAGCGCAGTGTGCCCGCGTCCGCCTCCCCGGCCAGCGCGTCGCCCGCGACCACCCCCACCGTCATCGGCAGGAAGAACGGCAGCGTCGCGGCGAGCGCCGTGAACACCAGGAACAGCCCGTTGTTGGTCACCTGCGCGATGAAGGCGGGCCCCGCCCCGGCGTCGCCGCCGGCCGAGCCGCCGCCCCGGGTCTCGATCTTCACCGCGATGCCCACCAGGACCGGCACGGCGGCCAGCACGCCGAGCAGCGCGAGGGTCCGCCAGCGCCGGAAGGTGGTCAGCAGCTCGTTGCGCAGCAGGCCGAGGGTCCACAGGGGGCTCGGCGCGCGCACGGTCACGGCGTGCGCCGCAGCGCCCTCCGCCATGGCCGCCCCCGGTGCCCCCGGCGCGTCCGCCTCAGCCCGCGACATCGAACCCCTCCCCCGTCAGCGCCACGAACGCGTCCTCCAGGGACGCCCGTTCCACCCCGAAGCCGCGCACACGGACCCCCGCCGCGACCAACGCCGCGTTCAGCTCGGCCGGTTCACCGTCCGGCGGCTCGCCGGTGACCCGGTCGCCGGCCACCACCACGTCGGCGACGCCGTGTTCCTTCAGGACGCGGGCCGCGTCCGCCGTGTCCGGGGTGGTGACGGCGAGCCGTCCCCGGGTGGCCGCCGCCAGTTCGGCGACCGTGCCCTGGGTGACCAGCCGGCCCCGGGCCATCACGGCGGCGTGGGTGCAGACCTGCTCGATCTCGTCGAGGAGGTGGGAGGAGAGGAAGACGGTCGTGCCGTCGGAGGCCAGCTCCCGCACCAGGGAGCGGATCTCCCGCATCCCCTGCGGGTCGAGGCCGTTGGTCGGCTCGTCCAGGACCAGCAGCCGGCGCGGCCGGAGCAGCGCGGCGGCGAGGCCGAGCCGCTGTTTCATGCCCAGGGAGTACGCCTTCGCCCGCTTGCCCGCCGCGGCAGTCAGGCCCACCCGGTCCAGGGCGGCGGCGACGCGCGCGGCCCGGGTGCGCGGGTCGGCGGTCGGGTCGGCGGCGTCGTAGCGCAGGAGGTTGTCCCGGCCGTTCAGGAAGCCGTACAGGGCCGGGCCCTCGATGAGCGCGCCGACCTGCGGGAGGACGGTGGGAGCGGAGCGGGGCATGGGACGGCCGAGGACCCGGGCGGTGCCGGAGGTGGGTTCGATCAGGCCCATCAGCATGCGGATGGTGGTGGTCTTGCCGGAGCCGTTCGGGCCGAGGAAGCCGAAGACGCTGCCCGCCGGAACGGTCAGGTCGAGACCGTCCACGGCGAGCTGTCCGCCGCGGTACCGCTTGGTCAGCCCGCGGGTGCGGATGACACCGCCGTCCACACCGTCCCCACCGTCCGCGGCGGGCGGTTCGTGCATCGGCTCCCCCGTTTCGTCATGCCCGTACGGCGCCAGCCCGGGTACCCCGTGGGTGGCTACCGATGCGTCTCGGCGGCCTTGACGAGGGCGTCCTTCGTGACGGCGCCGACGTAGATCTTGCCGTCGTCGGTGACCAGCGCGTTGACCAGGCGGGTCGAGAAGACCGTGCCCTTGCCGAACGTCCCCGACACCTGGTCGCCGTAGGAGCCGATCAGACCGCCGAGGTCGCCGCCGGTGTCGCCGCCCGACGTGAGGGCGCCGCCGCTGCCGGAGTCGAAGGTGGCCACGGAGTTCCAGCCCTTGCCCAGCACGGTCAGCCCGTCGAGCCCCTCGGCCAGGTCGCCGGAGCCCGGGGCGCCGTCGGTGCCCTTCGTCCCCTTGCCGTCCTTGCCGTCCTTGTCGCTCTTGCCGGACCCGGACGCGCTGTCGTCGCCCTCGGTGACCTTCGCGCCCTTGGGCGGGGTGAAGGAGAACGTGGAGGCGGCCGGCTCGGCGTAGGAGATCTTCACGAAGCCCGCGTCGACGACGGCCGCGCCGCCGCTCGCCGGGGTCAGCGTGAACTTCAGCGGCTGGCCCGTCTTCGCGTCCACCGCGACGCTGATCGCGCCGACCGTGGTGCCGGACTGCTTGGGCTTGATCACCAGTTTGTACGCGTCCCGGCCCGCGACCCGCTCGGTGCCGTCGACGGTGACGGAGGTGGTGTCGTCGACCGACTTCAGGGCCTCGTCCGTGAGGTCCTTCGGGGTCGCGGGCACCTCGTCCTTCGCGCCGCCGGAACCGTCGGCCGCCGTCGAGTGGTACACCTCGTCGGACTTGCTGTCGTAGGCCCAGACGTCCTTGCCGTGGTGGATGACGCTGTACTCGGCGGCGTTCTCCAGCAGCGACACCTTCTGCTTGTCGGGCCCGTCGGCGGCCACGCGCAGGGTGTGCGTGCCGGAGGCCAGTTCGGTCAGCCTGGACGAGGGGTCGGCGGACGCGCCGCCGCCGGAGGCCGCGCCCGAGGTGAGGGAGTCCGCCAGGCCGCCGAGGTCCGGCAGGCCGAGGTCGGTGCTGATCCTGACGGTGCCGGACAGCTGCTGCACGTCCGACGCCGCGATCTTGTCGATGAGCTGCTGGGCGGTGATCTTCGGCAGGTCGGGGTCGCCGGAGTCGGCGAGCGCGGGGACCAGTCCGATGGTCGCCGCGGCCACCCCCACCACCGCGACCGGGACGACGTACCGGGCGGCCTTGCGGCGGCCGGCGCGCAGGTCGTCGGTCTCCTCGGCGTCCCTGCTGTCGTCGGATGCGTACGGTGCCATGTGTGCCCTACCTCCGTCGTCGGCGGCGGCTTCCGGCCATGTGGACCTGTCCACGCTGAGCCGCCATTCTCACCCGAATCGGTGAGGAGTGGTGATTTCCGTGATGTCCATCTGACCAAATACGCCGTGAAGAAGCGTCAGACCGCGGAATCAACTCCGCGTACGCCTGCGGTATGACACCCCGTAAGGGTTCCCCGGCCCCGGTGGGGGCTGAACGCGCAGTTCCCCGCGCCCCTCAGGGGCGCGGGGAACTGCGCGAAGAACCACGACGCGCCCGCAGGGAGCCGGTACCCGCGAGGTGAGGCCCCCCGCAGGGAGCCCGCGGTCAGCCGGCCCGGTGCACGACCGCGTCGCACAACTCCAGCAGCGCGGCCTTCGCGTAGCACTCGCGCAGCGGCGCCAGCGCCGACCGGGCGTCCTCCGCGTAGCGCACGGTGTCGCGGCGGGCCTGCTCCAGCGCGGGGTGGGCGCGCAGCGCGGTGAGGGCCTCTTCGAGGCGGGCGTCGTCGCCGAGGTCGGAGTCGAGCAGCTCGCACAGGGCGACGTCCTCCGCGAGGCCGAGCCGCGCGGCGCGCTCGCGCAGCCGCAGCACGGGCAGCGTGGGGATGCCCTCCCGCAGGTCCGTGCCGGGGGTCTTGCCGGACTCGTGCGAGTCGGAGGCGATGTCGAGCACGTCGTCGGCGAGCTGGAACGCCACGCCGAGCCGCTCGCCGTACTGGGTGAGGACGTCGACGATCGTCTCGTCGGCGCCGGACATCATCGCGCCGAACCGGCACGAGACCGCCACCAGCGAGCCGGTCTTGCCGGCCAGCACGTCGAGGTAGTGCTCCACCGGGTCGCGGCCGTCGGCCGGCCCCGCCGTCTCCAGGATCTGGCCGGTGACCAGGCGCTCGAACGCCTCGGCCTGCACCCGCACCGCCTCCGGGCCGAGGTCGGCCAGGATGTGCGAGGCGCGGGCGAACAGGAAGTCGCCGGTCAGCACGGCGACGGCGTTGCCCCAGCGGGTGTTCGCGCTGGCCACGCCGCGGCGCACCGCGGCCTCGTCCATGACGTCGTCGTGATAGAGCGTGGCCAGGTGGGTCAGCTCGACGACCACGGCGGACGGCACGACACCCGGCGCGTAGGGGTCGCCGAACTGCGCCGCCAGCATCACGAGCAGCGGACGGAACCGCTTCCCGCCCGCGCGCACCAGGTGCTGGGCGGCCTCCGTGATGAAGGGGACCTCACTCTTGGTGGCCTCGAGCAAGCCCGCTTCGACAGCCGTCAATCCGGCCTGGACATCGGCTTCCAGAGCCTGGTCCCGCACGCTCAGCCCGAACGGCCCGACGACGGTCACGGGGGATCTCCTGTCTGCTGGTGTCTGCTGGCGATTACACGGTTTGTCGATAGGTCGTTGCCATCACTCAAGTCAGCGTATCCGGTCAGCTTTCGATCACCGAGAGCGCCCACCGTTACAGGACAGGCGCTATTGGATCACGACCGCTATGTTTTTGATCAGCTGATAAGGATGGATATTCATCGACTTAACGGCATGTAGCCCTCCGCATCCGGAATGGAACCACCGGGGAGGCGGCGCGGGACCGACACGGGACCGACGCCGGACCGACGCCGGACCGACGCCGGACCGACTCGACCCCGGCGCGACCCCGGCGCGATACCGGGACGAAACCGGCGCGAGACCGACGCGAGACCGGCCGGGGCCGACATGGGGCCGACACGGGACCGACCCGCATCCGGCGCCGACTCCGGCCGGCAGGGAGAGCGGACCGAGGCGGGGCTCACCGGTCGAGCATCCCGCCCACGGATCGGCCATCTCCAGGAGGCGCGCCCTCCGTCAGCCCTCCGAGCGCCCACGCGGGGTCAGTTGACTACGACTTGGGTCTAATGCCCGATTCGCCGGTCTTGCTCCCACCCGTGAGTTGACTCACCCGCGGCCCCCGGCGCACCCCGACACCCCCCGGCCCCCCTCCGGCCGATCCCCCGTGCGACACAAGCCAGTTGATGCTTTCCAGACGCAAAGGATCAAGCACACCATATCGGCGTGATCATGGTCAACCAGCGCGATACGTGATCCACCGGCTTGTTCCGGACATGTGCTCTCGCATACGTTCCTGACCCGTCGAGCGGACGCCTAATCCTGCCGCCGCCTCGACACCCACTCAACGAACAAACACCCAGCGGCAGGAGCGGGGGACCCAGGTAAGTCGCCGGGCCCGGACACCACGTCCGGACCGGCTTGGGGTGAAGTCGTGCCGCATCCGTGCGGGACGGCCGGGCAGCTTCGGCCCGAACCCGACAGCTCACCTCGTAGGCGACGGAGAGGAACGCTTCATGTCTGCTCAGGGTCAGCTCGGTCGTACCCGCACCCGTCTCTTCCGCACGATCACCGTCGCCGGCGCCGGCGCCGCGGTGCTCGCGCTCCCGCTGATCGGTGCCACCACCGCATCCGCGGCCACCACCACGTCGACGTCGTCCAGCACCGTCGCCGGCTACTCCAACAACCTGGACGGCTGGATCCGCGAGTCCCTCGCGATCATGGCCGAGAAGGGCATTCCGGGCACGTACAACGGCATCTACCGCAACGTGATCCGCGAGTCCTCCGGCAACCCGAACGCCATCAACAACTGGGACTCCAACGCGGCCAAGGGCACCCCGTCCAAGGGCCTGCTCCAGGTCATCGACCCGACCTTCCAGGCGTACCACGTGGCCGGCACCTCGTTCGACATCTACGACCCGGTCGCCAACATCACCGCCGCGTGCAACTACGCGTACCACGTGTACGGCTCGATCGACAACGTGAACGGCGCGTACTGACAGACGCCTCCGCCGCAGGCGGTCCGGTCCCTCGAGTGCGGCGGCGCTCGGGACCGGACGCCGTACGGCGGCAGCTCTCCCGCCAGGCTCTAGGCCGCGGACCGGATCCGGTCCGCGGCCAGCAGTCGTTCCAGGACCACCGCGATGCCGTCGTCCTCGTTCGACAGGGTGACCTCGTCGGCCACCGCCTTCAGCTCGGGGTGGGCGTTGGCCATCGCCACGCCGTACGCCGCCCAGTCGAACATCGGGATGTCGTTGGGCATGTCGCCGAACGCGAGGGTCCCGGCCGGGCTCAGCCCGAGATGCTCGGCGGCGAGCGCGAGGCCGGTGGCCTTGGTGATCCCGCATGGCTGAAGTTCGACGGTGCCGGGTCCCGACATGGTGACGGTGGCCAGGGAGCCGACGACTCCGCGCGCGGTCGCGGCCAACTCGTCGTCGGACAGCGTGCAGTGGCGCAGCAGCACCTTGCTGATCGGCTCGCACCACAGGTCGTCCCGCCGCTCCACCCGCACCGCGGGCAGGGTCGGGTGGGGCATGAGATACCCCGGCTCGATGAGCGTCAGCCCGTCGACGCCGTCCTGGTCCACGGCCGCGTAGACCTGGCCCACCTCGGCCTCGATCTTGCCGAGGGCGGTTTCGGCCAGCTCCCGGTCCAGGGTGACCGACCAGAGCAGGCGGTCCGCGGCGGCGTCGTAGAGCTGCGCGCCCTGCCCGCAGACCGCGAGCCCGGTGCCGCCGAGGTCGTCCAGGAGCGGCCGCACTCTCGGCGCCGGGCGCCCTGTCACCACCAGATGCCGGGCCCCCGCCCGCCCCGCGCGCGCGAGCGCGTCGAGCGAGCGGTCGGACAGGGTGTCGTCGCCGCGCAGCAGCGTCCCGTCCAGATCGGTGGCGATGAGGGAGTAGCTGGTTCGAGCGGCATATGCGGTGGGTGCGGCCATGATCAGAGAATACGGATACCCCGGCCCTCGCGACTCGACCGGAACCGGACTACCCAGACGTCCCTCAACTCCCTTCCCGCGCGGGCCCGGTGGGGCTGTTCGCGCAGTTCCCCGCGCCCCTTGAAGGGGCGCCTGCGCAACCGTGCCCCGACAGCGGCGCGGGGAACTGCGCGACCGGCCACGACGAGACCCGCGGCCGAACGCGCCGCCGACGCCCGGGCCGCAGGACCTACCGCCCCGGGGCCCGCCCGACCCGCTCTCCGCCGAGAGGCAGCTGCCTACTTCGTCGACGTGCTGCTGCCCCGGCGGTTGGTCCGCCAGAGTTGGTACAGGTGCTTCGCCCCAGGCCGCACGAACCGCGCCAGCATCGTGACGAACGGACGCAGGTCGTCACCCGCGAGCCAGGCCAGCTCGGTGCCGCTCGGCCGGGCCGGGGCGTGCGGCGTGGTGTAGCCGCTGCGCCGGTAGGCGAGCAGGGCGGGCAGGTCGATGTTCTCCACGATGTAGCGGTGCCCGGCCCGCTGTTCCCCCTCCGGCACGCTCCGGCCGGTGAGGTCGAGGTGCATGGCGCGGACGACGTCCACCCCCGACTCGTTCTCGAAGAGCCGGAACTGGGCGCCCATGCGGGGGTTGAAGTCGAGCAGCTTGTACTGCCCGTCGCGCCGGTCGAAGCGCAGGTCCAGGTCGACGATCCCGGTGAAGCCGATCTCCTTGATGAAACGCGCGGCGAGATCGGCGAGTTCCGGGTTGTCGACGACGTACGCGTTGGCCGTCATCCCCGCGTGCGGCGGCCACGAGCGCACCTTGACGCCCGTGAACATCGCGAGCGGCGTCGAGTCCTGGTCGAAGTACGCGTGCACGATCCAGTCCTCGGCCTCCTCCCGCGGCAGGTACTCCTGGAGGATCACCCCCGGCTGCTCGCCCCAGTCGCGGGCGAGCGTGAGCAGGCCCTCGCGCGTGGCGATCTTCGTGGTCCCGTTCACCGCGGGCGTCTTGCGCCGGACGAACGCCTCCCTGTTCTTCGCCACCAGCGGGAAGCGGGCCTTCTCGGCGAAGGCCACGATGTCGTCGTACGACTGCGGGAAGGCGGCCGCCGGACTCGGTATGCCGTGCTCCACGCAGAGTTCGTGCAGGCCCTGCTTGCTGGCCAGGCGGCGCGGCAGCGACGGCTCGACGCGCGGGAAGAGGAAGTGGTCGGCGAGCGGCTCCTGATGCTCGGCGATCAGGACGGCCGCCTCCTCGTCGGTCGGCACGAGGACGGTGGGCCGGCCGATCCGCCGGCCGATCCGCACCAACCCCTCGACCAGGCGCTCCGGTTCCTCGGTGCCCGTCGTCGGCCAGACGATCGGGCGCTCCAGATACCGGGACGCGGCGGCCGGCGTCCAGCGGTCCTCGGTGATCGCGTACATGGGCACGCCGAGGCGGCCCAGACTTCTGATCGCTCCCACTCCTCCGTGATGTAACGGATAGTCGCCGAACTTGACGATCAGACCTGGCACGTCGCGATCCGCGTCGAACGGCACGCCGACGGCATTCCTGGCCACGGGTCCCCCCACGTGTCCCCCCTACGGAGCGGACCCACCCCGTCCGCGTCCCCCAAAGGACGCTAAGCCGGAATTGCCCCCTCCGACAAGACCAATTCGGACATTGCAAACTCTTTAGACACTGCCCAAGACACTGACCTCGGCCGTAACGTGTGGCGCGACCACACGGATCGATCACAGGTATCGAGCGCATCCGAGCGATCACGACGGAACGACCACAAAGGAACGTACGGCACCCGCGTGCCCGGCGTGTACGAAAGCGAGGCAGAAACCCCATGCCCCCCTTCGAGGTCCCCGAGGGCGACCCCTTCGGCCCGCACAACCTTCCCTACGGCGTCTTCTCCCTCCCCTCCGGCGGTGCGGGCGCCCCCGGCGACGACGGCTCCGACAGCGACGGCTCCGGCTCCGGCTCCGGCGGGAGTGAGCGCAGGATCGGCGTCCGGCTCGGCGACCACGTCCTCGACGCCGGCGCGGCCGCCCGCGCCCTCGGCTCCCCCTACGCCGCCCTGCTCGCGCAGCCGACGCTCAACCCGCTGCTGGCCGCGGGCCGCACCGCGTGGTCCGACGTGCGCCGGGCGCTGACCGCGTGGGTGACCGTGCCGAGCCACCGCGAGACGATCGAGCCGCTGTTCCACCCGCTGTCCGCGGTCACCCTGCACCTGCCCTTCGAGGTCGCGGACTACGTCGACTTCTACGCCTCGGAGAACCACGCGCGGAACGTCGGCAAGATCTTCCGCCCCGACGCCGCCGACTCGCTGACCCCCAACTGGAAGCATCTGCCGATCGGTTACCACGGCCGCTCCGGCACCGTCGTGGTCTCCGGCACGGACGTCGTACGGCCCTCGGGGCAGCGCAAGGGCCCCGCAGACCCCGCGCCGGTCTTCGGCCCGTCGGTCCGCCTCGACATCGAGGCCGAGGTCGGCTTCGTCGTCGGCGTGCCCTCCGCGCTCGGCACGCCCGTCGCGCTCGCCGACTTCCGCGAGCACGTCTTCGGCCTGTGCCTGCTCAACGACTGGTCCGCGCGGGACATCCAGGCCTGGGAGTACGTCCCCCTCGGCCCGTTCCTCGGCAAGTCCTTCGCCACCTCGGTGTCGGCGTGGATCACCCCGCTGGAGGCCCTGGACGCGGCCCGGGTGGCCCCGCCGGAGCGCACCCACCCGCTGCTGCCGTACCTGGACGACGCCACGGGCGCCGACGGTCCGGGCGGCTACGACCTGCGGATCTCCGTCGCCGTCAACGGCCACGTCGTCTCCGAGCCGCCCTTCTCCACCATGTACTGGACCGCGGCCCAGCAGCTCGCCCAGATGACCGTCAACGGCGCCTCCCTGCGCACCGGCGACCTCTACGGCTCCGGCACCGTCAGCGGCGCCGAGCCCGGTCAGCGCGGGTCCCTGCTGGAACTCACCTGGAACGGCCAGGAGCCGCTGGAACTCCCCGACGGCAAGCGGGCGTTCCTGGAGGACGGCGACGTGGTCACCCTCTCCGCCTGGGCCCCGGGACCGGACGGCACCCGGGTGGGCCTCGGGGACGTCACGGGCCGCGTGGTGACGGGCTGAGCCCTGCCCGATCCCGGCCGGCTCCCTGCCGATCCGATCCCTGTCGATCCCTGCTCGGCTCGGCGGGAGCCGGGCCGCACGGCTGGGCGCTTCCGGCGCCCGGCGCGCCCCGCCGCGCGCCGGGACGCGGGAACCCGCGACCGGTCGCGACCGGTCCCGTCGGCCACCGCCGCGCGCCGGTGAGCGGGATCGCGCGACGGGGCGCTCCCGGGACCCACGCGCCTCTCCACGCGCCTCTCCACGCCCCTCGCCGCACGCCTCCCCGCACGCCTCGCCAACGCGCCGAGCGCGGAACAGCACGACGGGCCGCCTCCCCTCCCCCTCTCCTGCTCGCCCGGTCCGGAGTGACGGAACCGGTCGGTTCCAGATCCTGACGCCCGCCCCCGCCCGCCGTCATACTGGCGGCGGGCGGCGCGCGTTGGTCCGTGGGATCCGGTCGCGCCCGGCGCCCCTCGCAGTCGTATCCGCGTCCGCACCCCGATCCGACCAGGAACCGGAGCCATCGGCATGACCGTCTGCCTGCTCCTGCTGAGCGTCGTCGCCTTCACCGCGGCGGTACCGGCTCCGCGCGCGCTGACCCGGGCCGCCTGGACCGAGCGGGAGCCCGTGGTCGCGCTGTGGGTGTGGCAGTGCCTGGTGGCCGCCGTCCTGCTGTGCTGCCTCGCGGCGCTCGTCCTCGGCGCGGCGGCCGTCTTCCACACCGTGCGCGACCAGGTGTTCGCCCCGGCGCCGCCCGCCGTCGCCGCCGCGTACGACCTGTCCGCCGCCCCGCCCTGGGCGGCCGCGCTGACCCTGCTGCTGGCCTGCGGGGCCGGCTGGACGACCGCGATGCTCGCGCGCGAGCTGGTCGAGGCGCGGCGGCGGCGCGGCGTGACGCGGGCGCACCTGCGCGAGCGCGCCCCCGACCTGCCCGCCGGGCTCCCGGCCGCGCGGGGGCCCGTGCTGGTCCTGGAGGACGAGTACCCCGACGCCTGGTGGATGCCGGGCCACCCGTCCCAGCTGGTCGTCACCACCGGCGCCCTGCACCGCCTGACCGACCACCAGCTGGACGCCGTCCTCACCCATGAGCGCGACCACGCCCGCGCCCACCACGACTGGCTGCTCCACCTCTCCGGCGCCCTGGCCACCGGCTTCCCGCGGGTGCCGCTGTTCGCCCACTTCCGCGACCAGACGCACCGGCTGGTCGAGCTGGCCGCCGACGACGCGGCCTCCCGCCGCTGCGGGCACCTCACCACCGCGCTGGCCCTCATCGAGCTGAACCAGCACCGCGGCGTCCTGTCCTGCGCCTCCAGCCAGCGGCTGCTCGGCGAACGCGTCGACCGCCTGCTCCAGCCGCCGCCCCGGCTGGGCCGCCGGGACCGCGCCCTGACCACCACGGTGGCCGCGCTGGTCCCCCTGATCCCCCTCCTGATCACCTTCGCGCCGGGGCTGACGGCGCTCAGCTGAGGACCAGGGCGCTGCAACCAGTCGTTACATCCAGCCGCTACATCCAGTCCTCCGGCTCCGGCTCGGGTTCGTCGTCCGGCCAGTCGTGCGGGTTGTCCTGACCGCCCGGACCGTCCGCCGCCCGGGCCGGTCCACCGCCACCCGGTGCCGCCCCCTCCCCCAGGGCCGCGAGCGCCGCGATCACACCCTCCCCGTAGGTCGCGAGCTTCTTCTCGCCGACGCCGCTGATGCCGCCCAGGTCGGCCACGGACGTCGGGCGGACCGTCACGATCTCGCGGAGTGTCGCGTCGTGGAAGATGACGTACGCCGGGACGCCCTGTTCGCGGGCCTGCTCGGCGCGCCAGGCGCGCAGCGCCTCGAAGGCGGGCTGCAGGTCCGCGGGCAGCTCGGCGGCCGTCGTCCTCGCCTTGCGTTCGCCGCGCCCGGAGGAGGACCCGCGGGCGGCGGCCGGCTTCTTCGGCTCCTTGCGCAGCGGCACCTCCCGCTCGCGCCGCAGCACCGAGCCGCTCTCCTCGGTCAGCACCAGCGTGCCGTACTCGCCCTCGACCGCGAGCAGCCCCTGGGCCAGCAGCTGCCGGACGACGCCCCGCCACTCGCCCTCGGACACGTCCTCCCCGATGCCGAACACGGACAGCTGGTCGTGGTCGAACTGGATCACCTTGGCGGTGCGCTTGCCCGTGAGGATGTCGATGATCTGGACCGCGCCGAACTTCTGCCCGCGCTCACGCTGGAGCCGGACCACCGTCGAGAGGACCTTCTGCGCGGCGACCGTGCCGTCCCAGGTCTCCGGCGGGGTCAGGCAGGTGTCGCAGTTGCCGCAGCCCGCCGGGGCGGGTTCCTGGCCGAAGTAGGCGAGCAGCTGGCCGCGGCGGCAGCGGGCCGTCTCGCACAGGGCCAGCATCGAGTCCAGGTGGGCGGCGGCGCGGCGGCGGAACGCCTCGTCGCCCTCGCCGGTCTGGATCAGCTTGCGCTGCTGCACCACGTCGTTGAGGCCGTACGCCATCCACGCCGTGGAGGGCAGCCCGTCACGGCCGGCGCGGCCGGTCTCCTGGTAGTAGCCCTCGACGGACTTGGGCAGGTCGAGGTGGGCGACGAAGCGGACGTCCGGCTTGTCGATGCCCATGCCGAAGGCGATGGTCGCCACCACGACGAGGCCGTCCTCGCGCAGGAACCGGGACTGGTGCGCGGCACGGGTCCCCGCGTCCAGGCCCGCGTGGTACGGCACCGCCTCGACGCCGTTCTTGCAGAGGAACTCGGCGGTCCTCTCCACCGAGTTGCGCGAGAGGCAGTAGACGATGCCCGCGTCCCCGGCGTGCTCCTCGCGCAGGAACGACAGCAGCTGCTTCTTGGGGTCGGCCTTGGGGATGATCCGGTACTGGATGTTGGGCCGGTCGAAGCTCGCCTCGAAGTGGCGGGCGGCCGGCATGTGCAGCCGCTCGGTGATCTCCCGGTGGGTCGCGCGGGTGGCGGTGGCGGTGAGCGCGATCCGGGGGACGTCGGGCCAGCGCTCGCCGAGCACCGCCAGGGAGAGGTAGTCGGGGCGGAAGTCGTGGCCCCACTGGGAGACGCAGTGCGCCTCGTCGATGGCGAAGACGGAGATCTTGCCGCGTGAGAGGAGCTCGCGGGTGGTCTCCAGGCGCAGCCGCTCCGGTGCCAGGTAGAGCAGGTCCAGCTCGCCCGCGAGGAACTCCGCCTCCACCGTGCGGCGCTCGTCGAAATCCTGCGTGGAGTTGACGAACCCGGCGCGCACGCCGAGCGCGCGCAGCGCGTCGACCTGGTCCTGCATGAGGGCGATCAGCGGGGAGACCACGACGCCGGTGCCGGGTCTGACCAGGGCCGGGATCTGGTAGCAGAGCGACTTGCCGCCGCCGGTGGGCATGAGCACGACCGCGTCGCCGCCCGCGACGACGTGCTCGATGATCGCTCCCTGCTCGCCGCGGAAGCTGTCGTACCCGAAGACCCGGTGCAGCGTGGCGAGCGCCTCGCTCTCCGTCGCTCCGTGCGCCCCGGCGGCTCCCGGCACCTCCGACACCCCTGTCATCTCCTCGATACCGCCTGTCGCGCCCATCACCGTGCCCCCGTACGTCGTCCCTCGACCACTGCCTCCACCATAGGGGCCCGCACCGACAGCCTCGGAGTTATCCACAGGTCCGCTCCGGATACCTGGGTCAACACACGACACCCGTTCACACGTGCGATGGAGACCCGCCCGTTTCCCGCCGATACGCTGAAAGCACCGGCGAGACTCCGTCCCATGGGAGCACTGATGAGCGTCGCACCGAAGGCGTCCGCGTCCAGCTGGCCGATCCCGCCCGAGGGCGGCTGGACCGCCGACGACCTCGACCGGCTTCCGGATCTTCCCCCTCACACGGAACTGATCGACGGGAGTCTTGTCTTCGTGAGTCCGCAGACTCTTTTCCACTCACGTGCTGTGAGCTTCTTCGAATGGCAGCTCCAGTCGCTGGCGCCCGAGGAATTCGAGGTCGTCCGGGAATTCACCATCGACATCGACCGGCAGAACCGGCCCGAGCCGGACGTGATCGTCGTACGGGCGGACGTGGTGGACGATCCGGAGCAGACGCGTTACCCGGCCACCGCGGTCACCCTGGCCATCGAGGTCGTCTCGGTGGAGTCCGTCTCGCGCGACCGTGAGACCAAGCACGTCAAGTACGCGCGCGCGGGCATCGCGCACTACTGGCGGGTGGAGAACGAGAAGGGACGGGCCGTGGTCCACGCCTTCGAACTGGAACCGGCCACCGGCGCCTACGTGAGTGTGGGCATCTTCCGTGAGCGGATGAAGGTGGGCGCGCCCTTCCCCGTGGATCTCGACCTGACGGGCATCAAGTCACGCCGCGGCCGCGACTGACCCCCGACGCGCGGCGGCCCGGCACCCTCCGAGGGTGCCGGGCCGCCGTCCTGCCGACGCGGATCGCGTCAGCGCACGAAGACTCCCGCCTGGCTCGCCAGGTTCAGGAAGTACTGCGGTGCCACACCGAGGACCAGCGTGACCACGACGCCCATGGCGATCGCCGTCGTCGTCAGCGGGGACGGCACGGCGACCGTCGGGCCCTCGGGCCGGGGCTCGCTGAAGAACATGAGCACGATCACGCGGATGTAGAAGAACGCGGCGATCGCCGAGGAGATCACACCGATCACCACCAGCGGGACCGCGCCGCCCTCGGCCGCCGCCTTGAACACGGCGAACTTCCCCGCGAAACCGGAGGTCAGCGGGATGCCGGCGAAGGCCAGCAGGAACACCGCGAACACCGCCGCCACCAGCGGCGAGCGGCGTCCGAGCCCCGCCCACTTCGACAGGTGCGTCGCCTCGCCGCCCGCGTCGCGCACCAGCGTGACGACGGCGAAGGCGCCGAGCGTCACGAAGGAGTACGCGGCCAGGTAGAACAGGACCGACGAGACGCCGTCCTTCGACGTGGCGATGACACCCGCGAGGATGAAGCCCGCGTGCGCGATCGACGAGTACGCCAGCAGGCGCTTGATGTCGGTCTGGGTGATCGCGACGATCGCGCCGCCCAGCATGGTGATGATCGCCACGCCCCACATCACCGGCCGCCAGTCCCAGCGCAGGCCCGGCAGGACGACGTACAGCAGGCGCAGCAGGGCGCCGAACGCCGCGACCTTCGTGGCGGCCGCCATGAAGCCGGTCACGGGCGTCGGGGCGCCCTGGTAGACGTCCGGCGTCCACATGTGGAACGGGACGGCGCCGACCTTGAACAGCAGGCCCATGACGAGCATCGCGGTGCCGATGAGCAGCAGCGCGTCGTTGCCCATCGTGTCGGCGAGGGCCGGGTCGACGCTGGTGACCGTGCCGTCGACGACCTGCGAGATCGTCGCGTACGACACCGAGCCCGCGTAGCCGTACAGCAGCGCGATGCCGAACAGGGTGAACGCGGAGGCGAAGGCTCCCAGCAGGAAGTACTTGACCGCGGCCTCCTGCGACATGAGCCGCTTGCGGCGGGCCAGGGCGCACAGCAGGTACAGCGGCAGGGAGAAGACCTCCAGGGCCACGAACAGCGTCAGCAGGTCGTTGGCCGAGGGGAAGATCAGCATGCCCGCGACGGCGAACAGCAGCAGCGGGAAGACCTCGGTGGTGGTGAACCCGGCCTTGACGGCGGCCTGTTCGCTCTCGCTGCCGGGCACGGCGGCGGCCTGGGCGGCGAAGGAGTCGACCCGGTTGCCGTGGGCCTCGGGGTCGAGGCGGCGCTCGCCGAAGGTGAACAGGGCGATCAGGCCGACCAGGAGAATGGTTCCCTGGAGGAACAGCGACGGGCCGTCGACCGCGATGGCGCCCATCGCCGCGATGTGCGCCTTGGTGGTGCCGTAGCCGTCCGCCGCGAGCGCGACGACCGCGGCGAAGGCGGCGGCGAGCGCGACGGCGGACAGCAGCATCTGGGCGTAGTACCGCGACCTGCGCGGGACGAACGCCTCGATCAGTACCCCGACGAGCGCCGCTCCCACGACGATCAGGCTCGGGGAGAGCTGGCCGTACTCGATCTTCGGCGCGTCGATCTTGGCGATCGGCGCCGCGGTTGCCGCGGTTGTCCACAGGCTGTGGACGGCTGCTGCGCTCACTTGACCGCCTCCACGTCGGGCTTCGGGTCGGACTTGTGTACGTCGGAGAGGGTCTGCTTGACCGCCGGGTTGACGATGTCCGCGATCGGCTTCGGATAGACGCCGAGGAAGATCAGCAGGACGATCAGCGGGGCCACGACCGCCACCTCACGCACCCTCAGGTCGGGCATCGCGGAGACCTCGGGCTTCACCGGGCCGGTCATCGTGCGCTGGTAGAGCACCAGCGTGTAGAGCGCGGCGAGGACGATGCCGAAGGTGGCGATGATGCCGATCACCGGGTGGCTGGTGAACGTGCCGACCAGGACCAGGAATTCGCTCACGAAGGGCGCGAGGCCCGGCAGCGACAGCGTCGCGAGGCCGCCGATCAGGAAGGTGCCGGCGAGCACCGGGGCGACCTTCTGCACACCACCGTAGTCGGAGATGAGCCGCGAGCCGCGCCGGGAGATCAGGAAGCCGGCCACCAGCATCAGCGCGGCCGTGGAGATGCCGTGGTTGACCATGTAGAGCGTCGCCCCGGACTGACCCTGGCTGGTCATCGCGAAGATGCCCATGATGATGAAGCCGAAGTGCGAGATCGACGCGTACGCCACCAGGCGCTTGATGTCGCGCTGGCCGACCGCGAGCAACGCCCCGTAGACGATGCTGACGAGGGCCAGCACCAGGATCACCGGGGTCGCCCACTTGCTGGCCTCCGGGAACAGCTGGAGGCAGTAGCGCAGCATCGCGAACGTGCCGACCTTGTCGACGACGGCCGTGATGAGCACGGCGACCGGGGCGGTGGACTCCCCCATCGCGTTGGGCAGCCAGGTGTGCAGCGGCCACAGCGGCGCCTTCACCGCGAAGGCGAAGAAGAAGCCGAGGAACAGCCAGCGTTCGGTGCTGGTGGCCATGTGCAGCGAGCCGTTGGCACGGGCGGCCACGATGTCCTGGAGGGAGAAGCTCCCGGCGACGACGTAGAGGCCGATCACCGCGGCCAGCATGATCAGACCGCCGACCAGGTTGTAGAGCAGGAACTTCACCGCCGCGTACGACCGCTGGGTCGACGCCGCCTCCTCGCCCTGCTGGTGGGCCCGGTCCCCGAAGCCGCCGATGAGGAAGTACATCGGGATGAGCATGGCTTCGAAGAAGATGTAGAAGAGGAAGACGTCGGTGGCCTCGAAGGAGATGATCACCATCGCCTCGACGGCCAGGATCAGCGCGAAGAAGCCCTGGGTCGGCCGCCAGCGGCGGCTCCCGGTCTCCAGCGGGTCGGCGTCGTGCCAGCCCGCGAGGACGATGAACGGGATCAGCAGGGCGGTCAGCGCGACGAGCGCGACGCCGATGCCGTCCACGCCCAGCTCGTAGCGGACCCCGAAGTCACTGATCCAGGCGTGGGATTCGGTGAGCTGGTAGCGCGCGCCGCCCGGGTCGAAACGGACCAGGACGACGATCGCCAGGGCCAGCGTGGCGAGCGAGACCAGCAGCGCCAGCCACTTGGCGGCGGTGCGCCGCGCGGCGGGGACGGCGGCCGTGGCGACCGCTCCCACCGCCGGGAGCACCGCCGTCGCTGTCAGCAGAGGAAAGGACATCGGTATCAGACCGCCCTCATCAGCAGGGTCGCGGCGACGAGGAGCGCCGCACCGCCGAACATCGAGACCGCGTAGGAGCGCGCGTATCCGTTCTGGAGCCGGCGCAGCCGCCCGGACAGGCCGCCGACCGAGGCCGCCGTGCCGTTGACGACACCGTCGACCAGGGTGTGGTCGACGTAGACCAGGGAGCGCGTGAGGTGCTCGCCGCCGCGGACCAGGACCACGTGGTTGAAGTCGTCCTGGAGCAGGTCGCGCCGGGCGGCGCGGGTGACGAGCGAGCCGCGCGGGGCGACGGCCGGCACCGGACGGCGTCCGTACTGCGCGTAGGCGGCGCCGACACCGATCAGCATCAGCACGAAGGTCGCCGAGGTGATCGTCCAGGTGGAGAGCGGGGAGTCGCCCTCCTGGTGGCCGGTGACGGGCTCCAGCCAGTGCAGGAAGCTGCTGCCCCAGGTGAACAGGGCGCCCGCGAAGACCGATCCGAAGGCCAGCACGATCATCGGGATCGTCATGGTCTTCGGCGACTCGTGCGGGTGCGGCTCGGCGTGCGCCGCGTGCTCGGCCGGCGCCGCGTGCCCGTCGACGGACTCGCCCGCGGTGGCGCGGTGCTTCCAGCGCTCCTCGCCGAAGAACGTCATCAGCATCACGCGCGTCATGTAGTACGCCGTGACGGCCGCGCCGATCAGGGTGACCGCGCCGAGGATCCAGCCCTCGGTGCCGCCCTTGGCGAACGCCGACTCGATGATCTTGTCCTTGGAGAAGAAGCCGGACAGGCCCGGGAAGCCGATGATGGCGAGGTAGCCGAGGCCGAACGTCCAGTAGGTGATGGGCATGTACTTGCGCAGGCCGCCGAACTTCCGCATGTCGACCTCGTCGTTCATGCCGTGCATGACCGAACCGGCGCCGAGGAAGAGACCGGCCTTGAAGAAGCCGTGCGTCACCAGGTGCATGATCGCGTAGACGTAGCCGATCGGGCCGAGGCCCGCGGCCAGCACCATGTAGCCGATCTGCGACATCGTCGAGCCGGCCAGCGCCTTCTTGATGTCGTCCTTCGCGCAACCGACGATCGCACCGAAGAGCAGCGTGACCGCGCCGACCACGGTGACGACCAGCTGCGCGTCGGGCGCCGCGTTGAAGATCGCGCCGGAGCGGACCACCAGGTAGACGCCCGCGGTCACCATCGTCGCGGCGTGGATGAGGGCCGAGACCGGGGTCGGGCCCTCCATCGCGTCCCCGAGCCAGGACTGGAGCGGCACCTGGGCGGACTTGCCGCAGGCCGCCAGCAGCAGCATCAGGGCGATGGCGGTCAGCTTGCCCTGGGAGGCGTCCGTGACGTGCCCGAACACCGGGCCGAAGGCGAACGTGCCGAACGTCGTGAACATCAGCATGATCGCGATGGACAGGCCCATGTCGCCGACGCGGTTGACCAGGAACGCCTTCTTGGCCGCGGTCGCCGCGCTCGGCTTGTGCTGCCAGAAGCCGATCAGCAGGTACGACGCCAGGCCGACGCCCTCCCAGCCGACGTACAGCAGCAGGTAGTTGTCGGCGAGGACGAGCAGCAGCATCGCCGCGAGGAACAGGTTCAGATAGCCGAAGAAGCGCCGGCGGCGCTCGTCGTGCTCCATGTACCCGACCGAGTACAGGTGGATCAGCGAGCCGACGCCGGTGATCAGCAGCACGAACGTCATCGACAGCTGGTCCAGGCGGAACGTGACGTCCGCCTGGAAGCTCTCCACCGGCACCCAGGTGAACAGGTGCTGGATCAGCGTGCGGTCGTCGCCGCTGCGGCCGAGCAGACCGGCGAAGAGGACCACGGCGATCACGAAGGAGGCGGCCGCGAGCAGGGTGCCGATCCAGTGGCCGACGGCGTCGAGCCGCCGGCCGCCGACCAGCAGGACGGCCGCTCCGAGCAGGGGCGCCGCGATCAGCAGCGCAATCAGGTTCTCCACGATTCAGCGACCCCTCAGAGCTTCATCAGGCTGGCGTCGTCGACCGAGGCCGAGTGGCGGGAACGGAACAGCGACACGATGATCGCGAGCCCGACGACGACCTCCGCGGCGGCGACGACCATCGTGAAGAAGGCGATGACCTGCCCGTCGAGATTGCCGTGCATCCGGGAGAAGGTCACGAACGCGAGGTTGCAGGCGTTGAGCATCAGCTCGATGCACATGAACACGACGATCGCGTTCCGCCGGATCAGCACGCCGGTGGCGCCGATCGTGAACAGCAGGGCGGCGAGATACAGGTAGTTGACCGGGTTCACTTCGACGCCTCCTCGGTCCGCTTGAAGGGGGCGCTGTCGATCTCGGTCCGCTCCAGGCGCTCCTCGGCCCGCTGCTCCAGGGCCCGCAGGTCGCTCAGCGCCTCCGCCGACACGTCACGGACCTGACCCCGGTCGCGCAGCGTCTTGCTGACGGTGAGCTCGGAGGGGGTGCCGTCGGGCAGCAGGCCCGCGACGTCGACCGCGTTGTGCCGCGCGTACACGCCCGGCGCCGGCAGCGGGGGTACGTGCTTGCCCGCGCGGACCCGCTCCTCGGACAGCTCACGCTGGGTCTTCGCCCGCTCGGTGCGCTCGCGGTGGGTGAGCACCATCGCGCCGACGGCCGCCGTGATGAGCAGCGCGCCGGTGATCTCGAAGGCGAAGACGTACTTGGTGAAGATGAGGGCGGCGAGGCCCTCCACATTGCCGTTGGCGTTCGCCTGGCCGATGCCCTCGAAGTCCTTCAGGGAGGCGTTGGCGATGCCCGCGAGGAGCAGGACGCCGAAGCCGACCCCGCACAGCAGGGCCAGCCAGCGCTGTCCCTTGATGGTCTCCTTCAGGGAGTCCGCCGCGGTCACGCCGACGAGCATCACCACGAAGAGGAACAGCATCATGATCGCGCCGGTGTAGACGACGATCTGCACGATGCCCAGGAAGTAGGCGCCGTTGGCGAGGTAGAACACCGCCAGGACGATCATGGTGCCGGCCAGGCTCAGCGCGCTGTGCACGGCCCGCTTCATGAAGACCGTGCTCAGGGCGCCGAGGACCGCGACGGTGCCGAGGACCCAGAACTGGAACGCCTCACCGGTGGAGGTGGAGTAGGCGGCGAGCTGCGCGCTCATGCGTCCGCCCCCTCTTCCTCGGGCCGCTCGCCCTTGGAGACGGCGACCTGGCGCACCGTGCCGGGCGCGGCCTCCGTCACCAGGCCCCGGTAGTAGTCCTGTTCGTCCATCCCGGGGAAGATCGCGTGCGGGGTGTCGACCATCTGCTCGTCGAGCCCCGCGAGCAGCTGCTCCTTGGTGTAGATCAGGTTGGCGCGGCTGCTGTCGGCGAGCTCGAACTCGTTGGTCATCGTCAGCGCGCGCGTGGGACACGCCTCGATGCACAGGCCGCACAGGATGCAGCGGGCGTAGTTGATCTGGTAGACGCGGCCGTACCGCTCGCCCGGGGAGTAGCGCTCCTCGGGGGTGTTGTCGGCGCCCTCCACGTAGATGGCGTCGGCGGGGCAGGCCCAGGCGCACAGTTCGCAGCCGACGCACTTCTCCAGGCCGTCCGGATGGCGGTTGAGCTGGTGCCGTCCGTGGAACCGCGGGGCCGTGGTCTTCTTCTGCTCCGGGTACTGCTCGGTCAGCCGCTTCTTGAACATGGCCTTGAAGGTCACGCCGAACCCGGCGACGGGGTTCATGAAGCCGGGCTTCAGCTGCTCGGTCTCCTTGGGCTCCTCAGCCATCGGACGCCTCCTTTCCATCCGAAGATCCGTCACTGACAGTGTCCGGTCCACCACTGACAATCAGTTCGCGGTCGCGGCGCGGACGGCGTCGCGGCACCGGCGCGGACTCCTGTCCGGGCAGCGGCGGCACGGGGAATCCGCCGGCCATCGGGTCGAAGCCCGGCTGCGGCGCGGGCTCCGCTTCCGTCCTCGCCTTCTCGCGGAAGATGTCGGCGACGAAGGACAGCAGCAGCAGCGCGAGGACGCCGCCGCCGATGTAGAGGGCGATGTCGGCGAAGTCGTAGTTCTCGTTCCTGAGGGCCCGCACGGTGGCGACGAGCATCAGCCAGACCACCGAGACCGGGATGAGGACCTTCCAGCCGAGCTTCATCAGCTGGTCGTAGCGGACCCGCGGGAGCGTGCCGCGCAGCCAGATGAAGAAGAACAGCAGCAGCTGCACCTTGATGACGAACCACAGCATCGGCCACCAGCCGTGGTTGGCGCCCTCCCAGAAGGAGCTGATCGGCCAGGGGGCGCGCCAGCCGCCGAGGAAGAGCGTGGTCGACACGGCCGAGACCGTCACCATGTTGACGTACTCGGCGAGCATGAACATCGCGAACTTGATCGACGAGTACTCGGTGTTGAAGCCGCCGACCAGGTCGCCCTCGGACTCCGGCATGTCGAAGGGGGCGCGGTTGGTCTCGCCGACCATCGTGACGATGTAGATGATGAACGACACCGGCAGCAGCAGGATGTACCAGCGGTCGTGCTGCTGCTCGACGATCGTCGACGTCGACATCGAGCCGGAGTAGAGGAACACGGAGGCGAACGCGGCGCCCATGGCGATCTCGTAGGAGATCATCTGTGCGCAGGAGCGCAGGCCGCCGAGGAGCGGGTAGGTCGAGCCGGAGCTCCATCCCGCGAGCACGATGCCGTAGATGCCGACCGAGGCGACCGCGAGGATGTAGAGCATCGCGATCGGCAGGTCGGTCAGCTGCATCGTGGTGCGCGTGCCGAAGATGGAGACCTCGTTGTCGGCGGGGCCGAAGGGGATCACCGCGATCGCCATGAACGCCGGGATGGCGGCGACGATCGGCGCGAGGACGTAGACCACCTTGTCCGCGCGCTTGACGATGAGGTCTTCCTTGAGCATCAGCTTCACGCCGTCGGCGAGTGACTGGAGCATGCCCCAGGGGCCGTGCCGGTTGGGGCCGATGCGCAGCTGCATCCAGGCGACGACCTTGCGCTCCCACACGATGGAGAACAGCACGGTCACCATCAGGAAGGCGAAGCAGAACACCGCCTTGACGACGACGAGCCACCACGGGTCGCGGCCGAACATCGAGAGGTCTTCAACGGCGAGGTACGGCCTCATGCCTCCACCTCCTTGAGGGCTTCCTCGGCGGCGGCCGTCGCCGGGCCGATGCGGACGAGGGAACCGGGCAGCGCGCCGGTGTCGGAGGCGACGCCGCGGCCGGCCGAGTTCAGCGGCAGCCACACCACCCGGTCGGGCATCTCGGTGATCGCCAGCGGGAGTTCGACGGACCCGACCGGGCCCGAGACGGCGAGGACGTCGCCGTCCTTGACGCCCGCCTCGGCGGCGGTCGCGGCCGACACGCGCACGCGCGCGGCGTGCCGGGTGCCGGCGAGCGCCTCGTCGCCCTCCTGGAGCGAGCCGAGGTCGAGCAGCAGCCGGTGCCCGGCGAGCACGGCCTCCCCGGCGGCGGGTCGCGGCAGCACGCCGGAGCCCTCCATCGGGTCGGACGCCCGGGGGCCGTCCCAGGGGCCGAGCCGGTCGAACTCCGCGCGCGCGGTGCGCAGATCCGGCAGGCCGAGGTGGACGTCCATCGCGTCGGCCAGCATCTGGAGCACGCGCGCGTCGGACGGGGCGAGGCGGCGCGTCATCTGGTCGGGCTTGAGGGCGGCCTCGAAGAAGCGCACCCTGCCCTCCCAGTTGAGGAACGTGCCGGCCTTCTCCGGTACGGCGGCCACCGGCAGGACGACGTCGGCGCGCTCGGTGACCTCGCTGGGCCGCAGTTCGAGCGAGACCACGAAGCCGGCCTCGGCGATGGCTTCACGCGCGCGTGCCGGGTCGGGCAGGTCGGCGACGTCGACGCCCGCCACCAGCAGCGCCTGGAGCTCGCCGGAGAGGGCGGCCTCGACGATCTGGCCGGTGTCGCGGCCGTAGCGGTGCGGGAGTTCGGCGACGCCCCAGGCGGCCGCCACCTCCTCCCGCGCGCGCGGGTCGGTCGCGGGCCGGCCGCCCGGCAGCAGCGAGGGCAGCGCACCGGTCTCGATCGCGCCGCGCTCACCGGCCCGGCGCGGGATCCACACCAGAGCGGCACCGGTCGCGGCGGAGGCCCGTACGGCGGCGGTCAGGCCGCCCGCGACCGCGGCGATCCGCTCGCCGACGACGATCACCGCGCCCTCGGCGCGCAGCGCCTCGGCGGCCTGGGAGCCCGCTTCCTCCAGGCCGACGCCGCCGGACAGCGCGTCCAGCCACTCGGTCTCGGTGCCCGGGGCGGCGGGGAGCAGGGTGCCACCCGCCTTCTCCAGGCCACGGGTGGCGTGCGTGGCGAGCGAGAACACCCGCTGCCCGTGCTTCCGCCAGGCCTTGCGCAGCCGCAGGAAGACGCCGGGAGCCTCCTCCTCGGACTCGAAGCCGACGAGCAGCACCGCGGGCGCGTTCTCCAGCGCGCCGTAGGTGACGCCGCTGCCGTCGAGGTCCCGGCCGCGGCCGGCGATCCGGGCGGCCAGGAAGTCGGCCTCCTCGCTGCTGTGCACGCGCGCGCGGAAGTCGATGTCGTTGGTGTCGAGGGCCACGCGCGCGAACTTGCTGTAGGCGTAGGCGTCCTCGACGGTGAGCCGGCCGCCGGTCAGCACACCGGTGCGGCCCCGCGAGGCCAGCAGCCCCTGCGCGGCGATCTCCAGCGCCTCCGGCCAGGAGGCCGGCACCAGCTCGCCCTCGGGGTTGCGGACCAGCGGGGTCTGGAGGCGGTCGCGCTGCTGGGCGTAGCGGAACGCGAACCGCCCCTTGTCGCAGATCCACTCCTCGTTGACCTCGGGGTCGTTGGCCGCGAGCTTGCGCATGACCTTGCCGCGCCGGTGGTCGGTGCGGGTGGCGCAGCCGCCGGAGCAGTGCTCGCACACCGACGGCGAGGAGACGAGGTCGAAGGGGCGGGAGCGGAAGCGGTACGCCGCCGACGTGAGCGCGCCCACCGGGCAGATCTGGATGGTGTTGCCGGAGAAGTACGACTCGAAGGGGTCGCCCTCGCCGGTGCCGACCTGCTGGAGCGCGCCCCGCTCGATCAGCTCGATCATCGGGTCGCCGGCGACCTGGTTGGAGAAGCGGGTGCAGCGGGCGCACAGCACGCACCGCTCGCGGTCGAGCAGCACCTGCGTGGAGATCGGCACGGGCTTCTCGTAGGTCCGCTTGCGGCCCTCGAAGCGGGACTCGGCGTTGCCGTGCGACATGGCCTGGTTCTGCAGCGGGCACTCGCCGCCCTTGTCGCAGACCGGGCAGTCCAGCGGGTGGTTGATCAGGAGCAGCTCCATCACACCGTGCTGGGCCTTCTCCGCGGCGGCCGAGGTGAGATGGGTCTTGACCACCATGCCGTCCGTGCACGTGATGGTGCAGGACGCCATCGGCTTGCGCTGTCCCTCGACCTCGACGATGCACTGGCGGCAGGCGCCCGCCGGGTCGAGGAGGGGGTGGTCGCAGAACCGCGGGATCTCGATGCCGAGCTGCTCGGCGGCCCGGATGACCAGGGTGCCCTTGGGCACGCTGATCTCGGCGCCGTCGATCGTCAGCGAGACGAGATCCTCCGGCGGGACCGCCGCCTCACCGCCCCCGGCGGGAGCGTTGGTCGTCACGGTCATGCGTTCACCTCCGCGGGCTTGTCCGCCCAAACCGTGGACTTGGCGGGGTCGAAGGGGCAGCCCCGGCCGTTGATGTGCTGCTCGTACTCCTCACGGAAGTACTTCAGCGAGGAGAAGATCGGTGAGGCGGCGCCGTCGCCGAGGGCGCAGAACGACTTGCCGTTGATGTTGTCGGCGATGTCGTTCAGCTTGTCGAGGTCGGACAGGGTGCCCTTGCCGGCCTCGATGTCGCGCAGCAACTGGACCAGCCAGTAGGTGCCTTCGCGGCACGGCGTGCACTTGCCGCAGGACTCGTGGGCGTAGAACTCGGTCCAGCGGGTGACGGCGCGGACCACGCAGGTCGTCTCGTCGAAGCACTGGAGGGCCTTGGTGCCGAGCATGGATCCGGCGGCGCCGACGCCCTCGTAGTCGAGGGGCACGTCGAGGTGTTCCTCGGTGAACATCGGGGTCGAGGAGCCGCCGGGCGTCCAGAACTTCAGCCGGTGGCCCGGCCGCATCCCGCCGCTCATGTCGAGGAGCTGGCGCAGCGTGATGCCGAGCGGGGCCTCGTACTGGCCGGGGCTCGCGACATGGCCGCTGAGCGAGTAGAGCGTGAAGCCCGGGGACTTCTCGCTGCCCATCGACCGGAACCACTCCTTGCCCCGTTGCAGGATCGCGGGAACCGAGGCGATGGACTCGACGTTGTTCACGACAGTGGGGCACGCGTAGAGGCCCGCGACCGCAGGGAAGGGGGGACGCAGCCGCGGCTGGCCACGACGGCCTTCGAGCGAGTCGAGCAGCGCGGTCTCCTCACCGCAGATGTACGCGCCGGCGCCGGCGTGCACGGTGAGCTGGAGGTCGAGTCCGCTGCCGAGGATGTTCTCGCCGAGGAAGCCGGCGTCGTACGCCTCGCGTACGGCCTCGTGCAACCGCCGCAGGACGGGGACGACTTCGCCCCGCAGGTAGATGAAGGCATGTGACGACCTGATCGCGTAGCACGCGATGACGATGCCCTCGATGAGGCTGTGCGGATTGGCGAACAGGAGCGGGATGTCCTTGCAGGTCCCGGGCTCCGATTCGTCGGCGTTGACAACTAGATAGTGCGGTTTTCCGTCTCCCTGGGGAATGAACTGCCACTTCATCCCCGTCGGGAAGCCCGCGCCGCCGCGGCCGCGCAGACCGGATTCCTTGACGTACGCGATCACTTCGTCGGGGGACATGGCGAGCGCCTTGCGGAGCCCCTCGTACCCCTCGTGCCTCCGGTAGACGTCGAGCGTCCAGGATGCGTCCTCGTCCCAGAAGGCCGACAGCACGGGTGCGAGCAGCTTCTCCGGGCTGGTGTCCTTCACCTCGGGTGCCAACGTCATCACTCCCCCTCCTCGGCGGCGGGCCCGGCCGGGTGGGCCGGGTCGGAGGCCGATGTGTCCTGCGGCGCGTCGTGCGAGCTCAGGTGCTCGCTCGGTGACGGCTCGTGCACCGCGCGTTCCTGCGGGTCGTGCGGTCCGCCGTCGCGCGGGTGGACCACGCGCGCTGGTGCGGCCTCTCCCTTGGCCAGGCGGAGGCCCACCAGCGAGGCCGCTCCCGCGCTGCCGCTCTCCTCGACGGCCCCTGGCCGCTCGTCGGGGAAGCCGGCCAGGATGCGGGCGGTGTCCTTGAAGGTGCACAGGCGCGCCCCGCGGGTGGGGGCGACGGGCCGGCCGGCCCGCAGGTCGTCGACGAGGCGGGTGGCGCTGCCCGGGGTCTGGTTGTCGAAGAACTCCCAGTTGACCATCACGACCGGCGCGAAGTCGCAGGCCGCGTTGCACTCGATGTGCTCCAGGGTGACCTTGCCGTCGTCGGTGGTCTCGCCGTTGCCGACGCCGAGGTGCTCCTGGAGCGTCTCGAAGATGGCGTCGCCGCCCATCACCGCGCACAGCGTGTTGGTGCAGACGCCGACCTGGTAGTCGCCGGAGGGCCTGCGCCGGTACATGCTGTAGAAGGTGGCGACCGCGGTGACCTCGGCCGTGGTCAGCCCGAGCACGTCGGCGCAGAACCGCATGCCGGTGCGGGTGACGTGGCCCTCCTCCGCCTGCACGAGGTGCAGCAGCGGCAGCAGGGCGGACCGGGAGTCCGGGTAGCGGGCGATGATCTCGCGCGCGTCCCCCTCGAGCCGGGCCCGTACATCGTCCGGGTAGTCGGGCGCGGGCAGCTGGGGCATGCCCAGCCCGACGCCCTCGGAGGGAGTGGTGGTCACCGGTCGACGCCTCCCATCACGGGGTCGATGGACGCGACGGCGACGATGACGTCGGCCACCTGACCGCCCTCGCACATCGCCGCCATGGCTTGCAGATTGGTGAACGAGGGGTCCCGGAAGTGGACCCGGAACGGGCGGGTGCCGCCGTCGGAGACGGCATGCACCCCGAGTTCGCCCTTGGGCGACTCGACCGCCGCGTACGCCTGTCCCGGCGGGACGCGGAAGCCTTCGGTGACCAGCTTGAAGTGGTGGATCAGGGCCTCCATGGAGGTGCCCATGATCTTCTTGATGTGGTCGAGGGAGTTGCCGAGTCCGTCGGGCCCGAGAGCCAGCTGGGCGGGCCAGGCGATCTTCTTGTCGGCGACCATGACCGGGCCCGGCTGGAGCCGGTCCAGGCACTGCTCGACGATCCGGAGCGACTGGCGCATCTCCTCCAGGCGGACGAGGAAGCGGCCGTAGGAGTCGCAGGTGTCGGCGGTCGGGACGTCGAAGTCGTAGGTCTCGTAGTCGCAGTACGGCTTCGCCTTGCGCAGGTCGTGCGGCAGACCGGTGGAGCGCAGGATCGGGCCGGTGGCGCCTAGGGCCATGCAGCCGGCCAGGTCGAGATAGCCGACGTCCTGCATACGGGCCTTGAAGATGGGGTTCCCGGTGGCGAGCTTGTCGTACTCCGGGAGGTTCTTCTTCATCTTCTTCACGAACTCGCGGATCTGGTCCACCGCGCCGGGCGGCAGGTCCTGGGCGAGTCCGCCGGGCCGGATGTACGCGTGGTTCATGCGCAGGCCGGTGACCAGCTCGTAGATGTCGAGAATCATTTCACGATCACGGAATCCGTAGATCATGATCGTGGTCGCGCCGAGTTCCATGCCGCCGGTGGCGATGCACACCAGGTGCGACGACATCCGGTTCAGCTCCATCAGGAGCACTCGGATGATCTTGGCGCGCTCGGTGATCTGGTCCTCGATACCGAGGAGCTTCTCGACGGCGAGACAGTAGGCGGTCTCGTTGAAGAAGGACGTCAGGTAGTCCATGCGCGTCACGAACGTGGTGCCCTGCGTCCACGTGCGGAACTCGAGGTTCTTCTCGATACCGGTGTGGAGGTAGCCGATGCCGCAGCGGGCCTCGGTGACGGTCTCGCCGTCGATCTCCAGGATCAGGCGGAGCACGCCGTGGGTGGACGGGTGCTGGGGGCCCATGTTGACGACGATGCGCTCGTCGTCGGCGCGGGCCGCGGTCTGGACGACCTCGTCCCAGTCGCCGCCGGTGACCGTGTAGACGGTCCCTTCCGTGGTCTCGCGAGGAGAGGCGTGGGAAGTGCTCACGAGTACGACCTCCGCTGGTCCGGAGCCGGGATCTGGGCGCCCTTGTACTCGACGGGGATGCCGCCGAGGGGGTAGTCCTTGCGCTGCGGGTGGCCCTGCCAGTCGTCCGGCATCATGATCCGGGTCAGGGCCGGGTGACCGTCGAAGACGATCCCGAAGAAGTCGTAGGTCTCGCGCTCGTGCCAGTCGTTCGTCGGATAGACGGAGACCAGCGACGGGATGTGCGGGTCGCCGTCGGGGGCGCTGACCTCCAGCCGGACCAGCCGGTTGTGGGTGATCGAGCGCAGGTGGTAGACGGCGTGCAGTTCGCGGCCCTTGTCCTGCGGGTAGTGCACGCCGCTGACGCCGGTGCACAGCTCGAAGCGCAGGGCCGGGTCGTCGCGCAGGGTGCGGGCGACGCGGACCAGGTGCTCGCGCTCGACGTGGAAGGTGAGCTCGTCGCGGTCGACGACCGTCTTCTCGATGGCGTTGTCGGGAAGCAGTCCCTGCTCCTCCAGCGCGCCCTCGAGTTCGTCGGCGATCTCGTCGAACTCGCCGTATCCGGATCCGCCGCGCGGGCCCCCGTAGGGGCGGGCCGCCGGGCCCGGGAGGCGGACCGAGCGGACCAGGCCGCCGTAGCCCGAGGTGTCGCCGCCCTTGTCGGCGCCGAACATGCCGCGCTGGACGCGGATCTCCTCACCGCCCTGGCCGCGCTGGCCGGGGAGGTTGGAGGAGGCCAGGTCCTTCTCGGGGTTGACGCCGTTCGCGCCGTTGTTCGCGTCGGTCACCGCAGCAGCCCCTTCATCTCGATCGTGGGCAGGGCCTTGAGCGCCGCTTCCTCCGCCTCGCGGGCCGCCTCTGCGGCGTTCACGCCGAGCTTGGTGCCCTGGATCTTCTGATGGAGCTTGAGAATCGCGTCCATCAGCATCTCGGGGCGCGGCGGGCAGCCGGGCAGATAGATGTCGACCGGAACGATGTGGTCGACGCCCTGGACGATCGCGTAGTTGTTGAACATGCCGCCCGAGGACGCGCACACGCCCATGGAGATGACCCACTTGGGGTTGGGCATCTGGTCGTAGACCTGCCGGAGCACCGGCGCCATCTTCTGGCTCACGCGCCCGGCGACGATCATCAGGTCGGCCTGGCGCGGCGAGCCGCGGAAGACCTCCATGCCGAAGCGCGCCAGGTCGTAACGGCCGGCGCCGGTGGTCATCATCTCGATGGCACAGCAGGCGAGGCCGAAGGTGGCCGGGAAGACGGACGCCTTGCGCACCCAGCCCGCGGCCTGTTCGACGGTGGTCAGCAGGAAGCCGCTCGGCAGTTTTTCTTCGAGTCCCATGTCTTAAAGGCCCCTCAGTCCCATTCCAGGCCGCCGCGCCGCCATACGTACGCGTACGCGACGAAGACGGTGAGCACGAAGAGCAGCATCTCCACGAGCCCGAAGATCCCCAGGGCGTCGAAGGTGACGGCCCAGGGGTAGAGGAAGACGATCTCGATGTCGAAGACGATGAAGAGCATCGCCGTCAGGTAGTACTTGATGGGAAAGCGCCCGCCGCCGGCCGGCGTGGGGGTCGGCTCGATGCCGCACTCGTATGCCTCGAGCTTGGCGCGGTTGTACCGCTTCGGACCGATCAGCGTGGCCATGACCACGGAGAAGATCGCAAAGCCTGCCCCGAGGGCTCCCAGTACGAGGATGGGCGCATACGCGTTCACCGCTCCTCGCTCCTCTCAGTCGGCACTGACTGGTGGCGGTTCGGCCGGGCCCGCTCCCCTCCCCCCAGCCCCGCGAACCCCGCCTGTCCCGGCGAAGATCGAGAACATGTGAAGCAGGTCACAAGCCCAACCGCCTCGCATCTTATGCCTGCCGCTCTGTGATCTGCGACACGGGGTATTACACAAGCTTTGTGATCTCCACCACCTGACGAACGATCATGAAGTCATATCAGCAGTGATCTTCACACGCGAAGCGTCAGAGTGATCACAAGAAGTGACATTTCCGCTCGTCACCGCAGGTTGGAGGGGGCGTCTCACTATCAAGAGACTTCCCGTGCATGCAAATTGGCGCTGGACCCGCACGGTTGATAGAGGACCGCGTTCACACGTCAGAGTGAGGAGAGAGGGCGATGTGGACACGTGCACGCGTTCACGAAGTCCGGCGAACGGCCGCCGCGCGCGAGACGCCTTCACATAGGTGACCGTTCCGTGACCTCCGCCACATCCATGAGAGACGGATAAGAACCGGGCTTGGCCAACCGTCCCCACCGATGGTAAGTCGCGGGCAATTCGGGCGTATCGATGAAAGCCCATGATCACAGGCATGATCACCTGCGTCCGCAATGTCCGTTACGGCGTCAATAAGGAGCGACACGCGCGGGATTCGCGGGGCCCGTTGAACAACTGTGGCGCACCACACGTTTCTTGTAGGTATGGAGACGCCCCTGGTACCGCTTGTACCCATGTCCCACACCGCTCACATACGAAGCCACCGGAAGCCCCGCCGCAGCGGCTCGAAAATCGCCGTGCGGGCCGGAGTTGCCGGTGGCGTCCTCGGCACCCTGGCAGTCGCCGGCGCCTCGGCTTCCGCGAACGCCGCGGAGCCGGTGACGCAGACGCTCGAACTGCCCACCCTGACGGCCGACGTGGCCTCTCAGGTGGCCCAGTCCGCGGATGCCACGCAGCAGGCCGCCGCGAACTACCAGCTGCAGGCCGAGCGCGACGCTGCCGCCGCAAAGGCCGCGAAGCAGGCCAAGGCGGACCTCGCGGACGCGAAGGCGGAGAAGAAGAAGGCCGACGAGGCCGCGCGGAAGGCCGCCGCGGAGCGCGCCTCCCGCAGCGCCGAGCGTACGGTCCTGACGTCCACGGCGAGCACCTCCACGAGCTCGTCCACGGCGACCGGTTCGGCCGCGGCGATCGTGTCCTTCGTGAAGGCGCAGATCGGCAAGTCCTACGTCCTCGGCGCCTCCGGCCCCAGCGCGTACGACTGCTCGGGCCTGGTGCAGGCGGCCTTCAAGCAGGTCGGCATCAGCCTGCCGCGGGTCTCCCAGGACCAGTCGACGGCCGGCACCCAGGTCTCGCTGAGCAACCTTCAGCCGGGCGACATCCTCTACTGGGGCAGCGCGGGCAGCGCCTACCACGTCGCGGTGTACGTGGGCGACGGCATGTTCGTCGGCGCGCAGAACCCCTCGACGGGCATCGTGGAGAAGCCGCTCTCCTACGACCCGCCGACCGGCGCGGTGCGCGTGCTCTGAGCACCCTCCACACCCGCTGAAGGGCCGCAGCCGCTCGGGGGCAGCGGCCCTTCGCGTTTCCCTGTCGTGCCCGCCTTCCCTGGCGCGCCCGCTCTCCCCGGCGCACCCGCTCTCCCCGGCGTGCTCATGTTTCCCTGGCGCGCCCGCGTTTCCCTGGCATGCTCGGGCCGGGCCGTACGAGACCGTCGGCCCGGCCCTGTCACGAGACGGGCCACGAGACGGGCCGTGCGCCGCGACCGGCCACGCGCCCCAAGGCACAGGGAGACAACGTCATGCCGAGCGTGTTCCTTCAGGGTCGCCCCGTCGACTCCTGCCCCCGACCGGTGCCCGAGGCCCGGCGCGGTGCGCTGCGCCGCATCACCGAGGTCGGCGAAGAGGTGCTGCACAAGCCGTGCCGGGACGTGACCGAGTTCGGCCCCGACCTCGCGGCGCTCGTCGACGACCTGTTCCGCACGATGTACGTCGCCGAGGGAGCCGGCCTCGCGGCGAACCAAGTCGGGGTCGATCTGCGGTTGTTCGTGTACGACTGCCCCGATGACTCCGGTGTCCGACATGTCGGACACATCGTCAACCCGGTGCTGGACCCGCTGCCCGCGCGGGGCCGCCGGCTGCTCGACGAGGGCGAGGGCTGCCTGTCGGTGCCGGGCGCGGTCATGGACGTACCGCGTCCGGACCGCGCGGTGGTGCGCGGGCAGGACAGGGACGGCGCCCCGCTCGTGATCGAGGGCACCGGGTACTTCGCGCGCTGCCTCGCCCACGAGACCGACCACGTGAACGGGCACGTGTATCTGGACCGCCTCTCCAGGCGCGACCGCAAGGAGGCGCTGCGGCAGATGGCGTCGCGCCGGGAGGAGGTCTTCGCCCGGCGGGCGACGACGGCGGACACCCTGGACGCTCTGGACGCCCAGGACACCCTGGACGCCTAGGAGGCCCAGGGCCGCCCTGGGGCTGTTCCGGCGCCGTTCCGGAGCAGCCCCGGGTCCCGGCTCCCCGGGGGCGGCCGTCAGGCCTTCGGGGCGACCTTGCTCAGGCCGTTGATGATGCGGTCCATCGCGTCGCCGCCCGTGGGGTCGGTGAGGTTGGCGAGGAGCTTCAGGGTGAACTTCATCAGCATCGGGTGGGTCAGACCGCGCTGGGCGGCGATCTTCATGACCTTCGGGTTGCCGATGAGCTTCACGAAGCCGCGGCCCAGCGTGTAGTAGCCGCCGTAGGTGTCCTTGAGGACGCGCGGGTAGCCCTGGAGGGCGAGTTCGCGGCCGCCCGGGGTCGGGCGGGCGTGGGCCTGGACGATGACGTCGGCGGCGAGCTGGCCGGACTCCATGGCGTAGGCGATGCCCTCGCCGTTGAACGGGTTCACCAGGCCGCCCGCGTCGCCGACGAGCAGCAGGCCCTTGGTGTAGTGCGGCTGGCGGTTGAAGGCCATCGGCAGGGCGGCGCCGCGGATCGGGCCGGTCATGTTGTCCGGGGTGTAGCCCCAGTCCTCCGGCATGGACGCGCACCACGCCTTGAGGATCTCGCGCCAGTCCAGCTCCTTGAAGGAGGCGGAGGTGTTGAGGACGCCGAGGCCGACGTTGGAGGTGCCGTCGCCCATGCCGAAGATCCAGCCGTAGCCGGGCAGCAGGCGGTCCTGGGCGCCCCGGCGGTCCCACAGCTCCAGCCAGGACTCCAGGTAGTCGTCCTCGTGGCGCGGGGAGTTGAAGTACGTGCGGACGGCCACGCCCATCGGGCGGTCCTCGCGCCGGTGCAGGCCCATCGCGAGGGAGAGCCGCGTGGAGTTGCCGTCGGCGGCGACGACGAGCGGCGCGCGGAAGGTGACCTCGCGCTTCTCCTCGCCGAGCTTGGCGGTCACGCCGGTGATGCGCCCGGTCCGCTCGTCGACGATCGGGCCGCTGACGTTGCAGCGCTCGAAGAGGCGCGCGCCCGCCTTCTGGGCCTGGCGGGCCAGCTGCTCGTCGAAGTCGTCCCGCTTGCGGACGAGGCCGTAGTCCGGGAAGGACGCGAGATCGGGCCAGTCCAGCTCCAGCCGGACGCCGCCGCCGATGATGCGCAGGCCCTTGTTGCGCAGCCAGCCCGCCTCTTCCGAGATGTCGATGCCCATCGCCACGAGCTGCTTGACCGCGCGCGGGGTGAGACCGTCGCCGCAGACCTTCTCGCGCGGGAACTCGGTCTTCTCCAGCAGGAGTACGTCGAGTCCGGCGCGGGCGAGGTGGTACGCGGTGGTGGAGCCGGCCGGCCCCGCGCCGACGACGATCACATCGGCGGTGTTCTCGGAGAGGGGCTCAGTCACGACGGTCACGGCGGGATCTCCCCAAGTTGCAAATCTGCGTGCCGACCGGCACCGGACATGGGCAGTCTATGCAGCAGACGTGATCACCCGGCTGAAGGGCTGCCCCCGTGAACCGAGCTCTCCCTGTCGTGCGCCTGCGGGTACCCACTCATGAGGACGCGTTCGCCTGGCACCGGGCCTTCGCCGACCCCGAGGTGATGGAGTTCCACGGCGGCTCCGCCGCGGAGTTGTCGGTCTACGAGGAACTCACCGCCCGCCAGCGGCGGCACGACGCCGAACACGGCTTCTGTCTGTGGACCATGGTCGACGAGCAGGACGGCGTCCTCGGCTTCACCGGCGCCCAGCCGTGGCCGTGGGACTGGGGCCCGGCCGGCGAGACGGAGATCGGCTGGCGGCTCGCCCGCCCGTCCTGGGGCAAGGGGTATGTGACCGCGGCGGCCGAGGAGACGCTGGAGCGGCTGCGCGCGCGGGGCGTGCCGCGCGTGGTGGCGATGGTCGACGCGCGCAACGAACGGTCGATCGCGGTCACCCGGCGGCTGGGGATGCGGCTCGCCGAGACCTTCGTGACCCCGGTGTCGCAGCGGACGGGACACTGCTACCGCCTTGATCTGTGACGCAGAGTAACTGATTGTCACAGTAAGCCACTTGACGCTTCCGGATGACACCCCTGGCCGGTTACCCTGCGAGTACCGCTGGGGGTGACATCCATGCGCATAACGCAGAAAACACCTGAAGTGCGGGTGCCCAGGCTGGTCGGTCTGATGGCCGTCGACGCACGCGAGACGGCGCAGGCCCAGGGCCTGTTCCTCAACGCGCCGGACCGGCCCGACTTCCATCTCGCCGTCGTCGACTACGTCGTCCGGCAGTTCCCGCAGCCCGGCGCCGAGGTGCCGCGCGACTCGATGGTCTACGTGTGGTTCACCTTCGGCGAGGGCGACGGCGGAGGCGGCATCCGCGAGCCGCGCGTCCCCCGCCCGCCCCGGGGCGGTCTCCAGCGCGAACTGGACGAGCCGGGCGACACGTTCGAGATGCTCAACCGCTGATCAAGCGCTGATCGACCACTGATCTACCACTGATCGGTCGCCGACCGGCCACGGACCGGCCGCCGATCGACCGCTGCCGGAAGCCCCGCGAGACAGCCCGGCCCCTCAGCCCGCGCGAACCCTCAGCCCGCGCGAACCCTCAGCCCGCGCGAACCCTCAGCCCGCGCGGGCCGGGCGCCCCGCTCAGCTGTCCTTGAAGCCCCGGTGCAGCGCCACGATCCCCCCGGAGAGGTTGCGCCACGCGGTCCGGGACCAGCCCGCCTTGCGCAGCCGCTCGGCCAGCGCGGGCTGGTCGGGCCAGGCGCGGATGGACTCGGCGAGATAGACGTAGGCGTCGGGGTTGGAGGAGACCGCGCGGGCCACCGGCGGCAGCGCGCGCATCAGGTACTCGGTGTAGACGGTGCGGAACGGGGCCCACGTGGGGTGGGAGAACTCGCAGATCACCACGCGCCCGCCGGGCCGGGTCACCCGGTACATCTCGCGCAGCGCGGCGTCCGTGTCCTGCACGTTGCGCAGGCCGAAGGAGATGGTCACCGCGTCGAAGGTGTCGTCCTTGAACGGCAGCCTGGTCGCGTCGCCCGCGGTGAACGGCAGCCACGCGTTGCGCTTCTTGCCGACCTGGAGCATCCCCAGCGAGAAGTCGCAGGGGACGACGTAGGCGCCGGTCTGCGCGAAGGGCAGCGACGAGGTGGCCGTGCCCGCCGCGAGGTCCAGGACCTTCTGCGCCGGGCGCGCGTCGACCGCCTTCGCGACCTCCTTGCGCCAGCGCCGGTCCTGCCCCAGGGACAGCACGTCGTTGGTGAGGTCGTACCGTTCCGCCACGTTGTCGAACATCGAAGCGACTTCGTGCGGCTGCTTGTCCAGGGATGCGCGGGTCACCCGCCCATTGTGTCAGGACGGGGTACGGCGTCCGCGTCAGGAGGGGGTACGGCGTCACGGAAGCAGCCTCGGCTTCTTCCGCGCCGCCACGTCCTCCACCCATCCACAGGCCACCACGAACATCCCGATCAGGATCCAGCCGATGCCGAACATGAACCACTGGCTGTCGAGCGGCAGGTACTTCTCGAACGCGGGCACGTTCCAGAACTGGTCGATCAGCGGCACGGCGAGCACCAGCGCGATCTCGTGCCAGAGGTAGATCGTCACGGCGCGGGCGTTGAAGACGGCCACCACCCGGTCGAGGCGGCGGAACCTGGTCAGCCACGCGAAGTCGACCCGGAACCACGCCTTGGCCCAGAACAGCAGCAGCACGGTCCCGGCCGACCAGAACGCCTGGGCGAGCGGGTTCTCGTCCAGGTCGTAGGTGCCGAAGTCGGCCTGGTGGGAGAAGGCGTACCAGCCGCCGTAGCCGATCGCGGCGAGGGAGAGCACGACGACGGCGAACGGCTTGAGCCGCTGGAGCACCCCGTCGCGGTGCGCGAAGCCGGCCAGCCAGCAGAAGAGGTACGTCGACAGGTCCCACAGGGCGCTGCCGAAGCGGTTGTCGGGGCCGGACCAGAGGAAGTTCAGCACCAGGATCGGGGCGAGCGAGAGCAGCAGGACCGGGACGGGCGCCAGCCGGAAGACCCGCAGCAGCAGCGGGGAGAGCAGCACGAACCAGAGGTAGGTGCGCAGGTACCAGAGGATCTCCCAGGCCTGCTCGCCCCAGGCGTTGCCGGGCGGGTCGCCCAGCGGCACGACCCAGTAGACGATCTGCCAGCCCGGCATCCAGTCGTGGACCAGCATCGCCAGCACGACGAAGAAGCCCCAGAACCAGAACGGGGGCAGCAGTCGCCGCAGCCGGCCGCGGACCACCTTCAGGGCGGGGCGCTCCAGCGACTTGGCCATGAGGGTGCCGGCCAGCCCGAACATGATCCCCATGGAGGGGAAGACCATGCCCGCCCAGGCCCACCCGAAGGTGTGATAGGCGACGACGCGCACGAGGGCCACCGCGCGGAGGGTGTCGAAGTAGCGGTCCCGGCCCGCCGGGGCGGCCGCGCGCCGGGAGGCCCGGCCGCGCCGCCGCGACACGGGGGCGGCCTCCCCCGCGTGCCGCGGCGCGCGGGGGACCTCCACGGCGCCGGCCGGCGGACCGCCGTACGCCTGCCGCTCCCGGCTCACCGGCCCGCCCCCGCCGGGGTGCCGACCTCGCCCGTGCGCTTGAGCTTCTGCCAGCGCAGGCGGCCGCCGGTGAGGGCGGTGACGCAGGAGTGGATGAGGACGAGGTACATCATCTGCCGGTAGGCCAGTTGCTGGAGCGGCATCATCAGCAGATAGCGGTACTTCTCCCGGTCCAGCCGGAACGCGTAGGCGGCGCAGGTGAGTTGGAGCGCGAGGACCGCGAGCCAGGCGAGCAGGGCGGCCCGGAAGTCGATGAAGATCATCGAGTAGAGGGTGAACACGTCGATGAGCGGGGCGAAGACCGGCGTGACCACCTGGAAGATCACCACCAGCGGCATCCCGACCCGGCCGAACCGCCCCGAAGGCCCCTTGTCCGTCAGGGACTTGCGGTGCTTCCACAGCGCCTGCATGGTGCCGTAGGACCAGCGGTAGCGCTGCGACCACAGCTGAGCCAGCGAACCCGGGGCCTCGGTCCAGGCCTTGGCGTGCTCCTCGTAGACGACCCGCCAGCCCGCGCGGTGCATCGCGATGGTGATGTCGGTGTCCTCGGCGAGCGTGTCGTGGCTCATCCCGCCGACCTCCAGCACCGCGTCCCGGCGGAACGCGCCGATGGCGCCGGGGATGGTCGGCATGCAGCGCAGCAGGTCGTACATGCGGCGGTCGAGGTTGAAGCCCATGACGTACTCGATGTGCTGCCAGGCGCCGATGATCGTGTCGCGGTTGCCGACCTTGGCGTTGCCCGCGACCGCGCCGACCCCGGGGTCGGCGAACGGCTGCACCAGCCGGTGCACGGTGTCCGGCTCGAAGACCGTGTCGCCGTCCATCATCACGACGATGGGGTACCGGGCGTTGCGGACGCCGTTGTTGAGCGCGGCGGGCTTGCCCGCGTTGTCCTGGCGGATGACGCGGACGTTGGGGTAGCCGAGGGACTCGGCGATCTCGGCGGTGTCGTCGGTCGAGCCGTCGTCCACGACGATGATCTCGATCGGATGGGTGCTCTGCGCCAGCGACTTGAGGGTGTTGGCGATGCACTCCTTCTCGTTGTACGCCGGGACGATCACGCTCACCGGTTCGGTGACGGCCGGCCCCCAGGTGAACCGGCGTCTGTTGCGCTGCCGGTAGTGGCGGCGGGCGAGGATCAGCATCATGCCGAAGCGGCCGATCACCGCGACGCCGACGATCATCAGGCCCACGGACAGCGCGGGCACGGCCCATTCGGCGATCGCCACCGCCGCGAGGAGCGCCTTGCCCTCGTAGAGGATCGTGCCGGTGGCCTTGTGGTGGGCGGCCTGGAGGGCGGAGCCGGTGGACCCCGCGCCGCCGGACGCGCCGGGCGCGGTGCCCTGGCCGCCCGCCGTCGCCGCCGCACCGCTGCCGGAAGCGCCCGACGCACCAGACGCACCCGCGGTCTGCGTGCCGGAGGCGCCCGCCGAACCCGCCGCGCCGGTCCCGGCCGCCTGCCGGGACGCGGCGCCCTGCTTCTCCATGACGCCGCTGATGGTGGTGAAGGTGTAGCCCTTCGCCTTCATCTTCTTGATGTACTCGGGCAGCGCCTTGATGGTCTGCGAGCGCTCGCCGCCCGCGTCGTGGAAGAGGACCGACGCCCCCTTGCTGCCCTTGGGCGTGGCCCACTTGACGATGTCGGAGACGCCCGGCCGCTTCCAGTCGTCGCTGTCGGTGTCGACGAACACGCTGGTGTAGCCCTCTTCGCCGAGCTTCTGGTAGACGGGCCAGCTGTAGTTGTCGATCGCGTCCGTCTCCGAGGAGTACGGCGCCCGGAAGAGCGTGGTGGTGATACCGGCCGCGCCCGCGAGGGCCAGCTCGGTCTGCTCCATCTCGCGGTCGATCCGGGCGTCGCTCTGGTAGGAGAGGTCGACGTGGGTGAAGGTGTGGACGCCGACCTCGTTGCCGTCCTCGACCATCGTCTTCACGATGTCGGGGTAGCGCGAGATCATCGAGCCGACCAGGAAGAACGTGCCCGGGACGTCGTTCTCCTCGAGGATCTTGAGAACCTGCGGGGTCCAGGTGGGGTTGGGCCCGTCGTCGAAGGTGAGCGCGATGGTCTTGTCCGGGACGGAGACGGTGCGGGCCTGCCCGCCCCGGAAGGTCAGGATCGGGCCGCCGTTCAGGATCTTGTCGGGGACCTTGCTGGAACTGGCCCCGCTGCGCACCCGTTCGTCGCCGCCGACCTCGGCCCGCAGATAGCCGTCGAGCAGCATCACGCAGGTGAGCGCGAGCAGGAGCAGCAGGGCGAGGATGACACGGGGCTTCTGGAGGGCGGCGGCCCTGCCCGCCGCGCGCTCGATACGGGTGGGGGCGCGGCGACGGCCGCGCGAGGGCGTCGATGTGGTCATGTGCGGTCGCGTCCCGTCAGCCGGCGGTCGCCGCGGCGGACGAGCCGGAGGCGGCCGTCGAGGACGAGCCGGTGACCGACGTGGACGACGAGCCGGAGGTGGCCGAGGGCGTGGCCGTGGGCCGGCCGGCCTGGCGGCCGAGGCCGCCCTGCTGCCCGAAGCCGGGGCGCTGGGCGCTCTGACCGCTGTCGAAGGGCAGCAGCGAGGACGGGTCGAGCGAGGTGCCCCAGCCCATGAAGGCCATGGCCAGAACCGCCGTGTAGCCGAGGCAGACGGTTCCGACGAGCAGGCCGATACGACGCAGCACCTTGGACCGGCGTCCGGAGGTGTCGACGAACACAGGGCCTCCGGAGGGGGAGGACCCGTTGCCGCGTTTGCGTCGGCGACGATTCCCGGCGGCGCGGCTTTCGATGACGGTCTCGGAATGCATTCCCCGGATGTTAGAGAGGCTTTATATGGCCAAAACCGACCTTCTTGTGAGATACCCCTGAGGAACGGCCTAACCTGTCACCTTCCTGAGAGGTTCCGGGAACGCCTGCGCGATCCAGGGAGGGAAGAAACAGGGTGATTGCCCGATATGCCCGACTCGATTTGCCTGCTTCGCCCCCCTCTACTGCAGAGTTAGCTGTGAATTCCCGATTCTCCTGAACGCCGGGCGTGTATGAGAGATTTTTGAGGCGGAACGGAGTTTGTTTCGATGCTGGGACACAAATCACGAGAGCGGGTGCGTGTGCGATGAGGAATCACCTGAGGCCGGCCGGCGGGCTCACCTTGCTGTTGGCCCTGGTGGCGGTCGCGGGGTGCTCCTCGGGGTCCGGCGGCGGCACGTCGGACGCGGCGGCGGGGGCCCCCGAGGGCGGCGGCACACCGTCCGCGGCGGCGTCGGGCACGTCGTACGCGCCGTACGTCAGCGCCACGACGGCCTCCGGCAACGACGCGGCGGGCTCCCCGACGACGTACAACCTGGCCTTCGTGATCTCCGACGGCAGCAGTTGCACGCCGGAGTGGAACGGCGAGTACGGCATCGGGAACGCGGCCGTGAAATCCCGGATCGATCAACTGAAGACCGACGGCGCGACGGTGCGGGTGTCCTTCGGCGGCGCGTCCGGCAAGGAACTCGCGTCGGCCTGCGGGAACGTCACGCAGCTCGCGGCGGCGTACGGGAAGGCGCTGGACGCGGCGGGCGCCACGCAGGCCGACTTCGACGTCGAGGGGGACCAGCTCGCCGATTCCGGTTCGGTCGCGATGCGGTCCGCGGCGATCGCCGTACTGCAGAAGGAACGGCCCGCTCTGAAGGTGTCGTTCACGCTCCCCGTCATGCCCGAAGGGCTCGACGCGGACAGCCTCGCCCTGCTGAAGTCGGCGAACAAGTTCGACGTCCAGGTCTCGACGGTCAATCTGATGACGATGAACTACGGCGAGTCGTACGGCGGCGACATGGGCGACTACGCCGTCACCTCGGCGACGGCCGCCCACGCCCAGCTGCGGAAGGTCTTCGGCACCTCCGACGCGGGCGCCTGGAAGGGCATGGCGCTCACCTCGATGATCGGGGTCAACGACGTCCACGGCGAGACGTTCACGCTGTCCGACGCCGCGCAGGTGCGGAAGTTCGCGGAGACCAAGAAGATCGCCTGGGTGTCCATGTGGTCGTCCTTCCGCGATCAGCAGTGCACGGGCGGCGACGCGGCCTCGGACGACGCGGCGACGGACTGCAGCGGCGTGCAGCAGAGCGCGGGGGCGTTCGGGAAGGCGCTGGCGGGCTGAGCGGAACGCGGGCGGCGCATCCCGCCGGAACGGGCGACGGACCCCGCCGGAACGGGCGACGCAACCCGCCGGAGCGAGCCGAGTGGAGCGTCGTCAGCGGGCCCGGTACACCAGCCGTCCGCCGATCACGGTCGCCACGCAGGTGCCCGCGCCGCGCCGGACCAGGTCGGCGCGGTCCGCGACGTCGAACACGGCGAACCGGGCGGGGCCGCCCGCCACCAGCCCCGGCAGCAGGATCAGCGGGGTCGGGGAGAGCGCCGCGGGGCCCGGCAGCCGGTCGGGCCGCTGCCCCACCGCGAGCCCGGCCCGGCGCACCGCGTCCACCACGGCCCGCGCCCGCAGCTCCCCGGCGAGCGCCACCGTGCCGTGCGCCAGCATCCGCTGGATCCCGCGCCGCGCGCTCGCGCCGAGACGCGCCGGATCGGCGCGGAAGATCTCCCGGGCCCGCGCCCCGCCGAACGGCTCGGTGCCGAGGGCGTCGGCCTCGCGCGGGTCGGGGTGGTACATGCCCTCCAGCAACTCCGGGCCGTACGGGTTCAGCAGACCCGGCGTCAGGATGCCGGGCCAGCGCCGCACCCGCGCCGACGGATGGGCGGCGGCCAGGTCCGCGAAGGGACCGACGGCGGCGACGGACGCGCCGTCGGCCAGCACCGCCGCCTCGGGCGACTGTTCGGCGACGTGAAGAGTGAGCACAGGGCCTCTGGTGGGCTCTAGTTGGACGCGAGGATCTTCAGCTCGGGGTGGGCCGTGCCGCCCTCGATCGCGGTGGACGAGATGTGCGACATCACCCGCTCGTCGACCGGGTCGTTCGCCGGGTCGTCGTGCACCACGAGGTGTTCGTACGTCGTCGCGCGCTGCGCCGGCACCCGGCCCGCCCGGCGGATCAGCTCGATGATCTCCATGCGGTTGGAGCGGTGCTTGGCACCGGCGGAGGAGACGACGTTCTCCTCCAGCATGATCGAGCCGAGGTCGTCGGCGCCGTAGTGCAGGGTGAGCTGGCCGACGTCCTTGCCGGTGGTCAGCCAGGAGCCCTGGATGTGCTGGACGTTGTCGAGGAACAGGCGGGCGATCGCGATCATCCGCAGGTACTCGAAGATCGTGGCCTGGGTGCGGCCCTTCAGGTGGTTGTTCTCCGGCTGGTAGGTGTACGGGATGAAGGCCCGGAAGCCGCCCGTACGGTCCTGCACGTCACGGATCATCCGCAGGTGCTCGATGCGCTCGGCGTTGGTCTCGCCGGTGCCCATCAGCATCGTGGACGTGGACTCCACGCCGAGGCCGTGCGCGGCCTCCATGATCTCCAGCCAGCGCTCGCCGCTCTCCTTGAGCGGGGCGATGGCCTTGCGCGGACGGGCCGGCAGCAGCTCGGCGCCGGCGCCCGCGAAGGAGTCGAGACCGGCCTCGTGGATCCGGGTGATGGCCTCCTCGACCGACACGCCGGAGATCCGGGCCATGTGCTCGACCTCGGACGCGCCCAGCGAGTGGATCACCAGCTGCGGGAAGGCGTCCTTGATGGCGCGGAAGTGCTTCTCGTAGTACTCCACGCCGAAGTCCGGGTGGTGGCCGCCCTGGAACATGATCTGGGTGCCGCCGAGTTCGACGGTCTCGGCGCAGCGCCGCAGGATGTCGTCCAGGTCCCGCGTCCAGCCCTTGGCGGTGTCCTTGGGGGCGGCGTAGAAGGCGCAGAACTTGCACGCCGTGACGCACACGTTCGTGTAGTTGATGTTGCGCTCGATGATGTACGTCGCGATGTGCTCGGTCCCGGCGTACTTGCGGCGGCGTACGGCGTCGGCGGCGGCGCCCAGCGCGTGCAGCGGGGCGTCGCGGTAGAGGACGAGCGCCTCCTCGGGCGTGATCCGCCCACCCGCCGCGGCGCGGTCGAGCACGGCGGTGATGTCGACAGACGGGAGGTCGGCCTTCTCGGTCACCGGGGGCGTCCCTTTCGTCACGGGGTGGACTGACCGAACCAGCCTACGCCAGCGCTTTCCCGGCACCGGCGACGGGCCGGGGCCGGGCGGGCCGAGGCACCGGGTGGCGGCCGATGCGGTCACCGGCCGGCCGGACGGCCGGTCAGTCGCCCGGCCGGACGATCAGTCCGTCCTGGCCAACGTGGCCTCGGGCTCGCCGGAGTCCGTGCTGTCGGACCGGTATGTCAGGCCGTCGCCGGACGGGGTCAGATAGACCGTGCTCGCGGCCTGCGAACAGGTCGCCGGGTTGGAGTCGGCGCCCTTCGCGCGGGCGACCAGCCGGCCGCCGCTCACCTTCTCCAGGGTCAGCACGTCCACGCAGACGCTGGTGCCGAGCGGGTCGGTGTTGCGCACCTGGCCCAACTCCGCGCCGGTGGCGGCCTGGTGGACGGTGACCCGGAAGGTGCCCATGGGCACGGTGCCGCCGAGCCCGGTGCCCTGGCCCTCCCAGGTGCCGAGATAGCGGGCGGGCACGGCGCCGGGACCGCCGCTCGCGGAGGGGCTCGCGGTCGTGGTCGGGGCGGGCTCGTCGGAGGAACCGACGGTGGGCTCGTCGCCGGTGGTCGGCTCGGCGCCGGTGGCACCAGGGGCCGAGGAGTACGTACGGCCGGGCGGGCTCCCGGCGCTGTCCTTGTCGCTGCCGTGGCCCGGCAGCAGGTCGAACACGAAGACCGAGCCGACGGTCACCGCGGCCAGCGCCCCGGCGACGGCCAGCGCCACCGTGCAGCTCATCCGCCGCCCGCGCCCGTCGGTCCCGGGCACGGAGTCGGCCGCAACGGAGACGGACAGGCGGCCCGGTCCACGGCCGGACCTGGAGCCGGTACCGGGCCGCGTCTCGCCTCCGGACGCGGCCGCCGTGCCGGGCGCGGTGCCGGTGCCCGGCGCGGCACCGATGCCGGGCGCCATGCCGGTGCCCGGCGCGGTGTTCGCGCCGAACGGGGTGTCGGCGCCGAGCGGGGTCTCCTTGCCGAACCCGGCGAAACGGTCCTGCCCGGACCCGGCGTGGTGCGGTCCGGGGACGGCCGGGTGCGGCCCGGGGCCGGCCTGATGGGGTCCGGGTACGGCGGTCCGGTGCGGTCCCGGTGCGGCGGCCTGGTTCGGCCCTGACGCCGCGGCCCGACCCGGTCCCGGTGCGGCGGCCTGCCCCTGTCCCGGTACGGCGTCGCGCGGCTCCGGCACGTACGGCCCGGTCGCGGGCGGGTGAGGCGGACGGGGCGGGCCGGTGTCCGGCATCAGGGGCGGCGGCCCGAACGCGCCCGCCGCCTCCCCCACCGACGGACTGGCGAAGGCCACCGGGCCCGACGGCGGGGTCTCGGGCGTCCCCGCCGCCTCCAGGTTCAGCAGTTGTACGGCGCTGCGGCTGACCTGCTCGACCAGGGCGCCGGGCAGCCAGCCGCCGGCGACCAGGCGGGCCGCGCCCTCGGGCGCCAGCCGGGCGGCCACCCGCGCGGGCGTCGGCCGGGTGCCGGGGTCCTTGGCCAGGCAGGAAGCCACCAGCTCCCGCAGCTCGCCGCCGACCGCGCCCAGCTCCGGCTCCTCGTGGACGACCTTGTAGAGCAGCGCGGCCGAGGAGTCCCCGCGGAAGGGCGGTTCGCCGGTCGCCGCGTGGACCAGCACCGCGCCCAGCGAGAAGACGTCGGCCTGGCCGGTGACGCCCTTGCCGAGGATCTGCTCGGGCGACATGTAGCCGGGCGAGCCGATGGAGACGCCGGTGGAGGTGATCGAGGCGGTGCCGTCGGTGGCGCGGGCGATGCCGAAGTCGATGAGCAGCGGGCCGTCCAGGGTGAGCAGCACGTTGGACGGCTTCACGTCCCGGTGCACCAGGCCCAGTTCGTGCACCGCGGCGAGCGCCTCCGCGAGCCCCGCGCCGAGCGCGCGCACGGAGTGCGCGGGCAGCGGGCCGCCGTCGGTGACCGCGGCGGCGAGCGAGGGACCGGCCGCGTACGCCGTGGCGACCCAGGGGACGGCCGCGTCCGGGTCGGCGTCCAGGACCGGCGCCGTCCAGGCCCCGCCGACCCGGCGGGCGGCCTCGACCTCCCGCCGGAAGCGGGCCCGGAACTCCTCGTCCAGCGCGAAGTGCGGATGCACGATCTTCACGGCGACCGTACGGCCGCCCGCGCTGCGGCCCAGATAGACCCGGCCCATCCCGCCCGAGCCGAGCCGGCCGAGCAGCCGGTAGGGCCCCACGACGGTGGGTTCGTCCGCACCGAGCGGCTGCATGGCGCCCACCCCTCCCCCGATCCACCCGTACGGGATCCATGACCGCGGTCGTGGCCGCGACGGCGTGGCCGTGACGGCGCGACCGGGCCGTGGAACCCGTATGTATCGGATGCAGGTTACGGCTGAAGCAGTTCCACCTTCACGTCCGCTGGAAAGCCCGTCGTCGGGCCGACCCGGCGGGCGAACTCGGTGACCGCCTCCAACTGGGCCGCGCCGAAGCGGAAGTCGAGCGTCGTGAAGTACCGCTCCAGGACCTGCTCGTCGAACTCCTCCCAGCGGGCGGCCTGCTCGGCGACCTTGCCGACCTCCTCCAGGGAGAGGTTGCGGGAGGCGAGGAAGGCCTCGTGGACCTTGCGGGTGATCTGCGGCGCGCGCTCCAGGTAGTCCCGGCGCGCCGCCCAGACCGCGAAGACGAACGGCAGCCCCGTCCACTCCTTCCAGAGCGTGCCGAGGTCGTGCACGGCGAGGCCGTAGCGCGGGCCGTCGATGAGGTTGGCGCGCAGGGCGGCGTCGCCGATCAGCACGGCCGCGTCCGCCTCCTGCATCATCAGGCTGAGGTCGGGCGGGCAGGTGTAGTACTCCGGCTGCACGCCGAACCGTTCCGCCAGGAGCAGCTGGGCGAGGCGGACCGAGGTGCGGGAGGTCGAGCCGAGGGCGACCCGGGCGCCGTCGAGGCGGTCCAGCGGGACCTGGGAGACGATCACGCACGACATCACCGGGCCGTCGCAGCCGACGGCGATGTCGGGGAAGGCGACGAGGTCGTCGGCGTTCTTCAGGAACTCGACCAGGGTGACGGGGCCGATGTCGAGGTCGCCTCGGACCAGCTGCTCGCTGAGCTTCTCGGGGGTGTCCTTGGTGAGCTCGAAGTCGAGGAGGGTGCCCGTTCTCGCGAGCCCCCAGTACAGGGGCAGGCAGTTCAGGAACTGGATGTGGCCGACGCGCGGCCGGATGCGAGAATTGTCCACATCGCGAGACTAGACCCCGTCCGGTACGGTGCCGCCCTCGCCCCCTCGTCCGGCGACGTCACTCCGAGTCCGTGACGTTCAAACGTCCGAGTGACGTGATCTTGACCTCTATTGCATTCCGCGGCCCGCGTGCTAGGCTCGCCGCAAGTTGCAGTTTGGTTTCCCTTGCAGTACAGAGCCTGCGGAGCATGTGACCGCGGGCTCTCGTCGTTTTCAGACATATGCAGTTGTGCGGCACTGTTTCACACTTGCAGGTTCTGGAGCAGGGCAACCCTTTGGGCCCAAGGAGGGCTTATGGCTACCGGAACCGTGAAGTGGTTCAACGCCGAAAAGGGCTTTGGCTTCATCGCCCAGGAAGGCGGCGGTCCCGACGTCTTCGTTCACTACTCCGCGATCAACGCGACCGGCTTCCGGTCCCTCGAGGAGAACCAGCAGGTGAGCTTCGACGTCACGCAGGGTCCGAAGGGCCCGCAGGCGGAGAACGTCACCCCGGTCTGAGCCTGATCGCAGGAACAGTCCTCTACGCAGTACCCAAGGAGCTCCGCGCCTTTCGGCGACGGGGCTCCTGCCTTTTCCCCGTGAATTTCCGGCGAACTCTTCTCCCACGGGCATTCACATAATCCGATCGGACGGCTCCGCCGCTCCGGCCCCCGTTGTCAGTGGGCGCCGCTAGGGTCCCCGCCCATGACGGACACCGACTTCATCGCGTCCACCCGCCTCTTCTACGACGCCGTCGCCGAGGACTACGCCGAGCGTTTCCGCGACGAACTCGCCCGCAGGCCGCTGGAGCGGGCCCTGCTCGGGATGTTCGCGGAGCTCGTGGGGAAAGCGGGCCCGGTGGCGGATCTGGGCTGCGGTCCCGGGCGGACCACCGGCCTGCTGGCCTCCCTCGGCCTCGACGTCTTCGGGCTCGACCTGTCCGAGTCGATGCTGGCGATCGCCCGGCGCGAGAACCCCTCCCTGCGGTTCGAGCGGGGGTCCATGCTGGAGCTCGGCCTCGCGGACGGGTCGCTGGCGGGGGTGGTGTCCTGGTACTCCAGCATCCACACGCCCGTGGAGCGGCTGCCGGAACTCTTCGCCGGCTTCCACCGCGTGCTCGCGCCCGGCGGGCGGCTGCTGGTGGGGTTCCAGGCGGGGGACGTGGCGCGGCGGCACGAGCGGCCGTGGGGGCACGCGGTGACGCTGGACTTCCAGCGGCGGCGGCCGGCGGACATGGCGGGGTGGCTGGAGGGGGCGGGGTTCGTCCTCCACTCGACGACGGTGCGGGAGCCCGCGGACGACGAGACAAGCCCCCAGGCATTCCTCCTGGCCCAGAAACCCCGGGCCTAGCCCCGGCCCCTTTCGCGCAGTTCCCCGCGCCCCTGAACAGTCCGTGCCGCACCGTCGTGCGTGCTCGCGCAGTTCCCCGCGCCCCTTTCAGGGGCCCTCGCAGAGGCGCACCGAAGGGGCGCGGGGAACTGCGCGAGCGGCCACGACGCACCCGCGGGGAGCGGAGGACCCGAAAGGGGCACGGGGCGGAGCCCCGGTGGGTCAGTCCGGGTAGAGGGACGCCACCTCGTCCGCGAAGGTGGCCAGGACCGCCTCGCGGCGGAGTTTCATCGACGGAGTCAGATGCCCCGCCTCCTCCGTGAAGTCGCACGGCAGAATCGCGAAGCGACGGATCGACTCCGGCCGCGACACCAGCCGGTTCGCGTCGTCCACCGCCCGCTGCACCACGGCCCACAGCTCCGGATCGTCCAGCAGCAGCTCCGCCGGCACCGGATGCAGCCCGTTCATCTGCCGCCAGTGGGCCAGCCCCAGCTCGTCCAGGGTGATCAGCGCGCTGATGTAGGGCCGCCGGTCGCCGAGAACGAGCACCTGCGAGATCAGCGGATGCGCCCGCAGCCAGTTCTCCAGCGGCGCGGGCGCCACGGACTTGCCCCCCGAGGTGATCAGCAGCTCCTTCTTCCGCCCGGTGATCGTCAGATAGCCGTCGTCGTCGAGCTCGCCGATGTCGCCCGTGGCGAGCCAGCCGTCCCGTGTCGCCGGGACGACCCCGCCCGCCTGCGGGTCCCAGTAGCCGCGCAGGACGTGGTCGCCCGCGACCAGGATCTCCCCGTCCGCGGCGATACGGACCTTCGTGCCCGGCATCGGCCACCCCACCGTCCCGAGCCGCGGCTTCAGCGGAGGCGTCACCGTGGAGGCGCCCGTCGTCTCCGTCAGGCCGTACCCCTCGAAGATCTCGATGCCCGCACCGGCGTAGAACGCGGCGAGCCGGCGTCCGAGCGGCGCGCCGCCGCAGATGGCGTACCGCACCCGGCCGCCCATCGCGGCGCGGATGCGCCGGTAGACCAGCGGGTCGTAGAAGCCGCGGGCGGTGCGCAGGCCCCGGCCGGGCCCGTTGCCGGTGCCCGTCTGCCGGGCCTCCAGCGCCTCGCCGTAGCGCCGCGCCACCGCGGCCGCGCGGTCGAAGGCGGCCACCCGCCCCCCGGCCTCCGCCTTGGCGCGGGCGCTGTTGAACACCTTCTCCAGCATGTACGGAATGGTCAGCAGGCAGGTCGGCCGGAAGGCGGCCAGGTCGGGCAGCAGGTCCTCGGCCTTCAGGCTGGGCGCGTGCCCGAGCCGTACCCGCGCCCGTACGCACGCGATCGCCACCATCCGCCCGAAGACGTGGGACATCGGCAGGAAGAGGAGGACCGACGGCTCGTCGCCCGTGGTCGCCTTGAAGACGGGGTGCAGCAGCTCGATGGCGTTGTCGACCTCGGCGAAGAAGTTGCCGTGGGACAGCGCGCAGCCCTTGGGCCGGCCCGTGGTGCCGGAGGTGTAGATGACGGTGGCGAGGGTGTCGGGGCCGAGCATCCCGCGGCGCACCGCGATCTCCGCCTCCGGCACCGGCCCGCCCTGCTCGGCGAGCCGCTCCACGTGCCCCTTCTCCATCACCCACAGATGCCGCAGGTCGGGGATGTGCCCCAGCTCGGGGCCGAGGGCCGCGGCCTGTGCGGCGGTCTCGGTGACGAGGGCGACGGCGCCGGAGTCCTGGAGGATCCAGCGGGTCTGGAAGACGGAGGAGGTCGGGTAGACGGGGACGGTCACCAGGCCGGCCGCCCACGCGGCGAAGTCCAGGAGCGTCCACTCGTACGTCGTACGGGCCATGACGGCGATCCGGTCGCCGGGCACCAGCCCTTCCGCGATCAGGCCTTTGGCCACCGCGAGGACCTGCTCGGCGAAGAGCTGCGCGGTCACGTCGCTCCAGGAGCCGTCCGCGGCGCGCCGGCTGAGCACGATCGCGCCGGCGTCCGTCTGCGCGTTCTCGAACGGCAGGTCGGCCAGCGACCCGTGGGTGACGGGCGGGGCGAACGGGGGCATGGACGCCTCGCGTACGGCACCGTCGAGCCGGATGGTCCTGGGCTCGTTGAGGACCGGCACGCCGTCGTAGTCGGTGGCCGGGACCGTGGTGGCGGAGGAGGCGGGAACATTCGGATGGGACGTGGACACGGGCGACTCCTCGGGCGTGCAGCAGCTCACTGCTTGCTGCATCTCGTACGTGCCTCGTATGCCGAGGCGTTCACCGGTGCTGGGCCACGGGTCGGGTGTTACCGGCGGTCAGGCGGAAGATCGTACGGGTCCCTTGTGAGGGGTTTGTGCGGTTCCGGGGCGGGACCGGAGCCGGGGCTGTGCAGTGTCGGGGACGGAGATGAGGCCCCCTCAACTCCGCTCTGAGCAGCGGGATTCCTCCCGGACCGCCCTCGCGGCCGCCGTCTGCCGGATCGCCGTCACGCCCGTTCCTGGATCGTCGTCAGGACCGCTCCAGGATCGCCGTCACGCCCTGGCCGCCGGCCGCGCACACCGAGATCAGGCCGCGGCCCGGACCGCCGCGCTCGGCGAGCAGTCCGGCGAGCGTCGCCACGATCCGGGCGCCGGTCGCGGCGAAGGGGTGGCCGGTGGCGAGGGAGGACCCGGCGACGTTGAGCCGGGCGCGGTCCACGGGGGCGAGGCCCCGCTTCTCCCAGGCCGCCAGGGTCGCCAGCACCTGGGAGGCGAACGCCTCGTGCACCTCGACGAGATCGAAGTCGTCGAGGCCGAGCCCGGCCCGCTCCAGCATCCGCGGGACGGCGTACGCGGGCGCCATCAGCAGGCCGTCCTCGCCGCCCGCCGCGTCGCCGCGCACGAAGTCGACGGCCGCCGTCTCACAGGCGGTGAGATGGGCGAGCGGCTCGATCCCGCGCCGCTCGGCCCACTCCTCGGACGCGAGCAGCACGACCGCGGCCCCGTCGGTCAGCGGCGTCGAATTGCCTGCGGTCATGGTCGGTTCGGGCCCGTCGAGGCCGAACACCGGCTTCAGAGCGGCGAGTTTCTCCACCGTGGAGTCGGGCCGCAGGTTCTGGTCGCGGGCGAGACCGCGGAAGGGGACCACGAGGCCGTCGAACAAGCCCCGTTCGTACGCCGCCGCCAGCCGCCGGTGGCTGGCCGCGGCCAGTTCGTCCTGGGCCGCGCGCGAGACACCCCAGGCGCGTGCGGTGACCGCCGCGTGCTCCCCCATCGAGAGCCCGGTGCGCGGCTCGGCGTTGCGCGGGATGTCGGGCACCAGGTGGCGCGGCCGCACCTTGGCCAGGGCCCGCAGCCGCGCGCCCGCGGACCGGGCACGGCGGGCCTCCAGCAGTACCCGGCGCAGGTCGTCGTCGACGCCGAGCGGCGCGTCGCTCGCGGTGTCGGCGCCGCCCGCGATCGCCGATTCGGTCTGCCCGAGCGCGATCTTGTTGGCGGCCGCGACGATCGCCTGGAGCCCGGTGCCGCACGCCTGCTGGATGTCGTAGGCGGGGGTGCGCGGATCGAGGGCGGAGCCGAGGACCGTCTCGCGGGCGAGATTGAAGTCGCGGCTGTGCTTGAGGACGGCTCCCGCGACGAACTCGTCCACGGCGCCCGGCCCGTGCAGGCCGTGGCGCTCGACCAGGCCGTCCACCGCGGCCGTGAGCATCTCCTGGTTCGAGGCGGTGGCGTACGGGCCGTCCGAGCGGGCGAACGGGATGCGGGTACCGCCGAGGACGGCCACGCGGCGCACGCCGGTCGCCGTCCGTCCGGGGGGCTGCACGGGACTCATCGACCTGCTCCTCACCCTTCACCTAGACTTACCTCCGGTAACCTTACTTCAGAGTAAGTTATTGGTGAACTGGGAGTGGGACAATGGCGGACCGATATCTGCGTTTCACCGGCACCGCGCCCGGCCGGTTCCTCACCGGGCGGCTGGGGCTGCCCCAGCCGGCGGCACTGCACCGCTGGTCACGCGCGCGGCCCACGCTCGACGGCCCGTTGCTCCAGCTCACGGCCGGGAAGTCGGACCTCGACCTGGCGCCGGTCCTCGCGGGCACCGGCCTGCCGGCCGGGACGGGCTCGTCGGCCGCGTCCGGCTCACTCGCCGCGCCCGGCTCCTCGGCCGCGTCCGGCCTTTCCGCGGACGCCGGGAGCCCCGCCGCCGTGGTGCTCGACGCCACCGGCGTGCGTGACCTCGACACGCTGGCCGAGGTGCACGCGGCCCTGCATCCGGTGGTGCGGTCGATCGCGGTGAGCGGCCGGGTCGTCGTCCTCGGCTCGCCCGCCGACCCCGCGGACCACCACCAGGCCGCCGCGCAGCAGGCGTTGGAGGGCTTCGTGCGCTCACTCGGCAAGGAGATCGGGCGGGGCAGGACGGTGAACCTGGTGCGGCTCACCGACGCGGCCGCCGCCGGGTCCACCCTCCGCTTCCTGCTCTCGCCCCGGTCGGCGTACGTCAGCGGCCAGGTGATCGAGGTCGGCGCGGGCGACGCTCCCGGCGGCCCGGCCGCCCCGCCCGAGGACCCGGACCACCCGCTGCACGGCCGTACCGCCCTCGTCACGGGCGGCGCCCGCGGTATCGGCGAGGCGGTCGCGGCCACCCTCGCCGAGCAGGGCGCCCGGGTCGTCGTCCTGGACGTCCCGGCCGCCGAGAGCGACGCCCGCGCGGTCGCCGAACGGCTCGGCGGCAGCGCCCTCGCCCTCGACATCACGGCGCCCGACGCCGGGGCCCGGATCGCCGCGGCGCTGCCCGACGGGCTGGACGTGCTGATCCACAACGCGGGCATCACCCGGGACCGCCGCCTGGTCAACATGCCCGCCGAACGCTGGAGTTCGGTGCTGGACGTCAACCTGGGCAGCGTGCTGCGCACCACCGACGCGCTGCTCGCGGCGGGCACCCTGCGCCCCGGCGGCCGGATCGTGGCGACCGCGTCCATCGCGGGGATCGCGGGCAACGCCGGGCAGACCAACTACGGCGCGAGCAAGGCGGGCGTCGTCGGCCTGGTCCGCTCGCTCGCGCCGCGCGCCCTGGCCGAGCACGGGGTCACCGTGAACGCGGTCGCGCCCGGGTTCGTCGAGACGCGGATGACCGCCGCGATCCCGCTGTTCCTCCGCGAGGCCGGCCGCCGGATGAACTCGCTCGGGCAGGGCGGGCTGCCGCAGGACGTCGCCGAGACCACCGCCTGGCTCGCGCACCCCGCCTCCGGCGCGGTCAACGGCCAGGTCGTGCGGGTCTGCGGCCAGAGCCTGCTGGGGGCCTGATGCCCGCCGCCGTCGTGCTCACCGGCTCCCCCGCGCTCGGCCCCGCGCTCGCGGCGGGCGCCCTGCGGTCCCCCTTCAAACGGCCCGCGCCCGACGCCGCCTTCCCGCGCACCCGCCTGGTGCTGCCCGGGGTGCGCGCCGACCCGGCCCGGCTGGCCGCCTACGAGCGGGTGTGCGGCTTTGCCGGGTCGACGACGCTGCCGGTCACCTATCCGCACGTACTGGGCTTCCCGCTGGCCATGCGGCTGATGAGCGGCCGGGACTTTCCGCTGCCGCTGCTCGGTCTGGTGCACACGTCCATCACCGTCACCCGGCACCGGGCCCTTCCGGCGGAGGGGACGTACGAACTCGCGGTGCGGGTGGCGGGGCTGGCACCGCACCGGCGGGGCACCGAGGCCACCGTCGTCACGGAGGCGCGGGACGGCGGGGGTGTCGTATGGGAGTCGACGAGCACCTATCTGGCGCGGCACCGGAGCGCGGGTGAACGGCCGGAGGCGGAGCCACGGGCCGCCGATCCTTGGGCGTCCGGGCCGCCGTTGCCGGTCCTCGACGAGTGGCGGCCGGGCGGGGACGTCGGGCGGCGCTACGGTGCCGCGTCCGGGGATCTCAACCCGATCCATCTGCATCCACTCACCGCCCGGCTCTTCGGCTTTCCGCGGACCGTCGCGCACGGCATGTGGACGCTGGCGCGCTGCCTGGCGGCGCACGGTACGGGGGAACGGGTGTGTGTGCGGGCGGAGTTCCGGGCGCCGGTGCTGTTGCCGGGGGTGGTGGCGTATACGGCGGTGCCGGGGCGGTTCGAACTGCGCGGCCCCGAGGACCGCGTCCACCTCCGCGCGACGATCACCCCCTGACCCCTTTCGCACAGTTCCCCGCGCCCCTGTAGATCTGCGGCCGAGTGGGGCTGATCGCGCAGTTCCCCGCGCCCCTTTCGGGGGCACGGCTGCGAGCGGCCCCCGAAAGGGGCGCGGGGAACTGCGCGAAAGGCCCCCACGGCTCGCAGGCGAGTATGAGCAGCAGCCCCGCTTGGGGTTTCGATGCGAGCGGCGCAGCCTCTGAGCATGCCCGGTCCGGGCCGCCATCAACATGAACTCCTATGGAACTTCTCATGACTTGACCGTTCGAGAACGGCCGGAATTACCCCGTTCGTCCCGGACCGCCCACCCCACCCCACAGCCCGCACCCAGAATTTCCGCGCAAGGACCAGCCGTCGCTCATCCGGCTCTCAGATGCGGTTTCTAACGTCCCGCCATGCCTCCCAGACCCCGACGCATCGCCGTGCTCGCCGACTCGGACACCCGCTGGAAGTGGGGTGCCTCAGTGGCCCGCAGGCTCGCCCCCGCCCACGCCCTGGACGCGGTCTTCGTAGTCGGCCGCTCCACCCCCACCGAGCGGCAGCTCGAAGAGATCGGCATCGTGCCGGACACCCGCCGGGAGCTGCGCGCCGCCGACCTCGTCGACGACCAGCAGCTCGCGGACGCGGACGTCGTGGTGTTCGCCCTCTCCGGCGGCACCGTCCTCGCCCTCACGCACAGTCTCGGCCTCGCCTGGGAGGGGCGGGCCGTGCGGCCGATCACCGTCACCGGATACGTCGGCGTGGTCTACGAGAAGATGGTCGACGGCCTCATGACCCGCGCGGGCAGCGACCTCGTCCTCGCCAACTCGGCCTACGACGCCGCCCGGTTCGGCGCCGCCTTCGAGAGCATCGGCGTGGACCCGCGGTCGGTGGTGGAATGCGCGCTGCCGTTCCTCGACGGCGACCCCTACCAGCCGTCCACCGACCGTCCGTTCACCCTCACCTTCGCCATCCAGCCCTCCGTGCCCAAGGGCAAGGCCGCCCGGCTGAAGCTGCTGGAGCGGGCCGCGCGCCACGCCCGGCTGCACCCGGACCGGCAGGTGCTCATCAAGCTGCGCAGCCTGCCCGGCGAGCACACCACCCATGTCGAGGCCGACCCCTACCAGTTGCTGGTCGAGGAGCTCGCCGAGCCCGCCCCGCCCAACCTGGAGCTGGTCTACGGCAACATGGGCGAGGTGCTCGACCGTACCGACCTGCTGGTGACGGTCAGCTCCACGGCCGCCCTGGAGTCCATGCACCGGGGCATCCCGACCGCCATCCTCACCGACTTCGGGGTCCGCGAGGCACACGGCAACCACTACTTCATCCACTCCGGCTGCCTGGCGTCCTGGGACGACCTCGACGCGGGCGCGCTGCCCCGGCCCCGCCCCGAGTGGACGGCCGCGCAGGGCCTCGGCAAGACCGACCCGTACGCCGCGGCCCGCGCCCGGATCGCCGCGCTGCGCGCCGCGGGCCCGCTGCCGCCGCTGCGGCCGTACTACACGCCGGGGCGCGCCGGGATCTATCTGGGCGGGCTGCTGGAGCGCCACGGGCTGGACGAGCGGGGCCGCCCGCTGCCGGTCCCGCTGGAGTCCGGCGACCCCGGCCGGGTCAGGACCGCGGTGCGCCGGGTGGCCCGTCGGGGTGCCGCGTCGCTGTACAAGGTGGGCTACCAGCGGGTGGCCCCGGCGCTGCGGAAGTGGGGCGCCGCGTAGGGCGGGTGGGGCGCCGCGTAGAGCCGGTGGGGCGCCGCGTGGAGGGCGGGTGGGGCGCCGCATTGGGGGCAGGTCCGGCGGACAAGGCCCCGGGGAGCGACCCTTCAGTCCCCATCCGCCGAGGACACCGGCGGCACCGGCCAGGGGCGGTTCTCCATCAGGTCGCCGAGGCCCGCCCAGGCGAAGTTCATGAGGGTCGCCGCCGCCTGCCGCGCCGTGACGCCCGGAGTGGCGTTGGCCCAGGCGGCGAGCGACTCGGCGGCGCCGACCAGCGCCTCGGCGAGCCCGGCGACCTCACGCTCGGGCAGATGCGGGTCGCGGTGCGCGTCACGGGCCGCGACCGCGATCAGCTCGGTGACGAACGCGACGATCTCCTCGCGCATCGCGGTCACCTCGGCGGCGAACGGCTCGCCGTGCGTGCGGGCCTGGAGGTGCAGCACGGACCAGCCGTCCGGGTGCCGCGCCGTGTGCGTGAAGAAGGCCAGCAGCCCGTCCCACAGCTGCCGGTCGGCGGAAGGCCCCTGCCGCACCCCGCGCCGGACCGCCTCGGTCAGCGCCGACGCCTCACGGCGGATGCAGGCGGTGAAGAGGTCTTCCTTGGAGTTCAGGTACAGATAGACCAGCGGCTTCGAGACGCCCGCCAGTTCGGCGATCTCGTCCATCGAGGCCGCCATGTACCCCCGTTGGCCGAAGATCCGCACGGCGGCGTCGAGCATCTGCTGCTCCCGCACCGCGCGCGGCATCCGCTTGGTCTTCACGGCACCCATGGGGGCAAGCCTAGTTGGGCCCGGGAGCGCCCCGGCCCGGAAACCGACCGGCCCGGTTCACGGAGGACCACCCGGGGCCGGAGGCGGCGGGCACGGCGGGGCCGGAGCGGCCGGATCAGCCGGCCGGGTGCTCCGCGGGGGCGGACTGCTCCGCGGGGGCGGCGGTGTCGGCCCGGGCGGCGTCCACGGCGTCGTCCTCCTGGCTGCGGCTGGCCTCGATGTTGGCCTTCATCCGGTCGACCCGCTGCACGATCTGCACGGAGGCCCGGTCCCGCTCGCCGCGCAGCGCCACGAAGCTGATCGGGGCGGAGATGACGAGGGACAACAGGATGATCCACAGGCCGTTGGAGTCGCCGAGGCCGCGCGGCGCGATCCCGAGGTAGACGAGGCCCCAGACGACCACGAGGCAGCCCACCAGGATCCCCAGGCGCTTCAGCGTGTAGCGGAGCATCTCAATCCACTCTTCCGGTCCATGGGTACGAACATTGCCAAATGGCACCGTCCAGTGAAGCACGGAGGAAAGCCGATCTTGGCAGGGGGGCTCAGTCCAGCGGCAGCAGCATGAACACGTCGTCGCGGTCGTCGCCGGGCGCGACCCGGATGGCACCGGGGACGCGGCCGACCTCCTTGTAGCCGCAGGAGCCGTAGAACCGCTCAAGACCGCCGCCGCCGCGGCAGGTCAGCCGTATCGCCTCGATGCCGTCGATGCCGCGGGCGGCCCGCTCGGCCGCGGCGAGCAGGTCGCGGCCGTAGCCCTTGCCCTGGTGACGCGGGTGGACCATCACCGTGTAGAGCCACAGCCAGTGGCCCATCAGGCGGTGGGTGTTGAGGGTGAGGAACGCCGTCGCGGCGACCCGTCCGTCCCCGTCCTGCCCGACCAGCAGCCGGGTGCGGCCCTCGGCCATGGCGACCAGGTGTTTCACCAGCTCGGGGCGGACGTCCTCGCGGTGCACCGGCGGCACGAAGCCGACCGAGCCGCCGGCGTTGGACACGTCCGTCCACAGGTCGAGGACGCCGTCGCGCAGGTCGGGGGTCACGGCGGGATCGAGGGTGAAGGTAAGAGGCACAAGGGAAGTGTACCTATTACCTCTTACCCCGACCCGGGGGCCGCCCGCAGGTCACACCCGCATCGGCTGCGGCGACTCCCGGCGCAGCGGGTCCGCGCCGTCGTACTCGCGGATGATCTCGTACCGCGTGTTGCGCTCCACCGGGCGGAAGCCGGCGTCGCGGATGAGGTCGAGCAGGTCGTCGCGGGTCAGCTTGTTCGGCGTGCCGAAGTTGTCCGCGTCGTGGGTGATCTTGTACTCGACCACCGAGCCGTCCATGTCGTCCGCGCCGTGCTGGAGGGCGAGCTGCGCGGTCTGGATGCCGTGCATCACCCAGAACACCTTGACGTGGGGCACGTTGTCGAACAGCAGCCGGGAGACCGCGAAGGTCTTCAGCGACTCGGCGCCCGTCGCCATGGTGGTGCGGGCCTGGAGCCGGTTGCGGACCTTGCCGTCCTTCATGTCCACGAAGTCGTGCTGGTAGCGCAGCGGGATGAAGACCTGGAAGCCGCCGGTCTCGTCCTGGAGCTCACGCAGCCGCAGCACGTGGTCCACGCGGTGGCGCGGCTCCTCGATGTGGCCGTAGAGCATGGTGGCCGGGGTCTTCAGACCCTTCTCGTGGGCCAGCCGGTGGATGCGCGACCAGTCCTCCCAGTGGGTGCGGTGGTCCACGATGTGCTGGCGGACCTCCCAGTCGAAGATCTCCGCGCCGCCGCCGGTCAGCGACTCCAGACCGGCGTCGATCAGCTCGTCGAGGATCTCCGACGCGGTGAGGCCGGAGATCGTCTCGAAGTGGTGGATCTCGGTCGCGGTGAACGCCTTCAGGGAGACGCCCGGCAGGGCGGCCTTCAGCTCCCGCAGCGAGCGCGGGTAGTAGCGCCACGGCAGGTTCGGGTGCAGCCCGTTGACGATGTGCAATTCGGTCAGGTTGTCCGACTCCATCGCCTTGGCGAGCTTCACCGCCTCCTCGATGCGCATCGTGTACGCGTCCTTCTCCCCGGGCTTGCGCTGGAAGGAGCAGTAGGCGCAGGACGCCGTGCACACGTTGGTCATGTTGAGGTGCCGGTTGACGTTGAAGTGGACCACGTCACCGTTCTTGCGGGTGCGCACCTCGTGCGCGAGCCCGCCGAGCCAGGCCAGGTCGTCCGACTCGTACAGCGCGATGCCGTCCTCACGGGACAGCCGCTCACCGGAGCGGACCTTCTCCTCCAGCTCGCGCTTGAGCCCGACGTCCATGCCAACACCTTTCAACGGAATGTGACCCAACCGTACCCCCCGGCCCAGGTCGTCCCGCGGGGCGACCGGGGCCGGGCCGGACTCACTCCTCCTCGGGCAGCCCGCCCACGCGGTTCTCCCACTTGGTGGAGAGCACGATGGTGGTACGGGTCCGGGAGACGCCCTTGGTCCCCGAGAGGCGCCGGATGATCTTCTCCAGGCCGTCCACGTCCGCGGCCCGCACCTTGAGCATGAACGAGTCGTCGCCGGCGATGAACCAGCAGTCCTCGATCTCGGACAGGTCCTTGAGCCGGCGCGCCACGTCCTCGTGGTCGGCGGCGTCGGAGAGCGAGATGCCGATCAGCGCGGTCACCCCGAGACCGAGCGAGGCGGCGTCCACGGTGGCCCGGTAGCCGGTGATGACACCGGCCGCCTCCAGCCGGTTGATGCGGTCGGTGACGCTGGGTCCCGACAGGCCGACGAGGCGCCCCAGCTCCGCGTACGAGGCCCGGCCGTTCTCCCTCAGGGCCTGGATGAGCTGCCTGTCCACCGCGTCCATGCGATCGAAGCCTTCCGCTGAAGAGTTCTCGAGAAGATGAGGTGATGCGTGCTGCGTGGTACTGCTGCCGGGGTGCGCGGATCCGCCCGCCGCTCAGCCGGTACGGCCCCCGCCGCCCAGCTCGCCCGCCCAGCGCCGGTACAGCCCGTGCGCGACGCCCGCCGCGTCCAGCACCCGGCCGGCGACGAAGTCCACGAGGTCCTGGATGTGGGTGGCCCCGGCGTAGAAGCCCGGCGAGGCGGGCACCACGGCGGCGCCCGCGTCGTCCAGCGTGACCAGGTGACGCAGCGTCTGCCCGTTCAGCGGGGTCTCCCGGACGGCCACGACCAGCGGGCGGCGCTCCTTGAGGGTCACGCTCGCCGTCCGCTGGAGCAGGTCCTTGGACAGCCCGAGCGCCACCCCGGCCACACAGGCGGTGGAGGCGGGCACGATGATCATGCCCTTGCTCGGGTACGACCCCGAGGACGGCCCCGCGGCCAGGTCGCCCGCGCTCCAGTGCCGTACGTCCGCGAGGTCCACCGCGAACGTGCCGGGCTTGCCGTCGGCGCCCCGCGACAGCCACTCGCCGAGGTCGTCCCGCCAGTGCGCGTCGCGGTAGGAGATGCCGGTCTCGTCGAGCAGGGTGAGCCGCGAGGCCCGGCTGACCACCAGGTCGACACTCTCACCGGCGGCGATCAGCGCACGCAGCACCGAGGCCGCATACGGAGTGCCGGAGGCGCCGGACACCCCTACGATCCAAGGCGTACGCGCCGCGTCTCCTGGCTTGGCTGGGTTCACGACACCGAGCCTATCCGGCGCCGCGCGACGGGAACGGGTCGAGGGGCCCGGCCGTTGCCAGGACGGGACGGGTCAGGAATCGGGGGATGCCATGGGCACGGATCTGGAGTGGTCCACCGGAGCGCGCGCGAAGGCCGCGGCCAAGCTGATGACCGGCTGGGTGGCGCTGCTGTGGCTGCTGGAGGTCGTCGACTCGGTCAGCGGGCACGCGCTGGACTCGTTGGGCATCGTGCCGCGCGAACCGTCCGAGCTGATCGACGTCGTACCGGCCGCGTTCATCCACTTCGGCTTCGGTCATGTGGCCGCCAACTCCGTGCCGCTGCTGGTCATGGGCTTCCTCGCGGCGCTCGGCGGGCTGCGCCGGTTCGCCGCGGTCTGCGCGCTGGTCATCGTCGCGGACGGACTGGGTGTGTGGCTGATATCCCCGGCGCACACCAACACCGCGGGCGCCTCCGGTCTGATCTTCGGACTGTTCGGCTTCCTGCTCGTCTCCGGCTTCGTGGAGCGACGGCCGCTCGGCGTGCTGGTCGGCCTGCTCGTCGGCGCGGTCTGGGGCGGCTCCATGCTGCTCGGGCTGGCGCCCACCCAGACCCACGTCAGCTGGCAGGCCCATCTGGTCGGCCTGGTCGCGGGCGTCGCCGCCGCCTTCCTCTTCCGGCGGCCCCCGGCGGGCGCGCCCGCCGTCAGAGCGTGAGGGCGGGGGCGCCCGCCGTCAGAGCGTGAGCCCGCGGACCAGCAGATCCAGCAGGGCGCACCCGAACAGGGCGATCCCGATGAAGCCGTTGACCTGGAAGAAGGCCCGGTTGAGCCGGGACAGGTCGTGCGGCCGCACGATGGAGTGCTCGTAGAGGAAGGCGCCCGCGACGATCAGCACGCCGAGCCAGAAGAAGGCACCCGCGTCGGTCGCCAGGCCGTACCAGACGAACAGGGCCGTGGTCACGGCGTGGCAGACGCGCGCCCCCCGGATCGCGGCGGGGATGCCGAACCGGGCCGGCACCGAGCGCACACCGATCTCCCGGTCGGTCGTCACGTCCTGGCACGCGTAGATCAGGTCGAAGCCGCCGATCCAGATGCCGACGGCGAGACCGAGGATCACCGCGTCCCAGGACCAGGTGCCGGTGATCGCGATCCAGGCGCCGATCGGGCCCATCGCCTGGGCGAGACCCAGGATGGCCTGCGGGAAGTTCGTGAACCGCTTGCCGTAGGGGTAGACCACCATCGGGATCACCGCGACCGGCGCCAGCGCAAGGCACAGCGGGTTCAGCAGGGCGGCGGAGCCGAGGAAGACCACGACGGCGATCAGGGCGCCGGTCCAGGCGTGCTTCACCGACATCGCGCCGGTGACCAGCTCGCGGTGGGCGGTCCTCGGGTTCCGCGCGTCGATCTCCCGGTCGATGATCCGGTTGACCGCCATGGCGAAGGTGCGCAGGCCGACCATGCAGATCGTCACCAGCAGCAGCTTGCCCCAGTGGATGTTGTGGTCCCACTCGTACATCGCGGTCAGCGCGGCGATGTAGGCGAAGGGCAGCGCGAAGACCGAGTGCTCGATCATCACCAGGCGCAGGAAGGCCTTGGTGCGTCCCGGCTGCGGGATCGCGGCGGAGGCGCTGCTCACAGGCCGTACTCCTTCCACCGGCGGTCGACCTTCGCCGCCGTATCGGGGTCGGACAGCACCATCTCGGGCCATCCGCCGTCCCGCGTGTAGCCCTCCTCGGGCCACTTGCGGGTCGCGTCGATTCCCGCCTTGCCGCCCCAGAACTGCTGGTAGGAGGCGTGGTCGAGGTGGTCGACGGGCCCCTCGACGATGCTCAGGTCACGTGCGTAGTCGGTGTTGCCGAGCGCCCGCCACGCGACCTCGTGGAGATCGTGCACGTCGCAGTCGGAGTCCACCACCACGATCAGCTTCGTCAGCGACATCATGTGTGCCCCCCAGACCGCGTGCATCACCTTCTGCGCGTGCTTGGGGTACTTCTTGTCGATCGAGACGATCGCACAGTTGTGGAAGCCGCCGGCCTCGGGCAGGTGGTAGTCCACGATGTCCGGGACGATGATCTTCAGCAGCGGCAGGAAGAAACGCTCCGTCGCGCGGCCCAGCGGGCCGTCCTCCGTCGGGGGCCGGCCGACCACGATCGACTGGAGCAGCGGGCGCCTGCGCATGGTCACGCAGTCGATGGTCAGCGCCGGGAACGGCTCCTGCGGGGTGTAGAAACCGGTGTGGTCGCCGAAGGGTCCCTCGGGGAGCATCTCGCCGGGCTCCAGCCAGCCCTCCAGGACCACCTCGGCGTTGGCCGGGACCTGGAGCGGGACCGTCTTGCAGTCGACCATCTCGATCCGCTTGCCCGCGATGAACCCCGCGAACAGGTACTCGTCGATGTCGCCGGGCAGCGGCGCGGTGGAGGCGTAGGTCACCGCGGGCGGGCAGCCGAAGGCGATCGCCACCGGCAGCCGCTCGCCGCGCCGCGCCGCGACCTGGTAGTGGTTGCGGCTGTCCTTGTGGATCTGCCAGTGCATGCCGATGGTGCGCCGGTCGTGGCGCTGGAGCCGGTACAGACCGAGGTTGCGGATGCCGCTCTCGGGGTCCTTGGTGTGGGTCAGGCCCAGGTTGAAGAAGGAGCCGCCGTCCTGCGGCCAGGTGAACAGGGCGGGCAGCGCGTCGAGGTCGACGTCGTCGCCCTGCAGGACGACCTCGTGCACGGGTGCGTCCTTCACCTTCTTCGGCGGCACATGGGCCATCGCGCCGAGCTTGCCGAACGCCTCGCGCACGCCGACGAAGCCGTGCGGCAGCTCGGGGCGCAGCAGCCCGCCGATCTTGTCCGAGATGTCGGCGTACGACTTCAGGCCGAGCGCCTTCAGGAGCCGGCGGTCGGTGCCGAAGACGTTCATCGCGAGGGGCATCGCCGAGCCCTTGACGTTCTCGAAGAGCAGCGCGGGACCGCCCGCCTTCTGCACCCGGTCGACGATCTCACCGACCTCCAGGTACGGGTCGACCTCGGCCTTGATGCGCTTGAGGTCGCCCTCGCGCTCCAGTGCCCTGAGCAGGGAGCGAAGATCGTCGTAAGCCATGTGTCCCAGTATCTGACAGCCGCTACCCTGGCCCGGTCACCGGGGCCGTGCAACGCCCCGTCGCTCTCTTCTGGGGGATCGCCCGGCCGTGCTCAGCTATCTGCCGTATCTGCTGGTCCTGGCGCTGTGGATCTATGCCTTCGTGGACTGTCTGAACACCCCCGAGGAAGAGGTGCGCGGGCTGCCCAAGGTGATCTGGGTGATCGTCATCCTGCTCTTCGGCGAGGTGCTGGTCGGGCCGGTGGCCTGGCTGCTGGCCGGCAAGGTGCGCCGCGCGCCCGCGGACGGCACCACGCCCGGCCCCGCCTCCCCCGGTACCGCGTCCTTCGGTGCCGCCGCCCCGGGCCGCCGCGAGCCGGCCGCCGTCTGGGTGGCGCCCGACGACAACCCCGAGTTCCTGAAGTCGCTCGGCGGGCCGAAGCCCGCGGCCGACGACAAGCCCGCGGGCGACGCCCTTCCCCCGGGCGACGCCGGGGACGAGACGCGGCTGCGCCAGTGGGAGGCGGACCTGCGCCGCCGCGAGGAGGAGCTGCGGCGGCGGGAGAGCGGCGAGGACTCCGACGGCTGACCCCGCCCCACCTGGGGGGAAGTGAGCCCGGGTGCAGGCGTGTTGACCCTCCGTCATGCTGTTGCGGCGGGAAGGTGGCGCCATGCGCGCGGTCGAGTTCCAGGAGTACGGCGGTCCCGAGGTCCTGAAGGTGGTGGAGGCTCCGGTGCCCGCGCCGGGACCCGGCCAGGTGAGCGTCGACGTCGCCTGGACGGGGGTCAACTTCGCCGACCTCAAGGCGCGTGCGGAGGGCTACCGGGTGCCGGAGCTGCCGTTCGTGCCCGGCCTGGAGGTCTCCGGCCGGGTGCGGGCGCTCGGCGCGGGCGTGACCGGTCCGGCCGTCGGCCAGGAGGTGGCCGCGCTCGTGCAGAGCGGGGCGTACGCGGACGTGGTGGTGGCCGACGCGGCGACCGTCTTCCCGCTGCCGGACGGCGTGGACCTGCGCACCGGGGCGACCCTGCCGTCCGTGCTGCCGACGGCGTACGCGCTCGTGCACACCGTGGGCCGCCTCCAGCCCGGCGAGACGGTGCTGGTGCAGAGCGCGGCGGGCGGGGTGGGCACGGCCGTCGGCCAGTTGGCGCGGGCGGCGGGCGCCTCGGCGGTGTACGGCGTGGTGTCGAGCGCGGCCAAGGCGGCCCACGCCCGCGCGCACGGCTACGACGAGGTGTTCACCGGCGACTTCGGGCAGGCGGTGCGCGAGGCGACCGGCGGCCGGGGCGTCGATCTGGCGCTGGACCCGGTGGGCGGCGCCACGCTCCGCGCGAGCCTCGCGTCGCTGGCCCGCTGGGGCCGTCTGGTGTCGTACGGCAACGCGAGCGGCGAGGCGGCGTGGACGGTGGGCCAGCCCGAGCTGTATCCGCTCGCCCTGTCCGTCGCCGGTTTCTCGATCCTCAACCTGGCCCAGAGCGACCCGACCGCGCTGCGCGAGCTCACCGACCGGGCCTTCGCGAAGGCGCTCGACGGTACGGTGACCCTCCCGGTGACCGCCGAGTTCCCCCTGGAGGAGGCCTCGGAGGCGCACCGCCTGATGGACACCCGCACCACCACGGGCAAGCTCCTCCTGCGAGTGAACACCCCGACGGGCTGACCCGCGGCAGCGGCAGGAAGGGGCAGGACACGTGGAACCACTGGATGTGCGCCGGGCAGGCGCCTGGCTCGCGACCGCCGTCGAGGAGGCCCGCGCCGGGCTGGCCGAGGGCGGCATCCCGATCGGCGCCGCGCTCTACGGCGCCGACGGCACCCTCCTCGGCCGCGGTCACAACCGGCGGGTGCAGGACGGCGACCCGACGATGCACGCGGAGACGGCGGCGTTCCGGGCGGCGGGCCGGCGGCCCGGCTACCGCGGCACGACGATGGTGACGACCCTCTCCCCCTGCTGGTACTGCTCGGGGCTGGTCCGCCAGTTCGGCATCTCCCGGGTGGTGGTCGGCGAGGCGGTCACCTTCCACGGCGGCCACGACTGGCTCGCCGCGCACGGCGTCGAGGTCGTGCTGCTGGAGGACGCCGAATGCACCGCCCTGATGCGCGACTTCATCGAAGCGAACCCGGCACTGTGGAACGAGGACATCGGTGAGTGAGACCCCTGTCCCGACGATCGACCTGGGCCCCTGGCTGCACGGCGGGCCCGAGGACCGCGCCGGGATCGCGCGGACCGTCGACGAGGCCCTGCGGCGCGCCGGGTTCCTGCTGGTCACCGGGCACGGGGTCGACCCGGGGCTGCGCGCGGGCATCCGGCGGGCGGCGCGGGAGTTCTTCCTGCTGCCCGCCGGGGTGAAGCGGGCGTACGAGGCGAAGGTCGGCGGCCGCGGCTGGCTCGGGCCGGGCGCGGAGGCCAACGGCTACGCCGAGGGCACCGAGACCCCGCCCGACCTGAAGGAGTCGCTGACCTTCGCGACGGACGAGCCGTTCGCGGACCCGGTGGTCAACGCCGAGTGGTACGCGCCCAACGTGTGGCCGGCCGAGACGCCCGCGCTGCGCACCCTGTGCGAGGAGTACCTCGCGGCGATGGCGGCCCTGGAGCGGCAACTCCTCGGGCTGCTCGGTGAGGCCCTCGGGCTGGAACCGGACTTCTTCAGCCGGCACATGGAGCATCCGACGTACGGCTTCAACATCAACTGGTATCCGGGCACCGAGACCATCGGGCAGCCGCTGCCGGGCCAGTTCCGGATCGGCCCGCACACCGACTTCGGCACGGTGACGATCCTGGACCGGCAGGCCGGCAAGGGCGGCCTCCAGGTCTTCACGGACGACGGCGGATGGCAGGACGCGCCGTTCGCGGCGGACGCGTTCACCGTCAACATCGGCGATCTGATGGCCCGCTGGACCGGCGACCGCTGGCGCTCGGGCCGGCACCGGGTGCTGCCGCCGCCCGCCGACGCGCCCGCCGAGGAGCTGATGTCGCTGGTGTACTTCGGCGAGTGCACCCCCGGCACCCGCGTGGAGTCGGTGCCCGCGCCGGTCGGCCGGGTGGCGTACGAGCCGGTCGACTCGCACGTCTATCTGCGGCAGAAGCTGGACTCGATCACGGTCGGATGATGCGGGCCCGGCGGTCCCGGAGATCGTGCCCCCGTTCGCAGGGCCACCCGATCCGTTGACGGGCGGGCACTCGATCCGATGAATCGGCCGGTGCACCCGTGTGGTCGGGGGCGCGGGGGCTGTTGCCTGGATCGGGCCTTTTTCCTCCGCGGCCTTCTCCCCCTGTGAACGGAGTCGCCTCGTGCGCGTGACCGACATCCAGCACTGCGAGGTCCGGCCGGGCAGGCTCGTGGAGTGGTCGCTCAGTCCGGCCGCCGTCGCCGCCGCCGCGCGGCTGCCCGAGGACTCCCGGCCCCCCGCCTACATCCAGGAGTCGCACATCAGGACCGCCCGGTCGGTGCGCGAGGACGGCCTGTTCGTGCCGACCTGGCTGGGCACGTCGTTCGACATCCCCGGCCCGGTCGACCTGGACGCGCTGGAGGGGGCGCTCGTCGGCTGGACGCTGCGCCACGAGACGCTGCGCAGCGGCTTCCGCTGGTCGGGCGACGAGATGCGGCGCTTCACGCTCGGCCCGGACGCGGTGTCGCTGCGCCGCGAGGTGGTGGGCGACTTCACCGACCCGGCGGAGCTGGTGCGCCACCTCCAGGGCCGCTTCGACGTGGCGGCGGACGCGCTGGGCTGGCCCAACTTCCTCTACGCGGCGGTGGTGCGGGACGACTGCACCAGCGTGTATCTCGCCTTCGACCACAGCAACGTCGACTCCTACTCGATCTTCCGGCTGCCCGCCGAGATCCACGAGCTGTACACGGCGTACGCGGCGGGCGGTCCCGCCGAGCTGCCGCCGGTCGCCAGTTACGTCGACTTCTGCGAGCTGGAGCGGGCGGACGCGGACAAGGTCGACGACGGGCACGCGGTGGTGGACCGCTGGCGGGAGTTCATCCGGCGCTGCGACGGGCGGCTGCCGGGCTTCCCGCTGGATCTGGGCCTGGCGCCGGACGGCCCGCTGCCGGAGCAGCGGCTGATGGGCGAGATGCTGGTGGACGCGGACGCGGCGGCCGCGTTCGAGGCGTACTGCCGTCCCTACGGCGGCAGCCTGGTGGGCGTGCTGGCCGCCACCAGCCTGGTGCTGCACGGGATCGGCGGCGATCCGGTGTACCGCACGGTGGTGCCGTTCCACACCCGGGTGAAGTCGCGCTGGTCGGAGTCGGTGGGCTGGTACGTGGGCGGGGCGCCGATCGAGGTGCCGGCCGCGCCCGATCTGCCGGCGGCGCTCGCGGCGGTGCGGGCCCAGCTCCAGGCGAACCGGACGATGGCGCGGATGCCGCTGGCCCGGGTGCTGCGGCTGCTCGGCACGGACTTCCGTCCGACCTCGCCGGACCTGTACTCGATCGTGTCGTACGTCGACGCCCGCGCGCTGCCCGCGTCCGCGCGGTGGGCCGAGCTGAAGGTGTACGGCCTGGTCCGGGTGTCGTACGGCGACCAGGTGTGCGCGTGGGTGAACCGGCTGCACGAGGGGCTGTGGTTCGCGAGCCGCTACCCGGACACGGACACCGCCCGGAAGAACATGCGGCTGTACGTGGAGCGGCTGCGGGACGTGATCCTGTCGGTGGCGGCGGGGCGGTTCGGCGACGTGCCCGCGCTGCCCGGTCCTAGGACTCCGGTCTCGCCAGCAGGTCGATCAGTTGCTCGAAGCGGGTCCGCCAGCCCTGTTCCGACTCCCCCTCGCCCTGGAACTCGTGGGTGAAGCGCAGGGCGGTGCCGCCGTCGCCGTCGCGCTCCAGATGGAAGCGGATGCGGCCGCCGTCGTCGAGCGTGTACTCGGCGATCCGGTCCACGTCCCACGCGGTGATCTCGCCGCTGCCGAGGCCGCGCAGGGCGACCGCGCCGCCGAGCCGGGGCTCCAGCACCTCGGCGGGGGTGAACCAGGCGGCGAGCCCGGCGGGGGTGGAGACCGCGGACCAGACCGTCTCCATGGAGCGGGGCAGCCGGACGAGGAAGTGCAGGATGCGGGTGTTGCCGTGGGTCTGGCTGGTGTCCTGCTCGATCGATCCGGTCATGACACCAGCGTGACCCGTGCCGGGGCGGTCCGCACGTGTGGGACGCCCCGGGCGGCGGCGCGGGCCCGGCGCCCGCGCCCTGGGTGGACAGCGTGGATCAGACGCCCGCGTAGGAGTGCTTGCCGGTGACGAAGATGTTGACGCCGTAGTAGTTGAACAGCCAGCAGGCGAACGCGATCATCGCGAGGTAGGCGGCCTTGCGGCCCTTCCAGCCGGCCGTGGCGCGGGCGTGCAGGTAGCAGGCGTAGGCCACCCAGGTGATGAAGGACCAGGTCTCCTTGGGGTCCCAGTTCCAGTAGCGGCCCCAGGCGTCGCCCGCCCAGATCGCGCCCGCGATGATCGTGAACGTCCACAGCGGGAAAACGGCCGCGTTGATCCGGTAGGCGAACTTGTCGAGCGAGGCGGAGGCGGGCAGCCGCTCCAGCACCGAGGTGGCGAAGGCGCCGGGCTTGCCGCCGCTGACCAGCTTGTTCTCGTACGCGTCCTTGAACAGGTAGAGGATCGTGGCGACCGCGCCCACGTAGAAGACGGCACCGCAGAAGATCGCGGTGGAGACGTGGATGTACAGCCAGTACGAGTGCAGCGCGGGCACCAGCTGGTCGCTCGCGGTGTACAGCACGGTGACCGCGAGGCCGAGGTCGAGCAGCACGGTCGTGATCAGGAACAGGCCGAGCCAGCGGATGTTCTTCTTCAGCGCGAGCAGCACGAGGTACACCGCGACGGCGACCGTGGAGAAGGTGATGTTGAACTCGTACATGTTGCCCCACGGCGCCCGCTCCACGGAGGCCGCGCGGGCAACGACGCCGGCCAGCTCCACGAGGAAGGCGAGCACGGTGAGGGAGACCGCGATCCGGCCGTAGAGGTCGCCCTGCTCGTCACCGCCGTGGGCGCCGGGGCCGTCCGGCACGTCCCGCGCGCCGGACGTGGACCGGACGACGACCTGGGGCCGTTCCAGGACAGTGGTGCCGCCCTTCTTCTTCACGGTGACCGCGGGCGCCTGGGCCTTCTTCGCACCGTCGGCGGTGAGCGCGGCGGCCGTGCGGGCGACCTTGGAGCGGCTGCCGAGGAGCCATTCCGCGATGTAGGCGAAGAAGGCCAGGGTGTAGACGGCCATCGAGGAGTAGATCAGCGTGTTGCTGATGCTCGCGAGGTGTTCGTTGGTCGCGGCGGCCAGTTCGGTTGCGGCGGCGAGAGTCACTGCTCAGTCCCTTCGGCAGAGACGACTTCGGGGTCGGGGGATGGTGAAGGGTCGTCGGCGGGGTCACTGGCCCCGGGCGCCTGGTCGTAGAGGATGTTCGCGAGGTCGCCCAGCTCCTCGGGGACCGTGGCGGACTCGCTGCGGCCGAGCCCGGCCATCTCGACGACCGTGACGCCGTCGGCACCGCGCACGGCGCGCACCCAGACCCGGCGGCGCTGGATGAACAGCGAACCGGCGAGGCCGAGGATCGCGGCGATCGCCCCGCCCAGCGCCCAGCCGCTGCCGGGCTCCTGGACGACCTCGAAGCCGGCCCACTCCTTGACGCTGTCGAAGGTGACCGAGCCGGCCCCGTTCGGCAGCTGCATGGTCTGCCCGGGCTTGAGGTTCTTGCGCAGCTGCTGGCCCTTGGCGTCCTTGTAGGCCGTCATGTGGGTCTTGTCGAGCTGGTACACGCTCTGCGGGATGCCCGAGTCGACCCCGAGGTCGCCGTGGTACGGCGCCAGGTTGAGGACCGGGTTCAGCAGCGCGGGGAACGTCGACATCACATTGGCGCCGCCGCCGTAGGTCGGCAGGAAGAACGCGCTGATGCCGAGCTGCTCGAGCTTGCCCTGGGCGTCCTTGTAGCCGTCCATCACCTTGACGACGCCGTTGGAGGTGACGTTGCCGTCGAGCGGCAGCAGCGGCACGGCGTCGTGGTAGACGACCTTGCCCTTGCCGTCGCGGACGGTGACGACGGGCGCGTAGCCGTGGCTGACCAGGTAGACCTTCGAGTCGCCGATGTGCAGGGGCTCGTTGACCTTGATGGTGGTCGACTTGTTCTTGCCGTAGGCGCCCACGCTGTAGGTGATCTTCGCCTGGAAGGTGCGCGCGGTGCCGCGGTTGGGGCCGGTCAGCTCGTAGGTGCCCTTGAAGTCCTTCAGGTCGAAGCTGAAGGGCTGGAGGTCGTCGGTGGTGAAGAGGCTGCCGGACTTGAAGTCGTCGTACTGCGTGATGGTGTTGGCGAAGCCGTCGCCCTCCACCACGAGCTTGTTGCCGTCCGACTTGTACAGCTGGCCCCAGGCGAAGGCGGTCAGCAGCACGATCAGCGCCAGGTGGAAGGCCAGGTTGCCGAACTCGCGCAGATAGCCCTTCTCGCCCGCCACCGCGTCGCCCACCTCATGGGCGCGGAAGCGGCGCCGCCGCAGCAGGGCGAGGGCCGCCGCGCGGACCTCCTCGGGGGCGGCGTCGGTGCGCCAGGTGGTGTAGGCGGGCAGCCGGGTCAGCCGCCCGGGGGCGCCCGGCGGGCGGCCGCGGAGCTGGCCGACGAACTGCCAGCTGCGGGGCACGATGCAGCCGATGAGGGAGACGAACAGCAGGATGTAGATGGCCGAGAACCACACCGACGTGTAGACGTGGAACAGGCCGAGCTTGTCGTAGACCGGCGCGAGGGTGTGGTGCGCCTTGGTGAAGGCGGCGACCTTGGCGTCGTCGTTGCCGTTCTGCGGGATCAGCGATCCGGGGATCGCGCCCAGCGAGAGCAGCAGGAGCAGGATCAGCGCGACGCGCATCGAGGTGAGCTGCCGCCAGAACCAGCGCGCCCAGCCGATGACGCCGATGCCGACCGGCTGGGAGAACTCCTCCTGCGGGGCGGTGGAGAGCTGGGACCCGGCGGCGCCGAGGTCCTGGTCCTCGGACCCGGCCGGGGAGTTGTCGGTAGTGGTCTCGCTCATCGATCAGATCCCCACAGTGAAGCCGTTGGACCAGGTCTGCATCTCCTGCACCAGGCGGTCCCAGGCGCCCGTCAGCAGGAGCACACCGGTCACGATCATCATCGTGCCGCCGATGCGCATGACCCAGACGTAGTGGCGCTTGACCCAGCCGAACGCGCCGAGCGCCTTGCGGAAGGCGACGGCGGCGAGCACGAACGGAACGCCCAGTCCCACACAGTAGGCGACGGTCAGCAGGGCGCCGCGACCGGCGCTCGACTGGTTCATCGCGAGGGCGTTGACGGAGGCGAGGGTCGGGCCGATGCAGGGCGTCCAGCCGATCCCGAACAGCGCCCCGAGCAGCGGTGCTCCGGCGAGCCCCGCGACCGGGCGGCGGTGGAAGCGGAACTCACGCTGGGTCAGCCAGGGCATCATGCCCATGAAGAAGACGCCCAGCAGGATCATCAGCACGCCGAGCACCTTGGACAGCGTCGACTGCTGCTCCTGGAGCGTGGCGCCGAAGTAGCCGAACAGGGCGCCGCCGGAGACGAACACGGCGGTGAAGCCCAGCACGAACAGGGAGGCGCCGGCCACCATGCGGCCGCGCCGGGCGTCCGCGAGGTCGGTGCCGGTGACTCCGGTCACATAGGACAGGTAGCCGGGGACCAGGGGCAGCACGCACGGGGAGAAGAACGAGACCAGGCCGCCGAGCACGGCGACCGGCAGGGCGAGCAGCAGGGCGCCGCTGAAGACCGTCTCGTTGCGGCCCGTCTCCGCGGCGAGCGTGAGAAGCGCGCTCACGTCACTTCTCCGCGAGGACCGGCTTGATCATCTTGACCAGGTTCTCCTCGCTGAGCGCCTGGAGCGCCCGCGCGGCGATCTTCCCGTCCCGGTCGATGACGAGCGTGGAGGGGATCAGCTGCGGGTTCAGCGTGCCCTTCTGGAAGCGGAGCATCAGCTTGCCCGTCGGGTCGTACAGGCTCGGGTACGTGATGCCCTGCTGCTTCTCGAAGTTGCGGGCCGGGGTGGTGCTGGTGTCGCGGGTGTTGATGCCGACGAACTGCACGCCCTGGTCGGCGTACTCCTTGGAGACCTTCGCGAAGTTGGGTCCCTCGGCGCGGCACGGGCTGCACCAGGAGCCCCAGACGTTGACCACGACGACCTTGCCCTTGTAGGAGGCGACGTCGAGGGTGCCGCCGTCGATCGTCCTGCCCGAGAGGTCGGGGGCGGCCGTGCGCTTGCCCTGGGCGACCGTGTCGATGCCGTTGTTGCCGGTGACGAAGCCGGTGTCGCCGCCCCCGCCCGAGGTGCCGCCCGAGCCGCACGCGGACAGGGTCAGCGCGGCGGCCGCGGCACCTGCGGCGAGCAGGGCGGCGCGGCGGACGGGACGGTTCGAGCGCAGGGGGGCGCGGGTGGCGGCACTCATGTGAAAAGTTTCGCATGCCCGTTCTGGGGATCTTGCGCACCCCCCTCGCCGGGCGTACGCCGCATCTCAGGCGGCGTGGGCGGTGCCGGTCGGGGTGTCCGTGGCGCCCTTGGTGAAGGCCCGCCAGCCGCCGGGCGGCCGCTGCCCCACGTCCAGCGTGCGCAGCCGCGCCAGCACCTCCGGCCGCTGCACGTCGAGCCAGTCGACGAACTGCCGGAAGGAGACCAGCCGTACGTCCCCGCCCTTGTCACGCTCACGGGCGATGTGCGTGAACGCCTGCTCCACGGCGTCCATGTAGATGCCGCCGTTCCACTGCTCGAAGTGGTTGCCGACGAAGAAGGGTGCCCGGTTCGTCTCGTATGCCCGCTGGAATCCCGCTATGTACGCCTGGGTGGACTGGGTGCGCCAGCCCGGGTAGTTGTGGGCGGGCGCCCGGGTGGTGGAGACCGACTGGTTGGCGAGCATGTTGTAGTCCATCGACAGCACCTCGAAGGAACGGCCGGGGAACGGTATCTGCTGGAGCGGCAGATCCCACACGCCCTGCCGCCGGTCCGGCCAGACCTGGCGGCCGCCCGGCGAGGAGGCGTCGTAGCGCCAGCCGAGCGAGCGGGCGGTGGGCAGCAGGTTGTCCTGGCCGAGCAGGCAGGGCGTACGGCCGCCGACGAGTTCCTTGTCGTAGTCGAAGGGCAGCGCGGGCAGGTCGCTCCAGCCGGTGTGGGTGCGCCACTCCTTCACGAAGGACTTGGCCTGGTCTATCTCGCTGCGCCACTGGCGGGGCGTCCAGTTCGCGACCGAGCCGTAGCCGCCGCAGAAGTGCCCGTTGAAGTGGGTGCCTATCTCGTGGCCCTCCAGCCAGGCCCGGCGGACGTTGCCCAGGGTCGCCCTGACGTGCTCGTCGGTGAGGTAGCCGATGTCGGAGGCGCCGCGCGGGTTGTTCGGGGGGTCGTAGAGCCGCTTCTTCGACTCGGGCAGCAGATACAGCCCGGAGAGGAAGAACGTCATGTGCGCCTCGTGCCGCTTGGCGAGGTCGAGGAAGCGGGGGAAGAGGCCGGTGCCGACCTCGCCCGCGCCGTCCCAGGAGAAGACGACGAACTGCGGCGGCATCTGGCCCGGCTCCAGCGGTTCGGGCCGGTCCGGCTGGAACGGCTGGGCGCCGGTGTACGAGGTCGAGCCGTCACCGAGCGGGCGGGCGAGATGCTCCGCGGGGCGCGGCGCCTTGCCGGACGCGGTGGCGCCCGGCGGGCGGCGCCGGGGGTCCGAGGTGCCGGAGGCGGGCTGGGTGCCGCATCCGGCGAGTCCGGCGGCGGCCGCGGCGCCCGCGCCGAGCCCGAGCATTCCCCTTCGCGTCAGCCTGCGCATGGCTCCCCCGATCGTCACGTCCTTGGGTGTTCACCCACTGAGAGGTCGCGACGACGGGGGAGGTTCCGCACACGGGTACGTATTTCCAGGTCAGCCTTTTGTTGTCGGGCTCCGGGCGCCGTGCCGTCAGGCCCCGAACGCCTTGCCGCCGCCCTTGGCCGGCTTGGCGCCGGCGAGGAGGTGGGCCGGGACGAGGTCGCGGGCGGGCTCCGTGTAGCCGACCGAGACGATCCGGTCGCCCCGGTAGGTGAACGTGGTCAGCGAGGCGAGGGTGCACTCCCGCTTGCGCGGGTCGTGCCACAGCCGCCGCCGCTCGACGTACGACCGCACGATCCAGATCGGCAGCTGATGGCTGACCAGCACCGCCTCGTGCCCGCGGGCCTTGTCGCGGGCCGCGTCCAGCGCGCCCTTCATGCGGACCACGATGTCGACGTAGGGCTCGCCCCACGACGGCTTGAACGGGTTGACGAGGTGCTTCCAGTTGGCCGGCTTGCGCAGGGCGCCGTCGCCCACGCCGAACGTCTTGCCCTGGAAGATGTTGTCCGCCTCGATCAGCCGCTCGTCGGAGTCGAGGTCGAGCCCGTGCGCCTTGGCGATGGGCGTGGCGGTCTCCTGCGCCCGCTCCAGCGGGGAGGCGACCGCGTACGTCACATCGCGGGAGGCGAGGTGCTCGGCGACCCGGTCGGCCATCTGCCGGCCGAGCTCGGACAGGTGGTAGCCGGGCAGCCGGCCGTAGAGCACCCCGCCCGGGTTGTCGACCTCGCCGTGCCGCATCAGGTGGACGACGGTGATGTCCTGGCCCGCGCTGCTGCTGTTGCTGCTCATGCTGCCGTGGCCTCCGCGGCGGCTCGGGCCGCCGCCGGGAGGGCGTCGGCGATCTTCTGGAGGGCGCGCTCGTCGTGGGCCGTGGAGACGAACCACGACTCGAACGACGACGGCGGCAGGTAGACGCCGTTCGCGAGGAGCGAGTGGAAGAACGCGGTGAAGCGGAAGGACTCCTGCGCCTTGGCGTCCTCGTAGGTGCGCACCGGGCGGTCGGTGAAGAACACCGAGAACATGTTGGAGGCGCTCTGCACGGTGTGCGCGACGCCCTCCTTCGACAGCGCCTCGCCGACCAGCGTGCGGATCTGCTCGGACACCGCGTCGATCGTGACGTAGGCGGCGTCGTCGAGCAGCCGCAGCTGGGCCAGGCCCGCGGCGGTGGCGACCGGGTTCCCGGAGAGCGTGCCCGCCTGGTAGACGGGGCCCGCGGGGGCGAGGTGCCCCATCACGTCGGCGCGGCCGCCGAAGGCCGCGGCGGGGAAGCCGCCGCCCATGACCTTGCCGAAGGTCATCAGGTCGGGCCGCACGCCGTCCACGCCGTACCAGCCGGCCCTGCTGGTGCGGAAGCCGGTCATCACCTCGTCGGAGATGTAGAGCGCGCCGTTCTGCGCGCAGGCGTCCTTCAGGCCCTGGTTGAAACCGGGCAGCGGCGGTACGACGCCCATGTTGCCCGGCGACGCCTCGGTGATCACGCAGGCGATCTCCCCCGGGTGCCGGTGGAACGCCTCGTGCACCGCCTCCAGGTCGTTGTACGGCAGCACGATGGTGTCGCCGGCCTGGGCGCCGGTGACGCCGGGGGTGTCGGGCAGCGCGAAGGTGGCGACGCCGGAGCCGGCCGCGGCGAGCAGCGAGTCGACGTGCCCGTGGTAGCAGCCGGCGAACTTGACGACCTTGGTGCGGCGGGTGAAGCCGCGGGCCAGCCGGATGGCCGACATGGTGGCCTCGGTGCCGCTGCTGACCAGGCGCACCTGCTCCACGGGCTCGACCCGGGCGACGATCTCCTCGGCGAGCGCGACCTCGCCCTCGCCTGGCGTGCCGAAGGAGGTGCCGCGCGCGACGGCCTCCTGGACGGCGGCGATGACCTCGGGGTGGGAGTGCCCGAGGATCATGGGTCCCCAGGAGCAGACGAGGTCGACGTACTCGCGTCCGTCGGCGTCCGTCAGGTAGGGGCCACTGCCCGACACCATGAAGCGGGGCGTGCCGCCCACCGCGCGGAAGGCGCGCACCGGGGAGTTCACACCACCCGGTGTGACGGCGGCCGCGCGGTCGAACAGGGCCTGCGAGACAGGCGCGTCGTATGAATAGGGCATTTCGCTCATGACCTGCGGCTTCTCCGACTGCTCGGGGGTTGATCGGGCTCCGGTTGCTGGGTGTCCACCTCAGGGTAGGCCAGGTGCCCGGCCCACCACGGGCCCACCGCCCCGGCGGCAAACCGGTGGAGAGCCCCCCGCCATCTGCGAAACTGGGAGGTGATACACAGAGTCCGGCCGGGAGCTGATACGGAAAGCCCCCGCGGGCCGTAGTGATCCGTGAAGGGAAGAAGCCTCCGGCTGTTATGGCCCGCACGTTTCGGCGAGCGGCCGTGGGGGAGGTCACTGACACGATGATCGGGTTGCGCGGCCGGGGCCTTGCGTCCTAGAAAAGCAGTCGGGTGGAGATATGCATCGCGGTGGCGGACTGGGCGAGGGCACCGACGACCTGGGCCCTCGACGTGCCCAGCGGGGGAAGCACCGACGCGGCGCCGAAGAGGCGGCCGAAGCACATCAGGCACAGACGGAGTCCGAGCGGATCGACCGGCTGAGCCGGACCGAGCGCCTCCGGGCGGGGAGCAGGAATGGTGGTCGGGTGGGGGTGACATACAAATACTTCGGCGCGCCGGACGGTGCGACCGCGGCCCGCGTGCCGATCTCGATGCGCCCCGAGGAACTCGGCGGCGACGAGCTCGGCATGAACGGCATGTTCACCAAGATCAAGCCGGAGACGATGGCCGCGATGGTCCTCACCGGCATCGAAGGCGTCCCCCTGCACAAGGTCCCGCCGCTGGAACTGGTCGTCCTGCACCCCGACTACGCGGTCGTGAAGCTCCCGATGACGGTCGTCGACCCGCTGCGCGGCATAGGCGAGGAGGCCGTCGGCGCGGCGGCGTTCATCTGGTCCACGGTCCCCGACCGCGGCGGCCCGCGCGACGCGTTCGACGTGTACCAGTTGCTGCACGAATGGCAGGACTTCAGCCACCGCCTGCACGAGGCGGGACACCAGCCGTACTGCCTGGTGTGGCCGTAACATCGACCACCTCGACCGCAAAAGGACACTTCCACCCCGAAGTGTCCTTTTTTGTGACGCATTTCGAGATGCGCAATTCGGGCGACCCGCATTTACTGGACGCCACCGACACCTGACCGGCTACCACCGGAGGACGACGTGGCCACTTTGACCGTATGGAAGTTCGACACCCCTCATGCCGCCGAAGGGGTGGAGAACGGCTTGCTGGAGCTGCAGAAGCAGCAGCTGATCCAGGTTCAGGACGCGGCGGTCGTCAGCTGGCCCGAGGGCGCCAAGAAGCCCAAGACCAGGCAGCTGCGCAACCTCACCGGCGTGGGCGCGCTGTCCGGCACCTTCTGGGGGATGCTCTTCGGGCTGATCTTCTTCGTGCCGCTGCTCGGCGCCGCGATCGGCGCGGCGGCCGGCGCGCTCGGCGGCAAGCTCTCCGACGTCGGCATCGACGACACCTTCATCGACTCGGTCAAGAAGGAGATCACCCCCGGCACCTCGGCCCTGTTCCTGCTGACGGACGCGGCCGTCGTCGAGCGGGTCAAGGAGTCCTTCCCGGGCGAGCACGCCGAGCTGATCCGCTCCAACCTCAGCAGCGAGCAGGAGGCGAAGCTGCGGGAGATCTTCGAGGACTGACCCCCCGCCGCCGGCCGCGCACCCGCCCGAGCGGGGACGATCAGCTCAGCTCAGCGCCCAGCTCAGCTCAGCCCAGCTCAGCGCCGCGCCCCGCTCACCGTGAAGCCGATCACCGAGCCGCCGCCCGCGCGCAGGTGGGCGAAGGGGGCCCCGCCGTGCGCCAGGGCGACCTCGCGGACGATGGACAGGCCGAGCCCGGAGCCGGGCAGGGAGCGGGCGTCGGCGGCGCGGTAGAAGCGGTCGAAGATGCGGATGAGGTCCTCGTCGGCGACGCCCGGCCCCCGGTCGAGGACCTCCACCCGCACCAGGCCGGGCCGGGCGGGCCCGGACACGCTCACCTCGATGGGCTCGTGCCCGCCGCGGTCGAACTTCGCCGCGTTCTCCACCAGGTTGGACACCGCCCGCTGGAGCATCCCCGGCCGGCCCTCCGTGGTGGTGTCACCGCTCGCCCGCAGCACGATCTCCCGCCCGGTACGGCGCCGGGCCAGACCCACCACGTCCTCCGCGATGTCGGCGAGGTCCACGCGCTGCGGCGGCTCGGTGTCGGACTGCCCCGCCGCGAGGTCGACCAGCTCGTTGACCAGATCGGTGAGTTCGCGGGCCTCCTGGCCCAGATCGGCCACCAGTTCCTCGCGCGCGGTGGGCGGCAGCTCGTCGATCCGCCGCAGCAGCGAGATGTTGGTGCGCAGCGAGGTCAGCGGGGTGCGCAGCTCGTGGCCCGCGTCCTGCACCAGGCGGCGCTGGTCCTCCTCGGACTGCGCGAGCCGCCCCAGCATCCGGTCGAAGGAGCGCCCGAGGCGGCCCACCTCGTCGTAGCCGGTGACCGGGACCTGGATGCCCAGCTGCCGGGTGCGGGCCACGTTCTCGGCGGCCGAGGTGAGGACGACCAGGCGCCGGGTGATGCGGCGCGCCAGCCACCAGCCGAACAGGCCCGCGGCGACCACCACCGCGCTCATCATGATCAGCGTGCGCTGCTGGAGCGCCCGCAGCAGGTCCTCGGTGTCGCTGAACTCCTGCGCCACCTGCACCGCGCCGCGCCCGTCGCCGAGTGCCACGGTGGCGATCCGGTAGACGTCGTCGGCGACGACGACGTCCTTGTGCTCGACCATCTTCCCGGCCGTGCCGGACGCGGCGATCCGCCGGTCGTCGGCCGTGACCGGCAGCGGGGGGCTGCCGCTGTCGCCGACCCTGCCGTCCGGGTCCAGCACCTGTACGTCGGTGCGGGCGGGCCGCACGATGTCGTGGCCCGGCGCGGAGGAGGAGAAGTCGTCCGGGGTCATCTCGTGCTGGCGCACCTCGTCCCGCAGGTCCTGCACGACCTCGTCGAACACGGACTGCTGGTCGACCCGGACCAGCCGGGCCGCGGCGCTGTAGGACAGGATGCCGGTGACGATGGTGACCGCCGCGGTGACCGCGGCGAAGGACACCGCGAAGGTGGTGCGCAGCGACAGCAGCCGCGGCCGCCGGCCGGCCAGCAGCCGCCGCAGACGGCCCACTCAGTCCTCCCGCAGCACGTAACCCACGCCACGGACGGTGTGGATCAGCTGCGGCGCGCCGGGCTCGTCGAGCTTGCGGCGCAGATAGCCGACGTACACGGCGAGGTTCTTGGAGCCGGGCCCGAAGTCGTAGCCCCAGATGCGGTCGTAGATGGTGGAGTGGTCGAGGACGATGCCGGCGTTGCGCACCAACAGTTCGAGCAGCTCGAACTCGGTGCGGGTCAGCTCCAGCTCACGGCCTCCGCGCCAGGCCCGGCGCGCCTGGAGGTCCATGCGCAGCCCCGCCGCCTCGACCTGCCGGTCCGAGGTCTGCGGTTCGCGGGCGCGGTCCGCCACGGGGCCCGCGGCGGCGCCGCCGCCCGCCGCGCCGTTCACCGCGCCGGGCCCGGTACGGCGCAGCAGCGCGCGCAGCCGGGCGAAGACCTCCTCGACGTCGAACGGCTTGACCACGTAGTCGTCGGCGCCCGCGTCGAGACCGGCGATCCGGTCGGCGGTCTCCACCAGCGCGGTCAGCATCAGGATCGGGGTGCGGTCGCCCTCGGCGCGCAGCACCCGGCAGACCTGGAGCCCGTCGATCCCGGGCATCATCACGTCCAGCACGAGGACGTCCGGCGGGGTCTTGTGGGCCTGCGCCAGCGCCTCCACGCCGTCGGCGACCGCGGTCACCTGATAGCCCTCCAGCGCCAGCGCGCGTTCCAGGGCGTTGCGGATGGCACGGTCGTCTTCGGCGAGCAGCACAGTCTGGGGCACCCGACCAGTCTGCCAAGATCCGGCAGGCGTACGAGCTGATGAGCTGCGCCCCGGCCACCCTTCTTACTGCTATCTCACCAGTAGGGGCGCAACCCGGGCCGCGCCCCTACCGTCTTCTCACCCTGCGGGCCGCGGCGCGGGCGGGCGCCGGTTCACCCGGCCGGCCGCAGGGCCGCGAGCTGTTCCTCGAAGGGCACGACGGTGACCGCCGGCCGCTCGGGCCGGGCGGAGGCGAGCCCCCGCATCAGGGCGGACAGCTCCCCGGCGGCGCGCTCGACACGCTCCGGCAGCCCCTCGGCGCCCCAGTCCTCCGAGGCGGCGTAGACCCCGGTGGGCACGACGACCGCGCGCAGGTACGCGAAGAGCGGGCGCAGGGCGTGGTCCAGCACGAGGGAGTGCCGGGCGGTGCCGCCGGTCGCCGCGATCAGCACCGGCTTGCCCGCCAGCGCGTCCGGCTCCAGGACGTCGAAGAACGACTTGAACAGTCCGCTGTACGACGCCGAGAACACGGGCGTGACCACGATCAGGCCGTCGGCCTCGGTCACCGCCGCGAGCGCGGCGGCGAGCGCCTTGCCGGGAAAGCCGTTGGTGAAGTGGTGGGCGATCTCCACGGCGAGGTCGCGCAACTCGACGACCTGGACCTCGGCGGGCGCCCGGCCCACCACCGCGGCGGCCAGCCGGTCGGCCAGCAGCCGGGTGGAGGAGGGCACGCTCAGCCCCGCGGAGACGACGACGAGCTTCATGCGACGGTCACTTCCTCGGCGGACCCGGAGGTCTCCGCGGACCCGGCGATCCCGGCGTCCGCGGCGATCCCGGCGTCCGCGGCGGGCCCGGCCGTGGTCAGGGACGGGTGGACGGGGGCGTCCGGCACGTTCGCCGGGCGGTTCTTCGCGAACTCCGCGCGCAGCACCGGGACGACCTCCTCGCCGAGCAGGTCGAGCTGCTCCAGCACGGTCTTCAGGGGCAGGCCCGCGTGGTCCATCAGGAACAGCTGGCGCTGGTAGTCACCGGCGTACTCGCGGAAGGCCAGCGTCTTCTCGACGACCTGCTGCGGGGAGCCGACGGTCAGCGGGGTCTGGTCGGTGAAGTCCTCCAGGGAGGGCCCGTGGCCGTAGACCGGCGCGTTGTCGAAGTAGGGGCGGAACTCGCGCACCGCGTCCTGGGAGTTCCGCCGCATGAACACCTGGCCGCCGAGCCCGACGATCGCCTGCTCGGGGGTGCCGTGGCCGTAGTGGGCGTACCGGGTCCGGTACAGCTCGACCATCCGCTTGGTGTGGTCGGCCGGCCAGAAGATGTTGTTGTGGAAGAAGCCGTCGCCGTAGTACGCGGCCTGCTCGGCGATCTCCGGGGAGCGGATCGAGCCGTGCCAGACGAACGGCGGTACGCCGTCCAGCGGGCGGGGCGTCGAGGTGAAGCCCTGGAGCGGGGTGCGGAACGTGCCCTCCCAGTCCACGACGTCCTCGCGCCACAGCCGGTGCAGCAGGGCGTAGTTCTCGATGGCGAGGTTGATGCCCTGGCGGATGTCCTGGCCGAACCAGGGGTAGACCGGGCCGGTGTTGCCGCGCCCCATCATCAGGTCGACCCGCCCGTCGGCCAGGTGCTGGAGCATGGCGAAGTCCTCGGCGATCTTCACCGGGTCGTTGGTGGTGATGAGCGTGGTGGAGGTCGAGAGCACGAGCTTCTCGGTCTTCGCGGCGATGTAGCCGAGCATCGTGGTCGGGGACGACGGGACGAACGGCGGGTTGTGGTGCTCGCCGGTCGCGAAGACGTCGAGGCCGACCTCCTCGGCCTTCAGCGCGATGGCGACCATGGCCTTGATGCGCTCACGCTCGGTCGGCGTGCGGCCCGTGGTGGGGTCCGGGGTGACGTCCCCGACGCTGAAGATCCCGAACTGCATGGTCGTTCACCCTCCAGGTTGTTGATTGTTCAACTATACCTCTGAACGGGTGACACCCCCGAGCTATTCCGCACCTGCGGGCCGGTGGGGCTTGTTCGCGCAGTTCCCCGCGCCCCTGAGGGGCACGGTGATGCCACGAGGCCCCCACCGGGCCCCAACAGGAGCGGGCGGATGACACAGGGGGCCCCACCGGCCCCTGACAGGGGCGCGGGGATGGCGCAAGACCTCCCACCGGCTCCCGACAGGGGCGCGGGGATGGCGCAAGACCTCCCACCGGCTCCCGACAAGGGCGCGGGGATGGCGCAAGACCTCCCACCGTGCCCCTCAGGGGCGCGGGGAACTGCGCGAAGGGCCCCCGGCCCTGAAGGGGCGCGGGGAACTGCGCGAACAAGCCCCACCGGCCCGCGGGGGCGATCCCACCGCCCTCGCCCGGGCGAGACACACCCCGGCCGACCAAGGCCACGCCCCGCGGAAGCGCGCTAGGGGACGAGGACCAGAGCCCCCCGCACCCCACCCTCCCCCCGCCGCGCATGCGCCTTCGCGGAGTCGGCCAGCGGGAAGGACTCCGCCACCCGCAGCCGCAGCGCGCCCTCGTCCACCAGACGGACCAGGCCGGCCAGCCGCGCGCCGTCGGCCGTGACACCGACCGCCGCGGTCCGTATCCCCCGCACGCCCGCCGGATGCGCCCCCGGCCGGACACCGACGTAGACGCCCCCGTCGCGCACCCACTCCAGCGCGGCCCCGCCGAGAACCGCCGCGTCCAGCACGCCGTCCACGCTCGCGGGCCGCACGGCCCCCGCGGTGAAGTGCGCCGCGCCCAGCGACCGTACGAGCTCCTCGTCGGCCTCCCGGGCCAGCCCGGTCACCTCCAGGCCCCGCCCCGCGGCCAGCTGGACGGCGAACCCTCCGACCGCTCCCGCGGCACCCGTGACCAGCACGGACCGCCCGCGCTCCAAGCCGAGCAGGTCCAGGGCCTGGTCGGCGGTGAGCGCGTTCAGCGGGAGGGCCGCCGCGGCCGCCGCGTCCACGGACGCCGGCGCCGCGGCGACCGCGCTCGCGTCCACGACCGCGTACTCGGCGTGCGCCCCCAGCGCCTTCACCGCGCCGTGGTGCAGCGCGACCACCCGGTCGCCCACCCCCCACACGGCCCCGGCCCCGGCCCCGACGGCGTCCACCGTCCCGGCGATGTCCCAGCCGAGCCCCGCCCCGTCGCCGACGGGCCCGAAGAAACCGGCCCGCACGGCCTCGTCCACCGGGTTCAGCGCGGTCGCCGCCACCTTGATCCGCACCTGGCCCGCGGCCGGCTCCGGCCGCGCGGTCTCCACGATCTGCACGGCCTCCGGGCCACCGGCCGCCTTCACCACGACAGCACGCATGTCGACTCCCCGTCATCACTTGTGGGTTGTTCGCCTCGGTTGGTCACTTTTCAAGGCGCTTTCCTCTGGACAGCGACAACCCTAGGAGAGCTACTATCCACCGGTAAGTAGTTACCTGAAGGTGCGTACCTCACCCCGGAGGAAGCCCATGCCGACCATGACCGCGGCCCAGCGGCGCGAGCAGGCACGCGTCGAGTACGACGCCTTTCTCCGCAGCTGCCCCACCAACCAGCTGCTCGGCAGGCTCAGCGACAAGTGGGTGGGGCTGGCCGTCGCGGCGCTGTCGACCGGCTCCCTGCGCTACAGCGACCTCGCCCGCAAGCTCGCCGGCATCAGCCCGAAGATGCTCACCCAGACGCTGCGCGCGCTGGAGCGCGACGGCCTGGTCACCCGCACGGTCACCCCGTCCGTGCCGGTCCGCGTCGACTACGCGCTGACCCCGCTCGGCACGGGCCTCGCCGACCTGCTGAAAGCCGTGAAGCGATGGGCGGAGACCCACTTCGACGAGGTCCGCGAGGCCCGCGAGCGGTACGACGCGGACAGCGACACGGACGGCACCGCCGCCGTCCCCGCGGACCGCTAGGTCCAGCCGGGCCCCAGGCCCTGTCCCCCCGCGGACCGCTGCCAAGGCGGGCCCTGGGCCCTGCCCCCCCCCCGCAGACCGCCAGGTCCGGACAGACCCTGGGCCGGCCCTGGAACTAGGCCCCGTCCCCCGACTCCCGCAGCCGGGCCACCTGCGCCGCGCTGAACTCCACCGTGCGCCGCATGTGCCCGATGATCAGCGCGAGTTCGCCGTCGTCGAGATCGTCGAAGAGGCCGTACCAGTCGCCGCCCAGCCGCTCCCACACGCGGCCGAGCTCGGCGACGCGCTCCGGCACGGTCGCCACCCACACCCGCCGCCGGTCCGCCGCGTCCCGCTGCCGCACCACGTACCCGGCCCGCTCCAGCCGGTCCACCAACCGGGTCGCCGACCCGGTGGTCAGCCCGGTCAGCTCGGCGACCCGGCCCGTCGTCGCCGGGCCGCCCTCCAGGGTCAGCAGGTTCAGGCACTGCAGGTCGGTGGGGTGCAGCCCGAGATGGTCGGCCACGGCCTGGTTGAACAGGGCGTACGCCGCCATGTAGCGGCGCGAGACGGTGGACAGCTCGTCGAGCAGCCGCGCCCGCGCGTCCCCGCCCCGCGCGCCGCCCGAGCCGCCGTCGCCGTCGCCGTCGCCCCGGTCCGCTCCGGACATAGCCGCTCCCTCTCGTCGCCCATCGCCGTCCGCCGCGCGGCCGTCAGGAGTGGTATGCCACCGATACGGCCCGGCAGGCGCCCTCCAACAGGTGACGCGGGCCGCCGTGCCAAGCTGCGACCATGCTGCTCGTACGCTCCGCCGCCCTGTTCGTCCTCGCCGCCCTCCTGGAGATCGGGGGCGCCTGGCTGATCTGGCAGGGGTTCCGGGAGCACCGCGGCTGGCTGTGGATCTGCGGCGGTGTCCTCTCCCTCGGCGCGTACGGCTTCGTCGCCACCTTCCAGCCGGACGCCCACTTCGGCCGCATCCTCGCCGCGTACGGCGGCATCTTCGTCGCGGGCTCGCTGGCCTGGGGCATGGTCGCCGACGGCTACCGCCCGGACCGCTGGGACGTGACGGGCGCGCTGATCTGCCTGGCCGGCATGGCCGTGATCATGTGGGCGCCCCGGGGCGGCGGCTGACCGGACCGAGCACGGGACGCCCGGCCGGACACCCCGCCCCGCCTGCGCACGCGTCACCTACCCTGGGCGGGAACCGACCCTTGCCGTCCGAGGTCCCGAGGAGCAGCCCCATGGCCACCGCCGCACCGTCCGCCGCCTCCCGCATCGCCGTCGTCACCGGTGCGAGCAGCGGGATCGGCGCCGCCACGGCCCGGCAGCTGGCCGCGGCCGGTTACCGCGTCGTCCTCACCGCCCGCCGCAAGGACCGGATCGAGGCGCTGGCCGAGGAACTCGTCGCGGCGGGCCACTCGGCGACGGCGTACCCGCTGGACGTCACGGACCGGGCCGCGGTCGACGAGTTCGCCTCCGCCTTCAAGACCATCGGCGTGCTGGTGAACAACGCGGGCGGCGCGCTCGGCGCGGACCCGGTGGCCACCGGCGACCCGGCCGACTGGCGCACCATGTACGAGACGAACGTCCTCGGCACCCTCAACCTCACCCAGGCGCTGCTGCCCAAGCTCGACGCGAGCGGCGACGGCACGGTGGTCGTGGTGTCCTCGACGGCCGGCCACGGCACCTACGAGGGCGGCGGGGGCTACGTCGCCGCCAAGCACGGCGCCCACGTGCTCGCCGAGACCCTCCGGCTGGAGATCGTCGGACGGCCGGTGCGGGTCATCGAGGTCGCGCCCGGCATGGTCCGCACCGAGGAGTTCGCGCTGACCCGCTTCGGCGGCGACACGGAGAAGGCCGCGAAGGTCTACGCGGGCGTCGCCGAGCCGCTCACCGCGGACGACGTGGCCGAGACGATCACCTGGGCGGTCACCCGCCCCAGCCACGTCAACATCGACCTGCTGGTGGTCCGGCCGCGCGCCCAGGCCTCCAACACCAAGGTGCACCGGGAGCAGTGATGGCGGACGCGGAACCCGGTCCGCCGCCCCCGGCCGAGGAGCACCACGACGAACGCCAGATGTGGTGGTGGCTCGGCTACTTCCTGTTCGGCATCCACATCGTGGCCTTCGTGATGATCTACGCCGTCCGGCACGCGCCCCGGTGACACCGGATCGCGGCACGCCCCCCTGAACCCCGAACCGCCCCCGCCGTGGCCGGAGTTCGACGCTCGTGACACGGCGCCCGATCGCCTCACCCCATAGAGTCACCCACCGTGAACAGACACATACGCTTCGAGAGCCTGCACAACTTCCGCGACCTGGGCGGCTACCGGACGGCCGACGGCCGCCGGGTCCGCTCCGGGCTGCTGTACCGCGCCGACTCCCTGGGCAGGCTGCGCGAGGGCGGCGAGGACTGGGACCGCTTCCTCGCGCTCGGCGTGCGCACGGTCATCGACCTGCGCCACGCCTGGGAGATCGAGGCCCGCGGCCGCGTCCCCGAGCACCCGTCCTTCACGTACCACAACCTCGGCATCGAGCACCGGCCCTACGACCAGGCCGCGCTCGCCCCCGACGTGGACCCCGGCCCCTATCTGGCCGAGCGCTACATGGAGGTCGCCGAGGACGGCACCAAGGAGATCCGCCGGGCCCTCGAACTCGTCGCGCACGCGGCGCAGTCCGGCGCGCCGCTGGCGTTCCACTGCGCCTCCGGCAAGGACCGCACCGGCCAGCTCGCCGCGCTGATCCTCGGCCTGCTCGGGGTCGACGAGCCCACGATCGTCGAGGACTTCAGCCTCACCGAGCTCACGACGGCGTCCATCGTCGGCATCTGGAGCACCCGCCACGACGGCCGCGCCCCCACCTGGCCCGGCTTCGGACGGGCGCCCGCGGAGGTGATGCGCCGGTTCCTCGACGCGTTCACCGCGCGCTACGGCTCCGTCGAGGGCTATGTCGCCGACGCCCTGGAGCTGGACGCGGGGCATCTCGCGGACACCCTGCGCACCCACCTCCTGGAGGAACCCCCGACCTCCTGGCCCGAGTTGACCTACCGCCCCGCCACCGACGCGGACGCCGGCCGCCTGGTCCGACTGCGCGACACCGCGGCCCTGTGGCAACTGGCCCGCGGCATCGACCAGTGGAAGCCCGGCGAGAAGGACGAGGCCCACTTCCGCACCCGGCTGCGCGAGGGCGAGGTGTGGCTGGCCCACGCGGGCGAACACCTCGCCGGCGCCTACGAGTTGTGGTGGGAGGACCTGGCGGCCTGGGGCCCCCGCCCGCCGGAGGCCGGCTACATCCACCGCCTGATGACGACCCCGCACACGGCCCCGCCCGGCACCGGCCGCGCCCTGCTCGCCCACGCCGAGTCCCGCATCAAGGCCGCGGCCCGCCCGTACGCCCGCCTCGACTGCCTGTCCACCAACCCCCGCCTGCGCGCCTACTACGAATCGGCGGGCTACACGGTGACCGGCGAACAACCCGCCAAGACCGACGGCACGGGCAGCCCGTACGCGGTGACCCTGCTGGAGAAGCGCCTGTAGGACGTCCGTTCAGCCCTTCACGCACACCACCTGCTTGAGCTTCGCCACCACCTGGACGAGGTCCCGCTGCTGGTCGATGACCTGCTCGATCGGCTTGTAGGCACCCGGGATCTCGTCCACGACACCGGAGTCCTTACGGCACTCCACGCCCCGCGTCTGCTCCTCCAGGTCCTTCGTGGAGAACCGCCGCTTGGCCGCGTTGCGGCTCATGCGCCGCCCGGCGCCGTGCGACGCCGAGTTGAAGGACTTGTCGTTCCCGAGGCCCTTGACGATGTACGAACCCGTGCCCATGGAGCCGGGGATGATCCCGAAGTCACCGGAGCCCGCACGGATCGCGCCCTTGCGGGTGACCAGCAGCTCCATGCCGTCGTACCGCTCCTCCGCCACGTAGTTGTGGTGGCAGGAGATCTCCGGCTCGAAGGTCGGCTTCGCCTTCTTGAACTCCTTGCGGACGACGTCCTTCAGCAGCGCCATCATCAGCGTGCGGTTGTACTTCGCGTACTCCTGCGCCCAGAACAGGTCGTTGCGGTACGCCGCCATCTGCGGGGTGTCCGCGACGAAGACGGCGAGGTCGCGGTCGACCAGGCCCTGGTTGTGCGGGAGTCCCTGCGCCACGCCGATGTGGAACTCGGCGAGCTCCTTGCCGATGTTCCGGGAACCGGAGTGCAGCATCAGCCAGACGGCACCGGTGGTGTCCGTGCAGATCTCGACAAAGTGGTTGCCACTTCCGAGCGTTCCCATCTGCTTCTGGGCCCGTTCCTGACGGAATTTGACCGCCTCGGCCACGCCGTCGAACCGCCCCCAGAAGCCGTCCCACCCGGAGGTCGCGAGGCCGTGGAAGCCGGAGGGGTCCACCGGGTCGTCGTGCATCCCCCGGCCGACCGGGATGGCCTGCTCGATCTTCGAGCGCAGCCGGGAGAGGTCGCCCGGCAGGTCGCCCGCGGTCAGCGAGGTGCGCACCGCCGACATCCCGCACCCGATGTCCACCCCCACCGCCGCCGGGCAGACCGCCCCGCGCATCGCGATGACCGAGCCGACCGTCGCGCCCTTGCCGTAGTGCACGTCCGGCATGACGGCCAGGCCCTCGATCCACGGGAGGGTGGAGACGTTGTGCAGCTGCTGCATCGCGGCGGCCTCGACCGTGGCCGGGTCCGCCCACATGCGGATGGGTACCTTCGCACCCGGCATCTCGACATACGACATGACGTCCTCATTCCCCCAGAAACAAATGAAAGCCTCACAACGCAAAAGCGGGGCCAAGGTCGTTGAAATGGGACAGCGGACCGGCATCCACGGCAGTGCGTGCGATACACATTGTCTCCAGCAGGCGCCCCCGTGCGGCAAGCGAATAACCAGCGGGGACACTGATGTCCCCGCACTACGGCCACAGTCGAGAGGAGCCCGACCGTGCAGCGGAAGGCGTACGTATCTGGCACCGCCGCCCTCCTCATGGCGCTGCTGGCCGGCTGCTCCGGCAGTTCCGGGAGCGGGAGTACGGTCGACGACTCCAATCCGGGTGACGCCGGCACGGCCACCGCGGTGGCCCAGCCGGGCAAGTACCGCACCCTGCCCGAGGCGTGCGGCGCGGCCTCCCGCTCCACCCTGGACGCGCTGCTGCCCGGCATCAAGCAGATCACCGACGCCGACCAGCGCGACGAGGCGTACCAGGGCGACGCGACGCTGACCTACGACACCGACCGCAAGGACGGCTGCCGTTGGAAGGTGGACTCCGCCGACGCCACCGACCATCTGCTGGTCGACTTCGAGCGGGTGGTGTCGTACGACAGCTCGGTCAGCGACGACGACCAGGCGCAGAAGGTGTTCGCCACCAAGGAGACGGCCGCCGACCTGCCCGCGCCGGCGCCCTCCGAGACCCCGGCCGCGGACGCGAGCACGAGCGGCACGGACGCGGCGGACAACACGGGCAAGGGGGACGACTCGGCGGCGGCGGACGGCGCGAACGGCGCGAGCTCCGGTTCCTCCGCCGACCCGCAGGCCTCCGCCTCCCCCACCGCGACCCCGGCCGACCTCCAGCCCCGCGTGCTGGACGACCTGGGCGACGAGGCGTACCTCGACGACGCCGTCGCGAGCTCCGGTTCGACGGCCAAACAGCGCACGGTGACTGTGGTGTTCCGCACGTCCAACGTGATCGTCACGATCGAGTACGCGGAGCAGCCGGCCACCGCCGGAGTGGTCCCGGACAGCGCGGAAATGCAGGACAGCGCGCGGAAACTGGCCGCCGAGCTGGCGGACTCGCTCAGCGGCTGACGGGGTGTCGGGCGCCTTCCGGTCCGGTCCGCGACCCCCGCGAACCCCGACCGCGCTCCTTGCTCACCGCGTACCGTGGCCCCTCGGACCCGATCCGACCGCAGGAACCACGAGCGTCATGAGCGAAGGAACCATGCAGCGAGCAGCCCAGCGAGACGACCGAGACGACCAGCGTGGCCGGCAGGGAGCAAGGCGCCTGAGGGGCGCCCTCGTCTGCGCGGCCGCCGTTCCGGCGATGCTGATGGCCGCCGGATGCTCCTCCGGCTCCGACTCGGGCTCCGACGCGGGCGCCAAGTCCGGCGGTGACAGCACCCAGGCGGCCGGGAGCGACGGCGGCGCGACCGCGAGCGCCTCGCCCACCGTGCAGGCGACCCGGTACACGAAGCTGCCCGAGCCCTGTGCCGTCCTGTCGAAGTCGACGCTGGGCGATCTCGTCCCGAAGGGGCTGAAGTCGGCCAAGGCGGGCAAGACGGACGACGCCTCCGCGCGCTCCAGCTGCTCCTGGAGCAGCCTGGACAACAACGGCGTGAAGGGGTCGCAGTTCCGCTGGCTGAACGTGTCGCTGCTGCGCTTCGAGTCGGACACCGCCCGCGGCTCCGGCAACGACCAGGCCGAGACGTACTACGCCAAGCAGGTCAAGGACGCCCAGGCGGTGGAGGGTGCGAAGAGCACCAAGTCGGCGCCGGTGGCGGGGGCGGGCGACGAGGCGACCGCGGTGCGCTACGACCTGAAGAAGAAGGAAGGCGCCTTCAAGCAGCAGACGGTCGTCGCGCGCGTCGAGAACGTCGTCGTGACCGTGGACTACAACGGCGCGGGTCTGGCGGGCGACAAGACGCCGGACGCCGGGAAGCTGACGAAGGCGGCGGAGAAGGCCGTCAAGGAGATCGTCGCGAAGGTCTCCTCGGCCAACGGCGTCGGCGGCACGGGCACCTCGGGCGGCGGCTCCGGCACGAGCAGCAGCCCCTCCCCGAGCAAGTCGACCGCGAAGTCGGGCTCGAAGTCGGCGTCCCCGTCGGCCTCGTCGTCGAAGTCGGCGTCGAAGTCGGCGTCCCCCTCGGCGTCGGCGGCGGCCGCCGGAAAGAACTGATCAGGGCTCTCCTGACGTACCGGCAACACGGACGCCGCACACATGTGCCACCCTGTTGCGCGCAACAACACGTAAGGGGAGGGGTGTAAGGGTGGCCGCGCCACTGAAGCTCACTCGGATGCACCACGTTCTCATCGGCGTGGTCGTGACCGGCGCCGTGATCATCGCCGGTATCGGCTTCACCGGGTCGTACGCGGCCGTGAGGGCACTGGCCCTGAAGAAGGGCTTCGGGGACTTCGCGTACGTGTTCCCGATCGGCATCGACGCGGGCATCTGTGTGCTGCTCGCGCTCGACCTGCTGCTGACCTGGATCCGCATCCCCTTCCCGCTGCTGCGGCAGACCGCCTGGGTGCTCACGGCGGCGACGATCGCCTTCAACGGCGCCGCCGCCTGGCCCGACCCGCTCGGCGTCGGCATGCACGCGGTGATCCCCATGCTGTTCGTCGTCGCCGTCGAGGCCGCCCGGCACGCCATCGGGCGGATCGCGGACATCACCGCCGACAAGCACATGGAGGGCGTGCGGATCACCCGCTGGCTGCTCTCCCCGATCCCCACCTTCCTGCTCTGGCGCCGGATGAAGCTGTGGGAGCTGCGCTCCTACGAGCAGGTCATCAAGCTGGAGCAGGAACGTCTCGTCTACCAGGCGCGCCTGCACTCCCGCTTCGGCCGCGCCTGGCGCCGCAAAGCACCTGTCGAGTCCCTGATGCCGCTCCGGCTCGCCCGCTACGGCGTCCCGCTCGCGGACACCGCCCCCGCCGGCCTCGCCGCCGCGGGCATCGAGCCGACGCTGCTGCCGCCGCAGCCGCAGGTGACCGCCGCGCCGCAGGCGCAGGCGCTGCCCGCGGCGACGTCCGTGCCCATCCCGCGGCAGGCGTCGGCCCCCGCGGCCGAGCAGGCCCCGCTCCCGCAGCAGGAGACGGCCCAGCAGCAGGCGATGGCCCAGCAGGGCGCCTTCCCGCAGCAGGGCTTCCCCGAACAGAACGGTCCGCAGCAGGGCTTCCCGCAGCAGGGCTTCCCGCAGCAGGGCGCCTTCCCGCAGCAGGCCGGCCCGCAGGGCCCGGAGGAGAACCCCTGGTTCCAGGAGCCGGCCCCGCCGATCCAGTACCAGGGCGGCTACGACCCCAGCTACGAGCCGGCGTACGACCTCCAGTACCTCCCGGAGGAGCAGTACGGGGGCTGGTACGAGGAGCAGCCCCCGGAGCAGTTCTCCCCGGAGGAGACCGGCAGCTTCCAGATCCCCGTCGCCCCGGGCCGCACCCGTGATCTGGGCGAGGGCGGCGGCACGCCGGAGCCCACGGAGGAGGACTTCTACCAGGTCTTCAAGAAGTCGATCGACGGCAGCTACCCCACCGCGGGCCAGCTGCAGAACGACGTGGAGGCGACCTACGGCGTCCGGCTCGCCCAGCGTGACGCGGACCGTATGGTCAACCGCTTCACGAACCGCCACACGGCGGAGCTGGAGGAGGACCACATCGCCTGATCCGCTCCCCGCGGGCAGCGGACACGCCGAAGGGGCGCCCGGAGATCCGGGCGCCCCTTCGGCGTGCTGTGCGGCCGTCAGCCGCCGAGCAGGGTCCGCACCCGCTCCTGGCCCACCGCGAGCAGCAGCGTGGGCAGCCGCGGGCCGGTGTCGCGGCCGACGAGCAGGTGGTAGAGCAGCGCGAAGAACGTCCGCTGGGCGGTCTTGATCTCCGGCGGCAGCTCCTTGGGCGTGGCGTCCGCGGAGAACCCGGCCTGGACCTTGGGCACGCCGTAGACCAGGTGGGTCAGCCCGTCGAGCGACCAGTGCTCCGCGAGGCCGTCGAGGAGGAGCCGCACCGACTGCTGGGAGGCGTCGTCGAGCGACTTCAGCAGCTCGGCGTCGGGCTCCTCGCGCACGATGGTCCGCTGGTCGGCGGGGACCTGCGTGTTGATCCACTCCTCGGCCCGGTCGAACCGCGGCCGGGCCTCGTCGAGGGAGCCGATCGGGTTCGCCGGGTCCAGCTCGGACAGGATGCGCAGCGCCTGGTCCTGGTGTCCGGCGGTGATGTCGGCGACCGAGGCGAGCGTGCGGTACGGGAGCGGGCGCGCGGTGCGGGGCAGCTCGCCGGCGGCCGTGCCGACCGCGCGGGTGTGCGCGGCGACGTCGGCCGGCAGGGCCGAGCCGTCGGCCACCTTGGCGTCGAGCTTGTCCCACTCGTCGTAGAGCCGCTGGATCTCCTGGTCGAAGGCGATCTTGAAGGACTGGTTGGGCCGCCGGCGGGCGTACAGCCAGCGCAGCAGCTGCGGCTCCATGATCTTCAGGGCGTCCGCGGCGGTGGGCACGCCACCGCGCGAGGACGACATCTTCGCCATGCCGCTGATGCCGACGAAGGCGTACATCGGGCCGATCGGCTGCGCGCCGCCGAAGATCCCGACGATCTGCCCGCCGACCTGGAACGACGACCCGGGCGAGGAGTGGTCCACGCCGGACGGCTCGAAGATCACGCCCTCGTACGCCCACCGCATCGGCCAGTCGACCTTCCAGACCAGCTTGCCGCGGTTGAACTCGCTGAGCCGGACCGTCTCGGCGAAGCCGCAGGCGGTGCAGGTGTAGGTGAGCTCGGTGGTGTCGTCGTCGTACGCCGTGACGGTCGTCAGGTCCTTGCCGCAGCCGCCGCAGTACGGCTTGTACGGGAAGTACCCGGCGGAGCCGGAGCTGCCGTCGTCCTCCTCGGCCGCGCCGGACCCCTCGGCGGCCTCCAGCTCGGCCTCGTCGAGGGGCTTCTGCTGCTTCTTGGCCGGGGCCTTCTTGGTGCGGTACTGCGCGAGGATCGCGTCGATGTCGCCGCGGTGCTTCATCGCGTGCAGGATCTGCTCGCGGTAGACGCCCGAGGTGTACTGCTCCGTCTGGCTGATCCCGTCGAACTCCACGCCCAGCTCGGCGAGCGAGGCGACCATGGCGGCCTTGAAGTGCTCGGACCAGTTCGGGAACGCGGAACCCCTGGGCGCCGGGACGGAGGTCAGCGGCTTGCCGATGTGCTCGGCCCAGCTCTCGTCGACGCCCGCGATGCCGGCGGGCACCTTGCGGTAGCGGTCGTAGTCGTCCCACGAGATGAGGTGGCGGACCTCGTGGCCGCGGCGCCGGATCTCGTCGGCGACCAGGTGCGGGGTCATGACCTCGCGCAGGTTGCCGAGGTGGATCGGGCCGGACGGGGACAGACCGGAGGCGACGACGACCGGTTTGCCCGGGGCCCGACGCTCCGACTCCTCGATGACCTCATCCGCGAAACGGGAGACCCAGTCGGTGGTCTCGGTGCTCAGAGCCACGATCGGCACGTCCTTCTTTCTGCTCCGGGCAGCCGGCACGGTCGCACGGCTGGCCGCTCCATTCTCCCAGACGGGACCGCACGGGCGAAAACCGCTTTACCCACCGTGGGATACTGGCCGGGTCTATCCATCCCCACGAGGAGAACGGCACCCCTACCTATGGCCTCGGTCACGTCCCTCAGCGACTCCGTCCAGCAGCATCTCGCGTCCGCGCTCACGGCCACCCTGCCGGAGTCGGCCGGCGCGGACCCGCTGCTGCGACGAAGCGACCGGGCCGACTACCAGGCCAACGGCATCCTCGCGCTGGCCAAGAAGGCGAAGGCGAACCCCCGGGAGCTCGCCACGCAGGTGGTCTCCCAGGTGGTCACCGGTGACGTGATCAAGGACATCGAGGTCTCCGGGCCCGGCTTCCTCAACATCACCATCACCGACCGCGCGATCGTCGAGAACCTCGCCGCGCGGTACACGGACGTCACCGGCCGCCTCGGCGTGCCCTTCGCCGCGCACCCGGGCACCACGGTCATCGACTACGCCCAGCCGAACGTGGCGAAGGAGATGCACGTCGGGCACCTGCGCTCCGCCGTCATCGGCGACGCGCTGGTGCAGCTGCTGGAGTTCGCGGGCGAGACGGTGGTGCGCCGCCATCACATCGGCGACTGGGGCACGCAGTTCGGCATGCTCATCCAGTTCCTGGACGAGCACCCGCACGAACTCGACCACAAGGCCGGCGAGGTCAGCGGCGAGGAGGCGATGTCCAACCTGGACCGCCTCTACAAGGCCGCCCGCAGGCTGTTCGACTCGGACGAGGAGTTCAAGACGCGGGCCCGCCGCCGGGTCGTCGACCTCCAGGCCGGGGAGCCGCACACGCTCGCCACGTGGCAGAAGTTCGTCGACGAGTCGAAGATCTACTTCTTCTCCGTCTTCGAGAAGCTGGACATGGAGGTCCGCGACCCGGACATCGTCGGCGAGTCCGGTTACAACGACATGCTCGCGGAGACCTGCCGGCTCCTTGAGGAGTCGGGCGTCGCCGTCCGCTCCGAGGGCGCGCTGTGCGTGTTCTTCGACGACATCAAGGGCCCGGACGGCAACCGGGTCCCGCTGATCGTGCAGAAGTCCGACGGCGGCTACGGCTACGCGGCGACCGACCTGTCCGCGATCCGCGACCGCGTCTTCAACCTCAAGGCGAACAACCTGCTGTACGTCGTCGACGCCCGCCAGGCGCTGCACTTCCGGATGGTCTTCGAGACCGCCCGGCGCGCGGGCTGGCTCAACGACGACGTGACCGCGTTCCAGCTGGCGTTCGGCACGGTCCTCGGCAAGGACGGCAAGCCGTTCAAGACCCGTGAGGGCGAGACGGTCAAGCTGGAGGACCTGCTCGACGAGGCCGTCGACCGGGCGACCGCGGTGGTCCGGGAGAAGGCCGAGAAGGTGGGCCTGAGCGAGCAGGAGATCGTCGAGAACGGCCGCTGGGTCGGCATCGGCGCGGTGAAGTACGCCGATCTGTCGACCTCGGCGGTGCGGGACTACAAGTTCGACCTGGACCAGATGGTCTCGCTCAACGGCGACACCTCCGTGTACCTCCAGTACGCCTACGCCCGGATCCAGTCCATCCTGCGCAAGGCGGGCGAGGCCCGTCCGGCGGCCCACCCGGAGCTCGAACTCGCCCCGGCGGAGCGGGCGCTGGGCCTGCACCTGGACCAGTTCGCGGAGACCGTCCTGGAGGTCGCCGCCGGCTACGAGCCGCACAAGCTGGCCGCGTACCTCTACCAGCTGGCCTCGCTGCTGACGACCTTCTACGACCAGTGCCCGGTGCTGAAGGCCGAGACGGCCGAGCAGGTGGAGAACCGTCTGTTCCTGGTCGACCTGACGGCCCGCACGCTGCACCGGGGCATGGCCCTGCTGGGCATCAGGACGCCCGAGCGCCTCTGACCGCTCCCCCACGGGGACGGCGTTCCGCCCGGACGGCTCGGTGAGCCGTCCGGGCGGTGCCATGTCCGGCCCCGGGGAGGGCGGGGGCCGCCGGGCGGTAGGTCAGCAGGGGTAGAAGACGCTGTCCTCGTTGGCCAGGCGCGCGAAGGCGGCCTTGGTGCCCGAGCCGGCGATCCCGTCGATGGAGCCGGTGTAGCCCCAGCCGAACGCCAGCATCCGCTGGAGCGCCTTGATGGTGTTGGGGCCGGGGTCGCCGTCGATGGAGTCGTTGTAGCTCCAGTACTCCTTCAGCCAACGCTGGAACGCCTTCCAGCTGTTGGTGCCGAGCTGCCCGTCGATGGCACCCGTGTAGCTGGCCGGCGAGGTCCGCAGGAAGCACTGGATGTTCTTCGCCTGCTGGCTGCTCAGGCCGAAGTTGTTGGTCGCCAGGACGGACAGGTCCTGGGCGCTCACGGCCGTCTTGGCGGTGGGTGCGGACGCGGCGAAGCTGGTACCGGCGGTCGCGAGGCCGCCGGCGGCGAGCCCCAGGACGGCGGTGGCACCGACGAGGGTCCGGGCCAGGACATTGGTTCGCATGTGACTCCCTTTCGGGTCGCTGGCTGTTCTGCCGGGGACGACACTGCTCGGTCGGCCGGGGCGGCGGCCACAGTCGCCGCGAAAGTGACGGCAGGCCGGGACGTCCCACGCGCTGACCTGCGGGGACGCGGTCCGCGGTGGCGGCGCGGCGGGACGGCGGGGGCGCGTGGTGGCCGAATCCGTACGGCCGCGGGAACCTCCGCCCGCTGCCGCTCGTGCTCGCTGATGCAGAATGCGGCGGGGCACGCCGGTCACTGACCATGACCGGCGCACAGGGAACGCGAGTGGGGGAAACATGTCGCGTTGGAAACCGCTGCCCGCGGAACTCGACCCTCGCGTCCGGCAGTTGGTGGTGCAGTTGCGCCGGCTGAAGGACCACGGCGGGCTGAGCACGCGGCAGCTGGCGGCGCGCACGGGCTACGGCGCGAAGTCGTGGGAGCGCTATCTGGGCGGCCGTTCGCTGCCGCCCGCTGAGGCGGTGTCCGCGCTGGCGCGGCTCGTCGGACAGGACCCGGTGCGGCTGCTCGCACTGCACGAGGTGGCGGCCGCGGCCCACCGCGACGGGCGGTCGACCGGCACGACGGAACCGGCTCCGCGGGAGGGCGAACCCGAGGAGAGGTCCGCCAAGGGACACGACGGGCACGGCGAACACGGCGGACCGGACGAACACTTGGAGGACGGCGGGTCCGTCGAGGACGGCGGGTACGTCGAAGACGGCGGGTACGGCCGGCGGTTCGGGCGGGGGACGCGCGCCGCGCTGGTGGCGGGGTCCGTCGCGCTCGTCCTCGCCGTGTGCGCCGCCGCGCTCGTGGCGGTACGACTGCTCGGCGACGGCGGTTACGGCGTCCGCTCCGTGCGGACCGCCACCCCGCTCGCCGTACCGAGCGCGACGGCGTCGGCCCGCGGGTACGCGTGCAGGCTCAGCCGCACCGGCAGCCGTTGGTACGCGGGCAACAGCCGCACCCGCGACACGCTCGTGGGGTACGGCCAGGCCGGGCCCGAAGTCGCCGAGGCGCAGTGCCTGTTGCGCCGGGCGGGCTTCTCCCCCGGCGGCATCGACGGGATGTTCGGGCCGCTGACCCGGGGCGCGGTCCTCGGGTTCCAGCGGCACGCGGGGCTCGTCGCGGACGGCCTCGTGGGACCGGCGACCTGGAAGGCGCTGCGGGAATGACCGGGCGTCCGCCGCTGGCGGCGGCGCTGTACGAGCTCAAGGGGCGCACCGGCCTGAGCCTCGCGGGTCTCGCGGCGAAGACGGCGTTCAGCAAGTCGTCGTGGGAGCGCTACCTCAACGGCCGTACGGTGCCGCCGCGCACGGCGGTCGAGGAGTTGTGCCGGCTCGCCGGGGAGCCGGAGGCCCGCTGCCTGGCCCTGTGGGACCTCGCGGACACGGACGCGAGCGGCCGCGCGGCGCCGCCTGCGGCGGGCTCGGCTGTCTCACCC
>NZ_LAVA02000034.1 GCF_000974985.2 Streptomyces mangrovisoli | reverse complement strand
GTGTTGGTTCTGAAACCACGAACAGCCCCATGTTGTTTACGGCATGGTGCGGCATTGTTCGACAGTTTCATAGTGTTTCGGTGGTCATAGCGTGAGGGAAACGCCCGGTTACATTCCGAACCCGGAAGCTAAGCCTCACAGCGCCGATGGTACTGCAGGGGGGACCCTGTGGGAGAGTAGGACACCGCCGAACTACCTTTAGAGCTCCGGTTCTTGGGCTACACAGCCCAGGAACCGGAGCTTTTTTGCGTTGAGGTAAGGTCAGGGGGCATCGTTGGCACATTTTCTATCAGGAGGCCCCCGGGTGGAGGTCCAGGAGACCCGCGTCCAGACAGACCGGGTCCTCACCATCCCGAACATCCTCAGCATGGCCCGGTTGGCCGGCGTCCCCATCTTTCTGTGGCTGATCCTCAGGCCGGAGTTCGGAGGCCCCCAGAGCGACGGCTGGGCCCTGCTCGTGCTGGCGTTCAGCGGCATCAGCGACTATCTGGACGGCAAGCTGGCCAGGCGCTGGAACCAGATCAGCAGCCTCGGCCGGATCCTCGACCCGGCCGCCGACCGGCTGTACATCCTTTCGACGCTGGTGGGCCTCACCTGGCGGGAGATCCTGCCCGTCTGGCTGACGGCCGTTCTGCTGGCGCGCGAGCTGGTTCTGCTGGTGATGGTGGGCATCCTCAGGCGGCACGGCTATCCGCCGCCGCAGGTGAACTTCCTCGGGAAGGCCGCCACCTTCAACCTGATGTACGCCTTCCCGCTGTTGCTGCTCAGTGACGGAAGTGGTTGGATCGCGTCACTCGCCGCCATTTTCGGATGGGCGTTCGCCGGATGGGGTACGACCCTGTATTGGTGGGCAGGAGTGCTGTACGTGGTACAGGTCCGCCGTGTGGTTCGCGCGGACGCCATGGCCGATTGAGCTCGTCGGAATGTCCTGACGTAGCGGCTCGTTGGCCCGCCGCCGAAAAGTGCGGGACAATCTTCACGGGTGAAGTCGGCTAGACCGTCGTCTCTTGGAGGAGGACGCTTCCGACATGAAGGCCGTCGTGATGGCCGGTGGCGAGGGCACACGCCTTCGCCCCATGACCTCGAGCATGCCCAAGCCGCTCCTGCCGGTGGCAAACCGGCCGATCATGGAGCACGTGCTGAGGCTGCTCAAAAGGCATGGGCTCAACGAGACCGTCGTAACTGTCCAGTTCCTTGCTTCGCTCGTCAAGAACTACTTCGGTGACGGCGAGGAGCTCGGTATGGAGCTCACTTATGCCAACGAGGAGAAGCCACTCGGTACCGCCGGAAGCGTCAAGAACGCCGAAGAGGCGTTGAAGGACGATGCCTTCCTCGTGATTTCCGGCGATGCCCTGACCGACTTCGACCTCACCGAGCTGATCAATTTCCACAAGGAGAAGGGCGCTCTGGTCACCGTGTGTCTCACACGTGTGCCCAACCCCTTGGAATTCGGCATCACCATCGTGGATGAGGAAGGCAAGGTCGAACGCTTCCTCGAGAAGCCGACGTGGGGGCAGGTCTTCTCCGACACGGTGAACACGGGCATCTACGTGATGGAGCCCGAGGTGTTCGACTACGTCGAGGCCGATGTGTCGGTCGACTGGTCGGGCGACGTCTTCCCGCAGCTGATGAAGGAAGGCAAGCCCATCTACGGCTACATCGCCGAGGGCTACTGGGAGGACGTCGGCACCCACGAGAGCTATGTGAAGGCCCAGGCGGACGTTCTCGAGGGCAAGGTCGACGTCGAACTCGACGGCTTCGAGATCGCGCCCGGCGTCTGGGTCGCGGAAGGTGCCGAGGTCCACCCCGACGCCGTACTGCGCGGGCCGCTCTACATCGGCGACTACGCCAAGGTGGAAGCCGGCGCGGAGATCCGTGAGCACACCGTCGTCGGGTCCAACGTCGTCGTGAAGACAGGCGCGTTCCTGCACAAGGCCGTGGTCCACGACAACGTGTACGTCGGGCAGCAGAGCAATCTGCGCGGCTGTGTCGTCGGCAAGAACACCGACATCATGCGGGCCGCCCGTATCGAGGACGGCGCCGTCATCGGCGACGAGTGCCTGATCGGTGAGGAATCGATTGTCCAGGGCAACGTCCGCGTCTACCCGTTCAAGACGATCGAGGCCGGCGCCTTCGTCAACACGTCCGTGATCTGGGAGTCGCGCGGGCAGGCGCATCTCTTCGGTGCCCGCGGTGTGTCCGGCATCCTGAACGTGGAGATCACGCCGGAGCTGGCGGTCCGCCTGGCGGGTGCGTACGCGACGACGTTGAAGAAGGGGGCGACCGTCACCACGGCGCGCGACCACTCGCGTGGCGCGCGTGCGCTGAAGCGGGCGGTCATCTCCGCGCTCCAGGCGAGCGCCATCGACGTACGGGACCTGGAGAACGTGCCACTGCCCGTGGCGCGTCAGCAGACCGCGCGCGGCAGTTCCGGCGGCATCATGATCCGGACCTCGCCGGGAGTGCCCGACTCGGTGGACATCATGTTCTTCGACGGGGCCGGCGCCGACCTCTCGCAGGGCAGCCAGCGCAAGCTGGACCGGGTGTTCGCCCGCCAGGAGTACCGGCGTGCGTTCCCCGGCGAGATCGGCGACCTCTACTTCCCGGCGTCCGTGTACGACTCGTACACCGGGTCGTTGCTGCGGAATGTCGACACCACCGGGATCGCCGAGTCCGGTCTGAAGGTCGTCGTGGACGCCTCCAACGGCTCCGCGGGTCTGGTGCTGCCGAGCCTGCTGGGCAAGCTCGGTGTGGACTCGCTGACCGTCAACCCGGGTCTCGACGAGGCCCGGCCCACGGAGACGGCCGAACAGCGGCGGTCCGGGCTGGTGCGGCTCGGTGAGATCGTGGCGTCCTCCGGGGCCGCGTTCGGTGTGCGGTTCGACCCCGTGGGCGAGCGGCTGTCGCTCGTCGACGAGAAGGGCCGGATCATCGAGGACGACCGGGCGCTGCTGGTGATGCTCGACCTGGTGGCCGCGGAGCGGCGCAGCGGGCGGGTGGCGCTGCCGGTCACGACGACGCGGATCGCCGAGCAGGTGGCGGCGTACCACGGCACGCAGGTCGAGTGGACGACCACCTCGCCGGACGACCTGACCCGGGTCGGCCGTGAGGAGGGCACCATCTTCGGCGGCGACGGCAAGGGCGGTTTCATCGTCCCGGAGTTCAGCGGTGTCTACGACGGTACGGCGGCGTTCGTACGGCTCATCGGGCTGGTGGCGCGCACGCAGCTCACCCTGAGCCAGATCGACGCGCGGATTCCGCGGGCTCATGTCATCAAGCGGGATCTGGCGACCCCGTGGGCGGTCAAGGGCCTGGTCATGCGTCGGGTCGTCGAAGCGGCGGGAGACCGCTCCGTCGACACCACGGACGGGGTGCGGGTGGTCGAGACCGACGGGCGCTGGGTGATGGTGCTGCCGGATCCGGCCGAGGCGGTCACGCACCTGTGGGCCGAGGGTCCCGACGACGCCTCCGCGCAGGCGTTGCTGGACGAGTGGTCGGCGATCGTGGACAGTGCCGGTCGCTGACGCGTCCGTGTCAGGCGTCGTGCGTCCCTTCTTGTAGCGGGCCGCCGGAGTTCCACTCCGGCGGCCCGTCGCCGTTCGGCGGCCCGTCGTCGTACGGCAGCGCGGCCGTGCGGGTGGCCGTGTCACTCTCCCGTGGCGGGCGGGCGGATCGTGGCAGCGGGCGGCATATGCCGAAAAGCGCACTACGCGCGCGTGCTGGACAACCGTCCCCAAGGGGGTCTGTCCGGCACCTTGGTGGGGCCATTCGGAGGTACCGGTCGCGACATGCGACGATGTGCGTCATGCCGCAGCAACCCCCCGTTCGGAGCACAGCGACGCGGCCGTCCCGGCCGGACGCGTCCATGTCGTTGATCACCAACGTCATGGACCACAGCCTCGACGACGGATACGCCGAGGCGGCCGCCCGCAGGAAAGCGGCGGGCGAGGGCGGTCTGCCCAAGACGCTGAGCGCCCGGCTCGTGCTGGCCGCGGGCCTGGTGCTCGCCGCGCTCGTGGTGACCGTGGGTGCGGCTCAGGCGCGGGTGGCGGCGCCCGTGGTGGCCAAGGAGCGCCAGGAGCTGATCGACAGGATCGACCGGGAGACCAAGGCCGCCGACAAGCTCGAGAGCAATGTCAACAAGCTGCGCGACGACGTGAGCGACCGGCAGCGGGCCGCGCTGCGGACCAGCGGCGGCAGCGCGCAGGCGGACCTGGTGGGCATCCTCTCGGGGGCCACGGCCGTCCATGGTCCCGGCGTGAAGCTGGTCGTGAACGACGCCAAGGAAGCCACTTCGGGCGGCAACGGCGATCCGCGCGAGACAGCAGACTTCTCCGACACCGGCCGGGTGCGCGACCGCGACATGCAGCGCGTCGTGAACGGGCTGTGGCAGGCGGGGGCGGAGGCCGTGTCGATCAACGGGCAGCGGCTGACGGCCCTGTCGGCGATCCGGGCCGCCGGTGACGCGATACTGGTCGACAACAGGCCGCTGGTACCGCCGTACACGGTGCTGGCGGTGGGGGACGGGAACCGGCTGAGCACGAGGTTCCAGAACGGCGCCGACGGGCTGTATCTGCACGCCCTGGAAGAGAACTACGGCATCCGGGCCACGATCTCCACGGAGAGCGACCTCCGGCTGCCGGCCGCACCGAGTGTGATCGTACGTACCGCACAGCCGAGCACTGAGAAGGGCACATCGTGATCGCCGTACTGGGCCTCGTCGTGGGAGTCGTGGCCGGCCTGTTGGTCCGGCCTGAGGTTCCGGCGATGGTCGAGCCGTATCTGCCGATCGCCGTCGTGGCGGCGCTGGACGCCGTCTTCGGTGGTCTGCGGGCCATGCTCGACGGCATCTTCGACGACAAGGTCTTCGTGGTCTCGTTCCTGTCGAACGTGGTCGTGGCGGCGCTGATCGTGTTCCTGGGCGACAAGCTGGGCGTCGGGGCCCAGCTCTCGACCGGTGTGGTGGTCGTCCTCGGCATCCGGATCTTCTCCAACGCCGCGGCCATCCGGCGACACGTCTTCCGGGCGTGAGAGCGGCGTGACATCGATGAGCAACGAGGACGAGCGGCCCGAGAACGGGCCGCGCGAGGAACTTCCCGCCGAGGCGCCCGCCTCTCCGGGCGCCCCGCCCGTGCCCGAGCGGCAGGCGCCCGGACCGTCGGCCGCCGGCGAGCAGCCGCCGGGACCGTCCGCCGACGGCCCCCGGCCGGCGTCCGCCGGTGTGCAGCCGCCGGCCGGCCGTGCGCGGCCGTACACCGCCGACGTCAGGCCGGCCGCCCAGCCGCCCGGCGGCGGTCAGCCGCCTTTCGGTGGCGCACGGCCTGTGTCCGGTGCACCTCGGCCACCCGCCGGGGACACGCAGCCGCGCGCGGGTGTTCGGCCTGGTGACGCGCAGCCGCCGGCCGCCGACGCTCGCCCGCCCTTCGGCGGTACGTCGCGTTCCGCCGGTGACGCGCGGCCTCCGGCCGGGGACGGGCAGCCGTCCGGCGGCGGTCGCCCGCCCTTCGGCGGTACGTCGTCCGCCGCGGGTGACGCGCGCCCGTCCGCCGGGGGCGCGCAGCCGTCGCCCGGTGGTGTGCGGCCGCCGTTCCGTGGCGGACAGCCTCCCGCCGGTGCGGCGCGGCCGTCGTCCGGAGATGCGCAGCCCCCTGCTCCTGGCGGTCGTTCGGCCTTCCCCGGCGACCGGCCGTCCGCGCGGGATCCGCGGCCTCCGGTCGGGGACGCGCAGCCGTCCGCGGGTGGCGGTCGCCCGCCGTTCGGTGGCGTACGGCCTCCCGCCGGCGACTCACGTACTTCCGCGGGGGACGCGCGGCCGCCTCAGGACGGTGGCCGGCCCCCGGCCGGTCCCGCACAGCCGCCCAGGGGTGGTCTTAGGCCCCCGGCCGGTCACGCGGGGCCCCCCGCCGGTCACGCGGGGCCTCCTGGTGGTCACGTGGGGCCTCCTGCCGCGAACCCCCGTACTCCTGGCGTGAATCCGGGCCCGGGCGCGGTGCACCAGGGTCGGCCAGGCGGGGCGGTGACGCCTCCCGGTGGCCAGGGAGGACCGACGGCCGGTGCGGTACGGCAGTCCGGCGGACCGGTGCGGCCGCCCGCCGGGGACACGGTGTCTCCCGGCGCCGGTCACGCCCGCGTTGCGGGGCCTGCCGGGCGCGTCGCGGGGTCTTCCGTCGCGGAACCGGAACCGTCCGGTGCGGTTCCGGCGTCACCCGCCGTGGGCCTCGTACTGCCGCCACAGGCCGGCCCGGCCGGCGACGGCGGGCAGCGGCCCGAGGCGGAGTCCGGCCGGGAGGGTGCCGCGGAGAAGTCCACGGCGTCGCTGACCGGCCGGCAGCGACTGGTGCAGGGCCTGTGGCCGCCGCGCCTGTCGCGGGCCCAACTCATCGTCGCCGTGCTGCTGTTCGGGCTCGGATTCGGCCTGGCCGTCCAGGTCGCGTCCAACAGTGACAGCGACAGCGCGTTGCGGGGTGCGCGCCAGGAGGATCTTGTGCGCATCCTCGATGAACTGGACGACCGTACGCAGCGTCTTCAAGACGAGAAGCAGGGTCTCGAAAAGCAGCGCGACGAACTGGAGAACAGTTCGAACCAGGCCGCGGAGGCCCGCAAGCAGACCGCCGAGAAGGAGAAGCAGCTCGGCATCCTGGCGGGCACCGTGGCCGCGCAGGGACCCGGCATCACGATGACGATCGAGGACACGAAGGGGGCGGTCCAGGCGGACATGCTGCTCGACGCGATCCAGGAACTGCGCGCGGCCGGCGCGGAGGCGATCCAGGTGAACGGTGTGCGGGTCGTCACCAACACGTATCTGACGGATTCGGGCAAGAGCGTCGACGTCGACGGGAACAAGATCACCGCTCCCTATCGTTTCAAGGTCATCGGCAAGCCCCAGGACCTGGAGCCGGCGCTCAACATCCCCGGCGGTGTGGTGCAGACTCTGGAGAAGGAGCAGGCCACGGTGTCGGTCGAGCGATCCGACAAGATCGTTGTGGATGCCTTGCGGGCCGCGAAGCAGCCTGACTACGCTCGGTCGTCCTCCCGGTGAACCGGGGGTGCATGTGGCCCGTCCGGCAGGGGCATGAGGTTGCGGGGGGTCGGCGCACCGATCCGCTGGTGCTTGGTGGAAACTGTCTGGTGGATACGGACGTTGTGAGGGTGTCCGGGTCGGCCGGTGAAGGCAATCAGGGTTCGTCCTGCCCCACGGGCGGGTCTGTTTCGGTCAAGGGGAATCGCCCGTGAAGTTGTTTGGGAAGTTGTTCGGCAAGAGCGCGCGTGAGGGCAACGAGAACGCGACTGCGCGTCATCGCGCACAGCCTGATGCAGAGGGCCAGCGGCCCCTGTTCCGGGATCAGGTTCCCGGTGGTGAGGGCGCGGCGTCAGTTGACCCTGCCCGGTCCGGCGGCATAGGTTTCGGGCAACCGTCAACCTCAAGTACGGGTGGAGGGTTCACCGCCGACCCGTACGCGTCCAACGCCCTGGCAGGGCAGGAGGATCCGTCGATGCCGGTCCAGGTGTGTTCGAGGTGCGGTAACCGCAATGCGGAGAACGCCCGCTTCTGCTCCAACTGCGGTGCCCCGCTGCGCCCCGGAGCGGTCCCGGAGCGTGCCTCCGAGACGACTTCCACGATCTCCATCTCCGGCATCGAGGCGTACGACGCCGAGGTGACCGGTCAGACGCAGATGCCGACGCTGTCGCCCGAGGCGCAGGCCGCCGTCGACGCGCTGCCGCTGGGCTCGGCCCTGCTGGTGGTGCGCCGCGGTCCGAACTCCGGCAGCCGCTTCCTGCTGGACGGTGAGCTGACCACGGCCGGCCGCCACCCGCAGAGCGACATCTTCCTGGACGACGTGACGGTCTCGCGTCGCCATGTGGAGTTCCGGCGCAGCCCGGACGGCTCGTTCACGGTGGCCGACGTCGGCAGCCTCAACGGCACCTACGTCAACCGTGAGCGGATCGACCAGGTCGGCCTGTCCAACGGCGACGAGGTCCAGATCGGCAAGTACCGTCTGGTGTTCTACGCGAGCCGCCAGGGCATCTGACCCGACCCCCGAGGGAAGGTCCATGCTTCGCACACCGAGTGGCGGTGCCGGACACGGCACCGCCGCCACGGACAGAGAGCTGATGAGCATCGGCACGGTGCTGACCGTGCTGCGCGACGAATTCCCCGAAGTCACCATCTCCAAGATCCGCTTCCTGGAGTCCGAGGGGCTCATCGAGCCGCGCCGGACGCCGTCCGGGTACCGCAAGTTCAGCGGTCAGGACGTCGAGCGCCTCGGGCATGTGCTGCGGATGCAGCGGGATCACTATCTGCCGCTGAAGGTGATCCGCGAGCACCTGGACGCCATGGAGCGCGGTGAGGCGGTGCAACTGCCGGTCGTGGGCCGGCAGCGGGACGGCGAGAACGCGCCGCCGTCCGCCGACGGCCCGACGGCGGCCCGCATCGGCCGCGCCGAGCTGCTCGCGGCGGCGGAGATCGCGGAGGGCGACCTCGAGGAGTGGGAGTCGTACGGCCTGATCGCGCCCGTGGCGGACGGCGTCTACGACGGCGAGTCGGTCACGGTGGCCACCCTTGTGGCGGAGCTGGGCCGGTTCGGCATCGAGCCGCGGCATCTGCGCGTGATGAAGGCCGCCGCGGACCGTGAGGCGGGTCTGGTGGATCAGGTGGTGGCCCCGCTGAAGCGGCATCGCAATCCTCAGACCAGGGCCCACGCCGAAGCGCGCACCAAGGAGCTGGCGGCGCTCTCGGTGCGGCTGCACGCGGCGCTGGTGCAGACGGCGCTGGGCGTGCGGCTGCCCTGAGGGCGGCTGGTGCGGGACGGCCGGATCGGCCGCCTGTTCCGGGCCCGACTACCCAAACGTCCCGGGCACGGCCTAGGGTTGCTGTGTGAACGAGCTCGATGTCGTAGGTGTCCGGGTCGAAATGCCCTCGAACCAACCGATCGTGCTCCTGCGCGAAGTGGGAGGGGACCGGTACCTCCCCATCTGGATCGGCCCCGGGGAGGCGACGGCGATCGCCTTCGCCCAGCAGGGCATGGCCCCCGCACGACCGCTCACCCACGACCTGTTCAAGGACGTGCTGGAGGCGGTCGGTCAGGAGCTCACCGAAGTGCGTATCACGGATCTGCGTGAGGGCGTCTTCTACGCGGAGCTGGTGTTCGCCAGCGGGGTCGAGGTGAGCGCGCGCCCGTCCGACGCCATAGCGCTGGCCCTGCGCACCGGCACGCCGATCTACGGCAGCGACACGGTGCTCGACGACGCGGGGATCGCGATCCCGGACGAGCAGGAGGACGAGGTCGAGAAGTTCCGCGAGTTCCTCGACCAGATCTCGCCCGAGGACTTCGGCACCAGCAATCAGTGAGACGCGGTGCCGGGGGCCGGGCTCACCGGATCGGGACGCGCCGGGCTCGGGCGGAAATGCGCGGCATGTGCCGGCGGCCATTGAGAGCGTCCTGCGGCCCGTCGGGAGAGCATTCGGCTAGCCTTTCCCCGCGGTGGGGTGCGGGAAACCACTCCTAGGGTGATTATCACTCGGCGTGCCGAGTGTGGCGATCGTTGACGCACCCCTGGTGACTGCCTACCGTCGAGAAGGCAGGTCAAGGACGGAGGTCGGCGTGAGCAGCAGCGGCGACGGTACGGCCGGGGGTTTCCCCGGACGCGCTTTCGGGGAGAGCGGTCCGTATCCGCCCCCGGCGGCTCGGCTCCGTCCGAGCGGCGGCGCGGCCGAGCGCGCTCCGCAGCGACCTGCGGCCGTGCCGAGCAGCGGAGGGGCGACGTCCATGACGTCCGAGCAGATCGGCTATCGAGGTCCGACGGCGTGCGCCGCCGCGGGCATCACCTACCGGCAACTGGACTACTGGGCGCGCACCGGTCTCGTCGAGCCGAGCGTGCGGCCCGCGTACGGGTCCGGCACGCAGCGGCTGTACAGCTTCCGCGACGTCGTCGTACTGAAGATCGTCAAGCGCTTCCTCGACACGGGGGTGTCGCTCCAGAACATCCGTACGGCCGTCGTGCATCTGAGGGAACGCGGTTTCCGCGACCTCGAGCGCATGACCTTGATGAGCGACGGCGCCACCGTCTACGAGTGCACCTCGCCCGACGAGGTGCACGCCCTGCTCCAGGGCGGTCAGGGGATCTTCGGGATCGCGGTCGGCGTGGTGTGGCGGGACGTGGAGAACGCCTTGTCGCAGCTGCACGGGGAGCGGGTCGACACCGGGGAGACCCTCGTCGGCCAGAACCCGGCCGACGAACTCGCGCGGCGCCGCAACCGGGCGGTCTAGCGGCCCGCGGCCCCTCCCGGACGACGGCCTTCCGGGACGGCAGGCGCTTTCCGTCCGCACCCGCTGCGCGGGCCGACGGCGGCGTTGTCAGTGGTGTGGTGCAGCATCGGAGATGTGAGAACCGCGCCCACCATCCTGCATCTCGACATGGATGCCTTCTTCGCGCAGGCGGAGCAGGCGTCCAAGCCGAGCCTGCGCGGGAAGGCGGTCGTCGTGGGCGGCCTCGGCCCGCGCGGCGTGGTGGCCACGGCGTCGTACGAGGCGCGGGTCTTCGGAGTGCACTCCGCCATGCCCATGGCCCAGGCGCGCCGACTCGCCCCGAACGCCGCCTATCTCGTGCCGCGCTTCGCCTTCTATCGTTCGATCAGCGGCCAGGTGATGGAGCTGCTGCACTCGCTGTCGCCGCTGGTGGAGCCGTTGAGTCTGGACGAGGCGTTCGTCGACCTGGAGGCGGCCGGCGCCGCCTGGGACGCCGAGTCGGCGCGGCTGACCGGGGTGAGGCTGCGCGAGGACATCCGTGCCGTCACCGGCCTGACCGGCTCGGTGGGCCTCGCCGCCTCCAAGATGCTCGCGAAGATCGCCTCCGAGCAGGCCAAGCCGGACGGCCTGGTGCTGATCGAGCCGGGCACCGAGCGGGCGCTGCTCGGACCGATGTCGGTGCGCACCCTCCCCGGCGTCGGACCGGCCACCGGGGACCATCTGCGGCGGGCCGGGATCACCACGGTCGACGAGATCGCCGAGGCGGGTGAGGACGAACTCGTGCGACTCGTCGGCAAGGCACACGGGCACGCGCTGTACGCGATGGCGCTGGCGCACGACGACCGTCCGGTGGTGGCCGAGCGGGAGGCCAAGTCGGTGTCCGTCGAGGACACCTACGACGTGGACATCCACGACCGGCTCCGGGTCGGCATGGAGGTGCAGCGGCTGGCCGACCGCTGCGTGCGCCGGCTGCGCGCCGCGGGGCTGTCGGGGCGGACGATCGTGCTCAAGGTACGGCGCTACGACTTCTCCACGCTGACCCGCTCCGAGACGCTGCGGGGGCCCACCGACGACCCGGCGGTGGTGCGGGAGGCCGCGGCCAGGCTGCTGGAGTCCGTCGACACCACGGGCGGGGTGCGGCTGCTCGGGGTGGGCGTCAGCGGCCTCGCCGACTACACGCAGGAGGATCTGTTCGCGCAGGCGGCCGGGGTGGTCGTGGACGGGCTCGAGGAGGAGCCCGCCGCGGTCCGCTCCGCCGAGTCGGCCGCGGCGGAGCGGACCGCGCCGGTGGAGCGGCGCTGGCCCGCGGGCCACGACGTGCACCACGCCGAGCACGGGCACGGGTGGGTGCAGGGCAGCGGCCTGGGCCGGGTCACCGTGCGCTTCGAGACGCCCGACTCGGGGCGCGGCAGGGTGCGCACCTTCCGTGTCGACGACCCGGACCTGGAACCGGCCGAACCGCTGCCGCTGGTGGCACGAAGACCCGGCGAGGGCGCGCCGGACCCCCAGGCCCGGGCCCCCGAGGCCCAGGACCCCCCGGCCCGGATCCCCGCGGCCCAGGCCTCACCACCCCGGGTCTCCCTGACCCGCCAGTCACCGGCCCGGGAGTCACCGGTCCGGCAGTCACCGGTCCGGCAGTCACCGGCCCGGGAGTATCCGGCTGGGGACCAGCCGGTCCTGGAGCATCCGGCTCGGGATCAGGCCGCCCGGGACGGTCAGGTTCAGGAGCGGTCGGCGCAGGACCCGTCGGCTGAGGATCGGTCGGCCTAGGACTGGTCGGCGCGGGACCGGCCGGGTCGGGATCAGCCCGCCCAAGGCCATCCGGCCCAGGACGGCCCGGCTCAGGACCCCTCAGCCAATGCCACCACGGCTACGGCACCCCGATCGACGCCACCCTGGGCTCCCCGGCGACGACACCCCGGCCGACGTCACCCCGCGCCCCCCGGCCCACGGCACCCCGCCCCCTCCTCGAACCCCCGGAGGGACCCCGTCAGGTCTCGTCTGAGCCTGCCAGGCGGCCGAAGTCGTGGTCCGGCACGGGTGGGGGAGCGGCGACGTCCAGGCCGTAGTGGTGGTAGAGCTGCAGCTCCTGCTCGGGGGAGAGGTGGCGGCCCACGCCGAAGTCCGGGGCGTCCTTGATCAGGGCGCGTTCGAACGGGACGTGCAGTGTCCCCTCGACCAGTTTGCTGGGTTCCAGAGGAACGAAGGCGTCTCTGGAGAACAGGCCGGTGCGTATGGCCGCCCACTCCGGCACGCCGGTCGCGTCGTCGAGGTAGACCTCGTCGATGGTGCCGATCTTGGTGCCGTTGCGGTCGAACGCCTTGCGGCCGATCAGGTGCCGCGGATCGATGTCGGTCTGCACGGGCCCTCCACTTGGTCGCAACTCATCCGTTAGCACTACAAAAGTGCACAACGGGGAAGGCGGCCACTCGAGGGCCCGCGCGCCGACCTCGCTGGTAGGCTGACAGCGGCTGCTGACCCCGCGCGGGAGAGTCCTCCAGGAATGATCCGGAGGCGCCGAAGGAGCAAATCCTCCCCGGAATCTCTCAGGCACACGTACCGCACGGACGAGGTCACTCTGGAAAGCAGGGCGTGCGCCGCGGCGTGCGCCCTCACCGACGGTGAAAGCCGGGAGCCTTCGGGCGGCCCGGTGAAGCTCTCAGGTCGAGATGACAGAGGGGGAGGCTGTCCGGGTACCCGTGCCGTGGTGCCCCCGAAGGTCGTGCAGACCAGGAGGCCGCCGTAATGACCCCTCGCATCCCGCTCTCGGCGCTCGAACAGGGCATCCCCTTCGAGCTGCGCCACATCGGGCCCGACCTGGAGGCGCGGGCCAAGATGCTCGCCCACGTCGGGTACGGCTCGCTCGACGAGCTCACCGCGGCCGCCGTGCCGGACGTGATCAAGAACGCCGACGCCCTCGACCTGCCCGGCGCGCGCACCGAGGCCGAGGTGCTGGCGGAGCTGCGCTCCCTCGCCGACCGCAACCAGGTCCTCGGCTCCATGATCGGACTCGGCTACTACGGCACGTTCACGCCGCCGGTGATCCTGCGCAACGTCATGGAGAACCCCGCCTGGTACACGGCGTACACGCCCTACCAGCCGGAGATCTCGCAGGGCCGCCTGGAGGCCCTGCTGAACTTCCAGACCCTGGTCGCCGACCTCACCGGCCTGCCCACCTCGGGCGCCTCCCTCCTCGACGAGGGCACGGCCGCCGCCGAGGCGATGGCGCTGTCCCGGCGCATGGGCAAGAACAAGAAGGGCCTCTTCCTGGTCGACGCGGACGCCCTGCCGCAGACCGTCGCCGTGATCGAGACCCGCGCCGAGCCGACCGGCGTCGAGATCGTCGTCGCCGACCTCGCCGACGGCATCCCGGCCGAGCTCGACGGCCGCGAGATCAACGGCGTGCTGATCCAGTACCCGGGCGCCTCCGGTGCCGTACGCGACATCAAGGCGGTCGTCGACCAGGCGCACGAGCGGGGCGCCCTCGTCACCGTCGCCGCCGACCTGCTCGCGCTGACCCTGCTGGTCTCGCCCGGCGAGCTGGGCGCGGACATCGCGATCGGCACCACCCAGCGCTTCGGCGTCCCGATGGGCTTCGGCGGCCCGCACGCCGGTTACATGGCCGTGCACGAGAAGTTCGCCCGCAGCCTGCCCGGCCGCCTGGTCGGCGTCTCCGTCGACGCCGACGGCAACAAGGCGTACCGCCTCGCCCTCCAGACCCGCGAGCAGCACATCCGCCGCGAGAAGGCCACCAGCAACATCTGCACCGCGCAGGTGCTGCTCGCCGTGATGGCCGGCATGTACGGCGTCTACCACGGCCCCGACGGCCTGCGCGCGATCGCCCGCCGCACCCACCGCTACGCCACGATCCTCGCCGCGGGCCTCACGGCCGGCGGGGTCGAGATCGTCCACGGCGCGTACTTCGACACGCTCACCGCGCGCGTCGCGGGCCGCGCCGCCGAGGTCGTCTCCGCGGCCCGGGAGCGGGGCGTCAACCTGCACCTGGCCGACGCCGACCACGTCTCCCTCGCCTGCGACGAGACCACCACCCGCGACCAGCTCGCGGCCGTGTGGGCGGCGTTCGGCGTCGAGGCCGACGTGGAGGCGCTGGACGCGGTCACCGAGGACACCCTCCCGGCCGCCCTGCTGCGCTCGGACGACTACCTCACCCACCCCGTCTTCCACGAGCACCGCTCCGAGACCGCGATGCTGCGCTACCTGCGCCGGCTGTCCGACCGCGACTACGCGCTCGACCGCGGCATGATCCCGCTGGGCTCCTGCACCATGAAGCTCAACGCGACCACCGAGATGGAGCCGGTCACCTGGCCGGAGTTCGGGCAGCTGCACCCCTTCGCGCCCGCCGAGCAGGCCGAGGGCTACCTCACGCTCATCCACGAGCTGGAGGACCGCCTCGCCGAGGTCACCGGCTACGACAAGGTCTCCCTCCAGCCCAACGCCGGTTCGCAGGGCGAGCTGGCGGGCCTGCTGGCCGTGCGCGGCTACCACCGCGCCAACGGCGACGAGCAGCGCACGATCTGCCTGATCCCGTCCTCCGCGCACGGCACCAACGCCGCCAGCGCCGTGATGGCCGGCATGAAGGTCGTCGTCGTGAAGACCGCCGAGGACGGCGAGATCGACGTCGCCGACCTGCGCGCGAAGATCGAGCAGCACCGTGACGAGCTCTCCGTGCTCATGATCACCTACCCGTCCACGCACGGGGTGTTCGAGGAGCACGTCGCCGACATCTGCGCCCAGGTCCACGAGGCCGGCGGTCAGGTCTACGTCGACGGCGCCAACCTCAACGCCCTGGTCGGCCTCGCCAAGCCGGGCCACTTCGGCGGCGACGTCTCGCACCTGAACCTGCACAAGACGTTCTGCATCCCGCACGGCGGCGGCGGTCCGGGCGTCGGCCCGGTCGCGGTGCGCTCGCACCTGGCGCCGTACCTGCCGAACCACCCGATGCAGCCCGCCGCGGGCCCGGAGACGGGCGTCGGCCCGATCTCCGCCGCCCCGTGGGGCTCCGCCGGCATCCTGCCGATCTCGTGGGCGTACGTCCGTCTCATGGGCGGCGAGGGCCTGAAGCGCGCCACGCAGGTGGCCGTGCTGTCCGCCAACTACATCGCCAAGCGCCTGGAGCCGCACTTCCCCGTGCTCTACACCGGCCCCGGCAACCTGGTCGCGCACGAGTGCATCATCGACCTGCGCCCGCTCACCAAGGCGACCGGCGTGAGCGTCGACGACGTCGCCAAGCGTCTGATCGACTACGGCTTCCACGCGCCGACCATGTCGTTCCCGGTGGCCGGCACGCTGATGATCGAGCCGACCGAGTCCGAGGACCTGGCCGAGCTGGACCGGTTCTGCGACGCGATGATCGCCATCCGCGCGGAGATCGAGAAGGTCGGCGCGGGCGAGTGGCCGGCGGACGACAACCCGCTGGGCAACGCCCCGCACACCGCGGCCGCGCTGGGCGGCGCGTGGGAGCACGCGTACTCGCGCGAGGCGGCCGTGTTCCCGGCCGGGGTCGTACCGGCCGACAAGTACTGGCCGCCGGTGCGCCGCATCGACCAGGCGTACGGCGACCGCAACCTGGTCTGCTCGTGCCCGCCGCTGGACGCGTACGAGGACTGAGATCTCGTCGAGGCGAGCAGACCTCGTCGAGGTGAGCAGCTGAGCAGATGAGAGGGGCCCCGCACGGCGGGGCCCCTCCGCTCGTGTGCGGGGTGCTCAGGCCGGATACGCGTGCGTCTGCGCGGCCTTCACCGTCGCCCAGACCTCGGCGCCCGGATGCAGGCCGAGTTCGGCCGCGGCGACCGTCGTGAGGTCGGCCGCCAGCGCCAGTTCGCCGCCGAGGTCCGCGCGGATCTGGTCGCCGTGCGTCTCCAGGCCGGAGACCTCGCAGCGCCACAGGTTGCGGGCGCTGGTCCCGGTCGGCCGCTCGCGGTGCAGGGTGACCGCGCTCGGCGGGAACGCCACGAACACCTCGCCGGTGAGGGGCTCGGTGGTGGTGAGGGCGGGCCCCGCGTCGAGCCGCACGGTGTGGCCGTCGGACCGGCCCCGGTAGAGGTTCAGGCCCACCAGCTGCGCGATGTAGTCGGTGCGCGGGTGCCGGGCGATGTGCGTGGGCGACCCCTCCTGCACCACGCGGCCGCCCTCGATCACCACGAGCCGGTCGGCCAGCACCATCGCGTCCAGCGGATCGTGTGTGACGAGCACGGCGACCGCCTCGAACTCGGCCAGATGGCGCCTCAGCTGGGAGCGGATGTCGAGGCGGGTGCGGGCGTCCAGGGCGGCGAGCGGCTCGTCCAGCAGGAGCAGCCGGGGGCGGATCGCCAGCGCGCGAGCGAGGGCGACGCGCTGGGCCTGACCGCCCGACAGGCGGCGCGGCTTGGCGCCCGCGTGCTCGGCGAGGCCCATGCGCGCCAGCCACTCGGCGGCCAGCGCGCGCGCCTGCGCCTTGCCGAGGCCCTGACAGCGCGGCCCGAACGCCACGTTGTCGAGCGCGCTCAGATGCGGGAAGAGCAGATAGTCCTGGAACACCACGCCGACCGGCCGGGATTCGGGCGGCGTACCGTCCAACTCGGCCCCGTCGAGCCGGAGACGACCGCCGCTGAGCGGGGTCAGCCCGGCGAGCGCGCGCAGCGCGGTGGTCTTGCCAGCGCCGTTGGGCCCGAGCAGCGCGACGACGTCACCGGGCGCCGCGGTGAGCGCGACGTCGAGACGGAAGCTGCCGCGCTCGACGAGGAGACGGGCGTCCAGTCCCTCCCGGGCCGGGTCGTCGCCACTGCCGGTGTCCGCCGCGGTCTTGTCGATGTCCGTCATGAAGCGGCCGTCATCCAGCGGTCCCGCAGCCCCGCCAGGACCGCGATCGACACCGCCAGCAGCACCAGGCTGAGGGCGATGGCGGCTTCCGGGTCGTTCTGGAGCGCGAGATAGACGGCGAGGGGCATCGTCTGGGTACGGCCGGGGAAGTTGCCGGCGAAGGTGATCGTCGCGCCGAACTCGCCGAGCGCCCGCGCCCAGGCCAGCACCGAACCCGCCGCCACACCGGGCGCGATGAGCGGCAGGGTGACCCGGCGGAAGGCGGTGAAGCGGGAGGCCCCCAGGGTGGTGGCGGCCTCCTCGTAGCGCGGGTCGGCGGCGCGCAGGGTGCCCTCCACGCTGATGACGAGGAACGGCATCGCCACGAACGCCTCCGCGACCACCACGCCCGCCGTCGTGAACGGCAGGGTGATGCCGAACCAGGAGTCCAGCCACTGTCCTACGACACCGTTGCGGCCGAGGGCCATCAGCAGGGCGACACCGCCCACCACCGGGGGCAGCACCAGCGGCAGGGTCACCAGCGCGCGCACCAGACCGCGGCCGGGGAAGTCGGTGCGGGCCAGCAGCCAGGCCAGCGGCACGCCGAGCACCAGACTCACGGCGGTGGCCGCGGTGGCGCAGAGCAGGGAGAGGCGCAGCGCCTGCCACACCTCGGTGCTGGTGAGCTGCTCCGGCATGGTGCTCCACGGCGCCCGGACCAGCAGCGCGACCAGCGGCAGCAGCAGAAAGACGAGGCCGGCCAGCGCGGGCACCAGCAGCGGCAGCGGAGCCCCGCGCACGCCGGTGCGGACACGGCGGCGCCGCGGCCCACCCTTCAGGGTGTCGGCCGCGGCGCCTGAGGTGTCGTAGGACGAGGTCACGGCTTGAGGAATCCGGCGTCGCTCAGCACCTTCTGGCCCTCGGCGGACTGCACGAGGGCGATGAACGCCTTGGCGGCCGCGGCGTTGGGCGCGTCCTTCAGCAGGGCGATCGGGTAGTCGTTGATGGCCTCGGACGATTCGGGGAACTCCACGCCCTCCACCTTGTCACCCGCGGCGTGCACATCGGTCTTGTAGACGACGGCCGCGTCGGCCTCCTTCAGCTCCACCTTGTTCAGGGCGCTCTTGACGTCCTGCTCGTAGGAGACCGGGGTGAGCTTGAGGTTGCTGGCGTCGAGGGCCTTCTGGGCGGCGGCGCCGCAGGGCACCGTCTTGTCGCACAGGACGACCTTCAGGTCCTTGTTCGTCAGGTCCTTGAGGGAGGAGACCTTGTCGGGGTTGCCCGGCAGGGTGGCGATCTCCAGCTGGTTGCGGACGAAGGTGACCGGGGTGGTCGCGTTGTCCTTCTTGTCGGTCACGATCGCCATCGTCTTCGGGCTCGCCGCGGCGAAGACGTCGGCCGGGGCGCCGCCGGTGATGCTCGCGGCGAGGGTGTCGCTGCCACCGAAGTTGAAGGTGACCTTGGTGCCCGGGTGGGCCTTCTCGAACTGCTTGCCGAGCGTCGTGAAGCTCTCCTGGAGGGAGGCCGCGGCGAACACCGTCACGGTGCCGGACAGCTTGGGGGAGGCGGACGAGGAGGAGTCCGACGTGGCGGACGAGTCCGAGTCGGAGGAGGAACAGGCGGTCAGGGCCAGCAGTGCGGCGACTCCCGCGCCGGCGACCTGAAGGGTCCGGCGGGTCCGCTGCACGTTACGGGTGATCACAGGTCTACTCCTCTTTTCCCCACGGGTGGTCCCCGTGGAACAGCTGTCGCTGAATCCGGCGCGCCCTCGCGTGGTCGCCGGGCGGCCACGCGTGGTGATGATACTGCCGCATTTGCCAGGCGTAAGTCTCCTGTCACATCGCATGAGCTGGGCTCATGGCCCTCAGGGGTCGCATGTGCGTTTGTACGGGGGTGCCGTTCGGGTAGCGTCCACCGGGAGGTGATGGCCGTGGCGCCAGCGGTGCTCGCGCTGGGCGGAGACGTCGCCCGTCCGGTCCGGCTGACCGTGTCCGACCTGCTGTCCTGGCCTCAGCACCGGGTGCGGGTCACGTTCGAGTGCGCGACCAGCGGGGTACGACACCACGGCTTCGCGGGGCCGCTGCTGCACGACGTGCTGTGCGACGCCGGGCCAGGCTTCGATCCCGCGCGGCGCAAGGACAGGTTGCGGTTCCTGATCGCGGTGTCCGGCACGGACGGGCACCGGGCCCTGCTGTCGTGGGCGGAGATCGACCCGGACTTCGCGCACGCGCCGGTGCTGCTCGCCGTCGGCATCGACGACACCTCGCTGGACGGAGCCGGGCCGCAGCTCGTCCTGCCGCAGGACCGCTGCGGGGCGCGCTATGTCAGCGGGGTCAACGCGATCCGGGTGGACGGCCGCTACGGGCCCTGGGCGTGAGGGATCCAGCGGGGCGAGCCGCTGCGGGCCCCGGGCCCGACGTCCCGTCCGGGTCCTCGGCCCCGAACTCGGTAGGGGCCGCCCCCGCCCCTGCCCCGGGCCCGGCGGTCAGACCCGGTCGATGTGCACGTTCGTCGACTTCACCCGGGCGGTGGCCTCCATGCCGACCTCCAGCCCCAGCTCCTCCACGGCCTCGCGGGTCAGCAGCGAGACCAGCCGGTGCGGGCCGGCCTGGATCTCGACCTGTGCGGCGACGTCACCCAGCTTGATCGCGGTGACGATCCCCGGGAAGGCGTTGCGTACGGAGGTGTACGAGGCGTCCTCCTCGGCCGTCCCGGACCGGGCCAGCTCGACCGAGAACGCGGCGAGGTCCCGCCCGTCGATGAGGCGGCGCCCGCCCTCGTCGCGGTGGGTGGCCACCCGGCCCGCGTCGGCCCAGCGGCGGGCGGTGTCCGGGCTGACGCCGAGCAGCCGCGCCGCCTGGCCGATCGTGTAGGACTGCATGGCGGTCACGATAGGCGGACGCGGCCGGAACCGCGGACACGGGGTTGGCCGTCGGGTACAACGCGATATGGCTTCAGTTCGTGGCGCGGGGACGAGCGGACCGGGTGGAGCGCGGTGGACAGCGCCCACCACAGGGCGATGCGCGTGGGGGTCAGCGTTCCGGCGTCCCAGGCGCGTGGGCTCGCATGGGGCCGACGTCAGGCGTGGGTGTCCGCGGGCGGGAGGGGTGCTGACGGGCTGTTGACGTGCAGCGGGAGGGTTCTGACCGCCGCTCTGACGTCGGCGAGGGCGCCTCGCGCCCGGGGGCGGGGGTTTTGGCGGCGGGCCGTCGGCCTCGGCGCCATCAGCCGACGTGCACCCGTGGCCGCACGGCGCGGTTCGACTCCGCCTCGCGCAGGACCTCGCGGGTGACCGGGGCGACCTCGCCCTGCCCGAAGAGGAAGAAGCGCAGGAAGTTGGTGATCGGGTTGCCCTCGGTCCACTCGAAGTAGATGTGCGGGGTGCAGCCGGTCATCTCCCGGACCTGGAGGAGCAGGGCGGCGAGCGCGTTGGGGATGGAGGACGACTCCAGTGTCAGCACGCGATAGCGGCCGTGCAGCACCTCGCCGCGCACGGTCAGCTCGGCCTCGAACTCGGACGGGTCGGTCACCGTCACCTCCACGAAGACGAAGTCGTCGTGGGCGGTGAACTCGTTGTCGGCCCGGATCTGATCGATCTTTTCGCGGTACTCGGCGATGTCGCGGTTGTCGGGCTCGTTGGCGATGAACCGTATCTTGCGGCTGGCGATGTCCCGCACGAAGCGTTCCGCCAGGGCGTCGAAGCTCACGCTGGTCACGCGCAGCTCGAAGGCGCGGGCGATACGGGACATCGCCGACAGCAGGATGATGGCCGCGATGAAGCAGGCACCGATCTTCACACCGTCGGGGCGCTCGATGACGTTCACGACGGTCGTGTACAGGAAGACCAGGGCGATCACGGCGAAGCCGATGGTCCAGTTCCGCTGCCGGGCCTTGTGGGCGGCGATCGTCACCGCGATGGCCGCGGAGCTGATCAGCACCAGCACACCGGTGGCGTAGGCGCCGCCCTGGGCGTCGACGTTCGCGTCGAAGATCCAGGTGACCAGGAAGCCGACAAGGATGAAGACGATGACCATGGGGCGCACCGCGCGGGCCCAGGCCGGGGCCATGCCGTAGCGCGGCAGATAGCGCGGCATGAGGTTGAGCAGACCGGCCATCGCGGAGGCGCCGGCGAACCACAGGATGCAGATCGTCGAGATGTCGTAGATCGTGCCGAAGGCGCCGCCGATGTACTCGTGCGCCAGGTAGGCCAGGGCGCGGCCGTTGGCCTTGCCACCTGCCTTGAACTCGTTCTCGGGGATCAGGAGCGTGGTGATGAAGCTGGACGTGATGAGGAAGCAGCTCATCGTGATGGCGGCGGTGGTGAGGAGCTTCTTCGCGTCGCGGATGCGGCCGGTGGGCTGCTCCTCGGTGTCGCTCGGGCTGCCCTTGACCAGCGGCATGACCGCGACGCCGGTCTCGAAGCCGGAGAGGCCGAGCGCGAGTTTGGGGAAGACGAGCAGGGCCACGCCGACGACGGCCAGGGCATTGCCGTGCTCCGCGGTGAGGGCGTTGGCCCAGTCCGTGACCACGTGCTCCGCGGTCGCCACGTGGTAGAGGCCGACGATCACGACGACGACGTTGAGCGCGAGATAGATGCCCACCAGGACCACGGCGACGCCGATCGCCTCCAGGAAGCCCTTCAGGAAGACCGCGCCGAGCAGAGCCAGGAGCAGCAGGGTGATGAGCATCTGTTTGCCCTGGAGGGCGCTGGTCAGGTGCGGGTTCTCCACCAGGTGGGTGGCGGCGTCGGCGGCCGACAGGGTGATTGTGATCAGGAAGTCCGTGGCGGCGAAGCCGAGCAGGGTGAGGACGAACAGCTTGCCCTTCCAGAAGGACAGCAGCCGTTCCAGCATGGCGATGGAGCCCTGGCCGTGCGGGCTCTCCTCCGCCACCCGCCGGTACACCGGCAGGGCGCCCGCCAGGGTGACGATCACCAGCACGATGGTCGCGATCGGCGAGACCAGGCCGGCCGCGAGGGCCGCGATGCCCGGCTGGTAACCGAGGGTGGAGAAGTAGTCGACGCCGGTCAGACACATGACCCGCCACCACCGCTGCCCCTTGTGCGGAGGCTCCGGCTTGGCGTGGGGCGCCTGCTGGATCCCCTTGCCCATGTCGGACAGGCCCTCCAGCATCCAGGCCCGGAGGCGACTGGGAGGGCGCTCGGTCGTGGCCATCGCGTGCTCCATGGGATGTGTGGCGCGGCATGGGGATCGGCCATCACGCGGACGACCGAACCAGCGTAAGCAGAGAGTCACGCCCGGGCCCGCGGGAGCCGGGGCCGCGGGCGTCAATCTTCCGTCAAGACTGCCTGGCCGCGACCTCAGCATCCCGTGACCGCGGCGGGTCGGCAGCACATGCGGTCTGTTCGGGCGAGCGGCCGACGGGGGTTCACGGCGACTCTGCGTGACGGAGCGCCCCGGAGGCGCGGGGACCGCACGACGTTCGACGGTCCCGCAGCGGCCCGCCGCGTGACGATAACCGCACCCCTGCCCACGGCCGGGCCCCGCCCCGAATCCGGCCCCGCCCCGTCCTCGGGCCGCACCCTCGGCTTCATCGGGGAGCCCCCGGGGCTGGTCCCCGCGCGCCGCCCCTCCGTAGGATGCGTCGAACCGAACGATTCGCCACAGCGGTCGAAAGTTTCGATCCCGAGGGGTGCCCATGCCGACCTACGACAACCCCGTCCTCCCCGGATTCCACCCGGACCCCAGCGTCTGCCGGGTCGGCGCGGACTACTACGCGGCCTGCTCCAGCTTCGAGTACTTCCCCGGCGTGCCCCTCTTCCACAGCCGGGACCTGGTGCACTGGCGGCAGATCGGCAATGTCCTCGACCGTCCCGGACAGCTGGTGTTCGCCGACACCACCCCGGCCTCCGGTGGGATCTACGCGCCCACCCTCCGCCACCACGACGGCCGGTTCTGGCTGATCACCACGGACGCCTCCGGCGGCGGCACGTTCCTGGTGACCGCCGAGGACCCGCGGGGGCCCTGGTCGGACCCCGTGTGGATCGACGTGCCGGGCATCGACCCGGACCTCGCGTGGGACGACGACGGGTCCTGCTGGTGCGCCGTCTCCGGGTGCCAGGTCGCTCGGATCGACCCGGAGACGGGCAAAGTGCTGGAGGGTCCGCTGCCGCTGTGGTCCGGCACGGGGCTGCGCGACCCGGAGGCGCCGCACCTGTACCGGGTGGGGGAGTGGTGGTACCTGCTGATCGCCGAGGGCGGCACCGCGCTCGGCCACGGCGTGTCGGCCGCGCGGGCGCGCTCACCGCGCGGCCCCTGGGAACCGGCGCCCGGCAACCCGCTGCTCTCCCACCGCGGCACGGCCTCGGCAGTGCAGTGCACCGGCCACGCCGACCTGGTCGAGGCGGCGGACGGCACCTGGTGGATGCTGCTGCTCGGCACCCGGCCGCGCGGCTACTTCCCCGAGTACCACGCGCTCGGCCGGGAGACCTTCCTCGTGCCCGTCGAGTGGGCGGACGGCTGGCCGCGGGTGGGGCCCGTGCGCGAACGGCATCCCGCGCCGGCGGCCTGGCACCCGCTCGAACCGGCGCCCGCGCGCGACGACTTCGACGCGCCCGCGCTCGCGCCGTACTGGATCTCCCCGCGCAGCCGCCCGGACGACTGCTGGTCGCTGACCGAGCGGCCCGGCTGGCTCACGCTGCGGGCGACGGGCGACAGCCTCGACCGCCCCGGAGCGACCTTCCTCGGCCGCCGCCAGCAGCACCACGACTGCCGCGTCGCCACCCGGGTGGACCCGGGCGCCGGGCGGGCCGGACTCAGCGTGCGCATCGACGAGTCGCACCACTACGACATCGAGGTGCACCGGGGCGTGGTGAGCGCCGTCGCCCGGATCGGCCCGCTGCGGCAGCGGCTCGCCGAGCACTTCGTGCCCGCCGGACCGGTCACCCTCGTGGTGGAGACCCGCACCCCGGCCGGGCAGCCGCGAAGCGCCGCCTCCGGCGGCCCCGACGAGGTGCTGCTCTCCGTGGAGCACGCGGGCGGCACCTTCCGCCTCGCCGCGCTCGACGGCCGCTATCTGTCCAGCCAGGTCGCCGGTGGCTTCACCGGGCGGGTGATCGGGATGTACGTCACCGAGGGCGCGGCGGCCTTCGACTGGTGCGAGCACGGGCCCGCCCCCGCGGAAGTACCGCAGCGGGCGTTCGCCGTGTCCCCGGCCGACTACCCGGAGTAGCCGCCCCCGGACATGTGTCGGGGCCGGTTCGCGTCGCGTGCACGCGCCCGGCCCCTCAGGTCACCGGGAGGTCCGCCGGACCGCCCGGAGGTGGTGCGTTCAGGCGGCCGTCATCACCTGGCCGACGCCCAGCGGGCGGTGCGGCGCGATGATCTGGCCGTCGGGCAGGAGCTCACCGGTGTCCTCGAAGAGCACGACGCCGTTGCACAGCAGGCTCCATCCCTGTTCCGGGTGGTGCGCCACGAGGCGGGCGGATTCCCGGTCGGCGGAGTCGGCGTTCGGGCACGGTGGCTGGTGCTGGCACATTGGTGGGATCTTTCGCTGGGTCGTGGTCATCTCGGTCCCCCGTCACGTACTTCGGTCGTCCTCCAGTGTTGCCCTCCGGGCGGCGATCCGCAGGTATTTCGCAGCACCGCTTCTCACAGGTTGATGACGCATCACCTCGACGGTCGGTTCAGTGCAACCACCCCGTCACTTCGGGTGGTTGGCGGGGGTCGAAAGGGGCTAGTCCGGGCAGGCGAAGCCCCTGCGGACAGGGCGGGTACCACTCGGACGGGGCACGGCGGAGCGTCGTGGCGCTCGTACGAGCGGGTGGATCCGGGCGGCGCGCCGAGCGCCCCGCCGTCCGGGTGGACGGCGGGGCGTGACGCGGGTGCGCGGGGCGGGCGCACGCGGTGGATGTCAGGCGGGCGAACCGAGGAGCGGCACCGGAGTCACCCGATGGGTGAGGACCGGAAGCAACTCGGCCACCTGGTGCGGCCGGTGCGCCGCGATCCCCGGCGGGGCCGGTGCCAGCGGCACGAGCAGATCGCTGGCGGCCGGATGGCCCTCGGCCCCGTCCGCCGCGACGTCCCCGTGCAGCCACAGCGTGAGCATGTACAGGCCGGGCACGGACAACAGGCGTGCCTGGTACGGCTGCTGCACGGTCTCGGCCTGGCGCAGCGCGCGCTCGGTCGAGGCGATGTAGGGGCCCTCGAAGAAGTGGGAGAACGCCCACCCGTCGGGGGTCAGCATGGTCTCCGCCGCGGCCACGGCCCGATCGCCGCAGCGGATCAGGAAGCGCCAGCCGGCCAGCCTGGTCGCGGACACGCCCTCCGGGGTGATCTGGTCCAGTACATGGACAGGAAGCGGGAGTTCAGGGGTGGCGCTGCCCTGCGCGGTGCGCAAGGAGGGGGTGCGGGCCTCGCGGACCGCGGTGGGGGAACCGAGGGCCGTGAGGACGGAACGCAGGGCGGCGGCGGGAGCCGGAGGGACATGCAGCGGCATGATGGGTCGCCTCTCAGGAGACAGGCGCGGTGGCGCGAGGGCGGGGGCGGACGGCGCTGTCAGCTCATGGATCAGTCAGGGGAGGGCCGGGGTCGTGAGCAGGGTGCGTGTGGGCCTGCCGCGCGTCGCCTGGACGGCAGGAACGGGGGACCGCGGGCGCCAACCTTCTGCCTAGTAAGCGGAGTTTATACGACGCGTGTTCAGACGTAGTTTCGTCTAGCTGATTCCCATGGGTGAAACAAGGGGCGATCCGGCCGTCGAATCGCGGTAATCCTCCCGATTCCGCGAGCCCCGCCCCGCGCTGACCTCGAAATTCACGGTCCGAGCGGTCGGCTTGTTGTCGTCGGCGTTTTTCACGAGTCCCGCCGGGCACCCGAAGATGCGTGATGCCTGTTGCCCCGGGAATGTGCCGCGTGCCACATTCCGACAGAGTAGCGGGCCGCACACGGGTTGGCGACGTTATCGATCGCCGAGGCTGGGCATCATCCCACCTGACCCGGGACACCGGCGGCCGGTTCCGCGGCCCGCCCATCCGAGGAGGGATGCTTCGTATGGGGGAGAAGGTCGTGGCAGGGCCGTTCGACCTGTCCGATCGGCAGCGCTACCGGGCCAAGCTCCGCCAGTGCCTGGCGGGTCTGGAGCGACTGCTGGAGGAGAAGGGGTTCGACCGGCCGAAGAATCTCATGGGGCTGGAGATCGAGCTGAATCTCGTCGGCTCCGACGGCCTGCCCAGGATGCTCAACGGGCAGGTCCTCGAACGGATCGCGAGCCGTGATTTCCAGACCGAACTCGCGATGTTCAACCTGGAAGTGAACATTGCCCCGCACCGCTTGGGCGGACGGGTATTCGACCGGCTCTCGGAGGAACTCCGTACGTCACTGGCATATGCCCATCGAAAGGCCGAGGAGTTGTCCGCCGGAATAGCGATGATCGGTATTCTGCCGACACTGGAGCGGGACGACCTGGTCTCCTCCAACCTCTCCGCCGTCGACCGCTACACCCTTCTCAACGACCAGATCGTCGCCGCGCGCGGCGAGGACTTCCTGCTCGACATCGACGGCGTGGAGCGGCTGACCTGCTCGTCGAGCTCCATCGTCCCCGAAGCCGCCTGCACCTCCGTGCAGTTGCACCTCCAGGTCACCCCGGCCCGCTTCGCCGACGTGTGGAACGCGGCGCAGGTGGCGGTCGCGCCGCAGATCGCGGTCGGCGCCAACTCCCCGTTCCTGTTCGGCCGTGAGCTGTGGCGCGAGTCGCGCCCACCGCTGTTCCAGCAGTCCACGGACACCCGCCCGCCCGAACTCCAGGCGCAGGGCGTACGGCCGCGGACCTGGTTCGGCGAGCGGTGGATCACCTCGGCGTACGACCTCTTCGAGGAGAACCTGCGCTTCTTCCCGGCGCTGCTGCCGATCTGCGACGACGAGGACCCGCTCGCGGTGCTCGACGCCGGGGGCGTGCCCAAGCTCGCCGAACTCGTCCTGCACAACGGCACGGTGTACCGCTGGAACCGGCCGGTCTACGGCATCGCGGACGGCGTGCCCCATCTGCGCGTGGAGAACCGCGTGCTGCCCGCCGGGCCGACCGTCACGGACGTGGTCGCCAACGCGGCCTTCTACTACGGCCTCGTGCGTGCCCTCGCCGAGGAGACCCGGCCGGTGTGGACGCGGATGCCGTTCGAGACGGCCGAGGCCAACTTCGACGCGGCCTGCCGGCACGGCATCGACGCCCGGCTGCGCTGGCCGCGCCGCGGCCGCTACGCGGGCCTCGCCGAGGTCGACGCCGTCACCCTGGTGCGCGACGAACTGCTGCCGCTGGCCGAGGCGGGGCTCGACGCGTGGGGCGTGGAGCCCGCCGACCGGGACTTCTACCTGGGCGTGATCGAGGAGCGCTGCCGGCGCCGCACCAACGGAGCGGTCTGGCAGTCCGCCACCTTCCACCGGCTGCGCGAACAGGGCCTGTCCCGCGCGGACGCGCTGGCGGCGACCACCCGCCGCTACTGCCAGCTGATGCACGCGGGCGAGCCGGTCGCGACCTGGCCGGTGGGCCTGCCGGAGCCGGTGCCGCTCGGCTGAACCGGCGCTGACCGCGGCGGTTGAACCGGTCCTGCCCGCGGCGGTTGAACCGGTCCCGACCGCGAGGGCTGAACCGGTCCCGACCGCGAGGGCTGAACCCGTCCTCACCGCGACGGCTGAACCGATCCCGCCCGTGACGGGGGTCACCGCCGCAGGCCACAGGTCCATGGGGCAAGCTGTGACATCCCATGACCGGAGGCAGGTGTGCAGGTGGAGTCAGGTGCGGTGGCCGATGCCGATTCCTTTCCGCAGGAGCGGCTGACGCGGCGGATCTTCCGTGACGAGACCCTTCTCGTCCTGGGCCTCTCGCTCGGCGCGAGCGGCGTGTCCGCCCTGATCAGCTTTGTCGGGTCGGTCACGAAGCCGGGCGGGCTCAAGGACCAGGCCGCCACGATGAACGCGTCGGCCGCGCCGGGCCGGCCCTGGCTCGACCTCGCCTGGCAGCTGTTCGGCATCGCCACGGCCCTGGTGCCCGTCGTGCTCGTCGCGCACTTCCTGATGCGCGAGCGGGAGAGCCTGCGCACGCTCGGCTTCGACCGCACCCGCCCGTGGCCCGACCTCGCCCGCGGCGCCGGCGTGGCGGCCGTGATCGGCAGCTTCGGCATCGCCTTCTACCTGGCCGCGCGCGGGCTCGGCGCCAATCTGACGGTGGTGCCCGAGGCGCTGCCCGACGTGTGGTGGAAGTACCCCGTGCTGATCCTCTCGGCGGTGCAGAACGCCGTCCTGGAGGAGGTCATCGTCGTCGGCTATCTGCTCCGCCGCCTCGGCCAGCTGGGCTGGACACCGGGCACGGCGCTGGTCGCCAGCGCCGTGCTGCGCGGCTCCTACCACCTCTACCAGGGCATCGGCGGCTTCCTCGGCAACCTGGCGATGGGCGTGGTGTTCGTGTGGCTGTACCGCCGGTGGGGCCGGGTCGGCCCCCTCGTGGTGGCGCACTCCCTGCTCGACATCGGTGCGTTCGTGGGCTACGCCCTGCTCGCGGGGCGGGTGGGCTGGCTGCCCACCGCGTGAGGGGGGCCGCGGCGGTCTCGCGGCTACGGCGTGAGGGGCCGCGCGGCGGTCTCCCGGCTACGGCGTGAGCAGCTCGCCGTCGATGACGGTGACCGCGTGCCCCGTGAGCAGGGTGCGCTCACCGCGCACCGCTGTGCGTACGTACCCGGTGCGCGGGGACGCCTGGAGGCCGGTGAGGTCGGTGCGGCCGAGGCGCGCGGACCAGAAGGGGGCCAGCGCGGTGTGGGCGCTGCCGGTGACCGGGTCCTCGTCGATGCCCACGTTCGGGAAGAAACACCGGGAGACGAAGTCGTGGTCCGCGTCCGGGTCCTCGGCGCGGGCGGTGGCGATGATCCCCCGCGAGGAGTAGGTGCCCAGCGCCTTGTGGTCCGGCGCCAGCCCCAGCACCGTCTTCTCGTCGGCCAGCTGCACCAGAAGGTCGCCGACGTCCGGCCCGGTGTCGAAGGCGACGAGCGGCTCGGCGCCGAGGGCCTCCGCGACGCCCTGCGGTACCTCCACCTCGGTGAGCGGGGCGGTCGGGAAGTCCAGGGTGATCGAGCCGTCCGCGTTCGGGGTGGCGACGAGCACCCCGCTGCGGCTGGCGAACCGGACCGGCCCCTCGATGGCGCCGGTGGTGTGCAGGACGTGCGCCGTGGCGAGCGTGGCGTGCCCGCACATGGCGACCTCGGTGAGGGGCGTGAACCAGCGCAGCGCCCAGTCGGCCGCGCCGCCCTCGGGCAGCGGGTGGGCGAACGCGGTCTCGGCGTGGTTGACCTCGAGGGCCACCCGCTGGAGCCAGGCGTCCTCCGGGAAGCTGTCGAGGAGCAGCACCCCGGCCGGGTTGCCGGCGAAGGGGCGGTCGGTGAAGGCGTCGACGATTCGAATCCGCATACCCGGACGCTAGCCGCCCGCCGGGCCCGGTGCCCAAGGCCAATCCGGGGTCCGCGGCCCTTTCGCAAAGGCGCGTCCCGCCCGGGTGCCCTAGGGCCTGTCGTCACATTCCCGTCTGCCACGCGACGCCTGGCCCTAGACTCCCGCCATGGACGTCCGGGTAGACATCGTCACGTCGGTGAGCGAGCAACTCGTGGAGGCCTTCGGGCGGTTGCTGCCGCAGCTGTCCTCGACGGCGAAGCCGCTGGACCTGGCCGCGATGGAACGGCTCGTGGCGTGCGACGCCACCACGGTGCTCGTGGCGCGCTCGGCCGGGGAGATCGTCGGCACCCTGACCCTGGTGCTGCTGCCCCTGCCGACCGGGCTGCGGGCGCGCATCGAGGACGTGGTGGTCGACGGCGCCGCGCGCGGCCGGGGCGTGGCGGGACTGCTGACCGGGGAGGCCGTCCGGCTGGCCCGGGAGGCGGGCGCCCGCACGGTGGACCTCACCTCCCGCCCGGACCGCGCCGCGGCGAACCGCCTCTACGAGCGCCTCGGCTTCCGCACCCGGTCCTCGACCGTGTACCGCCTGCCGGTGGAGGGATAGCCCCGGCCGACGTGCAAGGGCGTACGGCCCCTCAGGCGTCGGTGAAGGCCGTCTGGAGAAGATCCGCGAGCAGCGCCGCGCAGGAGCCGTCGGGGTCCAGATCGGGGTCGTAGATCGTAAGGTTGAAACCGACGCAGCGTTCCGACCGCACCAAGGTCCGCAGCAGCGGGGCGAGTTCGTCGGGCAGGAGGCCGCCGGGGTCGGGGCTGTCGACGGCGGGCATGACGGACGGGTCCAGCACGTCCGCGTCCAGGTGCACCCAGAACCCCTCGGTGACGGGCGCTTCGAGACTCGCCGCCACCGCGGCCGCGAGATCCGCGGCGCCCCACTCCCGTATCTCGCCGACGGTCGCGTTCGGGATCTTCAGCGCGGTCAGCTCGGCCCGCTCGTCGTCGTAGTCCCGGATGCCGAAGACCCGTACGTCCTCGTCCCTGATGTACGGCCGCAGCCCTTCGAGGTCGGTCAGGTCCGCCTGACCGCGGCCCGTCGCGAGGGCCAGCTCCTCGCCCCCGGCGGCCCCGATCCGGTCGGAGTTCCCGGGGTGCCGGAAGTCCGCGGATCCGTCGACGACGGCGAGTCCGTACCGCCCGATGCGGCGCAGCGCGAGGGAGGCGCCGAGCTGGATGGAGCAGTCCCCGCCGAGGACGACCGGGAAGTCCCCGCGCCGGACGTGCTGCTCCACGCGGTCGGCCAGTCTGCGTGTGTACGTGGCGATCGCCTCGGCGTTGAACACGCCGTCGCCCTCCCGCCAGCCGCCGCGGTCGTAGCGCGGCGGTACGACGACCCCGCCCTCGTAGGCCCCCAGCCGCTGCACGATCCGCTGCTCGCGCAGCGCGCCCGCCAGTTTGTAGCACCCGGGCACGGTGCCTTCGGCGGGCGGACGGAGACCGAGATTCGACGGGGCGTCGATGACGACGATGCGGCGCATCCGGCCATTCTGGCCGCGCGGCAGGGCCCGTGGCGGAACTTTCCGGAGGGCGACGCTTGCCATCCGAAGTCTTCCGATATATCGTCGAAGCATCGCGACAGATCAACGATGGAATGGAGTGATTGCGATGCGTACCCACGGATTCGAGCGTGGACATCGACAGGACGGCCCCTCCCGGCGTGGCCGGGGCGGGCGTGGCGGAGAGCGTGCGGCCTTCGGGCCCTTCGGGCCGGGTGGCCCCGGCTTCGGGCCGGGCTTCGGTCCGGGCGGACCGCAATGGGGCCCGCGAGGGCGCGGCGGCCCGCGTGGCCGGGCGCGGCGAGGTGACGTACGGGCATCGATCCTGGCCCTGCTGAAGGACCGGCCGATGCACGGTTACGAGATGATCCAGGAGATCGCCGAGCGCAGCGGCGGCGCGTGGAAGCCGAGCCCCGGCTCGGTGTACCCGACGCTCCAGCTGCTGGAGGACGAGGGCCTGATCGCCAGCGAGACCGGTGAGGGCAAGAAGCTCTTCGCGCTCACCGACGCCGGCCGCACCGCCGCCGAGGAGGGTCCCGACGCGCCTTGGGAAGAGGCGTCGCGCGGGGTTGACTGGGAGGCGCTGAACGACATCCGGCAGGCCGGCTTCGGCCTGATGGAGGCGTTCGGGCAGGTCTGGAAGACCGGTACCAAGGAACAGCGTGACAAGGCGGTCGCCGTGATCAACGAGGCCCGCAAGAAGCTGTACCTGATCCTCGCCGACGAGAACGGGACGCCGGAGGACTGACGGTGCGGTCCGGTGACGGACGGCCGACGAGAACACCCGGCGTGAAAGGCGCCCCGCGGAGTGATCCGCGGGGCGCCTTCTTTGCGCGCCGATGCGCGGTCTCAGGCCACCAGCGCGCCCAGTTTGCGCAGTGATTCCTCCAGGGCGGCCGTTGCCGAGTCCTTCAGGCGGCCCGCCATCAGGGAGACGGCCGCACCCGTGAACTCGCCGTCGATGCGCACCTCCGTGGCGTCCCCGGCGGGGGTCAGCGTGTAGCGCGTCGCGACCGTCACGGCCATCGGGCCCTTGCCACGGATGGCCAGTACCCGTGCCGGCTCCAGCTCCTCGACGGTCCACTCGACCTCGGCGGGGAACCCCATGAGCTTCATGTTCTCCTGGAACGTCGCGCCGACCTCCAGCGTCTCCGGGCCGCCCTTGGGGAAGTTGGTGTGCGTCGCGTTCCACTCGCCGTGGGCGGGCCAGTCGGTGAGCTGCGCCCACACCTTCTCCGCGGGCGCCTCCAGGCGTGCCTGCGCGCTGACTTCGGCCATGCGACCACCTCTTCGTCTCGGCTGACGTGCGCGGAACGTAACCGCAGGGGCCGCAACTTTCAATACTGATGAGCCGTCAGATATGCCCGCCGAGCGGCCTCGATGGCCCTGATGTCCTCCCCGAGGAGGAGATTGCGCGCCCGGAGGTCCACTTCCCGAGGGACATCGGCCGGCGAGAAATGCTCCCCCTCGCGGATGGCGCGCGCACCGAGGGGCTGATGGGGTGGGGAGGGTGCAACACCGTATTCCCCGGCAGCCGGATCAGGATCCCGGGCCGGCTCCCCGCCGCCCGGACAACGATGTCGGGCTCAGTGCCGAACTGGCCGCCGCGCTCGCCGCCGCCCGCCGCAGAGCGCTGCGCGACGGAGACCGGCAGATCGACTCGGCCCATCTGCTGCATGCCCTCGTGGAGTCCGACCCGCAGGCGCGCGCCGCGTTCGGCGAGGGCCCGCACGTGGCCAGACTGCTCGGCTATCTCGTCCAGCGCAGCATCGGCTACGGCCTGCGCTGGCAGACCGGGGTGGAGAACGCCCCTGCCGTCGCCCCGGCTGGGGAGACGTCCACCGCCCGCCCCCGAGCCCTGGTGAGCGCCGCCCCCGCCGGGGTCCAGGCCGAGGACTTCTCGCCGCTCGCCGCCGAGGCGCTCGCGCGTGCCGCCGCGGCCGCCGCGCGCCGGGACGGCGGGCCGGCCCGGGGCACCGACCTGCTCGCGGCCCTTCTGGCCGAGCCCGGCGCGCGCGCCGTCGAGGTGCTGACGCACGCCGGGATCGACGCGGCGGAGCCGGCCGCCCGGCTGCGCGACCCGCTCGACGGCGTCGAGGACCGGCTGGAGGGGTCCAGCCGCTGAGACAGGTGCCAACGGGGGTGACGCTCCTGTCGTCGCCTGTCATCATGTGCCGGTGCGTACGTCGGACAGCAGTCATGGAACCCCCGCGAAGGGCGTCGGCCTCGGCCTGGCGCTCGGCTCGGCACTCGCCTTCGGCGGCTCGGGGGTGGCGGCCAAGCCGCTGATCGAGGCGGGCCTCGACCCGCTCCACGTGGTGTGGCTTCGCGTGGCGGGGGCGGCGCTCGTGATGCTGCCGCTGGCCGTGCGCCACCGCGCGCTGCCGCGCCGCCGCCCGGCGCTGCTCGCGGGCTTCGGGCTGCTGGCGGTCGCCGGGGTGCAGGCGTGCTACTTCGCCGCGATATCGCGGATCCCGGTCGGCGTCGCGCTGCTCGTCGAGTACCTCGCGCCCGCCCTGGTGCTGGGCTGGGTGCGGTTCGTGCAGCGGCGGCCGGTGACGCGGGCGGCCGCGCTGGGCGTGGTGCTCGCGGCGGGCGGTCTCGCCTGTGTCGTCGAGGTCTGGTCGGGGCTGAGCTTCGACGCCCTGGGCCTCGCGCTCGCGCTGGGCGCCGCCTGCTGCCAGGTCGGCTACTTCGTCCTCTCCGACCAGGGCGGCGACGCCGGGGCCGAGGCGCCCGATCCGCTCGGCGTGATCGCGTACGGCCTGCTGGTGGGCGCCGCCGTGCTGACCGTCGTGGCCCGCCCCTGGACGATGGACTGGTCGGTGCTGGCCGGCACCGCGGACATGAACGGCACCGCGGTGCCCGCGCTCGCCCTGCTGGCCTGGATCGTGCTGATCGCCACCGTGCTCGCCTACGTCACCGGCGTCGTCTCGGTGCGCCGGCTGTCGCCGCAGGTCGCGGGCGTGGTGGCGTGCCTGGAGGCGGTGATCGCGGCCGTCCTCGCGTGGGTGCTGCTGGGGGAGCACCTCTCGGCCCCGCAACTCGTGGGCGGCGCGGTCGTCCTGCTCGGGGCGTTCATCGCGCAGTCCTCCACCCCGGCGAAGGGCTCCCCGGAGCCGGTGGCGGCCGGCGGCCCGGAACGCGAACTGTCCACGCCGGGGGCCGCCGCTTAGCACCCCGGGCGAGGAGGCCGCTCCCCGCCCGGCCGTGACGTCACTCGGTCCCGCGCCGCACCAACTGCTCCCGAGCGGCGCCGTCCCGCGGGCCCGCGCGCTCGGTCAGCCGGTCCGCGATGCGCTCCCGCACCTGCGCCGACCGCTTGCCCGCGTACTTGAACTTCGCCCGCACCCCGGTCACCTCCAGGCGCAGCCCGCGGATGCCGGACAGCAGCCTGCCGTACGGCGCCTCCCCGGCCGCGGCCCGCGCGGAGCCGCCCTCGGGCTGGAAGTGGCCGAGCTGGCGGTTGAGCAGCGCGGCCTTCTCCTCGGGATCGTCCACCACGTGAGCGGTGCAGCGGAGCTGGACGGCCGCGTAGAAGCTCGTCGGCACGCCGTGCTCCGGCGGGGTGCCGGGATCCGCCTGCCAGGGGCCCGGGACGAACACGTAGTCGTCGACGACGCTGAGCAGCACCTCGGGCGCGGCCTCGAGGGCGGCCCACAGCGGGTTCGGGCGGGCCAGGTGCGTCACCGCCTCGCCGCGCCCGGCGTCGTAGGCGAAGTGCAGCGGCTGGACGAACGGGGGCTCGCCCGGCGGTCCGTTGACGGCGAGCTGGCCGAAGTCGTGGGCTTCGAGCCAGCCCTGCCACTCGGCGTCCTCGCGCGGTGCGTCCCAGGGGTGGACCAGCATCACAGGTCCGCGAGGTAGCCGGGCACCTCGGTGCCGGGGGCGAGGCCCGCGTCGGGCTGCGGGGTGCCGTGGCTGCGACCGACCGGGACGACGCCGGCCCAGTGCGGCAGGGCCAGGTCCTCGGGCTCGTCGTTGACACCGCCGGTGCGCAGCTTGGCCGAGACCTCGTTCAGGTCCAGCCGGATCACCGAGGTGGCGGCGAGCTCCTTCTTGTTCGCGGGGCGCGAGTCGGCCGAGCGGCCCGGCACGACGTGGTCGACCAGCGCGTCCAGCGCGGTCCGCTTCTCCTCCGGGTCGGTGACCTGGTGGGCGATGCCGTGCACCACCACCGAGCGGTAGTTGATGGAGTGGTGGAACGCCGAGCGGGCCAGCACGAGACCGTCGACATGGGTCACGGTCAGGCACACCGGCAGCCCGGGGTCGGTCCGGCCCGCCATGTGCAGAGGCCGCGAGCCGGTGGAGCCGTGCACGTAGAGGGTCTCGCCGACCCGGCCGTAGAGCGTGGGCAGCACCACGGGCGCGCCGTCGCGGACGAAGCCGAGGTGGCAGACGTACGCCTCGTCGAGTATCGCGTGCACCAGCTCCCTGTCGTAGGCCGCGCGCTCGGGGGAGCGGGTGGGGACGGTGCGGTCGGTGGGTGTGTAGGCGGCGGGCGGCGTCTGCTGCTGTGTCCCCTGCATCACGGCTCTCCGTTGCGTGCTCGTTCGGTTGCCCGATGTTTTGCACTAGTGCATAATCGGCTTTGTGCTAGGAGAGTATCCGATCCAAGGGCGCCGCGCAGCTGAGATCGCGGCCAGTGTCGAGCGCGCGGTGGGCACGGGTGACCTCGAACCCGGTCAACTCCTGCCTCCCATGAGGGAGTTGGCGGACCGGTTGGGGGTCAACCCGAACACCGTCGCGGCCGCGTACCGCACCCTGCGCGAGCGCGGGGTGATCGAGACGGACGGGCGCCGCGGCAGCCGGGTCCGCCGCAGTCCCGCGACCACGGGCCGCGAGAAGGTGCGCCTGGACGTGCCCGCCGGGGTCCGCGACCTCGCGGCGGGCAACCCGGACCCCGCCCTCCTGCCGCCCCTCGCGCCCGCGCTCGCCGCGGCCGCCGCGGAGGGCGACCGGCACCCGGTCCTCTACGGCGGCGAGCCCGTCGACCCGGAACTGGCCGTGCTCGCACGCTCCGAACTGCGCGCCGACGGCGTGCCCGACGGCCCGCTCGCCGTGGTCTCCGGCGCCCTCGACGCCGTGGAGCGGGTGCTCGCCGCCCGGCTCAAACCGGGGGACACGGTGGCCGTCGAGGATCCCGGCTGGGGCCGCACCCTCGACCTCGTGCCCGCGCTCGGCCTGCGTACGGCGCCGGTGCGGGTCGACGACGACGGACCGCTCCCCGACGACGTGCGCGCCGCCCTCGCGGCCGGGGCGCGCGCCCTGATCGTCACCAGCCGGGCGCAGAACCCCACCGGCGCCGCGGTGAGCGCCACGCGCGCCCGGGAGTTGCGCGCCGTGCTGCGCGAGCATCCGCAGGCCCTGGTGATCGAGGACGACCACGGCCACGGCATGGTCGACCTGCCGCTGCATCCGCTCGCCGGGGCGGGCCGGCACTGGGCGTTCGTCCGCTCGGCCGCCAAGACCTACGGCCCCGACCTGAGGCTCGCCGTGCTCACCGGGGACGCGGAGACCGTCGACCGGGTGCGCGGCCGTCAGCGCCTCGGGCCGGGCTGGGTGAGCCTGCTGCTCCAGCGCACCCTCGTCCGGATGGTGCGGGACGGGGCCGTGGACGGTCCGGCGGTGGCGGCGGCCTACCGGGCCCGGCGCGACGGGCTCATCGAGGCCCTGGCCGAGCGCGGGATCGCGGCGCACGGGCGCAGCGGCATGAACGTGTGGGTGCCCGTCCCCGACGAGACGGGCGCGGTGGCGCGCCTGCTGCACGCGGGATGGGCGGTCGGCGCGGGGGCCCGCTTCCGCATGGGCACCCCGCCCGCCATCCGCATCACGGCCGCCACGCTGACCCCGCAGGAGACGGAGCCGCTGGCCGACGCGGTGGCGGCGGCGGTGGGGCCGTCGCCGGTCAGGGCGTATGTGTAGGGGGGTGTCCGGGGGCTGATCCGCGGGCGCCACTCGTCCGGCGGCGCCGCGCTCGGCCGTCCCGCCGCGCTCGGCCACGCGGCCGTGCTCGGCCGTCCCGCCGTCCGGTCGTCCGGCCGCGCGCCGCGTCGCCGTGTTCGTCCGCGCCGCCCTGCTCGGCCGTCCCGCCGAGCCCCGTATGCGGTCGTCCCGCCGGTCTCAGCCGCTCCGGCGCACCTGGGTCAGCGCCGCGCCCGCGAGGACGATCACCGCGCCCACCGGCGTCGACCAGCGCAGCGACTCGCCGAGGATCGCGACGCCCGCCGCCGTGGCGATGACCGGGATGAAGTAGGTGACCATCTGGGCGGTGGTCGGGCCGACTTCGGCGACCAGGCCGTACTGGACGAGGACCGCGAGTCCGGTGCCGAGCGCTCCGAGGGCGGCGATCGCCAGCAGCGGCACCACGTCCAGCCGGGTCGGCAGCGTGGTGAACAGCGGGGTGACGAAGGCGAGCTGGACCGTGGCCAGCAGCAACTGGGCCCCCGTGAGCGACAGATGGGAGTCGCCGGAGCCGGCGAGCGTGCGGCGGACGTAGATCCAGCCGACCGGGTAGCTGAGCGACGCGGCGAGGGCCATCGCGGTGCCCCGGGCGTCCAGGCCGCTGAATCCCTGCCAGGCGCCGAGGACCGTCAGCACGCCGAGGAAGCCCAGGCCGAGACCGGCGACGCGCACCCGGGTCGGGCGGTCCTCGGACAGCGCCACGATCGACAGCGCCATGCCCCACAGCGGCGAGGTCGCGTTGCAGATCCCGGCCAGCGTGGACGGGATGGTCAGCTCCGAGTAGGCGAACAGCGAGAACGGCAGCGCGTTGAGCAGGAACGCGGCCACGGCCAGATGGGCCCAGGTGCGCCCGCCGCGCGGCAGCCGCTCCCGCTTCACGGCCATGGTCACCGCCAGCACCGCCGTGCCGAAGAACAGGCGCCCGAAGGTGACCTGGAAGGGGGCGTAGCCCTCCGTGCCGACCTTGATCAGCAGGAAGCTGAAGCCCCAGATCGCCGACAGGGCGGCGAAGCGCAGCCGCCAGTCGAGCCGGCGGCGGGTGCGGGAGGGGGCCTGGGCGGTGCGGCGGGTGACCGTGGTGCTGCTCATGACCGCCACTGTGCGGGAGCGCGATGTCGTAGCACAAGCGAGAATTACAGCGCGGTATTTCGTAGGATCGCTTACATGTTGAATCTGGAGCGCCTGCGCACCCTCGACGCCCTGGCCCGGCACGGCTCGGTGAGCGGCGCGGCCGACGCCCTGCACGTCACCACGTCCGCCGTCTCCCAACAGCTGGCCAAGCTGGAGCGCGAGGTGGCGCAGCGGCTGATCGCCAAGAACGGCCGGGACGTGCGGCTGACCGACGCGGGGCGGCTGCTCGCCGACCACGCGGCGCGCATCCTCTCCCAGGTGGAGCTCGCCCAGGCGGACCTGGAGGCGCAGCGCGGGCAGGTGGTCGGCGAGCTGAGGCTGTCCGCGTTCCCGACCGCGGCCCGCGGGCTGTTCCCCGCCGCGCTGGCCGCGCTGCGCGCCGAACACCCCGCCCTGCGGGTGCGCAGTTGCGAGCTGGAGCCGGAGCGGGGCATCGCGGGCGTGGTCCGCGGCGACCTCGACCTCGCGGTGGTGCTGGACTGGTACAACAAGCCGATGCCGCTGCCCGACGGGCTGGTCAAGGCGGCGATCCTGGACGACCCCGCCGATGTCGCGATGCCGGCCGGGCACCGGCTCGCGGGCCGTGACGAGGTCGACCTCGCGGAGTTCGCCGACGACGAGTGGATCACCTGGGGCGAGGGCGAGTTCTGCCACGAGTGGCTGATGTTCACGCTCCGCTCACGCGGCGTCGAGCCGATCATCGGGCACCGCGCCGGGGAGACCCACACCCAGCTGGAGCTGGTCGCGGCGGGGCTCGGCGTGTGTGTCGCACCCGTGCTGGGCCGCCACCCGATGCCCGAGGGCGTGGTGATGGTGCCGCTCGTGCAGCGGGTGCGGCGCCATGTCTACGTCGTCTGGCGCGCCGACGCCGACCGCCGCCCGTCGATCCGTGCGGCGGTCGGGGCGCTGCGCGAGGCGGCACGCAAGATCGGGTGAAGTCCCCTTGCCCGCGCATCGGTTGGGGGCAGGACGCTCAGTTGGGTCCGAGCTTGCGGAAGTCCCAGGACACGATCTTCTCCGGGCGCAGCCGGATCCAGGCGTGCCGTCCGTCGTGCGGCATCTCCTCGAGCCCGAAGTTCTTGCGCGCGAACAGCGTCTCGGGGGCGTCGAGTTCGGCGACCAGCTCGCCCGTGCGCGGGATCTCGCCGACGAACTCCGCGGTGCCCGACAGCTCGACGCCGCGCAACTGGTCGTACTCCTCACCGCAGTCCACCACGACCGCCACCCGGGGGTCCCGGCTCAGGTCCGCCCACCGCTTGCTGCGCACGACCGAGTACAGCCACAGCGAGGTGCCGTCCCAGGCGAACCACAGCGCGCTCACGTGCGGGGCGCCGCCGCCCGAGACGGTGGCCACCCGGCAGGTGCGCTGGGTGGCGAGGAACTCGTCCAGCTCGCCGGGCGTCATCATGATCTTGCGGCCCCGGCGCTGAGTGACGGTCATTCGGCCCCCTCTTCTCTCACGTCGCGCCGGAGGAGGTCCCGTGGTCCTCCGGCGTCCTCGACCTCTTGATCCTCTGACATGGTGTCAGAAAAAGAATGGGTCGCCTTCCCTTCGCACGCAAGGGTGGCTAGTCTCGCCCGCCCCACACCCTCGGCGAAAGGGGGCGACGTGGCCTCGCGCGAACGTCCGGGCGAGCTCCTCGAACCCGCGCACACCGTCCTGCTCACCGTCGAGTGCCAGCAGGGCGTCGTCGGCGCCGACAGCGCGCTGCCCGAACTCGCCCGCGAGGCGAGGGAGTCCGGCGTGCTCGCCAACGTGGCACGACTGGTCGCCGCGGCCCACGCCGGCGGGGTGCAGGTGATCCACGCGGTCGCCGAGCGGCGCCCCGACGGGCGGGGCGCCAGCCGCAACGCGCGGCTGTTCCGCGCCGCCGAGCGGCTGCCCGTACAGCAGTTGAGCGGCACCACGGCGGTCCGCGTGGCGCCCCCGATCGTGGTCGCCGACGAGGACATCGTCGTACGACGGCTGCACGGTCTGTCGCCGCTGCACGGCACCGACGTGGACGCGCTGCTGCGCAACCTCGGCTGCCGCACGCTGATCGTCGCCGGGGTCTCCGCCAACGTGGCGATCCCCAACGCGGTGTTCGACGCCGTCAACCTCGGCTACACCGTCGTGGTGGCACGGGACGCCATCGCGGGGGTGCCTGCCGACTACACCCCCGCGATGATCCGTCACACCCTCGCGCTGGTCGCCACGGTCGCGACCACCGACGAGCTGCGCACGAGCCTCATGGGCGGGCCGCGGGCCGCGTCGCGGGTCAGGCCAGGCTGATCGAGTCCCCGCTCACCGTGACGTTCGCGGCGCTGAGCCCCGTGGTCGCGGGGCCCTTCTTGACGCTGCCGTCGGTCACGGAGAACTCGCTCTGGTGACAGGGGCACACGATCACGCCGTTCGCGATGCTGCTGACGGCGCAGCCCTGGTGCGGGCACCTGGTCGAGAACGCCTTGAACTGGCCCGACGACGGCTGCGTCACGACCACCGACTGGTCCTTGAATATCTTGCCGCCGCCCTCGGGGATGTCGCTGGTCTTGGCCAGGACCGTACCGGCGGCGCCCGATCCCGTGCCGCCGCTGCTCGCGTTCGCGCCGGCCTGGGTGTTCCCCGAGTCCGACGATCCGGAGGAGCTGTCGTTCGACGAGCACGCGGTCAGCGCGACGGCGAGCCCTGCCGCGCCGGCGGCCGCCATGACGGTTCGGCGGGCCGGTGCCTCGTGGGGCTGGAGCGATTCGCTGGTCATGCTGACGTTTCCCTTCCACTGCTGCGCGAGTTCGGTGGATCTGCACAGGGGTACGGCCGTCGGACGACCGGTGTTCAGACCCCGTCGAGATGGTGACCCGTGCGACGCATGAGGTGGGTAAAGGCCCGCTGTCACTTTGCTGTCGGCGTGCTCCCGGGGCCGGTCCGGCGGCGCGGGCGCGTCCGGCGGGGGCGGTCCGGGTGCCCGCCGCACCCCGATAGCCTGGGGCGATGCTCAAGGAAGTCACCGCGACCCGCTATGTCACGCCCCTGCGGGAGGGCGGCTCGCTGCCGGGGCTCGTCGAGGCTGACGACCTCGGTCTGTACGTCATGAAGTTCACCGGCGCCGGGCAGGGCCGCAAGACGCTGGTCGCCGAGGTGGTCTGCGGCGAGCTGGCGCGCCGGCTCGGGCTGAGGGTGCCCCGGCTGGTGACCCTCGGCCTCGACCCGGTGCTCGGCCTCGGCGAACCCGAGCAGCAGGTGCAGGACCTGCTCCGGGCCAGCGCGGGCACCAACCTGGGGATGGACTTCCTCTCCGGCGCCCTCGGCTTCGACCCGCTCGCCTTCCCGGTGGACTCCGCCGAGGCCGGGCGGATCGTCTGGTTCGACGCGCTGATCAACAACGTCGACCGGTCCTGGCGCAACCCCAACCTGCTCGTGCACCGGGGCGAGCTGTGGCTGATCGACCACGGCGCGACCATGATCTGGCACCACAACTGGCCCGGCGCCGCCGCCTCCGCGGCCCGCCCCTACGACGCCTCCGACCACGCCCTCGCCCGCTGCGCGCCCGATGTCGCGGGCGCCGCCGCCGCGCTCGCGCCCCTGGTCACCGAGGAACTGCTGGCCGAGGTCACCGCCGAGATCCCGGACGTCTGGCTGGCGGACGAGCCCGGCTTCGAGACCCCGGACGACCTGCGGCGGGCGTACGCGCGGCCGCTGCTCGACCGGGCACCCCTGGTCCACGAACGCGTCACGGGCATCGGCACCGAGACGAGCGGCCGTGAAGGCACCGGCACCGAGGCGAGCGGCCGTGAAGGCACCGGCACCGGCGCGAGCGGCCGTGAAGGCACCCGCACCCACACCCGCACCGGCACTCAGGAGGGCAAGTGAGCGAGCGCCACATCCATATGGCGGGCCATGTGGTCGAGCGCCACATCACCCGGGGCGACCAGGCCGGCGACCGGGACGTCTTCGAGTACGCCCTGCTGAAGGTCGTCCCGCGCGTCGAGCGCGGCGAGTGCATCAACGCGGGCGTCCTCGTCTACTGCCGGGCGCGGTCCTACGTCGGCGCCCGCACTCATCTCGACGAGGCGCGGCTGCTGGCCCTGGACCCGCGGGCGGACGTCGCGGGCGTCCGGGCGGCCCTCGGCGCGATCGAAGGGGTGTGCCGCGGGGGAGAGGCGGCCGGAGCGGCCGCGGGCGACGACGCGGGCCGTCGTTTCCGCTGGCTGATCGCGCCCCGTTCCGCCGTCGTGCAGCCCGGTCCGGTGCACACGGGCCTGACCGCCGATCCGGTGGCCGAGACGGAACGCTTGCTGGAACTCCTGGTGAGGTAATGGATCACACGCACCCGGTGTGCCGTTGACACCGGGTGCCAGGGCTTCTAGCGTCACGTCTGCTGAAGGTACTAAGCGGTCGCTCACCGCTGATCGGTCTTTCTCAAGGGCGAGGAGAAACAGCAATGTCCACCACTGACCAGCGGGTCGCCGTCGTCACGGGTGCCGCGCGCGGCATCGGCGCCGCCACCGCCGTACGACTGGCCGCCGAGGGCCGTGCCGTCGCCGTCGTCGACCTCGACGAGGCGGCCTGCAAGGACACCGTCGAGAAGATCACCGCGGCGGGCGGCAGGGCCATCGCCGTCGGCGCGGACGTCTCCGACGAGGCGCAGGTCGAGGCCGCGATCGCGCGCATCGCCGAGGAGCTCGGCGCGCCGACGATCCTCGTCAACAACGCGGGCGTGCTCCGCGACAACCTGCTGTTCAAGATGAGCGCGTCCGACTGGGACACGGTCATGAACGTGCACCTGCGCGGCTCGTTCCTGATGACCAAGTACATCCAGAAGCACATGGTCGACGCGGGCTTCGGCCGGATCGTCAACCTCTCCTCGTCCTCCGCCCTCGGCAACCGCGGACAGGTCAACTACTCCGCCGCCAAGGCCGGTCTCCAGGGCTTCACCAAGACCCTCGCCATCGAGCTCGGCAAGTTCGGCATCACCGCCAACGCCGTCGCCCCCGGCTTCATCGCCACCGACATGACCGCCGCGACCGCGGCCCGCGTCGGCATGGGCTTCGACGACTTCAAGGCCGCCGCCGCCACCCAGATCCCGGTGCAGCGCGTGGGCGAGCCCGACGACATCGCCAACGCCATCGCCTTCTTCACGAACGAGGCGGCCGGCTTCGTCTCCGGCCAGGTGCTCTACGTCGCCGGCGGACCGCTCAACTAGCCCATCGACCAGGGATCCGCGAGGAACACGGACATGACTGAACTCTCCGGCAAGGTAGCCCTCGTCACGGGCGCCAGCCGCGGTATCGGATACGGCGTCGCCGAGGCGCTGGTCGCCCGCGGCGACCGCGTGTGCATCACCGGCCGCAACGAGGACGCCCTCAAGGAGGCCGTCGACCAGCTCGGCGCCGACCGGGTCATCGGGGTCGCGGGCAAGGCCCACGACCTCGACCACCAGGCCGAGGCCGTGGCCCGCACGATGGAGGCGTTCGGCCGGGTCGACTACCTGGTCAACAACGCCGGCACCAACCCGGTGTTCGGGCCCATGGCCGACCTGGACCTGGGCGTCGCCCGCAAGGTGTTCGAGACCAACGTGATCTCGGCGCTCGGCTTCGCCCAGAAGACCTGGCACGCCTGGCAGAAGGACAACGGCGGCGCGATCGTGAACATCGCCTCCGTCGCGGGCATCGCGCCCTCGCCGTTCATCGGCGCGTACGGCGTCAGCAAGGCCGCCATGATCAACCTGACCCAGCAGCTGGCGCACGAGTTCGCGCCGAAGGTGCGGGTCAACGCGATCGCCCCGGCCGTCGTCAAGACCAAGTTCGCGCAGGCGCTGTACGAGGGCCGCGAGGAGGAGGCCGCGGCCGCCTACCCGCTGGGCCGGCTCGGCGTGCCGTCCGACATCGGCGGCGCCGCCGCGTTCCTCACCTCGAGTCAGTCCGACTGGGTCACCGGCCAGACGCTCGTCGTCGACGGCGGCATCTTCCTGAACGCGGGCGTGGGCTGACCCGCCCGGACCCGTGCCGACACGTGAGGCGCCGCTCCCGTCCCGGGGGCGGCGCCCTCGTCGCTTCGCGCGCCACCTTCGTCGCTTCGCGCGCCGCCCGGTACGGCGACGGCGCCCTCCGTCACCCGGTCTCCGGACCGGTTGTCAGTGGTCGCCTGTAGGTTCTGAGTTCGGCAGGACCTTCAAGAGACCGAACATCGTGAGGACGTTGACGTGACCGACATCGCCATGCTGCCCGAGTCCTGGCGCCCGGTGCTGGCCGACGAACTGAACCAGCCCTACTTCAAGGAGCTGACGGAGTTCGTCGAGGAGGAGCGGGCGAACGGCCCGGTCTACCCTCCGCGCGAGGAGGTCTTCGCCGCCCTCGACGCGACGCCGTTCGACAAGGTCAAGGTCTTCGTCCTCGGCCAGGACCCGTACCACGGCGAGGGCCAGGGTCACGGCCTGTGCTTCTCCGTCCGCCCCGGGGTGCGCGTCCCGCCCTCGCTGCGCAACATCTACAAGGAGATGCACAGCGACCTCGGCCTGCCGGTGCCGGACAACGGCTATCTGATGCCGTGGGCGAAGCAGGGCGTGCTGCTGCTCAACGCGGTGCTCACCGTCCGTGCGGGCGAGGCCAACTCGCACAAGGGGCGCGGCTGGGAGCTGTTCACCGACGCGGTGATCCGCGCGGTGGCCGACCGGCCCGACCCGGCGGTCTTCGTCCTGTGGGGCGCCTACGCGCAGAAGAAGCTCAAGCTGATCGACGAGAGCCGCCATGTGGTCGTCAAGGGCGCGCACCCCTCGCCGCTGTCGGCCAAGAAGTTCCTCGGCTCCCGCCCGTTCACGCAGATCGACGAGGCGGTCGCGGCCCAGGGCCACGAGCCCATCGACTGGACCATCCCCGATCTGGGGCGTGCCTGACCCGTTCCCGCCGGCCCGGCGGTGTCGGGCCGGCCCCGGCCGACCCGACCGCCCCGGTCGGCCCCGTGTGGCGCGGGGCCGCCTGACCGGGATCGCCGCCGCCTGCGGCTAGCGTCGAAGGCCACAGCCGGCGAAGGCGCGGAGGACGTGGTGGCGGATCATGACGGGGACGCGGCGCCGGACGGCCTGCTGACACGGATCGGGCAGGTCGTCATGTTGCACCACGCGGGGGACCGCGAGGAGGCCCGGGACCGGCTGCTGGCCCTGTGGACCGAGATCGGGGCGCAGGGGGCCGCCCTGCACCGCTGCACCCTCGCCCACTACCTCGCCGACACCCAGGACGACCCGACCGACCAACTCGCCTGGGACCTGCGGGCGCTGGCGGCGGCCGAGGAACTCTCCGACGACCACGAGGACGCGCCCGCCGTGCGCGCCCTGAGCCCGTCGCTCCATCTGGATCTCGCCGCCGACTACGTCCGGCTGGGGCGGCCCGAAGTCGCGCGCGGCCATCTGGGACGCGCCCGCCGCGCGGCCGTGGGACTCCCGGAGGATCGCTACGGCGACGGCGTCCGGGCCCGCATCCGGCGCCTGGAACAGCGGCTCGACGACCGGGATCCCGGCGGGGACTGGGGGCCGAGGCGGCGGCGGCCGTAGCCGGGGCGGCGGCGTCCGTGCCTGCCGCCCGGTCGGCGTCCGTGCCTGCCGCCCGGTCGGCGTCCGGTCAACGCCCGTACGTCCGCTCGCAGATCGTCGCCTCCGCGCTGTCCGCCGACCAGCCGCCGAACCGCCTGCCCAGCGCGCAGACGTCGGGGCTGCCGCCCGCCGGCGCGTCGACGCCCGGGAGCAGGGACCGGTGGTGCCGGGGCGCCGGGGGACGCGGGCGCGGATCGAAGTCGGCCCGCGGCGCGGGGGCGTGGTGGACCGGGGCCGCGGCCGGTGCCGGGGCGGCCCGCGCCGTCACCGCCTGCGTCGGGCGCGCGGAGGGCCGCCGCGAGGGCCCGGCCATCTCCAGGGCCTCCCGGGCCGGGGCCTGCACGATCTGCGGGTCGGCGCTGCCGTCCGGCCGTGGCGCGGAGGGCCGCGAGGGCGCCTGGGACGGAACGGCCGCCGTCGGGCGCTGGACCGTCACACAGCCGGCGAGGGCCGAGACGGCCACGGTGACCAGGAGCGTTGCGGTGGTCGTCGTTCGATGCACCCGCGCCACTCTGCTGGTTCGTCCGCCCCCGGGGAACGGAGTCCTCGACGATGATCCCCCACCCGGGTGATCTCCTGCCCCGTACGGAGGGCCCGGCCCCGCCGAGGCTGACGTCAGTCGCCGGTGCGGCCGTCGATCACCTCGCGGAGCAGGTCGGCGTGGCCGTTGTGGCGGGCGTACTCCTCGATCATGTGCGTGTAGATCCAGCGCAGGCTGAACGGCTCCCCGGTGCGGCGGCTCACCGTCTTGGAGAGGGCGTCGAGGTCCAGTCCGGCGGCGTTGCGGCGGGCGGAGGCGATCTCGGCCTGCCAGGTGGCGTGGGCCTCCTCCCAGGTGTCGGCGTCGGTGTGGTGGAAGTCGGCGTCCGGGTCCTCCTCGGTGGCGTAGACCGGTTCGTCCACGCCCGTCAGCACATGCGTGAACCAGCCGTTCTCCACCTCCGCCATGTGCCGGACCAGGCCCAGCAGGGTCAGCCCGGAGGGCGGCACCGAAGCGGTCCGCAACTGTGCGTCGGTCAGGCCCTCGCACTTCCAGGCCAGGGTCCGGCGGTGGTAGTCGAGCCAGCCTTCGAGCATGGCCCGTTCGCCGGCGTTCAGGGCGGGTTCCGTGCGTTCGGTCGTCATGCCCGCATCATGGTTCACGTCTCGGGGGAGCCACCAGGCAATTACCGCCGACCCGTATGCTTCCGAGCAGGTACAGGCAGGCGGGCAACGACTGGAGGAGCGCCACGTGAAGGTCGGCTGCATCGGTCTCGGCGACATCGCGCAGAAGGCGTATCTGCCCGTGCTGGCGGTCCAGAGCGGGATCGAACTGCACGTGCAGACCCGCACCCCGGCCACCCTCGCCCGGGTCGCCGACAGCCTGCACCTGCCCGCCGCGCAGCGCCACGCCGACCTCGACTCGCTCATCGCCGCGGGCCTCGACGCGGCCTTCGTGCACGCGCCCACCGCCGTCCACCCGGAGATCGTCGAGCGGCTCCTGGAGGCGGGCGTCCCCACCTACGTCGACAAGCCCCTCGCCTACCGGCTGGAGGACTCCGAGCGGCTCGTGGAGCTCGCCGAGCGGCGCGGCGTCGGCCTCGCGGTCGGCTTCAACCGGCGCCACGCCCCGGGGTACGTGCAGTGCGCCGACCACCCCCGCGAGCTGATCCTGATGCAGAAGAACCGCGTCGGGCTGCCCGAGGAGCCCCGCACGATGATCCTCGACGACTTCATCCACGTCGTCGACACCCTGCGCTTCCTGGTGCCCGGACCGGTCGACGACATCACCGTGCGCGCCCGCGTCGAGGACGGCCTGCTGCACCACGTCGTCCTCCAGCTCGCCGGGGACGGCTTCACCGCGCTCGGCGTGATGAACCGGCTCAGCGGCTCGGCCGAGGAGATCCTGGAGGTGTCCGGGCAGGACACCAAGCGTCAGGTGATCAACCTCGCCGAGGTCGTCGACCACAAGGGCCAGCCGACCGTGCGGCGGCGCGGCGACTGGGTGCCGGTGGCCCGGCAGCGCGGCATCGAGCAGGCCTCGCTCGCCTTCCTGGACGCCGTGCGCGCGGGCAAGGTGCTCAGCGCCCGGGACGCGCTGGCGACTCATGAGCTTGCCGAGCGGGTGGTACATGCGGTTCGGGAGCGTTCCGGCGCGGCCTGAGCGCCCGCATCCCCTCCGTCGCGCAGAAGGCCGCCAGCACCAGCAGGGCCCCGTGCACGGGCCAGTCGCCGTAGCGGACGTACGGCGTGACGCCGTGCGCGAGCGGCACCTCGTACACCCGCGCGGTGCTGTCGCCGGTGCCCAGCCACGACCCGATGCGCGTGCCGTCGGGCGCGTAGACCGCGGAGACGCCGGTCAGCGTCGCGTGCACCATCGGACGGCCGGTCTCGGCGGCGCGCAGCGCGGCGAGCGAGGCGTGCTGCTCGGGGGCCCAGCTGCCCTGGAACGTCGACGTCGACGACTGGCCGAGCAGCACGTCCGCGCCGTCCTGCGCGAGATGGCGGCTCATGTCGGGGAACGCGGTCTCGAAGCAGATCATCGGACCGATCCGCAGCCCGTGCCCGACGTCCATCACCACCTGCTCGCTGCCCCGCCGCCGGTCCTCGCCGGCCGCCTTGCCGACGGACGTCGCCCAGCCGAGCAGCGAGCGGGCGGGGACGTACTCGCCGAAGGGGACCAGGCGCATCTTGTCGTAGCGGGCTCCCGTGGGGCCGTCCGCGCCCACCAGGATGGCGCTCTTGTAGATGCCGGGCCGGTCCGAGCGGCGCGCGTCCACGTTCACCAGGATGTCCGCGCCGGTGCTGCGGGACAGCGCCGCGATCCGCCGGGCCAGATCGGGCCGCTGCCCGAGGTCGTAGCCGACGCTGCTCTCGCCCCACACGATCAGGTCCACGTCACGGCCGACCAGCCGACGGGTGAGCTGCTCCTCGCGGGCGAAGCGACGGTCGCCGCTGTCGTCGCCGCCGACCACGCCGGGCTGCACGACGGCGATCCTGACCCGTCCGTCGACGTCCGGGCGCGGTGACCACACCCAGGCCGCCGAGGTCGCGGTCGCCGTGGCCACCAGGGAGATCACGGCGGGTACCCGCGCCTCCCGCACCGACACCAGCAGCGCGACGGTGACGTTCAGCGCCACGACGAGGAAGCTGAGCAGCCAGACCCCGCCGACGGAGGCCAGCCGCAGGGCCGGCTGGACCTGCCACTGGCTGGATCCGAGCAGTCCCCAGGGGCCGCCGAGCCCCTGCCAGGACCGCACCAGCTCGACGGCCAGCCAGCCGGACGGCAGCACCAGCAGCGCGGCGGCGACCCGGCGCCCGGACGGCGTGCCCGCCAGCAGCCGGCGCACCAGCCAGCCCCAGGGCGCCCACAGCGCGCCCAGCAGGGCGGCGATCAGGAAGATGAACACGTGCAGGCTGGGCAGCAGCCAGTGGTGCACCGCCACCATGAAGCCGAAACCGCCGGCCCAGCCGTCGTAGGCCGCCCGCCGCCCGGTGGGGGCGCAGCGGGCGAGCAGTATCCAGGGGACGAGGGCGACGTAGGCGAACCACCACAGCGACGGGGCCGGGAAGGCGAACACGGGGAGCGCGCCCACGACCGCGGCCAGCAGGCTGCGGCGCCACGGGGAGGCGAGCCAGGGGTCAAAGCTCTTCATGAGACGCCTCCTGCCCGGTGGGTGGCTCCAGTGTGCGCGCTCCACGGCGATCTCGGACAGTGGGTCTTCGGGCAGGCGGATCACGCCGCGCGCCACCCGCGCCTCCTCGCGCTGCCCGCGCCTCTTCGCGCCTGTACGCCCGCGCGCCTGCCCACAGGCGCGCCCGTCCGCCCGTGCGTCCGCCCACCCGTCCGTCCGTGCGTCTGTCCGTCCGTGCGTCCCTGCGTCCGCCCGGCAGGTCTACGCCGCCCGGCCGTCGCCCGGTGGGGGCAGGCGCCGCCACTTCTCGTGTACGGCGACCCGGCGCAGCCGCCAGCCCGCGGCGGTGCGCAGCAGGCCGAAGGTGTAGCGGCCGCCGCAGACGAAGTCCGGAGCGGTCGAGGCCAGGTCGTCGTCGGAGGCGAACCGCATCGGGTTGATGTAGTCCGCCTGCACGCTCGCCGTGTCCCCGGTGTCCTGCTCCAGGACGCCGAAGCGCACCCGGCGGTTGACGACGAGATGCTGCCGCATGGGGAACAGCCGCATGGTGTCGGCGAGCCAGTCGGCCACCTCCCGCGCGGATCCCTCGATGCCGCCCGCCGAGCGGTAGTCCGCCCGCCCGTCCGCCGTGAACAGCTCCTGGTACGCCGTCCAGTCGCCGTCGTCCACCGCCACCGCGTACTCGGTGACCAGCCCGTCGAGGGCCACCCGGTCCAGCATCGTCGCCAGCTCCGCACGCTGCGTCATCGGGTCAGTGTTGGGCACGGGGCGCGCGGAGCCAAGAGGGCGGCGCGGAACGGATGTCCGCGCCCGGGCCGGTCAGGCCGCCTCGATGATCTCGCCGCGGATGGCGGCGGCCCATCTGACCACCAGCAACTCGTACTCCGCGCGCTCCTGAGCCGACAGGGTCGCGCCCGCGCGCAGCCACAACGCGCGGATCCGCTCGTTGAGTTCGGCCGCGGACCGCACGGAACCAGGGGTCGGTGAATCGGGGGACATGTGGCTCAGCCTAGGGGCAGACGCTGACCCTGCGCCACCGGGCGGCTACGCAATCGGTATGCGGTCGGTCACGTGCGGCCCCGGAAGCTCAGTCCGTCCACGCGACGACGCACTCGCCCCGCCCCGCGGCGACCCGGTAGAACTCCCGCAGCGCCTCGAAGTGCCAGACCAGGTACGCGCGTACGTCCCCGTCGAAGCCGGGGTCGAATCCGCAGGCCGTCGCCGCCTCCTCGGTGCCGGCGGGGAGTTCGGCGAGCAGGGCGTCGAGTCCGATCGTGTCCAGCGCCCGGGACACCTCGGCGACCGCCTGCGGCAGCAGCATCCGCGGGGGGTCGCCGAACCCCTCGTACACGTCGTCGTGGTCGAGATAGCCGACGGTGGTGTCCCCGGAGGCGGCGCGGTCCAGCAGATCGACCAGGCCGGCGTCGGCGCCCGCGGAGCGGCCGTACCGGACCAGCCCCCACAACGCCCAGTCCGTGTCCAGCAGATCCGCTTCCGGGGGGTCCCAGCCGGGGGTCGCGCCGGGGGAGTCGAGGGCCGACGAACGGCAGCGCTCCAGATACTCCAAGGTGACGCGGGCGAACCGCTGGGTGAGCGTCATGTGTCGAATTATCGCCGTCGCAGGGGCGGTTCAGCCCGCCGATTCCGCCGCGTGCGGGCTGAGCACGCCGACCGTCACCAACGCGATGATCACGATGCCCAGCACGATGCGGTACCAGACGAACGGCATGAAGCTCTTGCTGGAGATCCACTTCATGAACCACGCGATCACCGCGTACCCGGACGCGAAGGCGATCACCGTTGCGAACAGCGTGGGCCCCCAGTCGACATGGCCCTGGTCCAGGGAGTCCTTGACCTCGAACACCCCGGACGCGAGCACCGCCGGGATCGCCAGCAGGAAGGAGTAACGGGCCGCCGCCTCACGCCGGTAGCCCATGAACAGGCCGCCGCTGATGGTGGCTCCGGAGCGGGAGACGCCCGGGACGAGCGCGCACGCCTGGCACAACCCGTAGATCAGGCCGTCCTTGACGCTCAGATCCTCGAGCGACTTGCGCTGCTTGGGCGTTCGGTGCCGGCCGCCCTTCTCGTCGCGCGCCGCCATCCGGTCGGCGATGCCGATGACGACGCCGACGACGATCAACATGGTGGCGGTGACCCGCAGATCGCGGAACGGCCCCTCGATCTGGTCCTTGAGCGTCACCCCGAGGACGCCGATCGGGATCGAGCCGACGATGACCAGCCAGCCCACCTGCGCGTCGTGGTCGGCGCGCATCGCCCGGTCGGTGAGCGAGCGGGCCCACGCCGAGACGATCCGGCCGATGTCCCGGCGGAAGTAGAGCACTACGGCCGTCTCGGTGCCGATCTGGGTGATCGCCGTGAAGGCGGCGCCCGGGTCCTCCCAGCCCGCGAAGGCGGCCGTCAGCCGCAGATGGGCGCTGGAGGAGACCGGCAGGAACTCGGTCAGCCCCTGGACGAGTCCGAGGACGAGGGATTCAAACCATGACATGCGGAAGAGGCGTCCAAGTCGCTGATCGGGGACGGCGGGCGGCCCGCCGAGCGGGTCGGCGTGCGACTCACCGAGCGGGCCGGCGGGAGGGGGCTAGGTAGGAAGTGGGTAAGGAAGCGGCCGGAGTTGTTGCGTGCGGTGATCATGTGTGCTTACCGCAGCGTAGCGTCCCGCCCCTCCGGAGCCTCGCCGGGGGCCGGTGGGGCCCCTGCGTGCAGTTCCCCGCGCCCCGGAAGGAGCGCCCCCCAGGCCTGGTTGCGCGGGTCGTCATGGCCGGACAGGTCCTACGCCGCCGTCGGCCCCGCCACCGTCCAGCCCTCCGCGTGCGGGTGTGCCGTCAGGTCCTCGTGTCGGACCGGGGTGCCGCAGGCCGCGCAGGTGACCTGCGGGAGCAGGTCGTGGCCGCAGTTGTGCTCGATCACCATCGGCCGGTCCCCGCTGTCCCTCAGGTGCCGGTCGCCCCACGCCATCAAGGTCATCAGGACCGGCTCCAGGTCCAGTCCCGCCTGCGTGGGGAGGTACTCGAACCGCTGCGGGCGCTCGCTGTACGGCCGCTTGGTGAGGATCCCCGCGTCGACGAGGCGGCGCAGCCGCGCGGCCAGGATGTCGCGCGGCGCGCCCACGTTGCGGACCAGCTGGTCGAAGCGGCGGTTGCCGAGGCACACCTCCCGCAGGACCAGCAGGGAGTACTTCTCGCCGACGACGGCGAGCGTGTCGGCGATGGAACAGGGGCGCGGGTCTTTGCGGGCGGCCATGCCCCCATTCTAGGTGAGGGTTTGAAATTCCAACTCGCCGAGCTATGGTGGGTCCAGAAAACCTACTCACTGGTAATCGGCCGGGTGCCGCCGTCCGCGACCTGCCCGCGTGACAGGCCCGAGCGGCGACTGGCGGCCAAGGAGGCCCGCACCATGCGTGACGCAGTGATCGTCGAAGCCGTACGCACCCCTGTCGGCAAGGGCAAGCCGGGCGGCGCGCTCGCCCACGTCCACCCCGTCGAGCTCCTCGCCCACACCCTGCGCGCCCTCGTCGAGCGCTCCGGCGTCGACCCCGCGCTGATCGACGACGTCATCGGCGGCACCGTCGACCAGGTCGGCGAACAGGCCATGAACACCACCCGCTACGCCGCCCTGTCCGCGGGGCTGCCCGAGTCCGTCCCCGCGACCACCGTCGACCGGCAGTGCGGCTCCTCCCAGCAGGCCGTGCACTTCGCCGCGCAGGGCGTCATGGCGGGGGCGTACGACCTCGTCGTCGCCTGTGGCGTCGAGTCGATGAGCCGCGTGCCGATGTGGTCCAACGTGCCGCCCGGCGCGGACCCCTTCGGCCCCGGCGTCGCGTCGCGCTACCCCGAGGGCCTGGTCCCGCAGGGCATCAGCGCCGAGCTGATCTCCGCCAAGTGGTCCCTGACCCGCGAGCAGTTGGACGCCTTCGCGGTCAGCTCGCACCACCGTGCCGCCGCCGCCCGGGACGCCGGCCTGTTCGACGCGGAGATCGCCCCGCTCGACGGGGTCGGCCGCGACGAGTGCATCCGGCCCGGCAGCACCCCGGAGATCCTCGCCGGCCTCAAGTCCGCCTACTACGACGAGCAGTTCGCCGAGCGCTTCCCGCAGATCGAGTGGAACGTCACCGCGGGCAACGCCAGTCCGATCAACGACGGCGCCTCCGCCGTCCTCATCGCCTCCGCCGAGACCGCCGACCGCCTCGGCCTGCGCCCGCTCGCCCGGCTGGCAGGCTTCGCCGTCACCGGCTCCGACCCGCTGCTGATGCTCACCGGTGTCGTCCCGGCCACCGAGAAGGTGCTGCGCAGGACCGGCCTGTCGGTCGCCGACATCGACCTGTTCGAGGTCAACGAGGCTTTCGCGAGCGTGGTCCTGGCCTGGCAGCAGGAGACCGGCGCCGACCTGTCCAAGGTCAACGTCCACGGTGGCGCCATCGCCATCGGGCACCCCCTCGGCGCGAGCGGCACCCGGCTGACCACCACCCTCGTGCACGCCATGCGGGCCCGCGGCGCCCGCTACGCGCTCCAGACCATGTGCGAGGCGGGCGGCCTCGCCAACGCGATGATCCTCGAAGCCGTCTGACCGCACTACGGCGCCGTTGCCGCCGGCGGCCCTCTCGGTGCCGGAGCGTCAGTTCCCGCGCAGGTGGTGACGCTTGCGCCAGGCCACCACCGTGCCCGCCAGCGCCGGGACCGCGATGCACGCCATCGCGATCAAAAACGCCGGCGAGGTCGGCGAGGAGGCGCGGGCCCCCGCGACGGCGTAGGCGGCGGTGTTCGGGACCGACCCGAGCGCCGTCGCCAGCAGGAACGGCAGCCAGCCCATCCGGGACACCGCGGCGCAGTAGTTCGCCGCCCAGAACGGCACGCCCGGGAACAGCCGCGCCACCATCATCGAACGGAACCCGTGCCGGCTCAGCTGCCCGTCGGCCGCCTTCAGCCAGCGCCCGCGCAGCAGCGGCCGCAGCGCGTCCTGGCCGAGCATCCGGCCCAGACCGAACGCCACCCCGGCGCCCAGCACCGTCCCGGCGAGCGCCGAGCCGAGGCCCAGCTGGGAGCCGAACAGCGCCCCCGCCGCGAGATTCAGCAGCGGGCGCGGCACGAACGCCACCGTGCACAGGCCGTACGCCCCCGCGAACACCAGCGCCGCGAGAGCCCCGCCGAGCTGCGGCGGCCAGCCGTCGGCCAGCAGCCGCTGCGGATGGAACAGCAGCACGGCGGAGGCGGCCGCCCCGAGCAGGGCTATCAGCAGCGAGAGCCGTGACCACGGCGACAGCGCCGCCCGCGCGCAGCGGGCGGTCAGCCCCGGCGGCGCCGGCCGCAGGGCGGGCGCGGGCAGGGGGACGGAGAGCTCCGTGGCGGTGGCCCGGGGAGAGGCCGTAGCGGTGCCAGAGCGGTTGGCATCGAGCATTCGGCGACCCTAACCGAATGACGTGTGTGATCGCCGTATGGTTCGTCTCATGAGCGTCACGAAGGCGCGGTCCCCGCGGGTGCCGCCCAGCTCACTCGCCGACACCGTGCTGGAGCGGCTGACCACGGTCTATCCCGCCGCGGCCGACCCCGAGCGGGCCGCGCCCATGCGGGCGTACATGAAGGACGTCGCCCCCTACCTCGGCATCCCCACCCCCGCCCGCCGCGCCCTGTCCCGCACCGTCCTCGCGGGCACCGCGCGCCCCGCCGAGGACGACTGCGCGGCGATCGCCCTGCGCTGCTGGCGGCTGCCCGAGCGCGAGTACCACTACTTCGCCGTGGACTACCTGCGCCGCCAGGTGGCGCACTGCTCGACCGCGTTCCTGCCGGTGGTACGGCATCTGCTCACCACCGACCCCTGGTGGGACACCGTCGACCCGCTCGCCGCGCACGTGGTCGGCCCGCTCGTCACCGCCGACCCGCAGCTGGTCGCCGAGATGGACCGCTGGATCGAGGACGACGACCTCTGGCTGGTGCGCACCGCGCTGCTGCACCAGCTGCGCTACAAGGAACACACCGACACCGAGCGCCTGTTCGCCTACTGTCTGCGCCAGTCCGGGCATCCCGACTTCTTCGTACGCAAGGCCATCGGCTGGTGCCTGCGCGAGTACGCCTGGACCGACCCGGAGGCGGTGCGCGGCTTCCTCGACCGCGAACGGGCGCGCTTCGCACCGCTGTCGGTGCGCGAGGCGCTGAAGAACATCGGCGCCTGAGCCTGACGCGAGGGGGCGCAGCCCGCCGGGGGCGCAGCCCGCGGAAAACCATTCGACGCCGAACGGGCCGTAGGCGATGATCGGCACCATGTTCCGGCAGGCCTTCCTTCACGCAGCATCCGCGGTCGCGGATGCGCCGAAGGCTGCCGTCCCGCTCTTCCTCACGGCCGTCGACGGCGCCCGAAGCTGACCCTCCCCGGATCGTCCGGCGGACCCCGCAGGGGGAGGGTCGGCATCACCTTGGGGTCCCCGCTCCACCCACCAGGCTTCGAGGATCAGCCATGCCCAAGACGGCGTACGTGCGCACCAAGCCGCACCTGAACATCGGCACCATGGGCCACGTCGACCACGGCAAGACCACCCTGACCGCCGCCATCACCAAGGTTCTCGCCGAGCGCGGGGCCGGCACCTTCGTCCCGTTCGACCGCATCGACCGGGCCCCGGAGGAGGTCGCCCGCGGCATCACCATCAACATCGCGCACGTCGAGTACGAGACCGACACCCGGCACTACGCGCACGTCGACATGCCGGGCCACGCCGACTACGTCAAGAACATGGTCACCGGCGCCGCGCAGCTCGACGGGGCGATCCTCGTCGTGTCCGCGCTCGACGGGATCATGCCGCAGACCGCCGAGCACGTGCTGCTCGCCCGGCAGGTGGGCGTCGACCACATCGTCGTCGCCCTCAACAAGGCCGACGCGGGCGACGAGGAGCTCACCGACCTCGTCGAGCTGGAGGTCCGCGACCTGCTCACCGCGCAGGGTTACGGCGGCGACTCCGTACCCGTCGTACGGGTCTCCGGGCTGAAGGCGCTGGAGGGCGACCCCCGCTGGACGGCGTCCATCGAGGCGCTGCTCGACGCGGTGGACACGTACGTGCCCATGCCCGAGAGGTACGTCGACGCGCCGTTCCTGCTGCCGGTGGAGAACGTGCTCACCATCACCGGGCGCGGCACGGTCGTCACCGGCGCCGTCGAGCGCGGCACGGTCCGCGTCGGAGACCGGGTCGACGTGCTCGGCGCCGGCCTGGAGTCCGTCGTCACGGGCCTGGAGACCTTCGGCAAGCCGATGGACGAGGCCCAGGCGGGCGACAACGTGGCGCTGCTGCTGCGCGGCGTCGCGCGCGGCGCGGTCCGGCGCGGGCACGTGGTGGCCGCGCCGGGCAGCGTGTCGCCCAGCCGGCGCTTCACGGCACGGGTGTACGTCCTGCCGACCCGCGAGGGCGGGCGTACGACACCGGTGTCCACGGGGTATCGGCCGCAGTTCTACATCCGCACCGCGGACGTCGTCGGCGACGTCGACCTCGGTACGGCGGCCGTCGCCCGGCCCGGCGACACGGTGGACATGACCGTGGAGCTGGGCCGGGACGTCCCGCTGGAGCCCGGCCTCGGCTTCGCGATCCGCGAGGGCGGCCGGACGGTGGGCGCGGGCACGGTCACGGAGGTGCTCTGAGGCTCCGCCGGTTCGGCAGCGGGGGTGGCGGAGAGGGCGGCCCCGGGAGGGCCCGCCCCCTCCGCCCTCCGCCGGCCGGCAGGGGGGCGCTGCGCGTGCCGGGGCGCCGGAGCGGTGCTCTCTGGGCGGGGCGGTGCTCTTGGGGCGGGGCGGCGTTCTCCGGACAGAGCGGCGTTCTCCGGACGGACTGGTGCTCTCTATGCGGAGCAGTGCTCCCTGTGCGGCGCGGTGCTCGCGGAGTTGTCCGGTCGGGGTGCCTCGGCCGTGCCCTCGCGCCGGTCTGCCCGGCACAATGTCCTCGTGAGCGAAGTGAGCGAACCCATACCCGTGACCAGGGAAGTCGACCACGGCGTCGCCAAGCTGATGCCGGACGTCGACCGGGACCGCGCCTGGCTGCTGACGGTGGACGGGGCGCCGCAGTCGTACGTCGACCTCGACGAGCCGGCGCATCTCGAGTTCGAGTACGCGCGGCGGCTCGGGCACGTGCTCGACGGCCTCGCCGAGCCGGGGCGGCCGCTGGACGTGCTGCACCTCGGCGGGGGCGCGCTCACCCTGCCCCGCTACGTCGCCGTGACCCGCCCCGGCTCCGCACAGGACGTCGTCGAGGCCGACCGGGGGCTGCTCGCCCTGGTCACCGAGCATCTGCCGCTGCCCGCCGGCTCCGGCGTCGGTCTGCACGCCGCCGACGCCCGGACCTGGCTGGAGGCCGCCCCGGACGGTTCGGCCGACGTGCTGATCGCGGACGTCTTCGGCGGCTCCCGGGTACCCGCCCACCTCACCACCCTGTCGTACGCGAAGGAGGCGGAACGGGTGCTGCGGGACGGCGGCGTCTATCTGGCCAACCTCGCCGATGCCGCGCCGTTCGCGTTCCTCCGTTCCCAACTCGCCACCTTCGGCGCCGTCTTCGAGGAGCTGGCGCTGATCGCCGAGCCGGCCGTGCTGCGCGGTCGGCGCTTCGGCAACGCCGTGCTCGTCGCCTCCCACCACCCCCTGGACACCGCCGCGCTGGCTCGCCGCACGGCCGCGGACGCCTTCCCGGCGCGGGTCGAACACGGGCCCCGGCTGCGGGAGTTCATCGGTGGCGCCCGCCCGGTGCGGGACGCGGACGCCGTCCCGTCACCCGAGCCTCCCGACGGCGCCTTCGGCATCGGCTGACCGAACCCCGCCCCCCATCCGGCCTTCCGCCCCGGCGACCGCGCCACGGCTCTCCGCCCCGGCTTCGGTGGCCCGGGTCAGGTTCCGTACCTCGGGCACCAGCAGCACCGCCGCCGTCACCAGAACCACCAGCCCCGCACACGTCCACAGCGCCGCCGTTCGCCCGACCGCCTCCTCGGCGGGCCCGGCCAGCGCGGTCGCGACCGGCACCAAAGACACGGACCCGAACCAGTCGTACGCCGACACCCGCGACAGCTTGTCCTCGGCCACCTCCTGGTGCAGCGCGGTCATCCAGCTCACCCCGAACACCTCGACCGTGCAGCCCGACACGAACATCACCGCGTACAGCACGCCGACCGGGACCGGGACCGCCAGGGCCGCGGAGGGCAGGGCGAGCGGGAACACGCACAGGGTGCCCGCGAGCAGCAGGCGGCGTGGCTTCCAGCGGGTCATCAGCAGCGCGCCGCCCACCGTGCCCGCTCCGAACGCCGCCAGCGCCAGGCCCCACGGACCCGCGCCGCCGAGGCTGTCGCGGGCCACCAGCGGACCGTAGACCGCGTCGGCCGCGACCACCACCGCGTTCGCCACGGAGAACTGCGCCACGATGCCCCACAGCCACGGCCGGCCGGTGAACTCCCGCCAGCCGTCGCGGAGATCGGCGAGCAGGCCGCCGCCCGCCGTCCGGGCCGGGGCGGCGCCGACGTCGAGGAAGGAGCGCAGCGCCCCGGCGAACGCGAACCCGGCCGCGTCCACCGCGAGCACCCACCCGGGCCCGACCGCCGCCACCAGGGCCCCGCCGAGGGCCGCGCCGCCCAGGCCCGCGCCCTGTACCGCCATGCGGAACACCGCGAACGCCCGGCCCGCCTGCGCGCCCTGGACGCTCGACATCACCATGGCTTCCGCGGCGGGGCTGAAGAACGCCTGTCCGGTGCCGCAGAGCGCCGTGAGCAGCATCATCTGCCAGATGCGGGCGCCGTCGGTCAGCACGAGGGCCGCGAAGGCCGCCTGCGACAGGCAGTTGAGGGCGTTCGCGGCGACCATCACCCGGTGCCGTGGCACCCGGTCCGCGACGGCGCCGCCCACCAGCAGGAACAGCACCAGGGGAACCGTGCGCGACGCGGCCACCAGGCCGACGTCCCCGGCGTCGCCGCCGGCCTCCAGCACCGCGAAGGCGGAGGCGATCAGGGTGCCGTTGGCCCCCAGCCCGGTCACGACCGCCGCCGTGGTCAGCAGAGTGAAGTTGCGGTTCGCCCAGGCCGGGGTCCTGCGGGGTCGCGAGGCGGCGGGGGCGTCGGTGGGGGAGGCGTCGGCGGAGGAGGTCACCGGGTGACTATCCCCGCCGGGCCGCCCGCCGCCAAATGAATTGCCGCCAGGTGGGCCCGGCCCGGCCAGTCGCCGGCGGGTGGGCCCGGCCCCCGCCCGCCGGACGGACCCGGCTCAGCTCCCCGTCGGGTCGCCGTTCAGCCGTACCGTGTTGAGGATCTTCATGATCGTCGCCTTCGGGATCTCCTTGGAGACTCCCTTGGCGCCGAAGAAGTTCCACGACACGAAGTCCCCGGCCGAGTTCTTGAAGCCGAAGGTCAGCGCCTTGCCGTCGCTCGCGCACTTGCCCTTGCGGGGCGTGTTCGTCGACTGCGCCCACGCGATGCTGCCCTTGATGCCCGAGGCCGTGGTGTAGGGCTGGGCCTTCTTGTCGTAGGTGAGGCTCTTCTTGTCCGGCTGGGTGTAGCCGCCGTAGACCCACCACGCGACGGTGTTGACCGCCACCTCGTCGGTGTTCTTCGCGCCGTTGGCGCCCTTGCTGCCCACCGCGCCGAGCGAGGTGTCGTCGCTGTGGCCGTCCTTGTCGTCGTCGGACGTGCACCACTTCGACTGGTACTCGGCGGTGCCCGACATGGTGACGAGGGGCTTGAAGTCGTCGGACTTCTCGTCCTCGAACGCGATGGACAGGGTGGGGGACTGCACCTCCCAGTCCGGCGGCACGTCGAAGGCGATGCCCCACTTGGGGTTCACCACCACCTTCCAGCCCGCGATCGTCGGCTTCTGGGTCGACGCGCCACGCGGGTTGTCGTCCGAACCGGACGCCGACGCCGTCGGGTCGGCGGACGCGGACGCCGACGGCGTGTGCTTGCCGCCGCCGTTCGCGTCGTCGCTCTTGTCGTTGCCCCCGAGCACCAGGACGCCCGTCACGCCGGCGGCGACGACCACCGCCGTGGCCGCCGCTATCGCCACCCACTTGGTCCGGTTCCCGCCGCCCCCGCCCTGCGGCGGCTGCGGGGCCCCGGTCGGCGTCGGCGCACCCCACTGCGGCTGCTGCGCATAGGGGTTGGGCTGCTCATAGCCGGGCCCGGGCTGCTGATAGCCGGGTTGCTGATAGGGATTCGGCTGCTGGTATCCCGGTTGCTGGTACGGATTGTGCTGCGGGTTCTGCTGCGGGTTCTGCTGCGGGTTGTGCTGCGGGTTCTGCTCGCCCCCGGGCGGCTGCTGTCCTGGCCACATGGTGAGTCACCCTAGTCTCCCCTGTGACACGTTTGGGTCACCGTCCCTTGTCAGGGACGTACCGAGTCCGGGGGCGGCGGCGCGGTGTCGGATCAGCCGTCGGACGGGGTGTAGAGCCGCACGGTGGTGAGGATCCGGCGGACCGTCGCGTCCGGCACCTCACCGGTCACCCCCGCCGCGCCGACGAACGACCACGACGCGAAGTCGCCCGCCGCGTCGGTGAAGGCGAACGTCGTGGCCTTGCCGTCGCTGTCGCACTTGTGCTTCTTCGCGACGCCGGACGACCGCGAGGTGACCAGACTGCCCGTCAGACCGGACGCGGTGGTGAACTCCGTGACCGTGCCGGTCGCCACCTTCTTGTGGTCGGGCTGCGTGTACAGGCCGTAGACCCAGGCCGCGGAGTCGGCGCGGGCGGCGGCGGCCGTGCTCGTCGCGCCGTTGTTGCCGCGCGTGCCCACGTTCGCCAGCGCGGTGTCCTCGCTGTGGCCGTCCTTGTCGTCGTCGGACGTGCACCACTTCTCCTTGAGCACCGCGGGTGCCTTCATCGCGACGAGCGGCTTCTCCTCGGGGTCGTCGTCCTCGGCGACGTACGTCACCCAGGACGGCGACTTGGCCGTCCAGGACGGCGGCACGTCGAAGGCCACGCCGAGGTCCGCGTTCACGACGACCTTCCAGCCGGCGACGGTCGGCTGCCCGCCGTCGGCGGTGCGCGGGTTCCCGGTCGCCGAAGTGGACGCCGACGCCGAGGACTTCGTGGGTGCGGGCGCGGGGTCGTCGTTGTCGCCGCCGAGCATTACCGCGCCGGTCACGGACGCGGCCGCCACGACGGCCGCGGCGGCGCCGATCGCGACGATCCGGGTACGCCGGCCCCCGCCGGGCCCGTGCGGTCCCGGCCCCGCCGCCTGCGCGGTCCCCGCGGTCTGCGCGGTCCCCGCGGTCTGTGCGAGGTACGGATTCGGCTGCTGGTAGCCGGGTTGCGCGTAGGGATTCGGCGGCTGGCCGGCCGGTGGCCGCTGGGCGTAGGGGTTCGGCGCCTGGGCGCCCGGACCCGGCTGGGCATAGGGGTTCGGCGGTGGCCCGCCCGGCCCTGGCTGCGCGTACGGATGCGGCGGTGGCCCGCCCTGCTGTCCGTACGGGTTCGGCTGTTGCTCCTGCGGATTCGTCCCGCCCCCTGGCGGCTGCTCCCCTGGCCACATGGGGCGCCACCCTACTGTGACCGTCTGTGCGGCTCTGGCCCTGTCGGCTACTCGTGAGTAACATGTCGGTCATGAGCGCAGACCAGATGTCCATAGGCGAGATGCTCGCCGCCACGGTGCCCATGGTTCGCACGCTGAACCTGGAGTACCTGGAGACCTCCCCCGAGCGGGCGGTGCTCGCGCTGCCCGACCAGGGCGAGTACCACAACCACATCGGCGGCCCGCACGCCGGAGCCATGTTCACCCTCGCCGAGTCGGCCAGCGGAGCCATCGTGCTCGCCGCCTTCGGCGACCAGCTCTCCCGGGCCGTGCCGCTCGCGGTCAGTGCCGAGATCGCCTACAAGAAGGTCGCCCTCGGTCCGGTCACGGCCACCGCGACCCTCGGGCGTCCGGCCGCCGAGGTGATCGCCGAGCTCGACGCGGGCAAGCGCCCCGAGTTCCCGGTGGCCGTCGCCATCCGGCGCGAGGACGGGGCGGTGACCGGCGAGATGACCGTCGTGTGGACGCTGCGCCCCAACGGCTGACCCGCCCGCCCACCGAAGCGACGAGGGCCCCGGCCGCGGCAACGTGCGGCCGGGGCGGAGTCGTCCGGGCCGCACGACGCTCCCGCCTGGAGGCGCCCCAGGCCACGTGACGCTCCCGCCGGGCGCGTCCGGGCCGCGCGACCCTCCCGCCCGGCGCGTCCAGGTCGAGTGACGTTCCCGCCGGGCGCGCCCAAGCCACGTGACGCTTCCCTCCAAGGCGGAGCCGGTCAGGCCGCGAAGCGTTCCCGCCCGGAGCGCTCGGCCTCCGTCAGACCCGCGACGAACTCCTTGAGCCAGGCCACGAACTCCGGCCCCAGATCCGGGCGTTCGCACGCGAGCCGGACCACCGTGCGCAGATAGTCCGCCTTGTCGCCGGTGTCGTAGCGCCGGCCGCGGAAGACGACACCGTGGACCGTGCCGCGCCCGGCGAGTTCCTGGAGGGCGTCGGTCAGCTGGATCTCGCCTCCCCGGCCCGGCGGGGTGCGCTCCAGGACGTCGAAGACGCCCGGTTCGAGGACGTAGCGCCCGATCACGGCGTAGTTGCTCGGTGCGTTCTCGGGTGAGGGCTTCTCCACCAGGCCGGTCACCCGCACCACCCCGTCCTCGCCGGTGGGCTCCACGGCCGCGCAGCCGTAGAGATGGATCTGCGACGGGTCGACCTCCATCAGGGCCACCACGCTGCCCTCGTGCCGGTCGCGCACGTCGAGCATCCGGCTGAGCAGGGTCTCGCGCGGATCGATCAGGTCGTCGCCGAGGAGTACGGCGAAGGGCTGGTCGCCGACGTGGTTGCGGGCGCAGAGCACGGCGTGGCCGAGGCCGAGCGGATCGCGCTGACGGATGTGGTGGATGTCGGCGAGCCGGGCAGGGTCGCGCACGGCGTCCAGGCGCACCGAGTCGCCCTTGGCGGCCAGCGCCTGCTCCAGCTCGAAGGCGTTGTCGAAGTGGTCCTCGATGGCCCGCTTGTGGCGCCCGGTGACCATGAGCACGTCGTCGAGCCCGGCCGCGGCCGCCTCCTCCACGACGTACTGGATCGCCGGCTTGTCGACGACCGGCAGCATCTCCTTCGGGGTCGCCTTCGTCGCGGGCAGGAAGCGGGTGCCGAGTCCGGCCGCCGGGACCACCGCCTTGCGGACCGTACGGGCGGGCGTGGGGGCCGATGCGGAGTGGGGGGCGTTCATGCGCGCCATGCTGGGGCACCCCGATGAGAGCGGGCCGAGAGCGGCTTATGAGCCGACTGTGTCTCGCGCCCGGCGCCGGGCGGCCGCCCCCGCTCGGGCCGCGGACCTGCGGCCGCGGACCTGCGGCTGCGGACGCGCGCGAGGGCGGGCGGTAGGCTTCCCGGCAGGTGCCCGCGCGGCACCTGCCGGGAACCGCAGGGGCGGCGACACGCGCATCGGCAAGAGCGGTAACACGCGCATCGGCAGTGGCAGCAACACACGAATCGGGAGGGACCGGCGTTGCACGTCCAGGAGTGGCTCGACACCGTGCCCGCGGCGGCGGTCTACGCCGTGGTGGCGCTGGTCATCGGCGTGGAGAGCCTGGGCATCCCGCTGCCCGGCGAGATCGTGCTGGTCTCGGCGGCGCTGCTCTCCTCGCAGCACTCGGGCATCAACCCGTTCGTGCTCGCCGCCTGCGCCAGCCTCGGCGCGGTCGTCGGCGACTCGATCGGCTACGCCATCGGCCGCAAGGGCGGCAGGCCGCTGCTCGCCTGGCTCGGCCGGAAGTTCCCGCGCCACTTCGGCGAGGGGCACATCGCGACGGCGGAGCGCTCCTTCGAGAAGTGGGGCATGTGGGCCGTCTTCTTCGGCCGTTTCGTCGCCCTGCTGCGGATCTTCGCGGGCCCGCTCGCCGGTGTGCTGCGGATGCCGTACTGGAAGTTCCTGATCGCCAACCTGCTCGGTGGCGTCGTCTGGGCGGGCGGCACCACGATGGTCGTCTACTACGTCGGCAGGGTCGCCGAGGACTGGCTCAAGCGCTTCTCCTACGCCGGCCTCGGGGTGGCGGTGCTGATCGGCGTCGCGTCGATGCTGGTGGTCCGGCGCAAGGCGCAGCGGGCCCAGCGGGTGGAGCCGGAGCCGGAGAAGGCCCCGGCCGCGGCCGGAGAATAGGGGTCCACCCGGTCACGGCCGGGAACCGTGGCTCCCCGCCCGTCGCGCCGACGGCGCCCGCGGGCGTCACTCGTGCGCGTCGCGGTGCGCCTTCGCCAGCTCCGCGTACATGGTGCCGTTCAGGGTGATGCCCTGGCGCTCCTCCTCGGTCAGCGCCCGCTTCACCTTCGCCGGTACGCCCGCGACCAGCGACCCCGGCGGCACCACCATCCCCTGCGGGACCAGCGCCTGCGCGGCGACGAGCGAGCCCGCGCCGATCACCGCGCCGTTGAGGACCGTGGCGCCCATGCCGACCAGGCAGTCGTCCTCGACGGTCGCCCCGTGCACCACCGCGTTGTGGCCGACGGACACCCGCTCGCCGACGGTGACGGGGAAACCGGGGTCGGCGTGCAGCGTGCAGTTGTCCTGGATGTTGCTCGCGGCGCCCACGGCGATCCGCTCGACGTCGCCGCGCAGCACCGCGCCGTACCAGACGCTCGCCCCGGCCCCCAGCGTCACGTCACCGATCACCGATGCGGTCGGCGCCACGAACGCCTGCCCGTCGATGCGCGGCTCGCGGCCGGCGATGCCCGTGATCAGTGGCCGGTGCGTCATCTGCGTCTCCTTCTCGTCGCTCACCATCGCACCGTACGCCACCCGGTGGGGCGAAGATCACAGCCCTTGGCCGTCATGGGCGCGGGCGGCGCTGAGTACCGTGAGCGCGTGCCCAAACGCAAGAACACGTTCTCATCATGGCGGCGCGGACTCGCGCAGCGCGCCGTCCACGCGGGCTGGGCATGGGTGCAGCGGATGGGTTCCGTGAGCGCGGAGCACCCCGGCCGGCTGCGGTTCGGCGCGATGGGGGAGGCGACCCGGCTCGCCTTCCCGCTGGGCACGGTCTTCGGCGAGCCGTGGATCCACCTGGGCTCGTACTGCATCATCGCCGAGCAGGTCACCCTGACCGCGGGCCTGATGCCCGACCTGGACCTGGGGCCCGAGCCGATCCTGCGGATCGGCGACGGTGTCGTCCTCGGCCGCGGCAGCCATGTCATCGCCGACTCCACGGTCACCATCGGCAACGACTGCTACTTCGGGCCGTACGTCTACGTCACCTCCACCAATCACTCCTACGACGACCCGGACGAGCCCATCGGCAAGCAGTGGCCGCGGTTCGAGCCGGTGGAGATCGGGTCAGGGTGCTGGATCGGCACCGGCGCGGTGATCCTGCCGGGGGCGCGGATCGGGCGGAACGTGGTGGTCGCGGCGGGCGCGGTGGTCCGCGGGACGGTGCCCGACCACGCCGTGGTCGCGGGCGCCCCCGCCCGGGTCGTACGGCGCTGGACGCCCGACGCGGGCTGGCAGCCCCCGCTGCGGACCCCGGCCCCCGTGCCGATCCCGGACGGCGTCACGCCGGACCAGCTCTCCGCGCTCGCGGACCTGGACGAGGAGACCGTGGCCCGCCTCGCGGAACTGGACGAGGAGACCACCACCCCGCTGGCGGAACTGGACGCGAAGGCCGCGCGGGACGCGTGAGCGCGTCCGCGCCGCAGGACATTCGCGCCGCAGGACGTTCACGCCGCAGGACACTCGCGCTGCCTGCGCGTGTCCGGAGGGGTGCGCGCTCGCGGCGGCCGAGCGCATGGGGACGGAAAGGTGCCCGTCCCGCCTGCGCGTGACCGGTCGGGCGGCTGGGCGCGTCAGCCCGTCGCCAGCAGGACCGTCCCCACCAGCGCCAGCCCCGCCCCCGCCGCCTGCACGGTGCGCAGGCGCTCGCTGAGGAAGCCGCGCGCGGCGAGCGCGGTCACCACCGGGTACAGGGAGGCCAGCACGGCGGCCACGGTCACCGGGCCGCGCTGCGCGGCCACCGCGTAGGTGCCGTTGGCGGCGACGTCGGCGAGACCGACGAACGCGAGCGCCGGGAACGAGCCCCACGGAAAACCGCCGGCGGGCAGGGCGGGCGTCCCGCGGCGTACGGCGCCGTACAGCGCGGCGCCCCCGACCGCCACGTTCGTCACGCGCTGCACGAACAGCGCCAGGAACAGCCCGGTGACGGTCGTCGACGCCTCGGTGATCAGCACGAACACCGTGCCGAAGCCGAGCGCCGCGACCAGCGTGAGCAGCACCGCCTGCCGTTGCACCGCCGCCCCGCGCAGTTGCGGCCCGCCCGCGAGGACGACCCCGGTGACGGCGACCGCGATACCCGCGAGCTGGGCCGGCCCCGGGCGCTCGCCGAGCAGCAGCCCCACCGTGACGGGGACGGCCACGCTCAGCGTGGCGAGCGGGGAGACCACGCCCATCGGGCCGAGGGCGAGCGCCTTGTAGAAGGAGATCAGGGCCACCGGCCCGACGAGACCCGCCGCGAGCGCGAACCACAGCCGGGGGCCCGCCTCGGACCAGCCGCCGGTGGCGGCCACCAGGGCGCCGAGCACCACCGCGGCGGCGCCCTGCGAGATCACCACCACGGTCAGCGCGGGGAGGCGCCGGGTCAGCAGCCCGCCGCCGAAGTCGGCCAGGCCCCACAGCAGGCTGGTGGCCAGGGCGAAGAGTGCTGTCACGGCCTGCCTCGCAGTACAGTTCGGTGAACGATCGGGTGCACCCCACCGTAGTTCATTCAAGTGAACCCTGTCATCCAGAATACTTGACCGTACGTGTCGCTGGGCCCCTGCCTCCCGCGGGCGTCACCCGAGCGGCATCGGAACATGGACGGAACGTGTCGGACCTCGACCTGCTGACCCAGTCCCTGGCGCGCAACGTGAAGCGCTGGCGCACCGAGCGCGGCTTCACCCTGGACACGCTCGCCGGCCGCGCCGGAGTCAGCCGGGGCATGCTCATCCAGATCGAGCAGGCCCGCACCAACCCCAGCATCGGCACCGTGGTCAAGATCGGCGACGCCCTCGGGGTCAGCATCACCACCCTGCTCGACTACGAACAGGGCCCGAAGGTCCGGGTCGTCCCCGCCGACCAGGCGGTCCGTCTCTGGCACACCGACGCGGGCAGCTACAACCGGCTGCTCGCCGGCACCGAGGCCCCGGGCCCGCTGGAGATGTGGGACTGGCGGCTGATGCCCGGCGAGTCCAGCCCCTCCGACCCGCACCCGGCCGGCACCGTCGAGCTGGTGCACGTCACCGCGGGGGAGCTGACCCTCACCGTCGACGGCACGTCGTACCGCGTCCCGGCCGGCGCGAGCGCCTCCTTCGAGGCCGACTCGCCCCATGTCTACGGCAACGAGGGCGACGAGCCGATGGAGCTGGTGATGGCGGTGTCCGTGCCGCCGGTGCACTGAGGCACGCCTCCGGGCCGCGCCGGCCCGCCTGTTAGCGTGCCGCCATGCGCGCACCCATCGGAGACTTCGACACCGCGATCCCCGCCCCCGACTGCCTCGACCTGCTGATCGGTCCGGTCGCCGACGCCGTACGGAACTGGCGCGGCAGCGTACCCGCCGAGCAGATCGTGTACGTCGAGACGGACCCGCGGTGGGCCGACACGGCCGTCTTCGTCGAGCACTACGGGCAGGAGCTGCTGGAGCGGTCCGCCAACTGCGTGGTGGTCGCCGGGAAGCGCGGCGGCACGACCACGCTGGCCGCGTGCCTGGCGCTCTCCACCACCCGCGTCGACGTCAACAACGTGGTGCGCCGCCGGCTCGACGCCCGCAAGGCGTCCTTCGCGTCGATGGACACCGCGACCGGCGAGACCGGCATGGAGTACGGCGGCATCACCCCCGTCGGACTGCCCGCGGGCTGGCCGCTGCTGGTCGACCCGGCCGTCGTCGACCTGCCCTACGTCCTCGTCGGCAGCGGCCGCCGCCGCGGCAAGCTCCTGGTCCCGGGCAAGGCCTTCGCCGAACTGCCCGGCGCGGAAGTGGTGGAGGGCCTCGGCGTCTGAGCGGGCGGACCCGGCACCGGGACCGGTCGGGCTGCCTGCGCAGCGGGACAGGCACCAGCACCGGCACCAGCTGCCTGCGCAGCGGGACCGGCACCAGCACCGGCACCAGCTGCCTGCGCAGCGGGACCGGCACCAGCACCGGCACCGGCTAGCCGCGCAGCAGCGGGATCTCGATCGCCGGGCAGCGGTCCATGACCATCGCGAGCCCGGCGTCCCGCACCCGGTCGTAGGCGTCCTCGTCGATCACGCCGAGCTGGAACCACACGGCCTTCGCGCCCTTGGCCACCGCCTCGTCGGCGACCTGCCCGGCCAGCTGGCTGTTGACGAAGACGTCGACCACGTCGACGCCGAACGGGATGTCGGCGAGCGAGGCGTACCCCTGCTCGCCGAGCACCCTCTCGGCCTTCGGATGCACCGGAACCACCCGCTTGCCGAAGCTCTGCAGGACCTGTGCGATGCCGTACGCCGCACGCCCGTGGTTCTGGGACAGACCGACCACCGCCCACGTGTCGCCGAGCTCGGTCAGGATCCTGCGGATCGTCGCGTTGTCGCCGTACACCGGCGGCCTCCTCCGGCTGAGAAAGGGTGTTCCCCGGACAACATGCCACGCCGAGCGGCTCATTCCCCTGTCATCGGCGGTCGCAATCGGCGTCAGATGCTGCGGCGGACCCGCCGCCCCCCTACGCTCGGGCCGTGCTCCGCATCACCGACGCCCGTACCGGCGAGCTCGTCGCCGCCGCCCCCGCCCGCCGCGGCCTGACCAGGGTCCAGGCCCACACCCCGTGGTTCGACGCCACCGCCCTGCGGGTGCTCCTCACCGCCGACCTCCTCGTCCGCGCCCTGGAGATCGGCGGCACCCCCGTGTGGGCGCTGCTGACCGGCGAGCGGCAGCAGGCCGAGCTGCACGCGGCGGCGGCCGCGCTCGGCCTGCGGCCCTTCGAGGACAGCCGGGACATCGGCGCCGGGCTCGGCGAGGCCCAGGTCGTCCATGTGGCGGCCCTCGGCGGTCCGCTGCCGGAGGGCGTGGTGGCCGGCGCCGGACCCGTCGAGCCCGCCACCGCGGCGCCCGCCGAGGGCGCCGACCCCGCCGTGCTGCGCCTGGCCCTGCTCTCCACGGCCCGCGACCGCCCCGTCCGCATCGACGGCGGTGTCCTCGCCGCGGCCGAGGCCACCCTCGACCGCTGGCGGCAGGCCGTCGCCGGGTGGGCCCGCACCCCCTCCCGGCCGGTCCCCGACGCCGTACGCGTACGGCTGCGCACGGCCTGGGAGGACGACCTCGACGTACCGGAGGTGCTGCGCGTGCTGGCCTGGGTCGAGGACACCCCCGAACTGCCCGACGGAGCCCGCTTCGAGACGTTCGCGCACGCCGACCGGCTGCTCGGCCTCGACCTCACCCGCGACCTGGGGAGCCCCGCGTGACCACCCCGGGCGGAGCCGGTCCGCTGCGCCGTCTGGTCGTGCTGCGGCACGCCAAGTCCGCCTGGCCGGAGGGTGCGGCCGACCACCGGCGCCCGCTCGCGCCGCGCGGCCTGCGGGACGCGCCCGCCGCGGGCCGCGCCCTCGCCGAGGCCGACTGGCTGCCGGACCTCGCCCTGTGCTCCACGGCCGTACGGGCCCGGCAGACCTGGGAGCTGGCGTCCGCGGAGTGGGGCACCCCGCCGCCGGTGCGCCACGAGCCGCGGCTGTACGACGCCGACGCCGACGAGATCCTGGACGTGGTGCGCGAGGTGCCGGGCGAGGTGGGGACCCTGCTGCTCGTCGGCCACAACCCGGGCCTCGCCGACCTGGTCCTCGACCTGGCCGGGGACGGGCTGGACGACACCCTGGACCGGGTCCGGCTGAAGTTCCCGACCTCAGCGGTCGCGGTCCTGGCCTGGCACGGCGTCGGCTGGCACGCCCTCGCCCCGGGCACCGCGCTGCTGACGGCGGTGGTGGTGCCCAGGGGGTCGAAGACGTGAGGTGCCGGGGCGCCCCGGGAGGATCCCCCCAGGGCGCTCGGCGGGCGCCCCCGGTCCGAGGGCGCCGATGTTCCCGCGGGGGCGTCAGCCCACGTGCACCCGGGGCCGCCGCTCCACGTCCTGTTCGGCGCGGCGCAGCACCTCACGGGTGACCGGCGCGACCTCGCCGTCGCCGAACACCAGGAACCGGATCAGATGGCTGACCGGTCCGCCCTCCGTCCAGTCGAAGTAGGCGTGCGGCACCTGGCCGGTGCGGTCGCGCAGCGCCATCAGCACCGCCGCGATGGTGTTGGGCACCGTCGGGCCCTCGACCCGGAGCCGGCGTACGCCGTGCTTCTCGTCGCCGTGCACCAACACGTCCGCGGTGAAGTCGGACGAGTCGCGCACGAACACCTCAAGGAACAGCACGGGGCCGCCGTCGGGCATGTGGGTGTGCTCGCGCTGGCTGTACTCCTTCGCCCGGTACTCCCGGGTGCTGTGCTCCTGGGGCTCGTTCGCGATCAGGCGCAGCGGGCCGTGGGCCGCGGCCTCGTCGACGAAGCGCAGGGCCGCCTCGTCGAGCGTGACCTGCCCGGCCCGCAGCTCGAACGCGCGGTGCACGCGCGAGCCGAACGACGTGACCAGGATCGCCACGATGAAGATCAGCGCGATCTTGATGCCGTCGGGCCGCTCGATGACGTTCGTGACGAGGGTGTAGGCGAAGACGGCGGTGATCACGCCGAAGCCGATCGCGGCGGCCCGGTGGCCGCGCCGGTGCACGGCGACCGTGGAGGCGAAGGCGGCCGACAGCATCAGCACCAGCACGCCGGTGGCGTAGGCGCCGCTCTGCGCGTCCACGTTCGCGTCGAACCACAGGGTGATGACGACCGCCGCCACCATGAACACCAGGACCAGCGGCCGCACGGCGCGCGTCCACTCCGGCGCCATGCCGTAGCGCGGCAGATAGCGCGGCACGAGGTTGAGCAGGCCGGCCAGCGCGGAGGCGCCCGCGAACCACAGGATGGCGATCGTGGAGATGTCGTAGACCGTGCCGAAGGCCTCGCCGAGGTGCTGGTGCGCCAGGTAGGCGAGGGCGCGGCCGTTGGCGGGGCCGCCCGCCTCGAAGGCGGACTGCGGGATCAGGATCGTCGTCGCGAGGCTGGAGAGCAGGAGGAAGCAGCTCATGATCACGGCGGCCGTGGTGAGCAGCTTGCGGGTCTCGCGCACCCGGCCCGCGGGCCGCGCGAAGGTGTCGCTCGCGTCGCCCTTGACCTGCGGCATGACCGCCACGCCGGTCTCGAAGCCGGACATGCCGAGCGCGAGCTTGGGGAACACCAGCAGCGCCACGCCGATGATCGCGACCGGTGAGGAGTGCTCGGTGGTCATCGCGGAGGTCCAGTCGCCGATCCGCACCGGATGGCTGAGCACCTCCCACGCGGACACGGCGAGGACGACCAGGTTCAGCACCAGATAGGTGCCGACCAGGGCGACCGCGATGCCGATGGCCTCCCGGAAGCCCTTCAGGAAGACCGCGCCGAGCAGCGCGAGCAGCAGCAGGGTGATCCAGGCGTTGCCGCCGTGCATCCAGTGCGGCGCGAACGGGTTCTCCACGACGTGCGCGGCGGCGTCGGCGGCCGACAGGGTCATGGTGATCATGAAGTCGGTGGCTGCGAAGCCCAGCAGCACCAGGACGAAGATCTTCCCCGACCACCAGGGCAGCAGCCGCTCCAGCATGGCGATGGACCCCTCGCCGTGCGGGCTCTCGTGCGCCACCCTGCGGTACACCGGCAGGGCGCCCAGCAGGGTCAGCGCGATCAGCACCAGGGTCGCGAACGGCGACAGCAGGCCGGCCGCGAGGGCGGCGATGCCCGGCTGGTAGCCGAGGGTGGAGAAGTAGTCCACACCGGTCAGGCACATCACGCGCCACCACGTGTGGCCCGCGTGCTCCTCCTTGGGGGTGGCGTGCGGGCCGGGGTGCCGGGCCGACTGGTCGCTCAGGCCCTCCAGGAGCCACGCCCGCCAGCGGGGCGCGACGGCGGAGGGCTTCGGATCGTGGGGTTCGGCGGTGTCCGTGGTGTCCACCTGCGCGCCGGTCATGCTTCTTGCTCCTAGGGATGGTGGGCGTGGCGTGGGCGTACGTCGTGCGGCCCCGGTGGAGGACGAGCCCGGCCCCCGGGCACGGTGAGCGAGTATCCACCACCCCCTTGCCCCCGTCGGAGCCGGGGCAGTCCCGAACGGTGCGGTGGAGCGGGCGCGTGCGGTGCGGCGGGACGCGCCGTGAACTCGGCTTAGGCTGGCCAGATGCCAGACGAGTACCGCACCGTCGCGCGCGCGGGCGTGCACGAGACCGAGGTGAACCGCTCCCGCTTCCTGTGCGCGCTCGCCCCCGCCGCCACCGAGCAGGAGGCCCAGGACTTCGTCGCCGCCGTCCGCAAGGAGCACGCGGACGCCTCCCACAACTGCTGGGCCTACGTCGTCGGCGCCGACGCGTCCGTGCAGAAGGCGAGCGACGACGGCGAGCCGGGCGGCACCGCGGGCGTGCCCATGCTCCAGATGCTGCTCCGCCGCGACATGCGCTACGTCGTCGCCGTCGTCACCCGCTACTACGGCGGCGTGAAGCTCGGCGCGGGCGGCCTGATCCGCGCCTACGGCGGCGCGGTCGGCGAGGCCCTGGACGAGCTCGGCACCCTGACCCGCCGCCGCTTCCGCCTGGCCACGGTGACCGTCGACCACCAGCGCGCGGGCAAGGTCCAGAACGACCTGCGCGCCACCGGCCGCGAGGTCCGGGACGTGCGCTACGGCGAGGCGGTCGCCATCGAGATCGCCCTCCCGGACGCCGACGTGCCCGCCTTCCGCGCCTGGCTGGCGGACGCGACGTCGGGCACGGCGGAGGTCGAGCTGGGGGGCGAGGCGTACGGGGACGCGTGAGGTTCGGCGGGGCTCCGAGGGGTTCCGAGGGGTCCCGCGGGGCTCCGAGGGGTTTGGGGTTCCGAGGGGTCCCGAGGGGGCGCACTGAGACGCATCACACGTGGGGCGAGCGGCACCGATTCGTACATAACCGGACATAACGCCCCGGTGTCGAGGGGGTCATGACGGGCTGATACGGGAGTAACCGCCCGGGTTGTCGGACCCTGCCGTTAGTCTCGGGGATCATGAGGCTGCTGCACACTTCCGACTGGCATCTGGGCCGGGCGTTCCACCGGGTGAACATGCTCGACGCCCAGGCCGAGTTCATCGGTCACCTCGTCGCGACCGTGCGCGAGCACGACGTCGACGCGGTGGTCGTGTCGGGGGACGTGTACGACCGCGCGGTCCCGCCGCTCGCCGCCGTCGAACTCTTCGACGACGCTCTGCACCGCCTCGCCGCCCTCGGCGTGCCCACGGTGATGATCAGCGGCAACCACGACTCCGCCCGCCGCCTCGGCGTCGGCGCGGGCCTCATCGGGCGCGCGGGTATCCACCTGCGCACCGCGCCGTCCGCGTGCGGCACCCCGGTCGTGCTGCGGGACGACTTCGGAGAGGTCGCCTTCTACGGGCTGCCTTATCTCGAACCGGCCCTGGTGAAGGACGAGTTCGGTGTCGAGAAGGCCGGGCACGAGTCGGTGCTCGCCGCCGCCATGGACCGGGTGCGCGCCGACCTCGCGGGCCGCGCGCCGGGGACCCGCTCGGTCGTTCTCGCGCACGCCTTCGTCACCGGCGGCGAGGCCAGCGACAGCGAACGGGACATCACCGTCGGCGGTGTGGCCGCCGTCCCGGCCGGTGTCTTCGACGGCGTCGACTACGTCGCGCTCGGGCATCTGCACGGGTGCCAGACGCTCACCGACCGCGTGCGCTACTCCGGCTCACCGCTCGCCTACTCCTTCTCCGAGGCCGAGCACCGCAAGAGCATGTGGCTGATCGACCTCGACGCGGCCGGCGCGGTGCGGGCCGAGCGGCTGGACTGCCCGGTGCCGCGGCCGCTCGCCCGGATCCGCGGCCGCCTCGAGGACCTGCTGCTCGACCCGGAGCTGTCCCGGCACGCGGAGGCCTGGGTCGAGGCCACCCTCACCGACCCGGTCCGGCCCGCCGATCCGTTCGCCCGGCTCGCCGAGCAGCTCCCGCACCTGCTCAGCCTCGCCTTCGCGCCGGACCGCACCGACGACGCCGACGAGGTGTCGTACGCCACGCGCCTCGCGGGCCGCGGCGACCAGGAGATCGCCGAGGACTTCGTCGCCCATGTGCGCGGCGCCGGGCCCGACGCGGCCGAACAGGCCGTGCTGCGCGACGCGTTCGACGCCGTGCGCGCCGACGCCACCCTGCGGGAGGTCGCCCGATGAGGCTGCACGAGCTGCGCATCGGCGCCTTCGGCCCGTTCGGCGAGGCCCAGACCGTCGACTTCGACGCCCTGTCGGCCGCCGGCCTGTTCCTGCTGCACGGCCCCACCGGCGCCGGGAAGACCTCCGTACTCGACGCCGTGTGCTACGCCCTGTACGGCGCCGTCCCCGGCGCCCGCCAGAGCGGCCAGGGCCAGAACCTGCGCAGCGACCACGCGGACCCCGGCCTGCGCACCGAGGTCGCCCTCACCTTCACCGTCGCTGGACGGCGCCTGGAGATCACCCGGCAGCCGCCCTGGGAGCGCCCCAAGAAGCGCGGCACCGGCACCACTCTCGACAAGGCCCAGAGCTGGCTGCGCGAACGCGACAGCGCGACCGGCGCCTGGAAGGACCTCAGCCGCTCCCACCAGGAGATCGGCGAGGAGATCACCCAGCTGCTCGGCATGAGCCGCGAGCAGTTCTGCCAGGTCGTGCTGCTGCCCCAGGGCGACTTCGCGCGCTTCCTGCGCGCCGACGCCGAGGCCCGCGGCCGGCTGCTCGGCCGACTCTTCGACACCCAGCGCTTCGCCGACGTCGAAAAGCGCCTCGCCGAGCGGCGCCGCGCCGCCGAGATGCGGGTCCGCGAGAACGACCAGTCCCTGCTCGCCCACGCGCACCGGATGCAGCAGGCCGCGGGCGGCGCCATGCCGCTGCCGGAGCTGGCCCCCGGCGACCCGGGCCTCGCCGAGACCGTCCTGGTCGCCGCGGCCGTGGCCCGCGCCACCGTACGCGAGCAGCTCACCGTCGCCCACTGCCGGCTCACCGCCGCCGAGTCCGCCCACGCGGGCGCCGACCACGACCTGGCGGACGTACGCGAACTGGCCCGGCTGCAGGGCCGGTTCGAGCAGGCCCGGCAGCGGGCCGGCGCGCTGGAGGAGCGCGCCGACGCGCACCGCGAGGCCGAGGCCCGCATGGAGCGGGCGCGCAAGGCCGAGGCGGTCGCCCCCGCCCTCGACCTGCGCGACAGCGCCGACGCCGAACACCGTCGCGCCGCCGCGGACGAGGCCCGCACCCGCGCCCTGCTGCCGCGCACCGACGCCGACGCGGGCGCGGCCGGACTCGCCGCCGCCGCGCGCCGCGCCGCCGAGGAGCTCGGCGGACTGGAGTCGGCCCGCCGCGCCGAGCACCGGCTCACCGCCCTGGTCGCCGAGCGCGCCGGGCTCGACCGTCAGGAGCGGGCCGACGAGGACGTCCTCCAGGAGGCCGACGCCTGGCTCGCCGGCTGGGAGGCCACCCGCACCGGGCTCCAGTCCCGCGTCGACTCCGCGCAGGAGGCCGCGACCCGGGCCGAACAGCTCGCGGTGCGCCGCGAACCCGTGCGGCAGCGGCTGGCCGCCGCCCGGCTGCGCGACCAGCTCGCGGGCGACACCGACCGCGCCGCCCAGCTGGCCCTGGACCGCGCCGACCGCGCCCAGCGCGCCCGGGAACACTGGCTGGACCTCAAGGAACAACGGCTGAACGGCATCGCCGCCGAACTCGCCGCCTCCCTCACCGACGGCGAACCCTGCGCGGTCTGCGGCGCCACCGAACACCCCGCGCCCGCCCGCAAGGACGCCGGGCACGTCGACCGCGCCGCGGAGGAACAGGCCCTCGCCGCCTACCAGCACGCCGACGAGCAGCGCGCCGAGCACGACAGCGCCCTCGCCACCGTGCGCGAGGCGCTCGCCGCCGCCGGCGCCGAGGCCGGCGACACCCCCACCGACCGGCTCGCCGCCGAGGCCGACGAACTGGAGCGGGAGTACGCCCGCGCCCGCCGCGACGCCTCCGCCCTGCACGCCGCCCACGAGGAGCTGCGCCGCGCCGAGCAGGAGCGCGAGCGCCGCCTGACCGACCGCCAGGAAGCCGCCGTACGGGCCGCCTCGCGGGCCGCCCGCCGGGACACCCTGGAGCGGGAACGGGCCGTGCTGGAGGAGGAGTTGGCGGAGGCGCGGGGCTCCGCCGCGAGCGTCGCCGCGCGCACCGCCGAACTGGAGCTGCGCGCCGCCCGGCTCACCGACGCCGCCGACGCCGCGCGCACCGCCGAGGAGACCGCCCAGCGGCTCAAGGACGCCGACGCCCGCCTCGCCGACGCCGCCTTCCGCGCCGGGTTCGACACCCCGCGGGACGCGGCCGCCGCCCTCCTGGACGGCACCGCCCACCGCGAACTCCAGCGGCGCCTGGACGCCTGGCAGCAGGAGGAGTCCCAGGTGCGGGCGGTCCTCGCCGAGGCCGACACCGTGGCCGCCGCCGCGCACCCGCCCGCCGACGTGGCGGCAGCACAGGCGCGTGCCGACGCCGCGGCCCGGCGGCTGCGCGACGCCGCCTCCGCGCGGGACGCGGCCGCCCGCCGGTGCACCGAGCTCGACCGGCTCTCCGCGCAGGCGACCCAGGGCGTGCGGGCGCTGGCGCCGCTGCGCGAGGAGCACGACCGCGTCGCCCGCCTCGCCGCCCTCGCCGCGGGCACCTCGGCCGACAACGAGCGCCGGATGCGCCTGGAGTCGTACGTCCTCGCGGCGCGGCTCGAACAGGTCGCCGCGGCCGCGACGGCGCGGCTGACCCGCATGTCCTCCGGGCGCTACACGCTGGTGCACTCGGACGACCGCTCCGGGCGCGGCCGCAGCGGGCTCGGGCTGCACGTGGTCGACGCCTGGACCGGCCGTGAGCGCGACACGTCGACCCTGTCGGGCGGCGAGACGTTCTTCGCCTCCCTGGCGCTCGCCCTCGGCCTCGCCGACGTCGTCACGGACGAGGCCGGCGGGGTGCGGCTGGACACCCTCTTCATCGACGAGGGCTTCGGCAGTCTCGACGACCAGACCCTCGACGAGGTCCTCGACGTGCTGGACTCCCTCCGGGAGCGCGACCGCAGCGTGGGCATCGTCAGCCACGTGCCCGACCTGCGCCGCCGCGTCCACGCCCAGCTGGAGGTGGTCAAGGGGCGCTCGGGATCGACGCTGCGGCAGCACGGGGCCTGAACCGCCGTACACGCACGGGGAGTCACTGCCCCACGGACCGCCGCGGCAGCGGGGAGGAGTACACGACGCTCGTGGTGACCGAGCCCAGTGTGCCGAGCCGGCCCGAGACCTCCTCAAGATGCCGCATCGAGCGTGCCGTGACCTTGATGACGAAGCAGTCGTCGCCGGTCACGTGGTGGGCCTCCAGGATCTCGGGCGTGACCGCGACGAGGTCGTGGAAGGGCTTGTAGTTGCCGTTGGGGTAGCGCAGCCGGACGAACGCCATGATCGGCAGCCCCAGCCGCTCGGGGTCCACGACGGCCGCGTACCCCTGGATGACGCCCGCCTCCTCCAGCCGCCGCACCCGCTCGGTGACGGCGCTCGCGGACATGGAGACGGCGCGCGCGAGGTCGGCGAAGCTGACCCGGCCGTCCCGCTGGAGGACATCGAGAATGCGCCAGTCGGTGGCGTCCGGGGAATACGCGGTCATGTCCGATGAATAGCAGGGGAATCCCCGGCGGATCAAGGCCGGAGCCGGGGAACGCGTCTTCAGGGCCCGGCTTCGCGACCGTAGATTTCTCGGTGTCGACCAGCAGCGAGCAACTCCGCACGAAGGGCCGCCCCATGACCGCCACCGCCCCCGAGACCGCCACCGCGACCCTCACCACCCCCGAGACCGAAACCGCCGCCGCCCCCGCCGCCAACCCCGTCCTGCGTGTCGCCCCCGCGGCCTCCGCCGAGGCCGCCGCGTACTTCCGCGCGAGCCTCGCCTTCCACGCCGACGTCTCCGACGTGGCCGCCGCGCTCGCGGCCGACGGCGACCCCGGCTTCGTCGTGCTGGACAGCCGCTCCACCGAGTCCTGGGACCAGGGCCACATCCCCGGCGCGGTCCACCTGCCGACCGCGCTCATCCCCGAGCAGGCCGCCGGGCTGCTCGACCCGGCCGTGCCGGTGGTGACGTACTGCTGGGGACCCGGCTGCAACGGCGCCACCCGCGCGGCCCTCGCCCTCGCCGAACGCGGCTACCGGGTCAAGGAGATGCTCGGCGGCTTCGAGTACTGGGCGCGCGAGGGGTTCCCGTACGAGACCTGGCAGGGCCCGGTCCGCCCCGACGCCGACCCGCTGACGGCACCGGTGGGCACCGACGACTGCGGCTGCTGAGGCCCCGCACGGTGCGAGCCGGGGTGCCGGCGGCGTACGCCCGCCGCCGGCACCCGCCCGTCACAGCTGGGACAGCTCGTCCACCAGGTCGTCCAGGCCGAGCGAGCCCTGCGAGAGGGCCGCCATGTGCCAGGCCTTCAGGTCGAACGCGTCGCCGTGCCGCTCACGGGCCTTCTCCCGGCCGAGCAGCCACGCCCGCTCGCCCAGCTTGTAGCCGATCGCCTGGCCCGGGATGGTCAGATAGCGGGTCAGCTCGCTCTCCACGAAGTCCGCCGGGCGGCTGCTGTGCGCGCCGAAGAACTCCTGCGCCAGCTCCGGCGTCCACCGCTCGCCCGGGTGGAACGGCGAGTCCGCGGGGATCTCCAGCTCCAGGTGCATGCCGATGTCGACGATGACCCGGGCCGCCCGCATCATCTGCGCGTCGAGATAGCCGAGCCGCTGCTCGGCGTCGGTCAGATAGCCGAGCTCGTCCATCAGCCGCTCCGCGTACAGCGCCCAGCCCTCGGCGTTGGCGCTCACCCCGCCGAGGGTGGCCTGGTAGCGGGAGAGGTCCGCCGCCACGTGCGCCCACTGCGCGAGCTGGAGGTGGTGGCCGGGCACGCCCTCGTGGTACCAGGTCGACACCAGGTCGTAGACCGGGAAGCGGGTCTGGCCCATGGTCGGCAGCCAGGTGCGGCCGGGCCGGGAGAAGTCCTCGGACGGGGCCGTGTAGTACGGCGCCGCGGCGCCGCCGGGCGGAGCGATGCGGGACTCCACCCGCCGTACCCGCTCGGCCAGTTCGAAGTGGGTGCCGTCCAGCTCCTCGATGGCCTGGTCCATCAGGCCCTGGAGCCACTCGCGGACCTCTTCGACGCCCTCGATGTGCCGGCCGTGCTCGTCGAGGTGGGCGAGCGCGACCCACGGGGTCCCGGCGCCCGGCAGGATCTTCTCCGCCTCGAGCCGCATCTCGCCGAGGAGGCGGTGGTACTCGGCCCAGCCGTAGGCGTACGCCTCGTCCAGGTCGAGGTCGGTGCCGTTGAAGTAGCGGGCCCAGCGGGCGTAGCGCTCGCGGCCGACGGTGTTGGGCGCGCCCTCGATGGTCGGCACGTACACGTCGCGCATCCAGTCCCGCAGCTCGACGACGGAGGCCGTGGCGGCGCGGGCGGCCTCGTCGAGTTCGGCGCGGAGCGCCTCGGGTCCCTCGGACGCGAAGTCCTCGAACCAGCCGCGGCCCTCGCCGGTGTCGGCCCACTCGGTGAGCTGGCCGACGAACGTCTCCGTCGGGCGCGGGGCCGCGTACAGCTTGCGTTCCAGGCCGAGCTGGAGGGACTCGCGGTAGCCCGCGAACGCGGCCGGCACGGCGCGCAGCCGCTCGGCGATCGCGGCCCAGTCCTCCTCGCTCTGGTTCGGCGTCACGGTGAAGACGTCGCGCACCTCGTGCGCGGGGGTGGCCATGTTGCCGACCGCGCGCAGGCCCTCCTCGGCCTCGTGCACGGCGAGTTCGGCGGTGAGCCGCTCACGCAGCAGGCGGCCGCAGCGGCGCTCGACGGCGCTGTCCGCGCCGGGGGTGCGCTCGGCCTCGTCCAGTCGCGCGAGGGTCTCCCGCGCGAGCTGTGCGCGGGCCTCCTGGCCCGCGGGAGAGGTGTCGGGAAGCCTGCCGGAGCTTTCTTTGACGCCGAGATATGTGCCGGTGACCGGATCAAGGGCGATCAGCGCGTCGACGTAGGCGTCGGCGACCTGACGGGGAAGAAGGCTGTTGGCATCAGACATGCCGTCCATACTCTACGGCGACGATGCCCACGTCACCCCGATTCAGCTGTCGGCTTGGCGGGCGTCGCGCCCGGTGGCAGCAGGGGCCCGCAGTCCCACTGCTGGAAGATCAGCCGGGTCTCCACGCGGGCCACCTCACGGTGCGCGGTGAACTCGTCCAGGACCAGCCGTTGCAGGTCGGCCATGTCCGCGACGGCCACATGCACCAGGTAGTCGTCCGGACCGGTGATGTGGAAGACCGTCCGGGACTCCGGCAGCGCCCTGATCCGCTCCACGAACGGTCCGACCAGCTCCCGCCGGTGCGGTCTGACCTGCACCGACAGCAGCGCCTCCAGGCCGCGGCCGAGCTTCGCGGGGTCCAGGCGCAGCTGGTGGCCGAGGATCACGCCGCTGCGCCGCAGCCGGGTGACGCGGTCCAGACAGGTCGACGGCGCCACCCCGATCTGGGCGGCGAGGTCGCGGTAGGTGGTCCGGGCGTCGTTCTGCAACAGCCGCAGCAGATGCAGATCCACCGGATCCAGTTCGACGGATTCGGCCATGTGCCGAACGTAGCACGCTCTTCTCCCCTGTCACCCCGTCCACTGTTCACTCTTCCGGCCATGGATGCAGCGCGCACACAGGCGTACGACGCCGTACGCGCCGGACGGGGAGCAGCCGTCCGGGCGGGCCGGGACGCGGATCTCCGCCTCCGGCCGAGGGCTCTGGCGACCGAGGCCGTCCACGCCGGCCGCGAGGACCTCGCGGGGCAGGGGCTGCACGCCCCGCCGATCGACCTGTCCACCACCTACCCGTCCTACGACTCCCGGGGCGAGGCCGCCCGGATCGACGCGTTCGCCGCCGAGGGCGCGGACCCCGAGGGCCCGCCGATCTACGGGCGGCTCGGCAACCCGACCGTGGCCCGCTTCGAGACCGCGCTCGCCCGCCTGGAGGGCACCGAGGCCGCGGTCGCCTTCGCCACCGGCATGGCGGCGCTCAGCGCGGTCCTCCTGGTGCGCGCCGCGGCCGGGCTGCGCCATGTGGTCGCCGTACGGCCGCTGTACGGGTGCAGCGACCACCTGCTGACGGCCGGCCTGCTCGGCACGGAGGTCACCTGGACCGACCCGGCCGGGATCACGGACGCGCTGCGCCCGGACACCGGCCTGGTGATGGTCGAGTCCCCGGCCAACCCGACGCTCGCCGAACTCGACCTGCGGGCGATCGCGCACGCCTGCGGCTCGGTGCCGCTGCTCGCGGACAACACCTTCGCGACGCCGGTGCTGCAACGGCCCGCCGAGCAGGGGGCGCGGCTCGTGCTGCACAGCGCGACCAAGTATCTGGGCGGGCACGGGGACGTGATGGCGGGCGTCGTCGCCTGCGACGAGGAACTCGCGCGTGGGCTGCGGCAGGTCCGCTTCGCCACCGGCGGGGTGCTGCATCCGCTCGCCGGGTACCTGCTGCTGCGGGGGCTCGCGACGCTGCCGGTCCGGGTGCGGGCCGCGTCCGCGACCGCCGCGGAACTCGCCGGGCGGCTGGCCGCCGACCCGCGCGTGGCCCGCGTGCGCTACCCGCGGCTCGGCGGGGCGATGGTGGCGTTCGAGGTGCACGGCGATCCGCACGAGGTGATCTCCCGGGTCCGGCTGGTCACGCCGGCCGTCAGCCTGGGCAGCGTCGACACGCTGATCCAGCATCCGGCGTCGATCAGCCACCGCATCGTCGACGCGGACGATCGCCGGGGGGCGGGCGTGAGCGACCGGTTGCTCCGCATGTCGGTGGGCCTGGAGGACGTCGAGGATCTGTGGTCCGACCTCGACGCGGCGTTGGGCCGCCGCCGCTAGCCGGGCCGCCGGCCGCGGCGCTCGCAGGGGTCCCGGGTGGTCTGGCGTGCCGCGGATCCGCGGGTGCGTGGTGGCCGCTCGCGCAGTTCCCCGCGCCCCTTGCAGGGCGTGGTTGGGGATCCGCGGGTCCGTCGTGCTTGCTCGCGCAGTTCCCCGCGCCCCTTCGGGGGCACGGTGGGGGTGCCGGGTCCCTGCGGGTGCGTTGTGGTTGTTCGCGCAGTTCCCCGCGCCCCTTTCGGGGCACGGCTGCGGGAGAGCCCCTGAAAGGGGCGCGGGGAACTGCGCGACCGGCCACGACGCACCCGCAGACTACGGCTTCCGAGCCTCCGTAAAACTCCGGGGTCGTCCCTGACAGCGGCCTCGGACGGGGGGCGGCCCGGAGGTGACACACCTCCGGGCCGCCCCGCCAACCGCCGAGCCCGCCGCCAGGCGCCAGGCGCTACTCGGACGACGGCCGCGCCGCGACCGGCACCGGCGCCAGCCGGGCCGTGATGACCAGCGTGCCCTCCTCGACCTGGTAGTCGAGCGGCAGGCCGAGCCCGCGCATGGCGGCGACCATGCCGGTGTTCGACGCCTGCGTCACGGCGTACACGCTCGCGCAGCCGGCCTCCACCGCCATGTCGACGAGGCGGACCAGCAGTTCGGCGCCGACACCGCGCCGCTGCCAGGCGTCCTCGACGAGCAGCGCGACCTCCGTCTCGTCGCCGTCCCAGAGCAGATGGCCGAGCCCGACGATCCGCCCGGACGCGGTCTGCGCGGCGAGGGTGCGCCCGAAGCGGGGGCTGAGCAGGTGGTTGAGGTAGCGGTCCGCGTCGCCGACCGGGCCGTGGTAGCGCATCCCGAGGGTGCGGGGCGAGCAGCGGTCGTGCATGGCGCGGGCCGCCTCGACGTCACGGGTGTCGGCCCGTCGTACGGCGATGTCGTTGCCCTCGGGCAGCGTCAGCACGTCCTGCCCGTGCGGCAGCCGCGGGCCGAGCCGCGCGTCCAGCTCCACCAGGGCGCGGGCGCGCGCGAACTCGGTCGGGGTGAACGGCAGATAGGGCCGTTCCACGGTGATCGCCCCGCCGTCCGGTGACGGCAGCCGCATGACGGTGTCCTCCAGGACGGGTTCGGCGGGCGCGCCGGGGCCGGCCGCGGCGCCGCGCGAGGCGCTCGCGGGCAGCGAGCGGATGGTGCAGCGGCCCAGCAACTGGCGCAGCGCCAGCGGCAGTTCGGCGGCGTCCAGGGCGGTGCGGGCGGCGAGCCCGAGGATCCGGGTCGGCGCGTCCACCAGGTCGTGGGTGTCGGCCCGCTCGATCCAGGTGTCGGAGCCGCCCGCCTGCGCCACCGCGCGGGTGATCGCGGCCGCGTCGAGGGACTCCGGGGCGCGCAGCAGGAACTCGTCGACCGTGCCGAGGGCCAGCGGGTGGGTCTGGAGGGAGAGGATGTCGACCTCCAGGGCGGCGAGGGCCGAGCACAGGGCGGCCAGCGAGCCGGGTTCGTCCCGCACCGTGGTGCGCATCCGCCACAGCGTGGTCGTCCCGGCCACCGGGTCGGCGCCCGCCGCCGTGGACCGGTCGGACCGCCCGGCCTGCCGCCCGGCGGCGGTGGGCCGGGCACCGGTATCACTGGCGTCCACCGGCGGGGCATGGCCGTGGCGTCGGGCCCACCATGTGTGGAACCCGGCCGTCGCGGCGAGCGCCGCGGCCGAGATCACCAGCAGTGCGGGACCGTCGGGTCCGTGGCCGACCAGGTTCGCCACCGCGTCCGCGACCGCCACGGCCGTGAAGACGGCGGCGAGCTCGACGGCGTCCCGCCGCCAGTGGTGCACGGGACGGCCGTTCTTCGCGCGCGTCACATCAGACATGCTTCGATTCATGCAGCCACTGTGAAGGAACGGTGTTGCGTGATCACGAACGCACTGTGACTGATGGGTAAAGCGCGCTTACGCCCTAATTTGTAGTTGTTTTTTGTACTTTTCCGCAGCGAGGTGGCGTTTTCGGCACACGGCCTCAGGGAGCGCCTGCAAGGGGCGCGGGGAACTGCACGAACGAGCCCCACCGGGCCGCGGACGGACCTACGGCGATCCCCCGGACGGACACCGTGCCGCGCACCGGGGGATGACGCCGGTACGCGGCACGGTGCACAGAGAGTACGTGATCTACTGCCCGACGAGCCCCGGCTGGAGCACCTGGGTGAACAGCACGGTGCCGTCGTACTCGCGCAGCCGCACGGTCAGCTCGCCGCTGCCGCCGTCGATGGCGACCTCGCCGAAGAACTGGTAGCCCTGCGCGGGCGAGACGTTCGACGTGGCCGGTGCCTTGACGAAGACCCGGTCGGGGCCGAACGTGCCGTCGAGCGCGCTGGCCGGGAAGGCACCCGCGTTGAGCGGCCCGGAGACGAACTCCCAGAACGGCGCGAAGTCCTTGAACGCGGCGCGCGAGGGGTCGTAGTGCTGGGCCGAGGTGTGGTGCACGTCGGCGGTCAGCCACAGCGTGCCGGTGATCCGCCGGTGCTTGACGAACCGCAGCAGCTCGGCGATCTGGAGCTCGCGGCCGAGCGGCGCGCCCGGGTCGCCCTGCGCGACGGCCTCGTAGTTCGGCGCCCCCTCGGTGGTGTCGGGCACGACCAGGCCGAGCGGCATGTCGTTGGCGATCACCTTCCACACCGCGCGCGAGGCGGCGAGCTCGCGCTTGAGCCACTCCAGCTGCTCCCGGCCGAGGATGCCGACCGGGTCGGTGGTCTGGTCGTCGGGGGAGTTGGCGTTGCGGTAGGTGCGCATGTCGAGCACGAACACGTCGAGCAGCGGGCCGTGGTGGATCACCCGGTAGATCCGGCCGTCCGGGCGGGCGCTGATCGTGGAGATCGGGAAGTACTCGGAGAAGGCCCGGCGCGAGCGCACGGCCAGGTCGTCCAGGGCGGTCCCGGCCGGATACGCGGTGCCGGAGCCGATCACCTCGCCCGGGTACCAGTTGTTGCGCACCTCGTGGTCGTCCCACTGGATGATGTTGGGCACCTGGGAGTTGAACCGGCGCAGCGCCGAATCCAGCAAGTTGTAGCGGAAGTTGCCGCGGTAGTCAGCGAGCGTGGTCGCGACGTGCGCCTTCTCCTCGCTGACGACGTTCCGGTAGAGGGTGCCGTCGGGCAGCGTGGCGGTCGCGGAGATCGGGCCGTCGGCGTAGATGTTGTCGCCGCTGCACAGGAAGAAGTCCGGGTCGGTGCGCGCCATCGCGTCGAAGATGCGGTAGCCGCCGATCGACTCGTTGATGCCCCAGCCCTGACCGGCCAGGTCGCCCGACCACACGAACCGCACGTCCTGGCGCCGCCGTTCGGGCGCGGTGCGGAAGGTGCCGGTGACCGGCTCGCCGGTGCGGCGCGGGTCGTCGGGGTCGGCGAGGGTGACCCGGTAGTGGATCTGCTCGCCCGCCGGCAGCCCGTGCAGCCGGGTCGTGCCGGTGAAGTCGCTGCCCGCGCCGAGCAGCGGGCCCCGCCATCTGCGCGCGTCACGGAACGACGCGGTGGCGGCCGTCTCGACGACCATGCGGGCCGGACGGTCCGAACGCACCCACACCAGACCGGAGTTCTGCGTGATGTCACCCGCCTGTACGCCCCAGCCGGCGTTCGGGCGGCCGGACAGGGCGAGGGCCGGGGCCGCGCCGAGGGCGGCCGGCACGGTCAGGGCCGCCGACGCGGCGAGGGAGCCGCGCAGCACGCTGCGGCGCCCGGGGAAGGGACGGTGTGACATGGATGCGCCTCCAGGGACGGGGTCCGACCGGTGTGCACCGTCACACCTACTGGTGTGCCGAGACGGACGCGGAAACCCCAAGTGAACAACTGGCCCTGGAGGCACGGTGGATGGCGCGCCGGTCGGCTCAGCGGCTGCCGTCGAGGATCACCCGGGCGACCAGCGCCGGGTCGTCGTTCATCGGGCAGTGGCCGCAGCCGGGGAGGCGGACGAGGCGGGCGCGGGGGATGATCTGCTTCGCGCGCACGCCCTGGCGGCGCACCAGGAGCATGTCCCGCGAGCCCCAGGCCACGGTGACCGGGATGCCGGGGATGTCGTCGGTGAACTGCACCTGCGCGCCCGCCCGCAGCGTCCGCTCGAACCCGGTGGCGTTCGCCAGCGCCAGCGTCTCCGCCACCACCGCCTCCGGCGCACGGCGCGCCGGGCGGGCGTAGATGGTGCTGGTCAGCGCGGTGCGCCCGGCCGCCGACCGGGACATCCGCTCGACCAGCGGCAGGGGCAGCCGGCGCGAGATGTGCCGCATGGCCAGGAGCACCCCGAAGGCGTACCGGCGCTCGGCCTCCGACCAGAAGCCCGCCGGGGACAGGGCGGTGACGGACCGGACGAGCTTCTCCCGGCCGAGTTCGAGGGCGAGCAGGCCGCCGAGGGAGTTGCCCGCGACGTGCGGGCGCTCGATGTCCAGCGCCTCGCACAGCCCGGCCAGCACCCCGCCGACCGTCGGCAGGTCGTGCGCCAGGCCGTCCGGCAGCGCGGGGGAGGCGCCGAAGCCGGGCAGGTCCACGGCGATCACGTCGCGCTCGGCCGCGAGGATGTCCACCACCGGGTCCCAGGCCTGCCGGTGGTGCCCGATGCCGTGCAGCAGGAGCAGCGGTGCACCGCTGCCCACGCGCGCGTACGACAGGGTCACCGGCTGCGGGCCGAGCGCGGAGGGGGCCTTGAAGGAGACGGTGGCGGACATGTGCTGCTCCTCGTGGTGGGGAGACGACAGAGGCGGGAGAGTCCTGGGCGTCGTACACCGGTGGCTGTCGGCCGACGCTGTGTAGACAGCTTGTCAGCAATTGCTACCAGCGGGTAGCCCCCACGCCGGAAGGCACCCTTACGGCCGGACGGCGTCGCGGGCAGCCACTGCGTGCCGACGGCCCGACATGCTCCCCGCGCCCCTGGCGGGACGCCGGACCTCAACGCCCCCTGCGCACCTCGATGTTGAAGTCGGCGTCGCCGAACTGCCGGAACAGGCTCAGCCACAGCGGCAGATACATCTCCACCGCGCGGGCCGCCTCGATGCCGCCCAGGTCCAGCACCCGCTCCGCGGGCCAGCCGAACTCCCCGAGCATGGCGGTCACCTGTGCCTTGGCGTCGGCGTCCGCCCCGCACACGAAGATCTGGTGCGCGCCCGCGACCAGCGTCGGCTCCACCATCACCTGGCAGTTGACCGTGTTGAGCGTCTTCACCACGCGCGCCCCGGGGAACGCCCGCTGGATCTGCTCGCCCACGCTGTCCGACCCGACGGGGTCGAGGGTCAGCTGCCCGTCCTCGAAGGCCATCGGGTTGGAGACGTCCACCAGGACCTTGCCGTCGAGGTGCTGCGCACCCGCCGCCTCCAGCGCGGCCAGCGCGACCTGGCCGCCCACCGCGTTCACCACGGTCTCGGCCGCCGCGGCGGCCTCCGCGAACGTGCCCGTGCCGGCCCGGGGCCCCGCGGCGCCCGCCCACTCCAGCGCCGCAGGGTTGTCCTTCGTCCGCGAGCCGAGCACCACCTCGTGCCCCAGCCCCACCAGCCTGCCGCCCAGGGTCCGGCCGACGTCGCCCGTGCCCAGCACCGCGTACCGCATCGCAGACCTCCCGTCGCCGGGCCGCCGGCCACCGGCGACCCCACCGAGGATCATTCTGCGTCGCCCGCCCCGGACGGGCCGGTTCCGCGTGGACAGCGGGGCGAGTGTCGGATGGGATGGGCCCGTGGGCACCGACACCGCGACCGACGTCTTCGAAACGCACCGCTCCGTCCTGATGGGCGTCGCCTACCGGATGCTGGGGCGGGTGACGGACGCCGAGGACGTCGTCCAGGACGCCTGGCTGCGCTGGTCCGGCGCCGACCGCGCCGCGGTCCGCGACCCCCGCGCCTACCTCGTGCGCGTCACCACCCGGCTGGCCGTCGACCGGCTGCGCCGGATCAAGGCACGCGGCGAGACCTACGTCGGGCCGTGGCTGCCGGAGCCGTACCCCACCGACCTCGCCGCGACCGTCCCCGACGGCGCCGAACGCGCGGTCCTCGCCGACTCCGTCTCGCTCGCCCTCCTGGTCGTACTGGAGTCGCTCTCCCCGCTGGAGCGCGCCGTGTTCGTGCTGCGGGAGGCGTTCGGCTACCCCTACGCCGACATCGCCGCCGCGCTCGACCGCGGCGAGGCGGCCGTCCGCCAGCTCGCCGGGCGGGCCCGGCGCCATGTCGACGAACGCAGGCCGCGCTACGACGTCGATCCCGCCGAACGCCGCGACCTGACCGAGCGCTTCCTCGCCGCCGCGGTCGAGGGCGACCTCGACGGCCTGCTGGCGCTGCTCGCCCCCGACGCCCGGCTCGTCGCCGACAGCGGCGGCAAGGCCAAGGCGCCCGTCCGGGTGCTGGAGAGCGCCGACAAGGTGGCCCGGTTCATCGCCGCCGTCTCGGCACAGGGGACCCCGGACCTGTCCCTGCGCCCCCTGGAGGTCAACGGCGGCCCCGCCGTGCTGGTGCTGACCGCCGGCCGGCCCGACAGCCTCCTCCAGATCGAGGCCGACCACGGCCGCGTCCGGGCGGTGTACATCGTCCGCAACCCCGACAAGCTGACGGCCCTCGCCACGGCCTGATCCGGCCGTCCGTCCGGCCCGTCGCACGACGGGAGCTTTGCCGCGATGTCACGGAAACGGCCGACTGCGAACGCCCCATGAACGCTGCGCTGCACGGCGCCTCTATGCCCCGTATGGGTTCGATGATTGGTCTTGACCAAGGGTGGGGGCCCCCTTATCGTCGCAAAGAAGTGCAACAACCTTTAATAAACAAGGGCGCTAAAACGCTGCCGGATCACGGCGATTGCGGAGGACAGGGTGGGGACCACGCAGTTGGAATCGGTGCCGGAGCCTAAGTACTGGCACCTCAAGACCGTGCTCAGCGAAGCTTTGGACTCCGAGTTCTCGGTGGGCGAGATCCTGCCCAACGAGCGTGATCTGGCAGCCCGGTTCGGCGTCGCCCGCGCGACGCTCCGGCAGGCCCTGGAACAGCTCGAACTGGAGGGCCGGCTGCAGCGCCGCCGCGGTGTGGGGACGACCGTCGCGCCGCCGCGCATGGGCGTGGCCGTCGGCACCGAACTGCACGTGTGGCCGGGCGCGCCGGGGGACGCCTGGCAGCCCGTCGACTGCGTCACCGAGGTGCCCGCCGCGGCCGTCGCGGCGGCCCTGGAGACGGGTGCGGACGAACCCGTGCACACCGTACGGCGGTCCCGCGTGACGCACGGTCAGCGGGTCGCCGCCGAACTGCTGCACATCCCCGCCGCCTCCGTCCCCGACCTCTCGGGCATCGACGCCCCGGCCGGGGTGGCCCGCGCGCGGGCCGTGCTGCGCGAACTCCAGCGGCTGGAGCTGGAGGGCCGGGACAGCGCGGTGGAGCTCGGCTCGGCCCGCGCGGACGACGCGAAGGAGCTGGACCGCCTGCCCGGCGCCCCCGTCCTGGTCGTCACCACCCGCTACCTCGCCGCCGGCCGCACCGCCGCGCTCTCGGTCGCCACCTACCGCGCCGACACCTGCCGGCTCACCTTCGGCGACTCGGGCAACGTGGAGATCCACGAGGACCCCCACCGCCACGCGTCCTGACGCGAGCTCCGTCCGCGCGGTTCCCCGCGCCCCTCTTCGGGGCCAACTCGCAGCTGCGCGGGTCCGTCGTGGCTGGTCGCGCAGTTCCCCGCGCCCCTTTCGGGGCACGGCTGCGAGGTGCCCCTGAAAGGGGCGCGGGGAACTGCGCGAACGGGCCCCACCGGCCCGCAGATCCGGACCGACACGGCCCAGGCCCGCCTGACCCTAGCGTCGGGTGCCGCCCGTACCCTCCACGGCGAACAGCTCCTCCTCCACATGGTCCAGAGCCAAGCGCAGCGCCCCCGTGGCGACCGCCGCCTCGCCCAGCATCGACAGCGTCACCTTCGGGGGCCGCAGGCAGTAGCGGGCCAGTTCGCGGCGGAGGGGTTCCAGGACGCCGTCGAGGCCCGCCGCCCAGCCGCCGATCACGACCAGTTCGGGATCGAGGGCGAGCACCAGCGCGGCCACGTCGTGCACCAGCCGCTGGATGAACCGCTCGACGGCCGCACGGGCCCGCAGGTCGCCCTTCTTGGCCAGGGCGAAGACCTCGGCGACGGCCTGCTCGTCCAGCGGGTGCAGCGGCTCGTCCGTCGTCGACAGCAGGGTCTCCGGGGTCACCTCGCGGCCGAGCAGGTGCAGCGCGCCGATCTCGCCCGCCGCGCCGCCGTAACCGCGGTGCAGCCGCCCGCCGATGAGCGCGCCCGCGCCGGGGCTCAGCCCCGCGAGGACCATCACCATGTCATCGGACTCGGTGGCGGCGCCCTTCCAGTGCTCGGCCACCGCGGCGGCGTTCGCGTCGTTCTCGACCAGCACCGGGCACTTGAAGGACCGGCCCAGCCGCTCGCCGAGCCGCAGCCCGGTCCACTCCGGCAGCGCCGTGCCGAGCCGCACCACGCCCCCGTCCTCGACGATGCCCGGCGTGCCCACGCCGACGGCCCGCAGCGAGCCGCGGGAGACCCCGGCCCGCCGCAGCAGCTCGGCCACCGCGCCCCGCAGCCGCTCCAGCCGCTCGTCGGCGTCCAGCGTCTCGTCGACCTCGCGGGCCTGCGCGCCGATCACCCGCCCGTCCAGGTCCGCGAGGAGCGCGGCCACCCGGTGCGCGCCGACCTCCAGGCCCAGCAGATGCCCGGCCTCCGCCCGGAACCGGTAGCGCCGCGCGGGCCGCCCCTGCCGGCGTGCCATGCTGTCGTCGGCGGCCTTCTCCACCACCAGACCGGCCTCGATCAGCCCCTCGACCACGCCCTCCACGGTGGGCCGGGACAGCCCGGTGACCCGGGTGATCTCGGTGAGCGTCGCACAGTCCGTGGCGCGCAGCGCGTGCAGCACCACCGCGGAATTGATCCTTCGCAACAGCGAGGGATCCCCGCCGGTCAGCCGCCCCACCGTCCGTCCTCCCAGCTCGTGCGCGTGTTGGCCGGATCGTACTCGGCATGGCGGAAAGCGGCGATAGCCAGGTACCGCCCACCGCGTTCACTCCGGGGCCACGAACCCCGACTCGTACGCCGCGATCACGGCCTGCGTGCGGTCCCGCGCCCCCAGTTTCGCCAGCACCGCGCTGACATGCGACTTGACCGTCTCCGCACCGACGACGAGCCGCGCGGCGATCTCCGCGTTGGACAGCCCGCGGGCCATCAGCCGCAGCACCTCGGCCTCCCGCTCGGTCAGCCGGGCCCGCTCCAGCGCCGCCCGCGCGGCCGGATTCCCGCGCTCGGCGCCGTAGGTGTCGACGAGCCGCCGTACCGACGCGGGGAAGAGCAGCGAGCCGCCCTCGGCGACCAGCCGTACCGCGTGCACGATCTCCTCGGGGCGGGCCCGCTTCAGCAGGAAGCCGTCGGCACCGGCCCGCAGGGCCTCGTAGACGTACTCGTCGTTCTCGAACGTCGTCACCACGAGGATCCGCGGCGGCTCGGGAACGGTGCGCAGCACCGCGCGCGTCGCCTCGATGCCGTCGAGCAGCGGCATCCGTACGTCCATGGCGACCACGTCCGGCCGCAGCCGCCGCACCAGCGGGATCACCGCCGCGCCGTCCGCGGCCTCGCCGACCACCTCGATGTCCGGCTGTGCGTCGAGGATCGCGCGCAGCCCGGCGCGCACGAGAGGCTCGTCGTCGACGAGCAGCACGGTCAGCGGCATCCGGCCAGCGTAGATCCACTGGAGGGGAGCTCCACCCGGACCCGCCACTCGTGGCCCTCGGGCCCGGTGTGCGCCCGCCCGCCCAGCAGCGCCGCCCGCTCGCGCATCCCGCGCAGCCCGCTGCCCCCGCCCGGCGCCGAGGCGCCCGCGGCCAGCGGATTGCGCACCTCCAGCGCCACGACGGTGTCCGTGACGTCGACGCGGACCCGCACCGGTACCGGCCCCGCGTGCCGGATCACATTGGTCAGGGCCTCCTGAAGGATGCGGTAGCCCTCCCGGGAGACCGGGCCGGGCACCGACCCCACCGGACCGGTCACCTCGGCGTCGACCCGCGCACCGGAGATCCGCGCGGACTCCAGGAGCCGGTCCGCCTCCGCCAGCGTGGGCCGGCCGCTCAGCGGCCGCGGCGCCTCGCGCAGCACGCCGAGCACCCGTTCCAGATCCTCCAGTGCGGCCCGCCCGGTCTCCTCGATCGCCTGCAGCGCCCGGTCGGTGAACCCCGCGTCGCCGGCCGCGCGCGCCGCGCCCGCCTGCACCACCGCCACGGTCAGGGCGTGGCCGATGGAGTCGTGCAACTCCCGCGCGATACGGGTGCGTTCCAGCAACTGCTCGGTACGCGCCTCCAGGGCCGCCAGCCGCTCCGCCGCGGACGGACCCAGCAGCGCGCGGGCCGCGGCGGTCGCCGTGGCGCCGAGGCCGACGACGACGCCGTACAGCACGAGCAGCGGCACCGGGACGGCGGCGGCCCACCACCCGTGCCCGGCGAGCGGGCCGAGGGCCGGGATCTCGCCGGATCCGTGCCCGGTCGTCACCCGCGCCAGCTCGTAGGCGAGGATCGGCAGCCACACGCAGGCGACGGTCGTCACCGCGCCCAGCACCATGCGCACTTCGAGCCACACGACGGTCCGCAGCCGGTCGCCCCAGGTCGCCGCCGGGCCGACGGAGATGTCCGCCTCCGCGTCGCCCGGCGTCAGCAGCAGCCGCGCCTGCACGCCCTCGCCCCGGCGCACGGCCGGCACCAGACCCACCGGCGCGAGCACCGCCGCGGGCACCCACCAGTCCGCCATGTCGATGTAGAACCAGACACTGACGACGAGCATCGGCACCCACAGGTGCAGCAGCCGGGTGTACGTCGTCCCGCGGACGAGCGGGCGCAGCAGCCGGGTGTACGTCGTCCCGCGCCGGAGTGGGTGCGGCGGGCGGGTGTACGTCGTCCCGTGGGCGAGCAGGCGCGGCAGGCGGACCATGCCGTCATCGTGCCAGCCGCCGCCGGGCCGGACCTCCCCCGCGCGGGGGAGACGATCTCCACCCGCGGGGGAGGAGCCGGCCGCCCCGCCCGCGCGAGGCTGCCGTCATGACCGGCATCGACTTCCACGACCTCACCAAGGACCACGGCCCCCGGCGTGCCGTGGACCGTCTCACCCTCACCGTCCGGCCCGGCCGGGTCACCGGCTTCCTCGGGCCCAACGGCGCCGGGAAGTCCACCACCCTGCGGCTCGTCCTCGGCCTGGACCGGCCCACCTCCGGCACCGTCACGGTCGGCGGCCGGTCCTACGCCCGGCTGCGCGAACCCCTGCGCCACGTAGGGGCGTTGCTCGACGCGGGCGCCGCGCACGGCGCGCGCACCGCACGCGACCACCTGCGCGTGCTCGCGGCCACCCACCGCATCCCCGCGCGGCGCGCCGACGAGATGCTGGAGCAGGTGGGGCTCGCCCCGGTCGGCAGGCGCCGCGTGCGGACGTACTCGCTCGGGATGCGCCAGCGCCTCGGCATCGCCGCCGCCCTGCTCGGCGACCCCGCCGCGGTGCTGCTCGACGAGCCCTCCAACGGCCTCGACCCCGAGGGCATCGTGTGGATCCGGGGCCTGCTGCGTCGGCTGGCCGCGGAGGGCCGCACGGTGCTGGTCTCCAGCCATCTCATGCACGAGACGGCCGAGTTCGCCGACCATCTCGTCGTCCTCGGGCGTGGACGCCTGCTCGCCGACACCCCGATGCGGGAGTTCGTGGACGCGCGCGTACGGCCCCGGGTGCGGGTCCGCACCACGGAGCCGGCCGCCCTCGGCCGGCTGCTCGCGCGCCACGGGCACACCGCGGCCGACCAGGGCGGCGGACGCTGGAGCGTGTCGGGGGTCCGGGTGGACGACATCGGGCGCATGGCCGGCGCCGCGGGCATCCCGCTCCTGGAACTCGCTCCGGAGAACGGCACCTTGGAAGAGGCGTACCTCGATCTGACGGGTTCCGAGGCCGAGTTCACGACCCCGCACGCGCAGGAGGCCTGATCATGCGGACGACTCCCCCCATGCCCTTCCTGCCGGTGCTGCACGCCGAGTTGCTGAAGATCCGTACGGTGCGCTCGCATCTCGTCGCGCTGTGCGCGGTGCTGCCGGTCACCGTCGGGTTCTCCGTGCTCGCCGCGCGGGGCGACGGCTCCTCGGCCGAAGACCCTTTGTTCTCGGCGTTCTTCGGCGTCACCTTCGGGCAGATCGCCGTTGTCGCCTTCGCCACGGCCGTGGTGTCGGCCGAGTTCCGGGACGGCGCCCTGCGCGTCACACTGGCCGCGGTCCCGTGCCGCGTACGGTGGTTCGCCGCGAAGGCGCTGGCGGTCGCGCTGCCCGTGCTGCTCGTCGGTCTGGTCACCGGAGTCGCGTGCGGGTGCGCCGCGGCCCACCCGCTGAGCGCGGGCGAGCAGGTGCGCGGCGCGGTCGGCTGCGGTGTCTACCTGACGCTGATGGCACTGGCCGCGGTGGGCGTGGCGGCCGTGCTGCGCAGTGGCGTCGCCACCCTCGGTCTGCTGATCCCGCTGCTGCTCTCCGTCTCCTTCGTGATCGGGGACATGTCGGGCACGCTGGCGGACGCGCTGCCCGACCGGGCCGGGCAGGTGGTGCTGCACAGCGGCTCGGACGGCGCGTTCGGAATGTGGAGCGGGCTCGCCGTGACGGCGGCATGGGCGGCCGCCGCACTGCTGGCGGGGACGGGAAGGGTACGCGGATGTGACGCCTGACCGGGCACCGGATGTCAGTGCGGGCCGGTTTACTTGCTGCCATGGACATCGCGCAGTGGGCCGAGACCGTCCTCGCCCTCGACGTGCGGGACTTCCCCGCCGAGCGGGGCCGGACGGCGTACGGCAGCGGGGGACCCGGCTACCACCTGGCGGAGTTAGCCACCAGCGGCGACTTCTGGGAGGACGACGGGACGGAACGCGAGGAGACGGAGGCGCAGTTCGGGTTCGAACGCGAGGCGCTCGCCCAGCGGTTGCGTGAACACCTGGGCCAGGCCGACCACTTCGGCCTGCACAGCACCTTCGAGCGCACTGCCGCGGGCGAGGACGTCGACGAGCCGTGGGCCTCGCTCAGCGCGCACGTGCCGGACCTGCTCCTGTGGCGCTCGCCGCGCACGGGGCGCTGGGTGGCGCTGGGCGTCTCCCAGTGGGACCGCGAACTGCCGTTCCAACTGCTGGCCGTGGTCACGGACGTGGACCCGTACTGACCCCTCCGCCGTGCTCCCCTTGGCCGTGCTCCCCGCCGCCGTGCACCCCTCGGCCGTGCTCCCCGCCGCCGCGCGCGGCCTCCCGCAGGCGGGCGTACTCCTCGGCCATCGTCGCGGCCGTCCAGTGCGCGTTCAGCCCGCTCGGGTTCGGCAGGACCCACACCCGGGTCCGGCCGAACGTCCGCTCCTGCGGGCCGACCTGGGCCAAGCGGTCGCCGAATGCCGCCCGGTAGGCGGTCACCCCGACGACGGCCAGGAAGCGGGGTTCGAGGCGGGCCACCTTCAGCGCGAGCAGCCGCCCTCCCTCCCGGTACTCCTCCGCGCCCAGCTCGTCGGCCCGCGCGGTGGCCCGCGCCACCACGTTGGTGATGCCGAGCCCGAGGGACGGCAACCGCCCCTGCTCCGCGGGCCGCAGCAGCCGGGGCGTGAACCCCGACAGATGCAGCACGGGCCAGAAGCGGTTGCCGGGGCGGGCGAAGTGGTGGCCGGTGGCCGCCGTCATCAGGCCCGGGTTGATCCCGCAGAACAGGACGTCGAGGCCGTCCGCGACCACGTCCGGGACGAGCCGGTCGCGGGCGGCCTCCAGCTCCGCCTGGGTGAAACGGGTCAGAGGATCGCCCCCGGCGTGTAACCGGCCGCCTCGGGGTGCTGCTTGAGGAGCTCCTCGATCCGGCCGGCGACCACGCCGACCTGGGCGGCCGCGGCGCCGGTGAACGACAGCTTGTCCGCCATCAGCGCCTCCAGCGCGGCACGGTCGAGGGGGAGGCGGTCGTCCGCGGCCAGCTTGTCCAGCAGGTCGTTGCGCTCGGCGCCCTGCTCGCGCATCGCGAGCGCGGTGGCCACCGCGTTCTCCTTGATCGCCTCGTGGGCGACCTCGCGGCCGACGCCCGCGCGGACCGCGCCCATCAGCACCTTCGTCGTGGCGAGGAACGGCAGGTAGCGGTCCAGCTCACGGGCGACGACCGCGGGGAAGGCGCCGAACTCGTCGAGCACCGTCAGGAACGTCTCCAGCAGGCCGTCGAGCGCGAAGAACGCGTCCGGCAGCGCGACCCGGCGGACCACCGAGCACGACACGTCGCCCTCGTTCCACTGGTCGCCGGCCAGCTCGCCGGTCATCGAGGCGTAGCCGCGCAGGATCACCATCAGGCCGTTGACCCGCTCGCAGGAGCGCGTGTTCATCTTGTGCGGCATCGCGGACGAGCCGACCTGGCCCGGCTTGAAGCCCTCGGTGACCAGCTCGTGCCCGGCCATCAGGCGGATCGTCTTCGCCAGCGAGGAGGGCCCCGCGCCCAGCTGCACCAGCGCGGTGACGACCTCGTAGTCCAGCGAGCGCGGGTAGACCTGGCCGACCGAGGTGAACGCCTGCGAGAAGCCGAGGTGGCGGGCGATCCGGTCCTCCAGCTCGGCGAGCTTGTCCGCGTCGCCGCCCAGCAGGTCCAGCATGTCCTGGGCGGTACCGACCGGGCCCTTGATGCCGCGCAGCGGATAGCGCCCGAGCAGCTCCTCCACCCGGCCGTAGGCGACGAGCAGCTCGTCCGCGGCGGTCGCGAAGCGCTTGCCGAGGGTGGTGGCCTGCGCGGCCACGTTGTGCGAACGGCCGGCCATGACCAGCTCGGCGTACTCGCCCGCGAGCCGGCCGAGACGTCCGAGGACCGCCACCGTGCGGTCGCGCATCAGCTCCAGCGACAGCCGGATCTGGAGCTGCTCGACGTTCTCCGTGAGGTCGCGGGAGGTCATGCCCTTGTGCACGTGCTCGTGCCCGGCGAGGTCGTTGAACTCCTCGATGCGGGCCTTCACGTCGTGCCGGGTGACCTTCTCGCGCTCGGCGATGGAGGCCAGGTCGACGGTGTCGAGGACGCGCTCGTAGTCGGCGATCGCCGCGTCCGGCACCTCGATGCCGAGGTCCTTCTGGGCGCGCAGCACGGCGAGCCAGAGCTGCCGCTCCAGCCTCACCTTCTGCTCGGGGGACCAGAGCGTGGCGAGCTCGGCGGAGGCGTAGCGTCCGGCGAGGACGTTCGGGATGCGGGGCTTGGCGGGCGCAGAAGTCACGTGACGTGATTCTACTGGCGATTCGTGCAGGCCAGCGACGCGGCCGGGGTTGTCGGAACCTACGAGACGCCCGTCACGCGCCCGCGCCGGGGAAGTCCCTACGCGACCGGGCCGTCGTACGGCAGCAGCTCGGGGCGCTTCGGCGGCAGTCCGTCGCCCGACGAGCGGCCGGTGAGGCGGCGGCCTATCCACGGCAGCAGGTGCTGCCGGGCGAACCGGGCGTCCGCGACCCGGCGGGCGGCCCACCCGGGCGGCAGCGTGGCCGCCATCGGGGTGCGCCACTCGGCGTCCTCCGCCGCGTAGCCGAGCGTCTGCCAGACCGCCTCGGCGACCCGGCGGTGCCCCTCTGCCGTCAGGTGCAGCCGGTCCACGTCCCACATGCGCGGGTCGGCGAGCGAGGGCGCGCCGTACAGGTCGACCACCACCGCCCCGTGCCGTTCGGCGAGGCCGTCGACGTGGGCGAAGAGTTCCTCCATGCGCGGCCGGAACCGCTCCAGGACGGGCCCCTGGCGGCCGGGGCTGCGCATCAGCACGAGCTGCTTGCAGGACGGCGCGAGCCGCTCGACGGCCTCCGTCAGCGCGCCCTTGACCCGCTCCATGTCGCACTTGGGGCGCAAAGTGTCGTTGAGCCCGCCGACGAGTGTGATCACGTCGGGGTTCATGGCCGCGGCGACGTCGACCTGCTCGTCGAGGATCTGGCCGATCAGCTTTCCGCGCACCGCCAGGTTGGCGTACCGGAAGCCGGGCGTCCGCGCGGCCAGCCGGGCCGCCAGAAGGTCGGCCCAGCCCCGGTAGGTACCGTCCGGGAGGAGGTCCGACATGCCCTCGGTGAAGGAGTCGCCGATCGCGACGAGACTGCTGTGGGTGGGATTCGTGTGCATGGCGACAGCGATGGTAACCCGCCTCCATACCCGCCGGTCGGTCGGCCTCCCCGGGCGCGGAGGCAGCCGGCCGGCCTCTCCGGGCCGGGCGGCCGCCGCTCGGCCTCCGGGCCGGCGGACGAGCCGTCCCGAGGAACGGCGGGCCGCTCAGACCGGCTGCCCGAACAGCTCCCGCAGCACGTCCTCCATCGTCACCAGTCCCGTGAGCCGCCCGTCCGCGCCCTGCACCGCCGCGAGATGCGTCCGGCTGCCGCGCATCGCGGTCAGCACGTCGTCCAGCGGGGTCGCCTCCCGCACCCGCGCGATCGGCCGCATGTCCCCCATCGGGAACGGCGCGTCCCGCGGCAGGGAGTCCAGCGCGTCCTTCACGTGCAGATAGCCGACGATGCGCCGCTCACGGTCCACCACCGGGAAACGGGAGAAGCCGGACTCCGCCGAGACCGCCTCCAGCTGCTCCGCGGTGATCCCGACACCCACCCGCACCACCCGCTCCAGCGGCAGCATCACCTCGCGCACGGGCCGCCGCCCCAGCTCCAGGGCGTCGTTCAGCCGCTCCAGCGCCCGCGCGTCGATCAGGCCCGCCGCGCCGGAGTCCTTCACCAGCATGGCCAGCTCGGCGTCCGAGAACGCGGCCGCGACCTCGTTCTTCGTCTCGACGCGCAGGAGCTTCAGCAGCCCGTTGGCGAACGCGTTGACCGTGAAGATCACCGGGCGCAGCGCGCGCGCCAGGGTGACCAGCGGCGGCCCGAGGAACAGCGCGCTGCGCACGGGCTCCGCGAGGGCGATGTTCTTCGGCACCATCTCGCCCAGCAGCATGTGCAGATACGTCGCCAGGGACAGCGCGATCGCGAAGGAGACGACGTGTCCGACGCCCTTGGAGACGCCCAGCGCGTGGAACACCGGCTCCAGCAGATGCGCGATGGCCGGTTCGGCGACCACGCCCAGGACCAGGGTGCACAGCGTGATGCCGAGCTGGGCCGCCGCGAGCAGCGCGGAGACGTGCTCCAGGCCCCACAGCACGCTCTTGGCCCGCCGGTCGCCGTTCTCGGCGTGCGGCTCGACCTGGGAGCGGCGTACGGAGATCAGCGCGAACTCGGCTCCGACGAAGAACGCGTTGAGGACCAGGGTGGCGAGGCCGACCAGCAGCTGCAGCGCCGTCATCGGGCGTCCTCCTCGTCCGAGGCGATCGGGGCGTGCAGCAGGACGCGGGCGGCCCGGCGCCCGGCGTCGTCGACGACGTCGAGCCGCCAGCCGGCGACCTCGACGGTGTCGCCCACGTCCGGTATGCGGCCGAGCCGCGTCGCCACCAGCCCGGCCAGCGTCTCGTACGGCCCCTCCGGCGCGCGCAGGCCCACCCGGGCGAGCTGGTCCATGCGGGCCGAGCCGTCCGCCGAGTACAGCGCGCGGCCCTCGTCGTCGACCCCGGCGAGCGCGAGGTCCGGGGTCTCGTGCGGATCGTGTTCGTCGCGGACCTCGCCCACGACCTCCTCGACGATGTCCTCCAGTGTGGCGACGCCCGCGGTGCCGCCGTACTCGTCGATGACGACGGCCATGGTGCGCTTGCCGGAGAGCCGGTCGAGCAGCCGGTCGACGGTGAGCGTCTCGGGGACCAGCAGCGGTTCGCGCATCACCTCGGCGACCGAGACCCGGGCCCGGCGCCAGGCCGGGACGGCCAGCACGTCCTTGATGTGCGCGGTGCCCACGACCGAGTCCAGGCTGTTCCGGTAGACCGGGAAACGGGACAGGCCGGTGGCGCGGGTCGCGTTCGCGACGTCCTCACAGGTGGCCTGGACCTCCAGGGCCATGACCTGGACGCGGGGCGTCATCACGTTCTCGGCGGTGAGGTCGGCGAGGTTCAGGGTCCGTACGAACAGCTCGGCGGTGTCCGGCTCCAGGGCGCCCTCCCGGGCGGAGTGCCGGGCGAGCGCGGCCAGTTCCTTGGGCCCGCGGGCCGACGCCAGCTCCTCGGCGGGCTCCAGGCCGAACCGCCGTACGATCCGGTTGGCGGTGTTGTTGAGATGGGTGATGAAGGGCCGGAACGCGGCGCTGAACACGCGTTGCGCGTTGCCCACCCGCTTGGCGACGGCGAGCGGCGAGGAGATGGCCCAGTTCTTCGGCACCAGCTCGCCGACGACCATCAGGAACACGGTCGACAGGGCCGTGCCCAGCACCAGCGCGACCGAGCCGGCCGCCGAGGCGGGTATGCCGATCGCCTCCAGCGGACCGGCCAGCAGCTTGGCGATCGACGGCTCGGCGAGCATGCCGACCACCAGGTTGGTCACGGTGATGCCGAGCTGCGCCCCGGACAGCTGGAAGGTCAGATTCCGTACGGCCTCCAGGGCGCCGGAGGCCCCCCGCTCACCGCGCTCGGCGGCCCGCTCCAGCGCGCCCCGCTCGACGGTGGTCAGCGAGAACTCGGCGGCGACGAAGGCGCCGCAGGCCAGCGAGAGCAGCACCGCCACGAGAAGCAGAAGCACCTCGGTCATCGGCTCACCTCCGTCCCATCGTCGGACAGGGCACGGAGGTTCGCTCGGTGTCGGTCGCCGGGAAGCTCGTCCATGGGCGGACGTTCACACCTTTCATCGGAGGGCGGGTCACTCTCCGATGGTAAAGGAAAGGCAAAGGGGCCGGGAGTCCCCGATCCGGGTGATCAGTCGGCGAGCGGCTTGACCCAGCGCCGCCAGTGCTCCTCCGGCTGGTACCCGGCCGCCCGCCAGGCATGCTGCCCCGTCTCGTTGCGCACCAGGACCATCGCGTCCCCGCGCCGGCCGCCCAGCCGGACGAACCGCTCCTCGGCCGCGGCGAGCAGCGCGGAGCCGATGCCCTGCCGGCGCCGCTCCGGGTCCACGGCCAGCCGGTAGAGATGGCAGCGCCAGCCGTCGAACCCGGCGATCACCGTGCCGACCAGCACCCGGTCCCGCTCGGCCAGCAGCAGCGCCTCCGGGTCCCGCGCCACGAGCCGTTCCACGCCGTCGCGGTCGTCGCTGATGCTCGTGCCCTCCGCGGCGGTCTTCCAGAAGGCCAGCACCGCGTCGAGGTCGGCGGGCCCGGCGGGGCGGATGCGCAGCTCCGCAGTCATGTTTGTCATGCCCCTGATCCCAGCACGGAGGGTGCCCGCCGCCCCGGCATTTCCGCGATGTGGACAGCCGGGCGGGATCCCCGAGCCGGCCGCCCCTCTCACTCGTGCGCGATCGCCGCCAGCACGTTCATGCGCGACGCCCGCAGCGCGGGCAGCAGCGCCGCCACCACCCCGACCACCGCGGACCCGATGACGACCGCGACCACCGTGCTCCACGGGATCGCCAGCGCCTTCAGGCCCCGCAGCGCCAGCACCTGCTGCGTGCACACCCCCCACACCAGCCCCAGCGCGAGCCCGAGGACCGCGCCGAACACCGCGATCACCACCGACTCCAGCCGGATCATGCGCCGCAACTGCCGGCGCCCCAGGCCGATCGCGCGCAGCAGACCGATCTCCCGGGTGCGCTCGACCACCGACAGCGCGAGCGTGTTGACCACGCCCAGCACCGCGATCACGATCGCGAGGCCGAGCAGCGCGTACACCAGGTACAGCAGCACCGCGATCTGGTCGTGCACCAGCTGCTTGTAGTCGGCCTGGTCACGGACCTGGACCTGGGGATACGGCCGGAGGGTCCGGTCGAGGCGGGCCCGCAGGGTGTCCGCGCCGGTGCCGGGGGAGGCGTTGACGTAGAGCGCGGAGTCCTGCCCGCTCGGGACGTACTTCTCGACCGTGGCGATGCCGAAGTAGAGCCCGCCCTGCGTGCCGAAGCCGTCGGCCGTGTCCTGGTTGGTGAGCGCCCCGACCCGCAGGGAGGTCTTACGGCCGCCCTGGAACTCCACCGGCAGGACGGTGCCGATCCGCACGCCGTGGTCCGCGGCGAAGCCCGCGTCCATGGCGAGGCTCCCCGGCGCGAGGGCCGACGTCGTGTTCCCCGCCTCGTACTTGATGTGGGCGACGTCGTCGAGCCGGTCGTCATACCCGGCCGCGGTGGTCTCCACGCGCCGGCCGTCCGGCAGCCGTACCGCCACCGCCGCGAACCGCTGCCGTACGACCAGACCGACACCGTCGGTCGCGCGGACCGTGCCGGTCACCTCGGACGAGAACGGCAGGAAGTTGCCGTTCTGGACGACGAAGTCCGCGCCGAGGGTCTTGTCGATCTGCTCGTCGAAGGAGCGCGACATGGACGCGCTGGCCACCGACATGCCGGTCACCAGGGCGAGCCCCACCATCAGCGCCGACGCGGTGGCGCCGGTCCGGCGCGGATTGCGCAGGGCGTTGCGCTGGCTCATCCGGCCCACCGAGCCGAACACGGCGGGGAAGGCCCCGCCCAGCACCCGGATCACCGGGCGCACCAGCAGCGGTCCGGCGATCACGGTCGCGACGAGGGTGAGCACCACGCCGAGCCCCAGCAGCGAGGCGGACGTCGCCGTGCGGTCGGCCGCCGCACACCCGGCGAGCGCGGCCGCGCCGACCGCCCCGACCAGGCCGCCCACGATCGCCCGTACCGTCAGCGGCCGTCCCACCCCGGCCACCTCGGCGTCCGCGAGCGCCGCCATCGGCGACACCGCCGCCGCCCGCCGGGCCGGGAGGTACGCCGCCACGAAGGTGACGCCCACGCCGACGGCGTACGCCGCGACGGGGGTGCCCCACCCGATGACCATCTCCGCGGTGCTGAGGTTCATGCCGAAGGCGCTCATCAGCCCGATCAGCCCGACCGCCAGCCCGATCCCGGCCGCCAGACCCAGCGTCGACCCGACCAGGCCGAGCAGCACCGCCTCGGTGAGGACGGACCGGCGCACCTGACGCCGGTCGGCGCCCAGGGCCCGCAACAGGCCGAGTTCCCGGGTGCGTTGCGCGATCAGCATGGAGAAGGTGTTGACGATGAGGAATATCCCGACGAGGGTCGCGATCCCGGCGAAGCCGAGCATGACGTACTTGATGACGTCGAGGAACGTGCCCAGTTGGGCGGCCGCGGACTTGGCCTGCTCGCCCGCTGTCTTCACGTCGTAACCGGTGCCGCCGAGCGCGGCGACGACCCGGCGCTTGAGCACCGCGTCGTCGACCCCCTTCGCCGCGTCCACCGAGATGCTCGTCGCCCGACTCGTCGAGCCGAGCAGCCTGCGCTGCGCCGTCGGCGTGTCCAGGAAGACCAGCGCGGAGCCCGGGTTGGTGGTGCTGAAGGTGGCGATGCCGACGATCCGCACCCGGAAGGTGCCGGGCTGCGCCTGCACGGACATGACGTCGCCGATCCCCAGGTGCCTGCGGTCGGCGGTGTCCGCGTCGAGCAGCGCCTGGTCCGCGCCGTGCGGGGCGTGCCCGGAGGTCAGCCGCACCGGACTGCGGTCGGTGACGTACCAGTTGGTGACGATGGTGGGGGCGCCGGTGGTCGGGCCGACCGGGTCGTTCCTCGCGTCGACGACCGTGACCTGGTTGGTGGCCGCGTCGATGTGGGTCGCGGCGACACCGTCCACCTTCGCCACCGTCGCGGCCAGCGCGGCGGGCAGGGTCTGGGTCGCGCCGGTCGGCACGGCGGAGGTGAGGTCCTGCTTCGGCTCCACCGTCACATCGGCGGAGGTCGACGCGAACAGCCGGTCGAAGGTGCGCGAGACCGTGTCGGAGAAGATCAGGCTGCCCGCCACGAAGGCCACGGACAGGACGATCGCCAGGGCGGACAGCAGCAGCCGCCCCTTGTGGGCGAGAAAGCTGCGCAGCGTCGCCTTGAGCACGGGGTCAGTCTCCCTCGGCGACGCCTCGTTCGGCCGCGTGCGATGCGGCTGTGTCGCCGTGCTCCGTCGCGTCCGGCTGCCCGCCGAGCGTGGAGCGGATGCCGTCGAACCGCTTCATCCGCTCCAGCACCGCGTCCGCCGTGGGGCGCTCCATCGCGTCCACGATCCGCCCGTCCGCGAGGAAGAGCACCAGGTCGGAGTGGGCCGCCGCGCCGGGGTCGTGCGTCACCATGACGACGGTCTGCCCGAGGCCGTCCACCGCCTCCCGCAGAAAGCCGAGCACCTCCAGACCCGCCCGGGAGTCGAGGTTGCCGGTCGGCTCGTCCGCGAAGATCAGCTCCGGCCGGGAGGCCAGCGCCCGCGCGCACGCCACCCGCTGCTGCTGGCCGCCGGAGAGCTGGGCGGGCCGGTGCTTGAGGCGGTCCCGCAGCCCCAGGGTGTCGATGACCTGGTCGAGCCACTTCTCGTCCGGCCGGTGACCGGCGATGTCCATGGGGAGCGTGATGTTCTCGAGGGCGTTGAGCGTCGGGATGAGGTTGAACGACTGGAACATGAAGCCGATCCGGTCCCGGCGCAGCCGCGTCAGCTCCCGGTCCCTGAGCCCGGTGATCTCCGTGCCGCCGAGCCACACCTGACCGGCCGAGACCGTGTCGAGGCCGGCCAGACAGTGCATCAGGGTGGACTTCCCGGAGCCCGAGGGCCCCATCACGGCGGTGAAGCGGCCGCGCGCGATGTCGACGTCCACCGCGTCCAGGGCGAGGACCGTCGTCTCGCCCGTGCCGTACGCCTTGGTCAGGCCCCGGGCGCGGGCGGCGACGCCGGTGTCCTGGGCGTGCTCCGCAGCAGATGTGGACAAGACTGCCTCCCTGGCGGTCCTTCGCGGGCATGGCGTGCTGACAGACTCCGTTTCCCCGGCCGAGCGTAATGTGATGCGGCCCACAGCCGGTATCCCCCCGAGGTCGCAGGCGGCTTCCTCCCCAGGTCGGGCATCCGACACCGGTGTAGGGGGCACTCTCCACCCGGGAGAGGAGCCTTGCCGTGCTAGCGCTGCGGCGCTAGCTTCGAGTCATGGCGAAGACTCAGCTGAACGTGCGCGTGGACGAGGACACCGCCCGCGCGGCGCGCGAGCGCGCCGTGGCCCGCGGCATGAGCGTCAACCGCTACATCGAGGAACTCGTCCGGCAGGACACCGGCGAGGCGGGACACACCTTCGTCGAGGCCGCCGCGGACTTCATGAAGCAGTACGAGTCCGTGTTCGCGGGGGAGCAGACCCGCACCCCGGCACCGGTCCGACCATCCGGCGAGCCCGGCGCCGCCGCCCGAGCCCGCGAAGAGCGCCGCTGACCCGCTGAGCGACGACTCCCCGGACGCAGACCCCTTGAGCGACGACTCCCCGGACGAAGAACCCTTCAGTGACGACTCCCCAGGCGAAGACGCCTTGAGTGACGACCCTTCGGACAAAGGCCCGTTGAGCGAAGACCCCCCGGACAAAGGCCCCCTGAGCGACCTCGCCGTCGACCTCGCCTGGCTGCTCATGCTCGCCGAGCAGCGGACCCCCGGCGACGCCCAGGTGGCCGACTGGGGCGCGCTGGTCGCGGCCGTCGCCCGCCATCGCGCCGAGATATTCGGCGTCCCGGTCTACGACACCCCGCACGCCCGCGCCGCCGCGCTGCTCCAACTCCTCATCCGCGTCCCCGCCCTGGAGCGCTCCAACGCGCTCTTCGCGTGCGCGGTGGCGTACGGCTACCTGGTCGCCTCCGGCCTCAAGCCCGCCCCCTCGGCCGAGCAAGTGCGCGACCTGGCCCGGCTGGTGGCGACCGGCGAGGTGTCGATGCACGACATCGCGGGCGAACTCCGCCGCTGGGGCGCCTGACAACTGGCGCGCTGGACCGCCGTGTCCGGCCCCGGGCGGCTCGGGGTCTTCGTCTCAGACCGCCTCCACCGGCCGCCACGCCGTACCCAGTACGCAGTACGACGTCGGCAGCACCGGCCCCTTGTCCGGAACCAACAGCCGCCGGTACGGCCCGAGTTCGAAGCCGGCCTCCCGTACGGCGGCGATCGGGTCGCGCGCCAGACGGCAGCCGCCGTTCAGTGCCGGCCACACCGTGCGGTCCAGGGTCCGCTGGGTGACGCCCATCAACCGGCCGCCGCCTGCGCCGTGTTCGAAGAACCGCAGCTCACCGCCCGGCCGCAGCACCCGCCGCGCCTCCGCGAGCGCTCGCGGCACATCCCGCACGCTGCACAGCACCAGCGACAGGACGGCCGCGTCGAACGCCTCGCTCTTGACCGGCAGCGCCTCCGCCGCACCGGGCGCGACGTCGACCGGCACCTCCGCGCGCAGGGCCGCCTGAACGGCCGCCTGCCGCAGGGTGTGCTCCGGTTCGATCGCCACGACCTCGGCGACCGCGCCCGGATAGTGGGCGAAGTTCAGCCCGTTGCCCGCGCCGATCTCGATCACCCGGCCGGAGAGCCCGGCGAGCAGCCGGTCGCGCAGGGCGGCCATGCCGAGCGCGCTCTCCGCCCGCACGCTGACCCGCGTGTAGTACCGCGCGAAAAGGGGGTGGTGGACGGCGTCCCGGGTGGTTCGCGTGGTCATGGCGGACCTCCTGCGCGCTGGCCGATACCGCGATTCTTCCCGCAACACCGCCCGCGCACCCCCTGCGGCTCACGCCCGACCGCTCACGCTTCACCGTTCACGCTCCATCGCTCACCGGGCCTGCGCGGCCTCCCGCCCCGGGAACGCCCGCGCTGCCTCCCGCTCCCGGAACGCCTCCGCGTCCCACCGGCCGTGCAGCCCGGGGGCGAGCCAGCCCGGAGCCGCCGCCCGGAACGCCGCCGGGGTCAGCGAACCCGCGCCCGCGGGCAGCGCGCCCAGCAGCGGCGCGCCCGCCACCTCCGGCAGGTCGGCGAGGTTGCAGCGCGCCGCGAGATCCGGCTCCTCGGGCCAGCTGCCGATCACCACGCCTGCCAACTCGATCTCACGGAACCGCAGTTCACGAGCGGTCAACTCGGTCGCGTTCAGGGTGCCGAGACCGGCCGGGGCGACCACGAGCACCGGTGCGCCGAGCAGGCCCGCCGCGTCCGCCAGCGTGCCGCCCGCCGCGTCGAACCGCACCAGCAGCCCGCCCGCGCCCTCGACCAGCACCAGGTCGTGCTCGGCGGCCAGCTTCTGCGCCGCCTCCGCCACCTGCTCCGGGCCCACGGGAGCGAGACCGGCCCGGCGCGCCGCGGTCGCGGGCGCCAACGGCTCGGGAAAACGGGCCAGTTCGGCGGCGGTCACGGGGCCCGCGAGCCGCGCGACCTCCTCGGCGTCCCCGGGCTCGTCCGGTCGTACCCCCGTCTGGGCCGGCTTGAGCACGGCCACCGAGCGGCCCGCCGCGAGCGCCGACGCCGCGACGGCGGCCGTGGCGACCGTCTTGCCGATCTCCGTGCCCGTCCCGCTGATCACCAGAATCGGCATGTCATCCCTCCCGCGCCGCGGCGCACACCGCGCGCGCGATCCGTGCCACGTCCTCGTCACCCGTCACATACGGCGGCATCGTGTACACGAGGTCGCGGAACGGCCGCAGCCACACGCCCTCGCGGACCGCGGCCCGGGTCGCCGCCGCCATGTCGACCTCGTGGTCCAGCTGGACGACCCCGATGGCGCCGAGGACCCGTACGTCCTTCACGCCGTCGAGGTCCGCCGCCCCGGCCAGCCCGTCCCTGAGGCCCGCCTCGATCCGCCCGACCTCGGCGCGCCAGTCCTGCCCGAGCAGCAGCCCGAGCGAGGCGCAGGCCACCGCCGCGGCCAGCGGGTTGCCCATGAACGTCGGGCCGTGCGCCAGCACCGGCACCTCGCCGCGCGAGATGCCCTCGGCCACCCGCGAGGTGCACAGCGTCGCCGCCATCGTCAGATAGCCGCCGGTCAGCGCCTTGCCGACGCACATCACGTCCGGGGTCACGCCCGCGTGCTCCGCCGCGAACAGCGCGCCGGTGCGCCCGAAGCCGGTGGCGATCTCGTCGAACACGAGCAGCACGCCGTGCTCGTCGCACGCCTCGCGCAGCACCCGCAGATAGGCGGGGGAGTGGAAGCGCATCCCGCCCGCGCCCTGCACCACCGGCTCGACGATCACGGCGGCCAGTTCGTCGGCGTGCCGGGCGACGAGCGCGCGCAGCCGGTCGGCGTACCGCTCGTCGAACTCGGCCGGAGGCGCGTCGGCGAAGATCTGGCGCGGCAGGACCCCGGTCCACAGGTCGTGCATCCCGCCGTCCGGGTCGCACACGGACATGGGTTGCCACGTGTCACCGTGGTAGCCGCCGCGCCAGGTCATCAGCCGGTGCTTGCCGGGCCGCCCGAGCGAGCGCCAGTACTGGAGGCACATCTTCACGGCCACCTCCACCGACACCGAGCCGGAGTCGGCCAGGAAGACGTGCTCCAGACCCTCGGGCGTGATGTCGACGAGGAGTTTCGCCAGACGTACGGCGGGCTCGTGGGTGAGCCCGCCGAACATCACGTGGCTCATCCGGCCGAGCTGGGCGTGCGCGGCCTCGTTCAGCACCGGGTGGTTGTAGCCGTGGATGGCCGACCACCAGGAGGACATGCCGTCGACCAGCTCGCCCGCGCCGTCCGCGAGCCGCAGCCGGACCCCGCTCGCCGACTCCACGACGAGCGGTTCCTGACGGCCCGGCATGGGTCCGTACGGGTGCCAGACGTGCCGCCGGTCGAGTGCGAGCAGCTCGGCCGTGTCCGGCCCCGCGACGGACGCGGGGCCGGGCGACGCGAGGTCGGGCGGGGACGCGGGCAGGGCGTCAGGCATTGGGCGCCAGGTCCGTTCCGGCGCCCCGGCGGCGGACCGCCACGAGGTCGGGGCGCGGCTCGTTCGGGCCGGCGGGAGCGGGAGCGGCCTCGGTCGAGGCCTCGGCCGGCGCCGCCGTCGTCGTACCGCAGACGCCACCGCCCGCGTGGGAGCCGCAGACGCCGCCCGCGTGCGAGCCGCAACCGCCGCCCGCGTGGGAGCCGCAGCCGGCCTCCTCGTGCGAGCCGCAGCCGCCGCTCTCCGTGCCCGCGTGTGCGCCGCAGCCGCCGCCGGCGACCCGGTGCTCGGGCAGGGTGACCTGGTCGGCGCCCTCCACCTCGAAACCGGCGTCGGCGATCATCTCCAGGTCGGCCTTGCCGGCCTGGCCCTCGCTGGTGAGGTAGTCGCCGAGGAAGATCGAGTTGGCGAGGTTCAGCGCGAGCGGCTGCATGGTGCGCAGATGGACCTCGCGGCCGCCCGCGATGCGGACCTCGGAGTCGGGGCAGACGAACCGGACCATCGCGAGGATGCGCAGGCAGCGCTGCGGGGTCAGGTTCCACTCCTTCGCCAGCGGAGTTCCCTCGAACGGGATCAGGAAGTTCACCGGAACGGAGTCCGGGTCCAGCTCGCGCAGCGAGAACACGACGTCAACCAGGTCCTCGTCGCTCTCACCCATACCGGCGATCAGGCCCGAGCAGGCGGAGAGCCCGGCCGCGTGCGCCTTCTGCACGGTGTCGACCCGGTCGGCGTACGTGTGCGTGGTGGTGATGTCGCCGTAGGTGGCCTCGGACGTGTTGAGGTTGTGGTTGTAGGCGTCCGCGCCCGCCTCGCGCAGCCGCTCGGCCTGGCCGTCGGAGAGCAGGCCGAGACAGGCGCACACCTCGACGCCCTCGTTCTGTTCCTTGATCGTGCGGATCGTGTCCGACACCCGGTCGACGTCCCGGTCCGTCGGACCGCGCCCGGACGCCACCAGGCAGACCCGCTTCGCGCCCCCGGCCAGGCCCGCCGCGGCCGCCTCGGAGGCCTGGTCGGGCTTGAGCCAGGTGTACTTCAGGATGCCCGCCGTCGAGCCCAGGCGCTGCGAGCAGTACGAGCAGTCCTCCGGGCACAAGCCGGACTTGAGGTTGACGAGGTAGTTCAGTTTCACCCGTCGGCCGAACCAGTGCCGGCGCACCTTGCCGGCCGCGGCCACCACATCGAGCAGGTCGTCGTCGGAGGTGGCGAGAACGGCCAGAGCTTCCTCGCGGGTCGGCGTCTCGCGCCGAAGCCCCTTGTCCACCAGCGTGTTCAGCAGGTCCATGAGGGTCGATCCTGTCCTACAGGAGGGTCCGGGGCCAAGGAGAGTCCGCACAACAGACACGGTTCGACGTGTGGGTATTGCCACACCCTGGGGTGCAGGACGTCCGGCTAGTGTCTGTTCGCTACCTACAAAATCCCCGGAGGAGCCATGGCGTTCGGCTGGATCGACGAGCAGGCGGAGCTGCGCCGCCGCGCCGGACTCGTACGGACGCTGCGTCCGCGCCCCGCCGACTCACCCCTCCTGGATCTCGCGAGCAACGACTATCTGGGCCTGACCCGGCATCCCGAGGTCGTCGAGGGCGCCGCGGCGGCCGCCCGCACCTGGGGCGGCGGCGCCACCGGCTCCCGGCTGGTCACCGGCACCACGGAACTGCACACCACGCTGGAGCGGGAGCTCGCCGAGTTCTGCGGCTTCGAGGCCGCCCTGGTGCTGTCCTCCGGGTACGCCGCCAACCTCGCGGCGGTCACCGCGCTCGCCCCGCACGGCTCCCTGATCGTCTCCGACGCCGGCAACCACGCCTCCCTGATCGACGGTTGCCGGCTGGCCCGCGGCACCACCCAGGTCATCGGCCACGCCGACCCGGAGGGGGCGCGCAAGGCGCTCGGCACCCACGACGGGCCCGCGGTGGTCGTCTCCGACACGGTCTTCTCCGTCGACGGCGACGCGGCCCCGCTCGCCGGGTACGCGCGCGCGTGCCGGGAGCACGGCGCCGGGCTGCTGGTGGACGACGCGCATGGTCTCGGCGTGCTGGGCGAGGGCGGCCGGGGCGCTCCCCACGCGGCGGGCCTCGCGGGCGCCGACGACGTCGTCACGACGCTCACCCTGTCGAAGTCGCTGGGCAGCCAGGGCGGTGCCGTCCTCGGCCCGGCGCGGGTGATCGACCATCTGGTCAACGCGGCCCGCACGTTCATCTTCGACACCGGGCTCGCGCCGGCCGCGGCGGGGTCGGCGCTGGCCGCGCTCAGGCTGCTGCGCCGCGAGCCGGAGCGCGCGGCGCGGGCCCGCGCGGTCGCCGCGGAACTGCACGCGCGCCTGACCGCCGCGGGTCTGGAGGCGGTGCCCCCGGACGCCGCGGTGGTCTCGGTGCGCGCGCCGTCGCCGGAGCAGGCGGTGCGCTGGGCGGCCGACTGCCGGTCGGCGGGTCTGGCGGTGGGGTGCTTCCGTCCTCCTTCCGTGCCCGACGGCATCTCCCGACTGCGGCTGACGGCCCGCGGCGACCTCTCCGAGGCGCAGATCGAGCAGGCGGTGCGGGTGATCGACGCGACACGACCATGAGTCGGCGTGACACGGCCGTGCGCCGACCGCGGACCTGAGAGGGGCTCAGCGGAGCGCGGCGAGAAAGCCCGTCCAGCTCTCGGGGGAGAAGAGCAGGGCGGGTCCGGCCGGATCCTTGGAGTCCCGTACGGCGAGCAGTCCGGCCCAGCGCCCGGCGGGCGGTGCGGCGGTCTCCACGCAGTTGTTCGCTCCCGTGCTGTGGCTGCTGCGCAGCCAGCGCACGTCGTGCAGCTCGGTACTGGAAGGTACGTTCCGAGGCAGTGCAGACATGGTGCCTCCTTACGCGCCGTCACGAATCCCGGCGATGTAATCCAACGAGTCCTCGGGGGAAAGGGCGTGGATCTGCAGTGCGTCGAAGGCCTCCGCATACGCCTGGAGGTCCTCTTTTCGCTCCAGATAGAGGCTACTCGTCAAGTGGTCGAGAACAACCACGTCCAGATCAGATGTGCTCGAAAATGAGAAAATAACGAAAGGACCGGTCACGCCGATGTGCGCCCCGGCCGCGAACGGCAGTACCTGGAGCCGCACTTGGGGCAGCGCGGCCTCCTGAAGCAAACGGTCCAGCTGCCGGGTCATCACACCCGGACCGCCGACCTCCCTGCGCAGCACCGCCTCGTCGAGCACCGCGCTCAGCTCCAGCGGCGGTTCCTCGTGCAGCACGTCCTGCCGGGCCAGCCGCACCTGGACCAGCGCCTCCAGTCGGTCGTCGCCCGCGTCGGGGCCGCCCACGGCCGCCCGGGTCACCGCGCGGGCGTACTCCGGGGTCTGGAGCAGTCCGGGCACCACGGACGTCTCCAGCGTCCGCATACCGCCGGCCTGCGACTCCAGGCTGATGAAATCCCGGTAGGCGGGGGGCAGTACGCCGCGGTAGGCGTGCGACCAGTGGTGCCGGCCGCCCTGGTCGTCCGAGCCCGCGAGGACCAGCAGCAGTTCGCGCAGGTGCGGATCGTGCACCGCGTAGACGTCCAGGAGTAACCGCACATCGGCCGGTTTCACCCCACTGGCGCCGGTCTCTATCCGGCTCACTTTCGACTGGTGCCAGCCGACGAGGCGCGCCGCCTCGCCACTGGTGAGGCCCGCACCCGCGCGCAACGCGCGCAGTTCGGCGCCCAGTTTCCGGCGGCGCACCGCGGGACCGTGTTGCATGGATTACTCCCTACTCCTCCTGGACCGCCCAAATACGCTCTGCCGTAGCAGAGTTCACCGCATCGAGCGACAGATATATGCATATCTTGGTGGATCGCCACCCGCGGACGGCGCTGTGATGGCACTCTGGCGACGAAGCACCAGTCCGGGACCGTACTCGAACCATCCGCTCCGTGTCGGACTCCGGTGCCGTGCGAAAGGGACGACGTCGCCATGGCAGACCATCTGGAAGCATCCGTCACTCTGCCGAGCGATCCCGCCTCGGTGGCCGCGGCCCGCGGCTATGTCGTCACCACCCTCGCGGAGTGGGGTCTGCCCGTGCACACGGAGGTGTCGGACACCATCCGGCTCATCGTCTCCGAGCTCGCCACCAACGCCGTGCAGCACACCTTCGGCCAGTCACCCACCTTCACGGTGGGGCTCACGCTGGTCCGTGACGAACACCTGCGCATCGGCGTCACCGACAGCCATCCGCGCTTCCCGAAGCGGCTGCCCGCGGCCGTCCAGCAGGACAACGGGCGCGGCATGGTCATCATCCGCTGGCTCGCCGCCGAGTGCGGGGGCAAGCTCAGCGTGCTGCCGACCCGCGAGGGCGGCAAGACGGTCTCCATCGAGCTGCCCTGGACGGTGCCGGCCCGCCCGGTCACCACGGCGGGGCAGCAGGAGCCGTGACGCGTCCGCGGGCTCGCAGGGGGTGCGGAGGGCCGGGAGAGGTTCCGGTGGTCCCGGAGCGGTGGCGGCGTGTCAGGGTGCCGCCACCGGCCCCGGAGAGGGTCAGCTGACCCGGCCGTACCAGACGCTCTTGGTCCAGATCTTCTGCAGCCTCACCACGTCGCCCGTCTTCGGGGCGTGCCAGATCTTGCCCTTCCCCGCGTAGATCCCCACGTGGTACACGCTGGATCCGTAGTGGAAGAAGACCAGGTCTCCTGCCTTGCGGTGGCTCGCGGAGATGTGGTGGGTCCGGTTGTACTGCGCCGCCGCCGTACGGGGCAGAGACTTCCCCGCCTTCTTGAACGAGTACAGCGTGAGCCCGGAGCAGTCGAAACGATTCGGCCCCGTGGCGCCCCACCTGTAGGGGGCACCCTTCTTTGAGGCCGCGATCTGAAGTGCCTTCGTCGCGGTGGTCGCGGCCGCGGCGTCGGTGGCGACGCCCGGAATCACGATCGAACCGCCCACGGCGGCGATGGTGAGGGCCGAGGCGGTGCCGGCCCGAGCCATCAGCGACGGGACACGATTGAGCGCAGTCATGCGCAACCCTTCGTCAGCCGCCTGTGAAGGATGACCTGTCGGATTCGGGCTGGCGAAGTTGCCCGGCCGCGGATGCGGCTTCACCCCAAGGGCTGCTCGGCCCGGCCATGGCGCGACCGTGCCGGCGACCCGTCTTGCTCGGGTCCTCCACTCCTGCCGATGCACTCCTGTCGACCGGGCATCCGGGCGGCGGCAGGACTCGGCGTCCGCCCGGACCGCCCCGCCGTGGTGGCGGGGGCTTGTCGTCAGACAGGGATCTTCACCTACGCATGTCTGAAAATCCCAACGGAACCTAGGATTTGTGTTGTTACTCACCACTCACCCGTTCGGGTGGACAGTGCTCTGTTCGAATCTCCGTCGAGGTGGCCGATGAGCCTCCCACCAGCGGCGATACCCGTCATCCCGCCCTGGGTGTCCACCCGTTGCGCAAGCCTTCCGGGCCCGAAGAATCATCGGCGAGTACGCCGAACGGCGGTCAGCCTTTCGGCCCGTTTGGTCTCCGTGTCGGCGCCTTCGGCGACATGACGGACCGTCCGCTGCGGACCGCGCCCGGCGCGCGGCCCTCGCCGTGGTCACCTCGCGTGGCCCCCGCCGTGGTCAACTCGCTCGGGCCGGCGGCACGGTGACCCGGGCGGTGCGCCGCTCGCCGTCCAGCACCCGCAGCGCCCGCGCCAGGGTCGGCGCGTGCAGTTCCGTCTCGCCGCGCTGGTGCATCAGCGCCAGCGCGTCGCGCAGCGCGGTCGCCTTCGCCACCAGGGCCTGGGCGGCGCGCAGCCCGCTGTAGGTGTCCCCGTGCCGGCCCGGATTGATCCGGCCCATGAGGTCCGCCACCTCCAGATAGCGGTCGATCAACTCGCCCTCCGCCCGGGTCAGCGCGGGCAGCGGCGGCAGCTCGGGAGGCAGCATCGGCGCCTCACCCCGCGACCGGCGCGCCGGGGCGGGCCGCACCGGCCGGCGCGACGCGGTCCACCAGCCCGTACGCCACCGCCTCGCGTGCCGGGAGGACCCGGCCCCGCTCGATGTCCTCGCCCACCTCGCCGCGGCCGCGGCCGGTGTGGCGTCCGAGCATCTCCTCCAGCAGCGCCCGGGTGCGCAGCGCCTCCCGCGCCCGTACGGCGAGATCGCTCGCCGAGCCCTCGACCCGCTCCGGCAGCTCCGGCCGGCGCAGCAGCACCCGCGCCCCCGGCAGCATCGAACGCCTGCCCGGTGCGCCCGCCGCCAGCAGCACCGCGGCCGCCGTGCCGGCCTGCCCGAGGCAGACCGTCGCGACCTGGCACGCGACGAACCGCATGGTGTCGTAGATCGCCGTCATGGCCTCGAACGAGCCGCCGGGTGAGTTGACGTACAGCGAGATGTCCCGGTCCGGCGCCTGGTGCTCCAGGTGGACCAGGCGCGCCACCACGTCGTTCGCGGCCGCGTCGTCGATCTCCGTGCCGAGCAGGACGATCCGTTCGCCGAGCAGCTTCTCGTACGGGTCGAACGGTCGGTTCATCGTGTACCCCTTTTCGCGGCGGGTGGCGCTTCCGTAAAAAATGTACAGGACGTACGTCCCGTCAGGGTGGGGCATGATGGGGGCATGGCCTACGAGATTCCGGTGACGCAAGCCAGGGCTGAGCTCGCCGACCTGATCAACCGGGTGGTGTACGGCGGCGAGCGCGTCGTCGTGACCCGGCACGGCAAGCCCCTCGTCGCCCTGGTCTCCGCCGCCGACCTGGAACGGCTGCAAGAGGTCGAGAAGGAGGTGGCCCTCCCGGAGCGGCCGGAGGAGCAGGTGGTCAGCGCCGTCTCGCGGCTGCGCGAGGTGACGTCCGCGTCCCGGGAGCGGCAGCGGTTCGGCATCACGGCGGAGCACCGGGGGCCGGGAGCGTCGTAGGGCCGCCCCGCTCCACCACGCCGTATACGGTCCCGCCCGTCGCCCGGGACCCGGGTGGCGGACCCGCGCGTGCGGACGGCCGTGATCCGCGCGGCGTGTGGTTAACGTGCCGGAAACCAGCTCCAACTAGCCTCCCCTCCACGCCACCAGGGACTTTGCCCCGGGGCTGCGGCGACCGGACCCCGCACGGTCCGGGTGAGGACGGTGAGGTGGGCTGTGCAACTGACCCCGCACGAGCAGGAGAGGCTGCTGATCCACGTGGCGGCCGACGTCGCCGAGAAGCGCAGGGCCCGCGGTCTCCGGCTCAACCACCCCGAGTCCGTCGCGCTCATCACCTCGCACATCCTCGAAGGCGCGAGGGACGGCCGTAGCGTCGCCGAACTCATGTCCTCCGGCAGGAAGTTGCTCACCCGCGACGATGTCATGGAGGGCGTGCCCGAGATGATCCACGACGTGCAGGTCGAGGCGACCTTCCCGGACGGCACCAAGCTCGTCACCGTCCACGACCCGATCGTCTGACCAGGGGGCAGGCCGCCATGATTCCCGGAGAGATCCTGTTCGCCGAGGACCCGGTCGTGTGCAACGCGGGCCGCGAGGTCACCCGGCTGACCGTGCTCAACGCCGCCGACCGGCCCGTCCAGGTCGGCTCCCACTACCACTTCGCCGAGGCCAACCCCGGCCTGGAGTTCGACCGGGCGGCGGCGCGCGGAAAGCGGCTGAACATCGCCGCGGGCACCGCTGTCCGCTTCGAGCCCGGCATCCCCGTCGACGTGGAACTCGTGCCGATCGCCGGTGCCCGGGTGGTGCCGGGGCTGCGCGGGGAGACCGGAGGTGCCCTCGATGCCTGAGCTGTCCCGTGCCGCCTACGCCGACCTGTTCGGCCCCACGACGGGCGACCGCATCCGGCTCGCCGACACCGATCTGCTGATCGAGATCGAGGAGGACCGCTCCGGCGGCCCCGGACTCTCCGGCGACGAGGCGGTGTTCGGCGGCGGCAAGGTCATCCGCGAGTCCATGGGGCAGTCCCGCGCCACCCGCGCCGAGGGCACCCCGGACACCGTGATCACCGGCGTGGTGATCGTCGACCACTGGGGGATCGTCAAGGCCGACGTCGGCCTGCGCGACGGCCGGATCACCGGCATCGGCAAGGCGGGCAACCCGGACACCATGGACGGGGTCCACCCTGACCTGGTCATCGGCCCGGAGACCGAGGTGATCGCGGGCAACGGGCGCATCCTCACGGCCGGCGCGATCGACGCGCACGTCCACTTCATCTGCCCGCAGATCGCCGACGAGGCGCTGGCCGCGGGCATCACCACCCTCGTCGGCGGCGGCACCGGACCCGCGGAGGGGTCCAAGGCCACCACCGTCACGCCCGGCCCCTGGCATCTGGCCCGGATGTTCGAGGCGATGGAGGGCCACCCGGTCAACTTCGGCCTGCTCGGCAAGGGCAACACCGTCTCCCACGAGGCGATGCTGTCGCAGATCCGCGGCGGCGCGCTGGGGCTGAAGCTGCACGAGGACTGGGGCTCCACGCCCGCGGTCATCGACGCCTCGCTCACCGTCGCCGACCGAACCGGCGTGCAGATCGCCATCCACACCGACACCCTCAACGAGGCCGGTTTCGTGGGCGACACGCTCGCCGCGATCGCCGGGCGGGGCATCCACGCGTACCACACCGAGGGCGCGGGCGGCGGGCACGCGCCGGACATCATGACCGTCGTCTCCGAGCCCAACGTGCTGCCCAGCTCCACCAATCCGACCCGGCCGTTCACCGTCAACACCGCCGAGGAACACCTCGACATGCTGATGGTCTGTCACCACCTCAACGCAGCCGTGCCGGAGGACCTGGCGTTCGCCGAGTCCCGCATCCGGCCGTCGACGATAGGGGCCGAGGACATCCTGCACGACCTCGGCGCGATCTCGATCATCTCCTCCGACTCGCAGGCCATGGGACGCGTCGGCGAGGTCGTCATGCGCACCTGGCAGACCGCCCACGTGATGAAGCGACGGCGGGGCGCGCTGCCCGGGGACGGCCGCGCGGACAACCACCGGGTGCGGCGCTACGTCGCCAAGTACACGATCAACCCCGCCATCGCGCAGGGACTTTCGCGGGAGATCGGCTCCGTGGAGAGCGGCAAGCTCGCCGACCTCGTGCTCTGGGAGCCCGCGTTCTTCGGGGTCAAACCGCACCTCGTCATCAAGGGCGGCCAGATCGCCTACGCGCAGATGGGCGACGCGAACGCCTCCATCCCCACGCCCCAACCCATCCTGCCGCGGCCGATGTTCGGGGCGATCGGGCGGGCGCCCGCCGCCAACTCCTTCAACTTCGTGGCCCCGCTGGCCGTCGAGGACGGGCTGCCGGAGCGGTTGCAGCTCGGCAAGCGGTTCGTCGCCATCGAGTCGACCCGCGCGGTGACCAAGGCCGACCTGAAGGAGAACGACGCGCGCCCCCGGGTCCAGGTCGACCCCGACAGCTTCGCCGTGCACATCGACGGCGAACTCGTCGAGGCCGAGCCCGCGGCCGAACTGCCCATGGCCCAGCGTTACTTCCTCTTCTGATGTCCAGGGCCGCACTGCTGGTCCTGGCCGACGGCCGCTTCCCCGCCGGAGGGCACGCGCACTCCGGCGGGGCGGAGGCCGCGGTCCGGGCCGGACGGATCGACTCGGCGGCGGACCTGGCGGACTTCTGCCGGGGCCGGCTGCACACGGCCGGCCTGGTGGCCGCCGCGTTCGCCGCGGCGGCGGCCCTCGGCGCCGACCCGGTGGAGCTGGACGCCGCCGCGGACGCCAGGACGCCCTCGCCCGCGCTGCGCGCGGCCGCGCGCAAGCTCGGCCGACAGCTGATGCGGGCCGCGCGCGCCACCTGGCCCTCCGACGAACTCGACGCGCTGGCAAGGGCGTTCCCCAAGGGCGCGCATCAGCCGGTGGTGCTCGGGCTCGCGGCGCGGGCCGCGGGGCTCGGCGGCGAGGACGCCGCCCACTGCGCGGCGTACGAGAGCGTGAGCGGTCCGGCCTCCGCGACGGTACGGCTGCTCAGCCTCGACCCGTTCGACGCGACAGGGGTGCTGGCGCGGCTGGCGCCGGAGCTGGACCTCGTCGTCGACCGCGCGGTGGCCGCCGCCCGGCTCGCCCTCACCGAGGGCACCGACGCCCTGCCCGCGGCGTCCGCGCCCCTGCTGGAGATCGGCGCGGAGGCCCATGCCGCCCGGCCGATGCGCCTGTTCGCGTCCTAGGCCGTGACGTGGCCGCGAAGTCCCTTCTCCCCGGCGTGACTCCGCGGACACGCCCTGACCCCGACCGTCCGCGTGTCCGGCACCCGCTCCCGGGTGGGTGAGCGGACACGTCCTGGCCCCGACCACCCCGCGCGCCCGGCACCCGCCCCCGGGTGGGTGCCTGCCCCTCCCCGACCCCGTCGGCCGTGACCGCCGACCCTCGCCCCCGGAGCCGTACATGCACCTCGACCACTCCCACGACCACACCCCCGCCGTCGGCGCGGACGCGCACCGCGCGGACGGGACCCGACGGGCGTTCCGTGTCGGGCTCGGCGGTCCCGTCGGCTCCGGCAAGACCGCCACCGTCGCGGCCCTGTGCCGGGCGCTGCGCGAGGAGTTGTCGCTCGCCGTCGTCACCAACGACATCTACACCCGCGAGGACGCCGAGTTCCTGCTCCGCGAGGCGGTGCTGCCGCCCGAGCGGATCACCGCCGTGGAGACCGGCGCCTGCCCGCACACCGCCATCCGGGACGACATCTCCGCCAACCTGGAGGCGGTGGAGGACCTGGAGGACACCGTGGGACCGCTCGACCTCGTGCTCGTCGAGTCCGGCGGGGACAACCTCACCGCCACGTTCTCCAAGGGGCTCGTGGACGCGCAGATCTTCGTCATCGACGTCGCCGGCGGCGACGACATCCCGCGCAAGGGCGGCCCCGGCGTCACCACCGCGGACCTGCTCGTGGTGAACAAGACGGACCTCGCGCCCTACGTCGGCTCCGACCTCGCGCGGATGGCCGCCGACGCGAAGGCCGCCCGCGGCGAACTGCCCGTCGTCATGCAGTCGTTGCGCGGCGAGACCGGGGTCGCGGACGTCGCCGCCTGGGTGCGCGCGCGGCTCGCCGCGTGGACGGCGTGACGCGGGCCGGGGTCCGCGCGACCGCGCGGATCGTCGCCCGCGCCGACGGCCGCGGAGCAACCGCCCTGCCGGTGCTGGACGGTGAGGGCCCGCTGGCCCCGCGCCGCACCCGCGGCGAGAGCGGCGAGGCGCGCGTGCTGCTGGTCGGCGCGATGAGCGGCCCGCTCGGCGGGGACCGGTTCACCGTCGAGGCGGAGGCGGAAAAGGGCGCGCGGCTGCGCGTCGGCTCGGCCGCCGCGACCATCGCGCTGCCCGGCCAGGCCAAGGAGGAGGCCCACTACGACGTCCTGCTGCGGGTCGCCGACGATGGCGAACTGCACTGGCTGCCCGAGCCGTTGATCTCCGTGGCCGGCAGTGATCTGCGTGTGCGCACCCGGGTGGAGCTGGCGGCAGGCGCGCGGCTGGTGCTGCGCGAGGAACAGGTGCTGGGGCGGGCGGGGGAGGAACCCGGCCGGCTGACGAGCCGTCTGAGCGTACGGATCGCGGGCCGGGCCGTGCTGGACCAGGAGCTTGCGTGCGGGCCCGGGGCGCCGGGCGGCTGGGACGGCCCCGCCGTGCTCGGCGGACAGCGCGCGGCCGGGCAACTGATCGTCGTACGGCCGGAGTTCGCCGCGGAACCGGTGCGGGCGCGGATGCTGGGGGAGGGGGCCGCCGTACTGCCCCTGCCGGGTCCCGCGGCGGCGGTGACCGCCGTCGCGCCCGACGGCCTGCGGCTGCGCCGCGTGCTGGACGAGGCGTTGGCCCTCCTGCGGTGAACAACCGCTGAGCGGGACTGTCTCGTCCGGTTATCGGATTGGCAAAGAAGGTCAACGAACCCTGTTCTCAGGTATGTCACAGCCGCGAGGATCCCGGGTGACCATTCGAAGCCATGTACGGGGAGGCCCCTCTTGAGGGACATCAGACCGAAGAACCGTGTGTTCGCGCTCGGTTCGGCCGGAGTGCTGGTCACGGCGACCCTGATAACCGGCGCGCTCGCCGCGCCCGCGGCGAGCGCCGACAGCCACAAGGGCCAGGACCGCGAGGCGCGCGGCGCCGCCGTCGCCGCCGCCCGCGCCGCCAAGGCCGGCATCGACTGGCAGGACTGCCCCGCCGACTGGGGCCTCGAAAAGCCCATCCAGTGCGGCTATGTCACCGTCCCGCTGGACTACGCGCACCCCGACGGCAAGCAGATCAAGCTCGCCGTCGACCGCATCGGCGCCACCGGCACCCCGCAGGAACGTCAGGGTGCCCTGATCTACAACCCGGGCGGCCCCGGCGGCTCCGGCCTGCGCTTCCCGCGCCGCGTCACCACCAAGAGCGCCCTGTGGGTCAACACCTCCAAGGCGTACGACTTCGTGGGCTTCGACCCGCGCGGTGTCGGCCACTCCGCCGCCATCTCCTGCATCGACCCGCAGGAGTACGTCAAGGCGCCCAAGGCCGACCCGGTCCCCGACACGGAGGCCGACAAGACCGCCCAGCGCAAGCTCGCCAAGGAGTACGCCGACGGCTGCTACCAGCGCAGCGGCACGATGCTGCCGTACATGACCACGGCGAACACCGCGCGCGACCTCGACGTCATCCGCGCCGGGCTCGGTGAGAAGAAGCTCAACTACCTGGGCGTCTCCTACGGCACCTACCTCGGCGCCGTCTACGGCACGCTGTTCCCGGGCCATGTCCGCCGGATGATCGTCGACAGCGTCGTGAACCCGGACCGCGACAACATCTGGTACCAGGCCAACCTGGACCAGGACGTCGCCTTCGAGGGCCGCTGGAAGGACTGGGAGGACTGGGTCGCGAAGAACGACGCGGCCTACCACCTCGGCACCACGCGCGCCGAAGTCCAGGCCAAGTGGCTCCAGTTGCGCGCCACCGCGAAGAAGAACCCCATCGGCGGGGTCGTCGGCCCGGCCGAACTGATCGGCTTCTTCCAGAGCGCCCCGTACTACGACTCCTCGTGGGCGCCGGTCGCGAAGGTCTTCAGCGCCTACTTCGCCGGTGACACCCAGTCGCTCGTCGACGCGGCCGCCCCCGACATGTCGGACACCGCGGGCAACGCCACCTCGGAGAACGGCACCGCCGTCTACACGGCCGTCGAGTGCACCGACGCCAAGTGGCCCACCAGCTGGAAGAAGTGGGACCGCGACAACACCGAGCTCAACAAGAACTACCCGTTCATGACCTGGGCCAACGCCTGGATGAACCTGCCGTGCGCCACCTGGCCGGTCAAGCAGCAGACCCCGGTCGAGGTGCGCACCGGCAAGGGCCTGCCCCAGGTGCTGATCGTGCAGTCCACCAACGACGCCGCCACGCCGTACCAGGGCGCCGTCGAACTGCACAAGCGCTTCAAGGGCTCCCGCCTGATCACCGAGCAGGGCGCCGGCTCCCACGGCGTGACCGGACTGGTCAACCCCTGCATCAACAGCCGGGTCGACACCTACCTGCTCACCGGCAAGGTGGACAGCAAGGACGTGACCTGCGCACCGCACGCCACGCCGACGCCGTAACCTCGGCGCCGCACACCGCGCCGACGCCGTAGCCTCGGCGCCGCACACCGCTTCGACGCCGTAGCCTCGGCGCCGACGTGAACAGGGGCGGCCGGAGTCCATCCGGCCGCCCCTCGTGCGATCAACTCGCCTTCGAAGGCGGCGACTCGCGATCCCGATCCCGATCCCGGTCGGTCAACTCAGCGGCGCCCGCGGGAACCTGCGTTCCCGGGCCCCCTTCGCCTCCGCCTCCTGCGCCTTGACGACGGCCGCGTACTCGTCGACGTACTCCTGCTCCGACAGGGACAGGATGGCGTACATGATCTCGTCGGTGACCGCCCGCAGGATCGCCTTCTCGTTCTCCATGCCCGCGTAGCGGGAGAAGTCCAGCGGCTTGCCGAACCGGATCACCACCGGGTGGACGCGCGGGAGCACCGCGCCGGGCGGCTGCGCCTCGAACGTGCCGATCATCGCGCACGGGATCACCGGGACGCCCGCCTTCAGCGCCATCACCGCGACCCCGACCTTGCCCTTGTAGAGCCGTCCGTCGTGCGAGCGCGTGCCCTCCGGGTAGATGCCGAGCAGATGGTCCTGGCGCAGCACCCCGAGGCCCTCGCGGATCGCGGCCTGGCCCGCCTCCTTGCCGGAGCGGTCGACCGGGATCTGCCCGATGCTGCGGAAGAACGCCGCCGTCAGCCGGCCCTTGATGCCGGGTCCGGTGAAGTACTCGGCCTTGGCGAGGAAGGTGATGCGCCGCTTGAGGATGGCGGGCATCAGGAAGTGGTCCGAGAAGGAGAGGTGGTTGCCCGCGACGATGGCCGGTCCCTGCGCCGGTACGTGCTCGAGGCCCTCGATCCTGGGCCGGAACACCAGCCTCAACAGGGGCCCCAAGAGCACGTATTTCAGCAGGTAGTAGAACAAGGGGTCGCTCCTCACTCGGGCCCGGTCGGCTCGACCGCCAAGTTCCAGCAGGTCAACGGGCGTTCTGGTGGGGTGCAGTGTAGGGGCAGGCGCGCGCGGCCGGAACCTGGGACGGCCGGGACCGGCCAGGGCGCGGCGGAAGGATCCCCGCCGCGCACCGGACCCGGCCAGGTCGCGGCGGAAGGACCCCGGTCGCGGCGGAAGGGTCCCGGCCGCGGCGGAAGGATCCCGGCCGCGCGCGCCGGACCCGGTCAGCCGGCCGCGGTCTCCGTCAGCACCTTCTCCAGGGACGCCAGCGCCCCTCGCAGCTCCTCCTCGGTGATGGTCAGCGGCGGCGCGATCCGGATCGTGGAGCCGTGGGTGTCCTTGACCAGGATGCCCGCGCGCATCAGCCGCTCGCTGATGTCGCGGCCGGTGCCGAGCGCGGGGTCGATGTCCACGCCCGCCCACAGTCCGCGCGAGCGGAAGCCGACGACGCCCCGGCCCACCAGATCGGTCAGTCCCTCGCGCAGCACCGCGCCCAGCTCGGTGGCCCGGAGCTGGAACTCGCCGGTCTCCAGCAGGTCGAGCACCGCGCAGCCGACCGCCGCCGCGAGCGGGTTGCCGCCGAACGTGGACCCGTGCTCGCCCGGCCGCAGCACCCCGAGCACCTCGCGCCGGCCCACCACCGCCGACACCGGCACGATGCCGCCGCCCAGCGCCTTGCCGAGCAGCACCAGGTCCGGGACGACGTCCTCGTGGTCGACGGCGAGCGTGCGCCCGGTGCGGCCGAGCCCCGACTGGATCTCGTCCGCGACGAACAGGCAGCCCGCGCGGCTGGTCAGCTCGCGCACGCCCGTCAGGTAGCCGTCGTCGGGGATCAGTACCCCGGCCTCGCCCTGGATGGGCTCGATGAGCACCGCGGCGGTGGTCTCGTCGACGGCCGCCTCCAGCGCCGCGAGGTCGTTGTACGGCACGATCCGGAAGCCCGGCGTGAACGGGCCGAATCCGGCGCGCGCCGACTCGTCGGTGGAGAAGCCCACGATGGTCGTCGTACGGCCGTGGAAGTTGTCGGCCGCGACCACGATCGTCGCCCGGTCGGCGGGCACGCCCTTGACGTCGTACGCCCACTTGCGGGCCAGTTTGACGCCGCTCTCCACCGCCTCGGCGCCGGTGTTCATCGGCAGCATCATGTCCTGCCCGACCAGCTCGACCAGGCGCTCGGCGAAGGAGGCGAGCCGGTCGTTGTGGAAGGCGCGGGAGGTGAGGGTGAGCCGGTCCAGCTGGGCGTGGGCCGCCTCGATCAGGGCCGGGTGGCGGTGCCCGAAGTTGAGCGCCGAGTAGCCGGCGAGCAGGTCCAGGTAGCGGCGGCCCTCGACGTCCTCCACCCAGGCACCCTCGGCGCGGGCGACGACCACGGGCAGCGGATGGTAGTTGTGCGCGAGGACCGGCTCCTCGGCGCGGATGAGATCGGCGGACGTACGGGTGCGCGTGGGTGCGGTCATCAGCGGATCTCCTGGGTGCAGCACTTGATGCCGCCGCCGGCCTTGTGCAGCTCGGACAGGTCGACGGGGACGGGGACATAGCCGTGGCCGGCGAGCCGGTCCGCGAGCGCCTCGGCCCGCGGCGCGATGAAGACGTGGCGGCCGTCGGAGACGGAGTTCAGGCCGAAGGTCAGCGCGTCGTCGCGGGTCGCGAGCACCGCCTCGGGGAAGAGCCGGGCCAGCACCTCGCGGCTGCCGGGGGAGAACGCCTCCGGGTAGTAGACGATGTTGTCGTCGTCGAGCACGAACAGCGCCGTGTCCAGGTGGTAGAAGTACGGGTCCACCAGGGTCAGGCTGATCACCGGGTGGCCGAAGAACTCCTGCGCCTCGCGATGGGCCTCACGGGTGGTGCGGAAGCCGGTCCCGGCCAGCATGTACCGGCCGGTCCAGACCAGGTCGCCCTCGCCCTCGGCGACGGACTCCGGGCGGTACACGTCGTAGCCGGCGGTCTTGAACCAGGTGTCGTAGTGGATCGACTCGGGGCGCCGTTCCGGCGCGTGGAAGAGGGAGCCGAAGACACGGCCGTCGACGACGACGGCGGAGTTCGCGGCGAAGACCATGTCGGGGAGGCCGGGGACCGGCTCCACGGCGGCGACGCTGTGCCCGTGGGAGCGGTAGACGCGGATCAGCGACTGCCACTGCTCCTGGGCGAGGTCCACGTCGACGCGGACGTCGGGCTGCATCCAGGGATTGATCGCGTACTGCACGGCGAAGTGTCTGGGTTCGCAGACGAGGAAGCGCCGGAGACGCGGCACACGGCTTTCAGGCACGAAGGGATTCCTCCGCTTTCCTGCGTGTCGGGTCGAGGGTTGACACCAAGGTAAGAAGTGACAGGGACGCTCGACAAGCAAGGAAGGGTGCGTGTCCGCGCAGGAATGCTGCGTCTTCGGCCAGGTCAGCGCAGTTCTGCTGCGTCTGCCGCGACGGTGGGGCCGGCGGCGCCCGCCCCGTCCGGCGCCATCTGGTTCGCGCCCGCCTCCGGGCTCTCCGGGATCAGGTGCGACAGCACCATCACGCTGATCGTCTTGCGGATGAACGGCTCCGTGCGGATGCGCTCCAGCACCTCCTCGAAGTGCTCCACGTCCCGCGCCCGCACATGCAGCAGCGCGTCCGCCCCGCCCGTCACGGTCATCGCGGCGGTGATCTCCGGATGGTTGCGGACCACCTCCGCCAGCCGCCGCGGCGGCGCCGCGCCCTCGCAGTACACCTCGACGTACGCCTCCGTGCGCCAGCCCAGCGCGGACGGCTGCACGGTCGCGGTGAACCCGGTGATCACGCCGGTCTCGCGCAGCCGGTCCACCCGCCGCTTGACCGCCGTCGCGGAGAGTCCGACGTCCGCGCCGATCTCGGCGAAACTCCGGCGGGCGTTCGCCATCAGAGCGGTGATGATCTTCCGGTCGAGCTCGTCGAACGGCGGGGTCCTGCTGTTCATGTGGGCACTGTAACCACCCGGGGCGGTCATACGGCGGTGCGCGGACGCCCGCGCCGGGCACATGTCCAGCCGCCCCGATCGCCCCTACACTCCACGTTCATGCTGCGCGCCCTCGCCGTCGACGACGAACGCCCCTCGCTGGAGGAACTGCTCTATCTGCTGCACGCCGATCCGCGCATCGGCAGCGCCGAGGGAGCGGGCGACGCCACCGAGGCGCTGCGCCGCATCACCCGCGCCCTGGAGTCGGGTCCGGACGGCCCCGACGCGATCGACGTCGTCTTCCTGGACATCCAGATGCCGGGCCTCGACGGGCTCGAACTGGCCCGGCTGCTCACCGGGTTCGCCCGCCCGCCGCGGGTCGTGTTCGTCACCGCCCACGAGGACTTCGCCGTCCAGGCGTTCGACCTCTACGCCGTCGACTACATCCTCAAGCCCGTGCGCAAGGAGCGGCTGGCCGAAGCGGTGCGCCGGGCCGCCGAACTCGGCGGCGCCGCACCGCGGATACCCGTGCACGAGCCCGACCCCGACCACATACCCGTCGAACTCGGCGGCGTGACCCGCTTCGTGGCCGTCGACGACATCACCCACGTCGAGGCGCAGGGCGACTACGCGCGGCTGCACACCCACAAGGGCAGCCATCTGGTGCGCATCCCGCTGTCCGCCCTGGAGGAGCGCTGGCGTGCCCGCGGGTTCGTCCGCATCCACCGCCGGCATCTGGTCGCCCTGCACCACGTCGGCGAACTCCGCCTGGACACCGGCACGGTGAGCGTCCTGGTCGGCGCCGAGGAGCTCCAGGTCAGCCGCCGCCACGCACGGGAGCTGCGGGACCTGCTGATGCGCCGGACCGCCGGATAGGGGGAGGCGAGCATGGAGCCCAGCGAACGCCGGGTCGTCGTCACCGGACCGCCCCGCCGCGCCCTCCCGCACACCCGCCTGCGCGCACGCGGGCGCTACCCGCACAGCGGCGGCTACTACCGGCCCCGCACCGAGATAGACGAACTCACCACCCTCGGGGACACCTACGTCCGCTCCCTGATGCGCAGTCAACTGCGCGCGGCCCTCGCGGTGTTCGCGTTCCTCGTGCTGCTGGTCGGGCCGTTGCCGCTGGTGTTCGCCGCGGCGCCCGAGGCCCGCCGCCTGCAGTGGGCGGTGCTCGGCTTCTGCCTCTACGCGCCGCTGGTCCTGCTCGCCCGCTGGTACGTGCGGCGCGCCGAACGCAACGAGGCCGACTTCGTGCGGCTGGTCGAGGACCGATGAACTCCGGCTACGCCGTCCCGGCCGTCGCGCTCGTCGTCGTCGCGACCGTCCTCGTCGGCGCGTTCGGCCTGCGCATCTCCCGGACGACCTCCGACTTCTACGTCGCCTCCCGCACCGTCGGCCCGCGCCTGAACGCGGCCGCCATCAGCGGGGAGTACCTCTCCGCCGCCTCCTTCCTCGGCATCGCGGGCCTGGTCCTGGTGCAGGGCCCCGACATGCTCTGGTACCCGGTCGGCTACACCGCCGGATACCTGGTGCTGCTGCTGTTCGTCGCCGCCCCGCTGCGCCGCTCCGGCGCCTACACCCTGCCCGACTTCGCCGAGGCCCGGCTCGCCTCGCCGTCGGTCAGATGGCTCGCCGCGGCCTTCGTCGTCGGCGTCGGCTGGCTCTACCTGCTCCCTCAACTCCAGGGTGCCGGGCTGACGTTGACCGTGCTGACCGGGGCGCCGGGCGCGCTCGGCGGGATCATCGTCGCGGTCGTGGTGGTGGCGACCGTCGCCGCGGGCGGCATGCGCAGCATCACCTTCGTGCAGGCCTTCCAGTACTGGCTCAAGCTGACCGCGCTGCTCGTCCCCGCCCTCTTCCTGGTGCTCGCCTGGCAGGCCGACGGCGCCCCCCGCCACCCCTTCGAGGAACCGGCCGCCTTCCGCGAGCGGCGGGCCGTGCGGGTCGCCGACACCCTGGACCTCAGGCTCGACCGGCCGCTCACGGTGACCGTGGACGGCACCGTCGACGGCGTACCGCGCGAGGACTCCGAGGTCCGCCTGGCGACCGGCACCCACCGGATCGCCGCCGGCACCCGGCTGACCTTCGCCGCGGGCGCCACCGTGCCCACCGCCGCCCGGGGCAGCGGCAGCGGCATGTCCTCCTCGCTCGCCGAGAGCCGCGAGGAGCGCCCCCTGTACGCCACCTACGGGCTGATCCTCGCCACCTTCCTCGGCACCATGGGCCTGCCGCACGTCGTCGTCCGCTTCTACACCAGCCCGCACGGCGTGGCCGCCCGCCGCACCACCGTCGCCGTGCTCGCCCTGATCGGAGGCTTCTACCTGCTGCCCCCGCTCTACGGCGCCCTCGGCCGGCTCTACGCCCCCGAGCTGACCCTCACCGGCGACGCCGACGCCGCCGTACTGCTGCTGCCGGGGCGGATGATCGGCGGGGTCGGCGGCGACCTGCTGGGCGCGCTGATCGCGGGCGGCGCCTTCGCCGCGTTCCTGTCCACCGCGTCCGGGCTGACCATGGCCGTCGCCGGGGTGCTCACCCAGGACGTGCTGCCCTCCCGGGGCGTACGGCACTTCCGGCTCGGCACGGTCCTCGCGATGGCGGTGCCGCTGGCGGCCTCGGCCCTGGTCGGCGGGCTGCCCGTGGCGGACGCCGTGGGGCTCGCCTTCGCGGTCTCCGCCTCCTCCTTCTGCCCGCTGCTGGTCCTCGGCATCTGGTGGCGGCGGCTCACCCCGCCCGGCGCGGTCGCGGGGATGCTGGTCGGTGGCGGCTCCGCGTTCGCCGCCGTCGCCGCCACCATGACCGGGTTCCCCGGCACCGGCACCCTGCACGCCCTGCTCGCCTGGCCCGCGCCCTGGTCGGTGCCGCTCGGCTTCCTCACCATGGTGCTGGTGTCGCTGGCCACCCCAGGGCGGGTGCCCCCGGGCACGGCCGCGATCCTCGCCCGCTTCCATCTGCCGGAGGAGCTGCGCGCGGAGGTCACCGGGTGAGCGGCTTCCTCGCCGGGCTGCTGGTCGCCGTGCTGCCGCTGCTGGCCGCCGGGTTCTGGCTGGGCCGGCGCACCGCCCGCCCCGAGAGCCTCGGCGGGCTCGGCACCCCCGTGGAGCACGCCACCTTCGAGACCCTGCACACCGCCTCCCTCGCCGCGCCCCCGCTGCGCGCCGGGCTCACCGAGGAGACCGCCCGCCGCTCGGCCCGCCGGCTGCGCGATCTGCTCGGCACGGACGCGCTGTGCCTGACCGACACCACGGACGTCCTCGCCTGGGACGGGGTCGGCGCCCACCACCGTACGGAGATCATGGAGCGGCTCGCGGGGGCGCTGGAGAGCGGGCGCGGCGAGGCGTTCCGGCTGCGCTGCGACACCGCCGACTGCCCGGTGCGCTGGGCCGTCGTCGCCCCCCTGACCGTCGACGAGCGGGTGCACGGCGCCCTGGTCGCGTGCGCGCCGCGCGAGTCGGCCGTGCTGGTGCGGGCGGCCGGCGAGGTGGCCCGCTGGGTCTCCGTGCAGCTGGAGCTGGCCGACCTGGACCAGTCCCGCACCCGGCTCATCGAGGCCGAGATCAGGGCGCTGCGCGCGCAGATCTCCCCGCACTTCATCTTCAACTCGCTGGCGGTGATCGCGTCCTTCGTGCGCACCGACCCGGAGCGCGCCCGCGAGCTGCTGCTGGAGTTCGCCGACTTCATCCGCTACTCGTTCCGCAGGCGCGGCGACTTCACCACCCTCGCCGACGAGCTGCACGCCATCGACCACTATCTGGCGCTGGTGCGGGCCCGCTTCGGCGACCGGCTCTCGGTCACCCTGCAGATCGCCCCGGAGGTGCTGCCGGTCGCGCTGCCGTTCCTGTGCCTGCAGCCGCTCGTCGAGAACGCCGTCAAGCACGGTCTGGAGGGCAAGGCGGACAAATGCCACATCACCATCACCGCGCAGGACGCCGGCGCCGAGGCGCTCGTCGCCATCGAGGACGACGGCGCCGGGATGGACCCCGAGGTGCTGCGGCGCATCCTGGCCGGCGGCCCGAGCCCGTCCGGCGGCATCGGCCTGTCCAACGTCGACGACCGGCTCCGGCAGGTCTACGGCGACGACCACGGCCTCGTCGTCGAGACCGCGGCCGGCGCCGGGATGAAGATCACCGTACGGCTGCCGAAGTACCAGCCGGGGGTGCACTCGGGCGGCCGGATCGCGGGGGAGTGAATCCGGCCGCACCGGGCGGGGAGATCCGCCCGATACGCCTCACGTGCTGTGGGTCGCCGCCATCCCCAGCGTGATCAGACCCAGCACCACCCAGCCGAACCACAGCCAGCCGTTGCTGCCGAGCGCCACCGTGTAGGCCGTCACCACGACGAGAGCGCCGAGGGTGACCACCCCCATCGTCTTTGTGGAACCGTCCGGGGAACCGGGCATCGCGACACCCTCCTCATGGTCCGATCCCTCCATGGTGCCCCGGGACCGGCCGAACGGAAGGGGTTCAGCCACCACCGCGTGCGTTGAGGGAGGCCAGATAGGCGTTGTACGCCTCCAGCTCCTGGTCGCCGTCGCGGTCCGCGGCCCGGTCCGAGCGCTTGGCCTGCCGCTTCTCGGAGGCGTACCACTGGAAGAGCAGGGCGATCAGCACCAGGACCGAGGGGACCTCGCTGAAGGCCCAGGCGATGCCGCCCGCCGCGTTCTGGTCGGAGAGCGCGTCGAGGCCGAGCGAGGCGGGCGGATGCTCGAAGGTCTTCACCATCGGCGCCGACGCCATCATCAGCGCGATGCCGAAGAACGCGTGGAACGGCATCCCCGCGAACAGCTCCAGCATCCGCATGAGATGGCCCGGCCGGTGCGGACCCGGGTCCACGCCGATGATCGGCCAGAAGAACGCCACGCCCACGGCGAGGAAGTGGATCATCATCACGACATGCCCGGTCCGCGACCCCATCAGGGTGTCGAACAGCGGGGTGAAGTACAGCCCGTACAGGCTCGCGATGAACATCGGGATGGTGAACGCGGGATGGGTCACGATCCGCATGTACCGGCTGTGCAGCACCGCCAGCAGCAGCTCGCGCGGGCCCTTGCGGCCCCGGCCCGCGACCGGCAGCGCGCGCAGCGCGAGCGTCACCGGCGCGCCCAGCAGCAGCAGGATCGGCGACAGCATGCTGATGATCATGTGCTGCACCATGTGCACGCTGAACATCACCATGCCGTAGTCGTTCAGCGCGGTGCACATCATCAGCGCGATGGTCAGCACCCCGACGGTGAAGGACACCGTCCGCGCCACCGGCCAGGAGTCCCCGCGCCGCCGCAGCCGCAGCACGCCGAAGCCGTACAGGGCCAGTCCCAGGACGCAGGCGACGAGGAAGAACGGGTCCGCCGACCACTGGAGTCCCCGCCCCAGCGTGAACGGCGGCAGATCCATGGTCATGCCGTGCCCGCTGTGGTCCATCCGCCGGCTCCTGGTTCGTGGGGGTTGTGTGCCGTCTGTCCGGACCCAGAGTAGAACTGCCCCCGGCCGCGTCCGCGACCGGGGGCAGTTCGAGCACTGTGGATCAGAGCACGCACTCCGCCTCGTCGTACCGGTCGGCGGGCACCGTCTTCAGCGTCTCCACCGCCTCCGCGAGCGGCACCATCACGATGTCGGTGCCGCGCAGCGCGGTCATGTGGCCGAACTCGCCGCGGTGCACGGCCTCCACCGCGTGCCAGCCGAACCGGGTGGCCAGCACCCTGTCGTACGCGGTCGGAGTGCCGCCGCGCTGGACGTGGCCGAGGATGACCGGACGGGCCTCCTTGCCGAGCCGCTGCTCCAGCTCGATGGAGAGCTGGCGCGCGATGCCCGCGAACCGCTCGTGGCCGTAGATGTCCTTGCCGCCCTCGTCGAAGTCCATGGACCCGGCCGCGGGCTTGGCGCCCTCCGCGGCGACGACGATGGCGAACCGCTTGCCCGCCTCGAACCGCTCGCCGACCCGGCGGGCCAGCTCCTCGATGTCGAAGGGGCGTTCCGGCACGACGATGGCGTGCGCGCCCGCCGCCATGCCGGAGTGCAGCGCGATCCAGCCGGTGTGGCGGCCCATGACCTCCACGACCAGCACGCGCTGGTGGGACTCCGCGGTCGTCTTCAGCCGGTCCAGGGCGTCGGTGGCGACACCCACGGCCGTGTCGAAGCCGAAGGTGACGTCCGTGACCGCGATGTCGTTGTCGATGGTCTTCGGCACGCCCACCACGGGCAGCCCGTTGTCCGACATCAGCCGGGCCGCCTTGAGCGTGCCCTCACCGCCGATGGGGATGATCGCGTCCAGGCCGAGTTCCTGGAGGTGGCCCTTGGCCCGCTCCACGCCGTCCCGCAGATGGGACGGCTGGACGCGGGAGGAGCCCAGGATGGTTCCGCCGCGAGCAAGGATTCCGCTCACCGCGTCGAGGTCGAGCTTGAGGTAGTCGCACTCCAGGAGGCCCTTCCAGCCGTCCCGGAAGCCGATGACCTCGTCGCCGTGGTCCACGACGGCGCGGTGCACGACCGACCGGATGACGGCGTTCAGGCCGGGGCAGTCGCCGCCGGACGTGAGGACACCAATGCGCATAGCCCGAAATACCTTCTCAACGTGGGCCGGGGACCGGACCACGCTGTCCGGCTGGATCCCGGCCACCATATCGGCGTATGGGGGTCGCACCGTAGCGGGCGTCCGCCTGGTGGACGGGCCCGCACAGGTGAGCGGGCCCACCGTCAGGCGGGCCCGCTCACGAGGCTGCCGATACCTGCTTGAAGGTTCCTGCAGTGGCTCTGGAACTGCTGTCCGGGCGAGCCGTGGCCCACCCGCGGCTCACGCCGGCTGCTGCGCCGCCGCGATGCGCTCGTTCCGCAGCGCCTCGTACCAGTGGTCGTCGATCGGCGGCAGCGCGTTCACGTCCAGCGCCAGCTTCAGCAGCAGATCGGCGATCTGCGGGTTGCGGGCGAGCACGGGCCCGTGCATGTACGTGCCGAACACCGTGTCGTTGTACGCGCCCTCGGTGCCGTCCCCCGTGCCGTTGCCGCGGCCCAGGCGGACCTGGGCGAACGGGCGGGCCGTCGGGCCGAGCCGCGTGTGGCCCTGGTGGTTCTCGAACCCGGTCAGCGGCGGCAGGCCGAGGCGCGGGTCGATGTCCGCGAGCACGTCGCCGACGCACCGCTCGCCGTCACCGCGGACCGTGGTCACGTCGAGCAGGCCGAGGCCCGGCTCGCGCTGCCCGAGGTCGTTGATGAAGTCGTGGCCGAGGATCTGGTACCCGGCGCAGACCGAGAAGACGATCGCGCCGTTCTCCACCGCCCGGTACAGGTGCCCGTCCCGGCGCAGCCGCTCCGCCGCGAGCCGCTGCGGGCGGTCCTCACCGCCGCCGATCAGGTAGATGTCGCCGGACGTCGGGATCGGCTGGTCGCTGCGCACGTCGAGCCGCGCCACGTCCAGGCCCCGCTGCCGGGCCCGCCGCTCCACGACGAGGGCGTTGCCCTGGTCGCCGTAGGTGCTGAGCAGGTCGGGGTAGATCCACACCAGCCGCAGTTGGTTGTCGCTCATGAGGTGATCGCCCTTCGGGGTCAGTTGCCGACGCGGCGGCGCAGGTCCTGGAACGCGGTGTAGTTCGCGATGACCTCGATACGGCCGGGCGGGGCCTGCTGCACGGCCTGGTCGAGGGTGTCGCAGACCTGGAAGTGCTGGTTGGCCACCTCCAGGCGGACCGCGAGGTCCAGCTTGCGGTCGCCGATCACGAAGATCGGGTGGCCGGTGAGCCGGGTGTAGTCGACGTCCCAGAGCCAGGAGGTGTCGGTGCCGTCCGCGCCGCGGGCGTTCACCGAGAGGATCACCGGGGTCGGCGGCGGGTCGATCAGCGAGAAGGTCTCCAGCCAGCCGGCCGGGTTCTTCGCGAGCAGCAGCCGCAGGTCGCGGCCGAGGAACTGCACGACGTCGTAGCGCCCGGCGACGGCCTGCACCTGGTACATGCGCTCCAGGGCGACCTGCGGCGGCACCCCGAAGACGGCGGCGACGGCCGCGGAGCTGGCCGCGTTGGCCTTGTTGGCGCGGCCCGGCAGCTGGAGGTGGATCGGCCAGGCCGACCCGTGCGGGTCGAGCACGTGGTCACCGGAGAGCGCCCAGGTCGGCGCCGGGCGGCGGAAGCCGCACTCGCCGCAGAACCAGTCGTCGCCGGGCCGCTGCATCACACCGCCGCAGGCCGGGCAGGACCAGGCGTCGTCCTTCCACATCTGCCCCGCGGCGACCCAGATCACGTTGGGGGAGGACGACGCGGCCCACACCACCAGCGGGTCGTCGCAGTTGGCGACGATGACGGCCTTGGAACCGGCCAGGCCCTCGCGCCAGTTCTCGGCGAGCATCCGGGTCTCGGCCGCGCGGTCCAACTGGTCGCGGGAGAGGTTCAGCAGCGCGATGCACTTGGGGTCGGTGTCACGCGCCACGCCCGCCAGGTACTTCTCGTCCACCTCGATCACGGCGAACCGCGACTCCGAGCCGCCGGCCAGCGCCGAGGTGATGCCGGCCGGCATGTTCGCGCCGAGCGCGTTGGACACGACCGGGCCCGCGGCGCGCAGCGCCTCGGCGATCAGCCTGGTGGTCGTGGTCTTGCCGTTGGTCGCCGAGACCAGGACGCAGTCCAGGTTCTGGGCGAGCCGGCCGAGCAGGTCGGGATCGAGTTTGAGGGCCACCCGGCCGCCGATCACCGATCCGCTGCCGCGCCCCGCGGCTCGCGACGCCGCAGCGACCGCCTTGCCCGCGGTCACAGCGAGCTTGGCCCGCGGCGAAAGCGGGTCCGAGTTGGCTGACATCAGTTCTCGATCCTCCTTGCGTACGCGCCGCGCCTCTGCCTGACGGCAACGTGGTGATGGTCAGCCTATCGAGATACATGCATGCACCCGAATTCCGGCCTGCCCCTGCGCGGCGGGGCTGCGCCCCCGAGACCCTACTCTTGCGCTCATGCGACACCGTTCCATCCCGGGCACCCGCGGGCGCGTCCGGCCACTGACCCTGCTCGGCGACGCCGTACTGCGCGAGCCCTGCCGGGAGGTCACCGACTTCGGCCCGCATCTCGCGGGCCTCGTCGAGGACCTGTTCGCCACGATGTACGCCGCCGAGGGGGTGGGCCTCGCGGCCAACCAGATCGGCGTCCCCCTGCGGGTGTTCGTGTACGACTGCCCGGACGACGAAGATGTACGTCACTTGGGCCATCTGGTCAATCCCCGCCTGGTCACGGCCGACGGACTGGTCCTGCGGGGTCCGGAGGGCTGTCTGTCCCTGCCGGGCCTGGAGGCCGGTACGGAGCGCTACGACCATGCCGTGGTCGAGGGCTTCACGGTGACCGGGGAGCCGGTCACCGTGCACGGCACGGGGTTCTTCGCCCGCTGTCTCCAGCACGAGTGCGACCACCTGGAGGGCGGGGTGTACGCCGACCGTCTGACGGGGCTGCGCCGCCGCCGGCTGATGCGGCAGGTGACACGGGCGTCGTGGGGCCGGTGAGCCGGGTACGGGGGGCGTCGCCCCATCCCCGGTGCCGGCCGCCGGCTCGGTGGGCCGGCTCAGAAACCCGGTCCGCCGATCTTGTCGCCGGCCGCGGCCAGCCGGCCCCACAGCAGGTCCGCGAGGCTCTTGACCAACTCCGCGCGGGTGCAGGGGCGTTCGCCGAGCCACCAGTCGCCCGCCGCGTGCATCATGCCGACGATGCCGTGGCCCCAGACCCTGGCCAGCTGCTGGCTGCCCGGGCCGAGGTCGAGGCGCTCCTCGATGACCTGGGCCAGCTCCTCGCCCATTCTGCGCAGCAGCGGTGCGCTGTGCTTGCCGGTGTCGAACTCCTGCTCACCCTGGGTGCCCTCGGCCGGATGCATCAGGAACCGGTACACCTGCGGGCGGGCCTCGATCGCGGCGAGATAGGTGTCGAGGGTGGCCTCCACCCGCTCGCGGCGCTCGGCGGGGGCGTCCAGCGCGGCCCGCAACGAGGCCAGCAGGGCGTCGGTGTGACGCTTGGCCAGCGCCGCGTAGAGGCCGCTCTTGTCGCCGAAGTGCCGGTAGAGGATCGGCTTGGTGATGCCCGCTTCGGCGGCGATGGCGTTCATCGAGGCCTGCGGGCCGTCGCGGAGCACCACTCGGTCCGCGGCCTCGAGGAGTTCGCGCCGTCGGCGGTCGGCGGACCTCTGCTGTTCGGTCCGCTGCGTGGTGTCCATGTGCTCTCCCCACCCGTGCTGTTTCGGTGACGCCTGCGCAAACTAACACTGACAACGCCCCTGACATCGAACGGGCTGCCGACCCGACGTCAGGAGTTGACTTTTCCTACTGATCGGTAACAGACTCAGGTTACCGCTAGTAACATGCACGCACCGCCGCTGGAGGGGACATGGCCGAGTTCACCATGGAGCTCAACGACGAACAGAAGGAGGTCCGGGACTGGCTGCACGGCTTCGCCGCCGACGTGATCCGCCCCGCGGCCGCCGAATGGGACGAGCGTGAGGAGACTCCCTGGCCGGTCATCCAGGAGGCCGCGAAGGTCGGCATCTACTCCCTCGACTTCTACGCGCAGCAGTATTTCGACTCCACCGGCCTCGGTATCCCGATGGCCATGGAGGAGCTGTTCTGGGGCGACGCGGGCATCGCCCTGTCCATTGTGGGCACGGGCCTGGCCGCCGTGGGCGTTCTCGCCAACGGCACCGAGGAACAGATCGGCACCTGGATCCCCCAGATGTACGGCGACGCCAATGACGTCAAGGTGGCCGCGTTCTGCTCCTCCGAGCCCGACGCCGGCTCCGACGTGGCCTCCATGCGTACCCGCGCGGTGTACGACGAGGCCAAGGACGAGTGGGTCCTGAACGGCACCAAGACGTGGGCGACCAACGGCGGCATCGCCAACGTCCACGTCGTCGTCGCCGTCGTCGACCCCGACCTCGGCTCCAAGGGCCACGCGTCCTTCATCGTCCCGCCCGGCACGCCCGGCCTCGGCCAGGGCCAGAAGTTCAAGAAGCACGGCATCCGCGCCTCGCACACCGCCGAGGTCGTCCTCGACGACGTGCGGGTGCCCGGCTCCTGCCTCCTCGGCGGCAAGGAGAAGCTCGACGAGCGCCTCGCCCGCGCCCGCGAGCGCGCCAGGGCGGGCGGCGAGCGGGTGAAGAACGCGGCGATGGCCACCTTCGAGGCGTCCCGGCCGGCCGTCGGCGCGATGGCGGTCGGCACCGCCCGCGCCGCCTACGAGGTCGCGCTCGACTACGCCGTCACCCGCGAGCAGTTCGGCCGTCCGATCATCGACAACCAGGGTGTGGCCTTCCAGCTCGCCGACATGCGCACCTCCATCGACGCGGCGCGGCTGCTGGTGTGGCGGGCCTCCTGGATGGCGATCAACGGCAAGCCGTTCACCGCGGCCGAGGGCTCGATGTCGAAGCTGTTCGCCAGCGAGACGGCGAAGAAGGTGACCGCCCAGGCCATCCAGATCCTCGGCGGCAACGGCTACACCCGCGAATACCCGGTGGAGCGGATGCACCGGGACGCGGCGATCTACACGATCTTCGAGGGGACGAGCGAGATCCAGCGACTGGTGATCGCCAGGACCCTGGCCGGGGGTGTGGCGATCCGCTAGACGCGGGGGCTCGCAGGTGTCCACGGGCGTCCGCGGGCCCGTCGTGCTCGCTCGCGCAGTTCCCCGCGCCCCCAGAAGGGGCGCGGGGAACTGCGCGACCAGCCACGACGGACCCGCACGGAAACCGCTGCCCCGCCAGACCCGCCCGCCCTCAAGGGGAACCGCTGCTGTGGGCGATGCACGCCACGTCGATGCGGTCGGCCAGCTTCGCCAGTTCGATCGTGAGCGCGGCGACGGTGTCCTCGTCGAGTTCGTCCTCGCCGGCCTCGACCAGGTGCAGCCACCGGCCGCCGAGCGTCCGCAACAACTTGCTGACATCGGCCGCGGCGACCTGCAAGGTGCCCCGGTCGTCGACGATCAGGGGCAGAGTTACTTCGCGGTTCACAGACGGGATGGTAGCCGCGCGGCCCTCACGCACCCTGCCAAACCGTCGTGATGTTGCAGAACTCGCGGATTCCGTGCCCGGACAGCTCACGCCCGTACCCGGACCGCTTGACCCCGCCGAACGGGAACGCCGGGTGCGAGGCGGTCATCCCGTTCACGTACACCGCCCCCGCCTCCAGATCCCGCGCGAACCGCTCGACCTCCTGGTCGTCACGCGTCCAGACGTTCGAACTCAGGCCGAACGGCGAATCGTTGGCGATCAGCACCGCCTCGTCCGGATCGGCCGCCCGGTACAGCGTGGCCACCGGCCCGAACGCCTCCTCCCGGTGGATGCGCATCGCACGCGTGATGCCGGCGAGCACGGTCGGCGGGTAGTACCAGCCCGGCCCGTCCGGACGTTCGCCACCGCACAGCACCTGCGCCCCGGCCCGCCGCGCGTCGTCGACCAGTTCCTCCAGGTCGGCCCGGCCCTGTTCGGTGGCGAGCGGCCCGACCCCGGTGTCCTCCTCCATCGGGTCGCCGACCTTCAACTCCCGCATCCCCGCGACGAATCGCTCGGCGAAGGCGTCGTAGACGTCCGTGTGCACGATGAACCGCTTCGCGGCGATGCAGGATTGGCCGTTGTTCTGCACCCGCGCGGTCACCGCGACCTTCGCCGCACGGTCCAGATCGGCCGAGGGCATGACCACGTACGGGTCCGAACCGCCCAGCTCCAGCACGGTCTTCTTGATCATCTCGCCCGCGGTGGACGCGACGGCCCGCCCGGCCGGCTCGCTCCCGGTGAGGGTCGCCGCCTTGACCCGGTCGTCGCGCAGGATCTCGTCGACCGCCCCCGCACCGATCAGCAGGGTCTGGAAGGTGCCCTCGGTGAAGCCCGCCCGGTGGAAGAGGTCCTCCAGGTACAGCGCGGTCTGCGGCACGTTCGAGGCGTGCTTGAGCAGGCCGACGTTGCCCGCCATCAGCGCGGGCGCGGCGAAGCGCACCACCTGCCAGAGCGGGAAGTTCCACGGCATCACCGCGAGCACCGGGCCCAGCGGCCGGTAGCGCACCCGCACCCGGGCCGCGCCGGAGTCCTTCACGTCCCGCTCGGCGGGCTCCTCGTCGGCGAGCAGTTCCTCGGCGTGGGCGGCGTACCAGCGCATCGCCTTGGCGCACTTCACGGCCTCCGCGCGCGCCTGCACGACCGGCTTGCCCATCTCGGTGGTCATCACCCGGCCGATCTCCTGCTGGTCCTCCTCCAGCAGGTCGGCGGCGCGGTTCAGCAACCGGGCGCGCTCGGCGAACGACGTCGTCCGGTACGTGCGGAACGTCGCCTCCGCGAGCTGGAGCCGGCGCTCCAGCTCCTCCTCGCCCATGGCCTCGTACGTCTTGAGCGTCTCGCCGTTCGCCGGATTCACCGTCGCGATGGGCATGACCGACCTCCCTGTGAGCGGGTGTGCTTCGACCTTCGCGCGCCGCGCTGCCGCGCGCAACGCGTGGGCCGCTGTTCAGTACGCGTGCCCGGTCCGTGGGCGCGTGTTCAGTCCGTGTGCTCCGCCAGCCGGTCGAGAAACGCGGCCTGTGCCTTGACGATCAGCTCCCGGCCCCGGTCCAGGCCCAGCCACGCGACCCGGTCCAGCTCGGGGAACTCCTGCGTCCGCCCGGAGCGCGGCGGCCACTCCATGGTGAAGGTGCCGGGCACCATGTCCGCCGGGTCGAGATCGGCCTCGATCGCCCACACCGTGACGATCTTGCCGCCCGACTGCCTGACCTCGCCGAGCGGCAGGGCCTCCCCGTCGGGCGGGGCGAGCCCCAGCTCCTCGCGGAACTCCCGGCGCGCCGCGTCCCAGGCCGGCTCGTCCGGCTCGTACTCGCCCTTCGGGACGCTCCACGACCCGGCGTCCTTGCGGGCGTGGAAGGGCCCGCCCATGTGCCCGAGCAGCACCTCCAAGCCGTCCTCGGTGCGCCGGAAGAGCAGCAGACCGGCACTGCGCCGCGCGGTCACGGGTGCACCTCGGGATGGGCCGCCAGCAGGTTCTCCACGGTGTCGGCCTCCTCGGCGCGTTTGTCCTCGCGGTAGCGCACGACGCGGGCGAAACGCAGGGTCACGCCCGCCGGATAGCGGGTGGAGCGCTGGAGGCCGTCGTAGGCGATCTCGACGACGAGTTCGGGGCGTACGGTGACGCCCCAGCCGTGCTCCTCGACGGCGAGTTCGCGCAGCCGGCCGGTCTGCCAGGCGAGCATCGCGTCCGTCATGCCCTTGAACGTCTTGCCGAGCATGATGAACGCGCCGTCCGGGCCGCGCGCCCCGAGGTGCAGGTTGGAGAGTCTTCCGGTACGGCGGCCATGGCCCCACTCGGCGGCCAGCACCACCAGGTCGAGGGTGTGCACCGGCTTGACCTTCAGCCAGGAGGCGCCGCGCCGGCCGGCGCTGTACGGGGCGTCGAGCGCCTTGACCACGACGCCCTCGTGGCCGCGCGCCAGCGTCTCGGCGAGGAACGCCTCGGCCCGCGCGGTGTCCTTAGGCCCCGTGACGAGCGTACGGCGCACCCGCATCGGCTCCGGCACCAGCCGGGCCAGCTCCGCGTGGCGCTCGGTGAACGGCAGGTCGAGCAGGTCGCGGTCGCCGACGGCGAGCGCGTCGAAGAAGACGGGGGAGACGGGCACCGCCTCGGCGGCCGTCGCCACGTCCACCCGGGAGCCGACGCGGCCCGCGGTGTCCTGGAAGGACCGCGGCCGCCCGTCCGGCCCGAAGGAGAGCACCTCCCCGTCCAGGATGAATCTCTCGCCCGGCAACTCCCGTGCGGCCGCCGTCACTTCGGGCAGCCGGTCGGTGATGTCGTCGAGGGTGCGGGTGTGTACGCGTACGGTGTCGCCGTCCCGGTGGACCTGGACCCGGATGCCGTCCAGCTTCTCCTCGACCGCGCAGCCGTCCAGCTTCGCGACCGCCTCGCCGACCGAGGACGCGGAGTGCGCCAGCATGGGCAGCACCGGACGCCCCACGGTGAGCCGGAACCGTTCCAGGGCGGGCGGCCCCTCGGTGAGCAGGGCCTGCGCCACCGGCTGGAGCGCCCCGGCCAGCATCACGGCCCGCCGTACGTCCGCCGGGGGCGCGCCGGTCGCCTCGGCGAGGCCCTCCACCGCGACGGCGTCGAGCGCGCCCTGCCGTACCTCGCCGGTGAGCAGTCCGAGCAGGTACCGCTGCTCGTCCGCCGTGGCGGCGCCCATCAACTCGGCCACCAGCCGCTGTCGTTCGGCCTGCGAGCCGGGGCCCGCGACGGTCGCGAGCTCGGTGAGCAGCGCGTCCACCTCCCGCACGGTGAGCCCCGGTGCGGCGGCGGGCTCCACGGGCCGTCCGAGCACCTTCCACCCCACCCCGAGGCGGCCCTGCGGCAGGCGTCCCGCCAGGTACGGGATGACGATCGGTACGTCGTCCGCGTCCGCCTCCCGGAACAACTCCGCGAGCAGGGCGGTCTTGCGGGACCGGGCGGAGGTGGCGGCGACCTCCCGCGACACGTCGGCGAGCCGGGTCAGCAACATGCAGCCATCGTGCCTCGGGCCGTCCGGCGGCACACCTGCGCGGTATCCGCCCGCGGACCGGTGGGGGGTGTTCGCGCAGTTCCCCGCGCCCCTGAGGGGTGGGGCCTGCCCCCGGACGGACTGCTGCGGCCGCGTCGTGGTCACCCGCGCAGTTCCCCGCGCCCCCAAAAAGGGGCGCGGGGAACTGCGCGACCAGCCCACGACGGCCCGCAGTCATCCACCCGCGATCCGGCCCCATCCAAAAAGGGGCGCGGGGAACTGCGCGATCAGCCACGACGGAGCCGCACCAACGACCCCGACCCGGCCCGCGCTGCCGAATTGACAAACGGCCTTGCCGAAACTGCAATGAAGTCATGGATGACGAGACCGCCCACGACGCCGGCGCCGACGACGACACCGACGGCGTGCTCGCCGCCGTAGGCCCCCGCCTGCGTCGCATCCGCAAGGAGCGCGAGGTGACCCTCGCCGCCCTCTCGGAGGCGACCGGCATCTCCGTCAGCACCCTCTCCCGCCTGGAGTCCGGGCTGCGCAAGCCCAGCCTGGAGCTGCTGCTGCCGATCGCGCGGGCGCACCAGGTGCCGCTGGACGAACTGGTCGGCGCCCCGCCGGTGGGAGACCCGCGGGTGCGGGCGCGGCCGATCGTGCGGCACGGGCGCACCTACCTGCCGCTCACCCGCCAGCCCGGCGGCCTCCAGGCCTTCAAGATCATCGAGCCGCGCCGCACCGGCCACCCCGACCCCCGCACCCACGAGGGCTATGAATGGGTGTACGTGCTCTCGGGAAAGCTGCGGCTGGTCCTCGGCGAGCACGACGTGGTGCTGGCGCCGGGGGAGGCGGCCGAGTTCGACACCCGGGTCCCGCACTGGTTCGGCTCGACGGGCGAGGGTCCGGTGGAGTTCCTCAGCCTGTTCGGGCCGCAGGGCGAGCGCATGCACGTGCGGGCGCGGCCGCGGCAGGAGGGCGGTGGGGGCGGCGCGGGCGAGGAGTGACGGAGGCCATCCGGCCGCCGCGGTTCCCTGAAGGCAAGCGACCGCTTAGTATGCGATCGACCGGTCCGACGGCCGGTCCGACGACGCAGTCGACGCAGCCCGTGGAGGCCCCCCATGCAGGCATGGCACGTGCACGAGAACGGCGAGCCGAGCGAGGTGATGCGCCTCGAAGCGGCGGAGACACCCGTGCCGGGCGAGGGGCAGGTGCTGCTGCGCGTGCGCGCCGCCAACATCAACTTCCCCGACGTGCTGATGTGCCGAGGCCAGTACCAGGTCCGGCCCCCGCTGCCGTTCACCCCCGGCGTGGAGATCTGCGGCGAGACCGAGGACGGCCGCCGCGTCATCGCCAACCCGGCCCTGCCGTACGGCGGTTTCGCCGAGTACGCGGTCGCGGACGCCGCCGCCCTGCTGCCCGCCCCCGAGGCGCTGGACGACGCCCAGGCCGCCGCCCTGCACATCGGTTACCAGACCGGCTGGTTCGGCCTGCACCGCAGGGCGCACCTGGAGGCCGGCGAGACGCTGCTCGTGCACGCCGCAGCCGGCGGCGTCGGCAGCGCCGCCGTCCAGCTCGGCAAGGCCGCGGGCGCCACCGTCATCGGCGTCGTCGGCGGCGCCGACAAGGCCGCCGTCGCCCGCGAACTCGGCTGCGACGTCGTGGTCGACCGCCGCACCGAGGACGTCGTGGCCGCGGTCAAGCAGGCCACCGGCGGCCGCGGCGCCGACGTGATCTACGACCCGGTGGGCGGCGACGCCTACGCCCAGTCCGCCAAGCTGGTCGCCTTCGAGGGCCGTATCGTCGTGGTCGGCTTCGCGAGCGGCTCCATCCCGAGCCCCGCGCTCAACCACGCCCTGGTGAAGAACTACTCGATCGTCGGCCTGCACTGGGGCCTGTACAACACCAAGAACCCCAAGCTGGTCCAGCACTGCCACGAGCAGCTCACCGAGCTGGCCGCCCGGGGCGTCGTCAAGCCCCTGGTGAGCGAGCGCGTCCCGCTGGCCGGGGCCGCGGCCGCCGTGCAGCGGGTCGGCGACGGCCTCACCACGGGCCGCGTCACGGTGCTGCCCGCCCTGAGCGAGGGAGCCGCCGTATGATCGTCGACGCAGCCGAACTGAGGCGTCGCACCGCCGAACTGCTCGCCGCGCACCCGCCCGCCGAGACCGGGCGGCAGGCCTTCCTCGAAGCCCGCTTCGACGCCGGACTCGCCTGGGTGCACTACCCCGAGGGCCTCGGCGGCCTGGGCGCGCCGCGCACCCTCCAGGCCGTCGTGGACGCCGAGCTGGAGGCCGCGAGCGCCCCCGACAACGACCCGCGACGGATCGGCATCGGCCTCGGCATGGCCGCCCCGACGATCCTCGCCTACGGCACCGAGGAGCAGAAGCGGCGCTTCCTGCGGCCCCTGTGGACCGGCGAGGAGGTGTGGTGCCAGCTGTTCAGCGAGCCCGGCGCCGGCTCCGACCTGGCCGCGCTCGGCACCCGCGCCGTCCGCCAGGACGACGGGGACTGGGTGGTCGACGGGCAGAAGGTGTGGACCTCCAGCGCCCACCTCGCCCGCTGGGCCATCCTCATCGCCCGCACCGACCCGGACGTGCCCAAGCACGCCGGCATCACCTACTTCGTCTGCGACATGACCGACCCCGGCGTCGAGGTGCGCCCGCTGCGCCAGATCACCGGCGAGGCGGAGTTCAACGAGGTCTTCCTCACCGGCGTCCGCATCCCCGACAGCCGCCGCCTCGGCGAGGTCGGCGACGGCTGGCGGGTCGCCCAGACCACGCTGATGAACGAGCGCGTCTCCATCGGCGGGATGCGGCTGCCCCGCGAGGGCGGCATGATCGGCCCGGTCGCGCGGACCTGGCGCGAGCGGCCCGAACTGCGCACCCCCGACCTGCACCAGCGCCTCGTCGGCCTCTGGGTGGAGGCCGAGGTCGCCCGGCTCACCGCCGAACGCCTGCGCCAGCAGCTCGCCGCGGGCCAGCCCGGCTACGAGGGCTCCGGCATGAAGCTCGCCTTCGCCCGCCTCAACCAGGAGATCAGCGGCCTGGAGGTCGAACTCCGCGGCGAAGAGGGCCTGTTGTACGACGACTGGACCATGCGCCGGCCCGAGCTGGTCGACTTCACCGGCCGCGACGCGGGCTACCGCTACCTGCGCTCGAAGGGCAACAGCATCGAGGGCGGGACCAGCGAGGTCCTGCTGAACATCGTCGCCGAACGCGTCCTCGGCCTGCCCGCCGAACCGCGCACCGACAAGGACGTCGCCTGGAAGGACCTGGCCCGATGAGCCCGCAGCCCGACCTGCTGTACTCGGAAGAGGAAGAGGCGCTGCGCGCCGCCGTGCGCGACCTGCTCACGGACCACTGCGGCCCGGCGGACGTGCTCGCGCGCGTCGAGTCGGACGCCCCGCACGACCTGTCGCTGTGGAAGTCCCTCGCCGACGGCATGGGCCTCGCCGGGCTGCTGGTGCCCGAGGAACTCGGCGGCCACGGCGCCACGCACCGCGAAGCGGCCGTCGTCCTGGAGGAGTTGGGGCGCGCGGTGGCCCCGGTGCCGTACCTCGCGAGCGCCGTGGTGGCCACCGAGGCGCTGCTGGAGAGCGGCGACGCGGAGCTGCTCGGACGGCTCGCGTCCGGGCGCGCCATCGGCGTGCTGGCCGTCGGCCTGCACCTCGCGCCGGGCGCGGACTTCCCCGTCGTGGACGTCGAAGACGGCCTTCTGAGCGGTGAGTTGACCGCCGTCGCCGACGCCGCCGCGGCGGACGTGCTCCTGGTGCCCGCACGCGACGGCGACCTGTACGCGGTGGCCGCCGCGGACGCCGTCGTCACTCCGCAGACCTCCCTCGACCTGACCCGCCCGGTCGCCACCGTGACCCTCACCGGGGCGCCCGCGCGGCGCCTCGGCCCCGCCGCACCGGCCGTGCGCCGCGCCCTGCGGGCCGGTGCCGGGCTGCTCGCCTCCGAGCAGCTCGGCCTCGCCGAACGGACCCTGACCGACACCGTGGGCTATCTGAAGGAGCGGAGGCAGTTCAACCGCCCGGTCGGCGGCTTCCAGGCGCTCAAGCACCGGCTCGCCCAGCTCTGGCTGGACGTCGTGCACCTGCGCGCCGCGGCCCGGGGCGCGGCCGACGCCCTCGCCACCGGGGCCGACGCCGAACTCGCGGTCGCCGTGGCGCAGTCCTTCGCCGCCCCCGTCGCCGTCCGCACGGCCGAGGAGGCGCTGCAACTGCACGGCGGCCTCGGCATGACGTGGGAGCACCCGGTCCACCTGTACCTCAAGCGCGCCAAGGCCGACTCGATCGCCTACGGCACCGCGGGCGCCCATCGCGACGCCGTGGCCGCCCTGGTCGACCTGCAAGCGCCCTGACGCCCCACCGGAAGCTGACGCCCCATCGGAAGCTGACGCCCCACCGGAGAAGCTGACGCCCCACCGAGAGCTGACGCCCCACCGGAAGCGCGCCCGTCCGCGGCGGGCCGCCCTCCGGCCCCGCGCCCGACGGAAGCCCGCCCCACCCGGGGCGGGCTTCCTCGCGTACCCCGCCGGGCGGGTGAACGCGTGGCGGCGGTCCGGCCAACTCCTGTCAGGTACAGGCTTATCGGGGTCCTCGCGGACCCATACTCCCTGTGGTTCGCACCCGCCCCACAGGGAGGAACGCATGGCCCTCGTCACCCGTCGCAGAGCCCTCACCGCGTTGGGCGCCACCCTCGCGGCCGTGCTCGCGCCGCCCGCGGGCACCGCCTTCGCCGACGGCGCCCCGTCCCGCACCCGCCCGCTGTGGCGCGCCCACGCCCACAACGACTACGAGCACCCGCACCCGCTGTCGGACGCCCTCGACCACCGCTTCGGCAGCGTCGAGGCCGACATCTTCCTCGTCGGCGACCAGCTCCTGATCGGGCACGACGCCTCCGAACTCGACCCGAGGCGCACCCTCGAATCCCTCTACCTCGACCCCCTCGCGGCCCTCGTCAGGGCCAACAACGGCTCCGTGTACCGGGGGTGGCGCCGGCCCCTGCAGCTGCTCATCGACATCAAGACCGAGGGCTCGTCGACCTACCTCGAACTCGACCGGCATCTGCGGCGCTACCCGCACCTGTTCACCACCTGCGTCCACGGCCGCGTCCACCCCGGTGCCGTCACCAACGTCATCTCCGGCGACCGGGCCGCCCGCATCCCGATGGAGGCGCAGAGCGTCCGCCGCGCCTTCTACGACGGCCGGCTCACCGACCTCGCCACCACCGCGCCCGCCTCCTTCGTCCCGCTGATCTCCGACAACTGGACCCTCAACTTCACCTGGCTGGGCGCCGGGACCTTCCCGGACGCCGAACGCGCCACGCTGCGCGGCATCGTGGACCGGGCCCACGCCCCACGGGCAGCAGGTCCGCTTCTGGGCCACCCCCGACCTGCCCGGCCCCGACCGGGACGCCCTGTGGACGGAACTCCTCGCCGCGGGGGTCGACTTCTTCAACACCGACGACCTCTCCGGCCTGGAAGCCTTCCTGGACACCCACCGCGCCGACTGAACTCCACCCGTTCGGAGGACATGTCAGCCGCCCGGACGAACCCTCCGCTACGCCACACTTGCGGCCGAACGCCGCGAAGTGGACGTGGCGGAGGAGGCGCGCGATGGCGATTTCGATCTCTGCGGTGGTCCTGCTGATGATCCTGGCGATCATCTTCCTGCGCAACGGCGGGCTGAAGGTCTCCCACGCCCTGGTCTGTGCCCTGCTGGGATTCTTCCTGGCCGGCTCGACCATGGCGCCGACCATCAGCCAGGGACTGAGCGCGACCGCCGACCTGGTGAGCAGTCTGCATCCCTGACCATCGGGGCGCGCCCGCCGGCCGGCGGGCGCGCCCCGATGGCTCCGGTGCCGGGAACCCCGCTCACCGCGTCGAGAACACCCCGATGCCGTTCGGCACCGGGCGCTCGGCGCCGCCCGTGGGATGGTTGCGCACCGACACCGCGCTCGCGCCCGGCGCCCGCGCGACCAGCGTCGTCGACCCGCCCCCGTCGAGGCTGAACCCGTCGACCGCGCCCAGCGAGCGCAACGCCGCGGCGACCTCGGCGATGGTCAGCCCGGTGCGGTAGGCGGGCGCGCCGTCCAACGCGAACAGCAGCAGCCGCCGGCCCCCGTCCGCGATGCCGACCGCCGTGCGCACCGCGGCCGTGGCGTTGTCGAGACCGGGCAGCGGCTTCCCGTGCGAGAGCACCGGATACCCGCCGAGCGCGAAGCGGTACGGCACCCGGGACGCCGACGCCACCAGCCGGTGCCGTACCGTCACCCGCTCGCCGATCGAGAGCTTGCGCAGCCGCTGCGCACCCGCCTCCCGCCCCACCAGGACGGTCGTACCCGACGCGATGGCGCCGGAGCCCGGGGTGTCCGCCACCGCCACCACCCGGCCGTGCCGGACCGTCACCTCATAGGTGTCCGAACTGCACGGCGCGGCCCGGTCGGTGTCCGTGCCGCAGGTCGCCCGCGCCCGCGAGACGCCGCCCCACAGCGAGGTGAACGCGCCCACGGAACCCACGGGCAGCGCGAACTGGTTGAACCCGCCGAGCGGCAGCGCCCCGGCGGGGGAGCGGACCGACCCGACGAGCGAGATGCTGTCCAGCCGGGCCCGCCGGTCGGTGCCGACGCCGAGGACGTTCTTCGTCGTCGTACCGGGCGGCAGGGACGGACCGAAGCGCTGCCCGTCGGGCACCGCGGCCTTCAGCTCCCGGCCGCTCGCGATCGCCGGGCCGTCGGTCGCGCCCGTCGCCTCGACGCCCGGGTGCTGGGTCTCGGTGATGTCGAAGAAGTCGCCGTTGACACCCGCCACGGCGCCGGCCGAGTCGGCCAGCCGGGAGACGGCGGCGCGGGCGGCCACCGCTCCCGGGTGCAGCAGGTCGAGCCGCACATGCGGGTCGCGCAGGTCGACGGTGACCACATGGGCGTGGGTGAGCCCCTTGGCCGCCTTGATGTCGTACTGCCGGTAGGTCACGCCGGCCGCGATCCGCTCGGACCGCGGAACGGCACCGGCCGGTGCCGCCCCACCGAGGGCCGCACCGGCCAGCGCACCTAAGGACGCGAGGACCGCGAGAACCGATCTGCCGAGCTTCCGAGGTTTCTGACGATGTGTCACTGTGCCCCCTGATGTCTCGTCAACTGTCCCTGGAGTCAGGGGACAGGACTCAGGGGAAGTGCACCAGAGCGCCCGGTGGCGCGGAGGTTGCTATCCGCCGATGACCCGCGAACGGATCAGGAATCGCACTCCTTCGGGTGCTTCCAGGGAGAATCCGCTGCCACGGCCGTCGACCACGTCCACGATGAGCCGGGTGTGGCTCCAGACCTCGAACTGGCTCTTGGACATCCAGAATCCGACCCGGTCGTCCACCCCGTCGACGGCCAGCTCGGCGAGCAGCACGTCCGAGCCGCCCGTCTTGAACTCCCCCTCCGGATAGCACATCGGCGCGCTGCCGTCGCAGCAGCCGCCCGACTGGTGGAACATCAGCGGCCCGTGCGAGGCGCTCAGCCGCCGCACCATGTCGGCCGCGGCGGGCGTGAGTTCGACGCGGGGGATCTCCTCGTACATGATCACCGTCCAGGAGGTGAGCGGCGGCGGAATTGCCCGCCCCCAGTCTCACGTCGCGTCGGGCCCGCGTCCACCGTGCGGGGTTCCGCGGGATTCTTGTGACGCCCCGTCACTCCGTGCGCAGCGCCGTCGCCGTACGCACCCGTGCCGCCCAGCCCGCCGGCAGCAGCGCGCCCACGACGGCCACGGCCGCCCCGGTCAGCCCGAGCAGCAGCAGCCCTGGCAGGTGGTAGACGTCCACGACGTAGTGCGGCAGGCGCAGTCCGGCGGCGCGGCCCATCGCGGGCATCACCAGCGCGTGCAGGGCGTATCCGAGCGGCACGCCCAGCGCGCCGCCCACGAGACCGGGCACGACGACCGACGCCACCACCATCGCGACCGTCTGGCGGGGCGTCATACCGAGCGCCTTGTGCACCCCGAGGTCGCGGACCCGCTCCCGGGTGTCGAGCACCACCCCGCCGAGCACGCCCAGCGCCGCCACCGCCGCCAGCATCACGCTGAGCAGCGCCGTGACCGAGTCCAGCGCGTCCGCGACATCGCTGCCGTTGACGAACTTGTCGGAGGTCGCGGAGATCCCCAGCGGCTTCAGCCGGGCGTCGAGCGCCTTCACGTACATCGCCACGTCCGTGCCCGGTGCGACGTCGACGTAGTGCGCGGACACCGTGAGGCCCGGGTCGGCGTGCGTGAGGGTGCGGATGTCGGTGAACACGTGCATCCCGTCCTCGCCGGTGTCGAAGACCTCGCCGACGATACGGACCGGCACCTGTGTGCCGTGCACGGTGAGCGTGACCGTGTCGCCGACCCGCGCCCCGGCCGCCGCGAGGAACGGCGTCGCCGCCACCGCCTCGCCCGCGCCGTGCAGCCAGCGGCCGCTCACCATCCGGAAGCCGCCCCAGGACGCGTCCCCGTCGAACGCCACCACCGGCACCTCGCCGGTGACCCCGGTGACACCCGCCCGCTCCGACGCGCTGCCGTACTGCGCGCGCGTGCCGGACTGGGCCGCGATGGCCGTCTTGATCCGGGTCGCGTCGTCGGCCGTCGGCGGCCGCTGCCCCGGCTCCGCCCGCGTGCCGCCCGGCGCGGACAGGCCCACGGTGACATCGGCGGCGTTGTGGTTCTTGGCGGCGATCACCGCGCCGAGCGACGAGGACAGGCCGGTGGCGAAGGTGACGGCCGCCGCGCCGAAGGCGATCGCCACGACCATCGCGGCCGTCCGGCCGGGCCGGGCGAACGGCCGGGCGAGCCCCAGTGCGAGGCCCGGTGGTACGGGCAGCCGGGCCGCGAGCGCGGTGGCCCGGCGGCCCCGCGCCGTACCGGCCGAACGGCCCACCGCGAGCGCGTCCACCGTGCGCAGCCGCCCGGCCCGCCAGGCGCTCGCGCAGGCCGCGCCCGCGACCACCGCCAGCACCGCGGCGACCACCACCACGTCGACCCGCACGGCCACGCCGAGCCCCACCGTGCCGTACGCGTCCGCCGTGTCGGACAGCAGCGGCACCGCCAGCAGATGGCCCGCCGCCACGCCCAGCGCCGTCGCGGCCAGCGCCGGGACCAGCGCCTGCGCCGCATGGGCGCGCACGACCTGGCCCGGGGTGCAGCCGACCGCCTTCAGCACGCCGATCCGGCGCAGCCCGGTGGCCACCGTGCCCGCGACCATGCTGCCCGCGACCAGGGCCGACATCATCAGCCCGAGCACGCCGAACGTGACCAGGAACGGCACGAACAGGGCGGTGTCCCGGTTGGCCGCCTTCTTGACGGCCAGCCAGGACCGCGCCGTCTGGAGGGACTTGGCCGGTACGGCGGCCTCGACCGCCGAGCGCCCGGCCGCGACCTGCGCGGCGGTGCCGGCCTCGGTGAGGCGGTACAGCATCTGGTACCCGGCGGGATGCCCCGACGCGGACAGCGCCGTGATCTCCGCGGGCGTCACCCACCCGTCGGCGGTACGGCTGACCGAGCGCGCGACGCCGACCACCGTGAGGGTCGGGCTGCCCGGCAGGTCCGGGAAGGAGAGCCGGTCCCCGAGGCGGGTGGGGGTGTCCGACCCGGCCGCGATCACGACCTCGCCGGTGGTCCGCACCCAGCGGCCCTGGGTCAGGGTGACCCGGTCCACCGCGCCGCCCCGGCTCGCGCGGCCCACCAGGGCGAGCGGGGCGGCCTCGCCGCCGTCGGGGGTGCCCGGGGCGGCGGACACGGTCGGGTAGGGCCCGGCGGCGGCCGCGACCCCCGTCGTGTGCGCGGACGCGGCCAGTCGCGCCGCCGTCACCCGCCGGGCGTCGAACTGGGCGGTCAGATGCGCCCCGTGCTGGCGGGCGAAGGCGGTGTCGAAGGGCTTGTCCGACGCCACGAGCAGCGCCCCGGCCAGCACGGAGGCCGTCACGGACAGCAGCGTGGCCAGCGCGACCACCGTCGTCTGCACCCAACGCCGCGTCACACCGGCCCGGACCACGCGCGTGAGCGCGCTCATCGAAGGGCCTCCGCACCGGAGGAACCGGAGGAACCGGAGGAACCGGAGGTCCCGGTGGCACCGGAGGTCCCGGTGACGCCGGCCGAACCCGCCGCGCCCGCGGATCCCGCGGCACCGGCGGCGCCGGGCGAATCCCCCGCCCCGGCGGCCCTCACCCCGGCGATCCCCGCCCCGGCGGTCCCGGCGTCGGCGACCCGGCCGTCCGCCAGTCGTACCGTCCGCCCCGTGCACGAGCGCGCCAGCGCGTCGTCGTGCGTGACCAGCAGCAGTGTCTGGCCCTCCGCGTTGAGTTCGCGCAGCAGGCGCCCCACGTCGTCGCCGGACGCCGAGTCCAGCGCGCCGGTCGGCTCGTCGGCCAGCAGCAGCGGGGGGCGGTTCATCAGCGCCCGCGCCACCGCCACCCGCTGCCGCTCGCCCCCGGAGAGCCGGGCCGGGTAGGCGTCCGCGTGCCGGTCGATGCCGAGCGACCCCAGCAGCTCGGCGGCGCGCCGCCGGGCCTCCCGGCGGCCGGTCCCGGCCAGCCGGGCGGCCAGGACCACGTTCTCGGCCACCGTCAGATCGTCCAGCAGGTTGAAGAACTGGAAGACCATGCCGATCTTCTCCCGCCGGTAGCGCGCCGCCCCCGCCTCCTTCAGCCGGTCCACCCGCACCCCGTCCACGGCGACGGTCCCCGCGTCCGGCCGGTCGAGACCGGCGATCAGGTTCAGCAGGGTCGACTTGCCGCTGCCCGAGGGGCCCAGCACGGCGACGGCCTCACCGGCCCGCACGGTCAGCGACACCTCGGACAGGGCGGGCGGCCCGGCGGCGTAGCGCCTGGTCACCTCGGTGAGTTCGATCACGGCTGTGCTCATGGTCCCTCCCGGGTCGGTACGTCGGTGCCCCGACGCTAGGGAGGGTCCGGGCCGTGCCACGTCCGGCGGCGGAGGTGAATGCCGTACCGCGCCGGTACGACGGCCTGCGAGGTCATCCTTGCGATGTAGTCGACGGGAGGAGCCGAACCGGCCGCCGGAGGGATGTCCGGGCCCGGCCGGCCGGGGAGGATGGGCGGATGACGAAGACGGCCCTGACACGGCTGCGCGTCCGGCTGCGGGCCGCCGGGGACGACCTGACGCGCCCGGCCGGGCCGCGGCCCACACCCACCCCCGCGGGCCGGGCGTTCGACACCGGCCTGGCGCTGCTGCTGGGCGTCATGTCGGCGCAGTTCGCCATGGGCGACCTCTACGAGGAGTCGCACCGGCACGGCACCGGCGGGCTGGCCGCGCTGCTGGTCCTGGTCGCCGTGGCCGCGGGCGCGCTCGCCTGGCGCCGCAGCCACCCCCTCACCGTGCTGTGGATCGTGATGGCGGCCAACGCCCTCACCCCGCACGACGCGACACGGCTCACCTTCTACGCCCTGATCATCGCCGCGTACAGCGCCGCCGCGCACAGCCCGTACCGTACGGCGACGATGCTCAGCCTCGGGCCGACGGTCGTACTGGCCGTGGTGGTGGGCCGGTCGGTGCCGTACGTCCCCGGCATGGACGTCGAACCCACCGTCCCCGTCCAGTGGGTGCCGCTGCTCGTGTCCGTGCCGCTCGTGGTGACCGCCGTCGGGCTGCGCACCTGGCGGGAGCGGGCCGCCGAGAGCCGGACCCGGCTGTCCGCCGTGGAGCGGGCCAGGACCGAGGAGCTGCGCGTCGCCGTCGAGCACGAACGCGCCCGCATCGCCCGTGAGTTGCACGACGTCGTCACGCACAACGTCAGCGTGATGGTGATCCAGGCCGGGGCCGCCCGCAAGATCCTCGACCGCTCCCCGGACGAGGCCCGCGAGGCGCTGCTCGCCGTGGAGTCCGGCGGCCGCGCGGCGATGGCGGAGCTGCGGCACGTGATGGGCCTGCTCACGATGGACACCGAGGACGACGCCCACGACGGCGGCGACGGCGGCGAGGCGGGACGGCTGGCGCCGCAGCCCGGCCTCGGCCGGCTGGACAGCCTGGTGGAGCGGGTGCGCGCCGGGGGAGTGGACGTCACGCTCGCCGTCCACGGCCCGGCCCGCCCGCTGCCGCCCGGCATCGAACTGGCCGCCTACCGCGTGGTGCAGGAGGCGCTCACCAATACCGTGAAGCACGCCACGGGCGCGCGGGCGAGCGTCCGGGTCGACTACGGCGCCGACGACCTGCGCGTCGAGGTCGCCGACTCCGGCGGCGCCCCCGGCCCGTCCGCGACCGCGGGCGACGGCCGCGGCCTGATCGGTCTGCGCGAACGCCTCGCCGTCTACGGCGGCACCCTGGACGCCGCCCCGCGCCTCCTCGGCGGCTACCGTGTGCAGGCCCTGATCCCCCTGGACCAGGCGTAAACCTTCCCCTGGAGCAGGCGTGAACACCGACTCGGAGCGCCGGGTGAACACCGCCTCGGAGCGCCCGTGAACATCCCTGGAGCACCCGTGAACCCGTCACCCCCGCGCGTCCTGGTCGCCGACGACCAGGCCCTCGTGCGCACCGGATTCCGGCTGATCCTCGGCGCCGACGGCATCGAGGTGGTCGCCGAGGCGACCGACGGCGCCGAGGCCGTGGCCGCCGTCCGCCGCACCCGGCCCGACGTGGTGCTGATGGACATCCGGATGCCCGAGATGGACGGCCTGGAGGCCACCCGGCGCATTCTCTCCGGTGGCGCGGAGGCTCCCCGGGTCATCATGCTCACCACCTTCGACCTCGACCGTTACGTCTACGCCGCGCTGTCCGCCGGGGCCAGCGGCTTCCTGCTGAAGGACGTCACGCCCGAGCAACTGGTCGCCGCCGTCCGCACGGTCCGCGCGGGCGACGCCCTCCTCGCGCCCGCGATCACCCGCCGTCTCGTCGAACGGTTCGCCCGTACGGCACCGGAGACGGCCGCGCTCCACCGCGACCTCGCCCTGCTCACCCCGCGCGAACTCGACGTGCTGCGGCTGCTCGCCCGCGGTCTGAGCAACGCCGAACTCGCCACCGCGCTGCACCTGTCCGAGGCGACCGTGAAGACCCACGTCTCGCGCGTCCTCGGCAAACTCTCCCTGCGCGACCGGGCCCAGGCGGTGGTGGTGGCGTACGAGACGGGACTGGTCAGTCCGGGCGGCCGGGAGGCCGACGGCGCCGTTCCCTGACGGCCGCCGAACCCGGCGGTGCCGCCCTCGCCGAGCGCGTCGCAGCTCTGGACGGGCAGGCCACCGGTGGGCTCCGGTGGGTCCCGGCGGCCATGATCCGGCTGATCCGATCGCGATACGATCACCGCATGAGCGACCGGCGGGAGAGCTGAGATGGCGGGCCTGCGCGCGGCCCAGAAGGAGATGACCCGCACACTCCTGCTCACCACGGCCCTGGACCTGTTCACGCAGCAGGGCTACGCGGCGACGACGGTGGACGCCATCGCCTCCGCCGCCGGAACCACCCGGGTCACGTTCTACGCCTACTTCCCCTCCCGCAGCGACCTGATGAAGGCGCTCATCGGCGAACTCGGCGAGGCGCTGCAGAGCGCCGGTTCACCCGCCCACGGCTCCCCGGCACGCGGCCTGGCCGCGGTCGTCGCCGAGGGCGGCCGCGCCGCGTTGCGGGAGTGGCTGTGGACCGTCTCCGGCCGCTGGGACGTCGTGCGCGCCCACCTCAACGCCGCCTTCGAGGCCGCCGCCGTCGACCCCGAGCTGCGCGGCCTGGTCGACGCGTGGTCCGAGGAGGCCGTCGGCGACATCGAGCACGGCCTCGACCAGGCGGACCGCTTCGAGCCGTCGAGCCGCCGGCTGCGCGGGGTGCTGGCGATGGCCCAACTCGACCACGTGGCCCGCACCTGGACCCCGGGCCGCTGGGACAACGACCGCGAGCAGGTCGTCGACACCCTGGCGGAGAGCTGGGCGGGGCTGCTCGGCGACGCCTCGCCGGGCAGCTGAGGGCCGGGCCGCCCCGCCCCTCCTGCCACGTCGGCACTACGACGTCGCCGCCAGGAACCGTTCCAGCGAACCCGCCATCGCCGTCACGAACCCCTCGCGCACCGGCTCCGGGACCCGGTCGAGGGAGAGATACGGGTTCAGGTCCTCCAACTCGACCAGCAGCAGCTCCCCTTGACGGGTGCGGCAGGCGTCGACGCGCTGGATGCCGTGGTCCAGGGTGTTCCAGTCGACGAAGCGCCGCGCGAACTCCAGGTCGGCGGCGGTCGGCTCGTACGGTTCGAGCAGCCAGCGCCGCTCGGGGTCGGGCGCGTACAGGGCGTACTGGAAGGCGTCGTCGACGTAGTAGAACGACACCTCGTAGCGGAAGTCGATGTGCGGCTGCACGAGGAGCCCGCCGTCCAGACCGGCCGACAGCCCGTCGAGTTCCGCCGCGGTGACGATCCGCAGCCCGATGGAGTCCGCCCCGGCCTTCGGCTTCACCACGTACTCCGCGGCGCCGGTCAGCAGGCCGAGTTCCGCCGCCCGGTCGACGGTGGGTATCACCGGCTGCCCGGCCCGCGTCAGCTCCAGCAGGTACTCCTTGCCGGCCATGTCGCCCCGGCCGGTCAGCGGGTTGTACACGCGGGTGCCGCGCGCGAGTGCCGCGGCGCGGAAGGCGTCGTACTCCTCGCGGTAGTGGAGGACGGGCCCGCTGTTGCGGACCACGACCGCGTCGAAGGCGTCCATCAGCCGCACGGCGTCGCCCGGATGGCACAGCGCGACGTCGAAGCCGTCGCGGAGCCGGGACGACAGGTGGATGTCCTCGTCGCAGTAGCGCCGGCCGCGGGCGTCGTAGGCGAGATCGGTGACGTAGAGCAGACGCGGACGGGCGGCGGACGCGGACACGGGCATGAGCTGCTCACCTGGGGTTTCCTGAGGGCGGACGGTGATCAGCCACTGTCGCCCGCCCGCCGGAAAGTGTCAAACATTCAACCTTCGGACCGAGGGTGAACCGGGCTGCGGACCGGGCGGCGGACTGGGCTGCGGACCGGGCGGCGGGCCGCCGTCGCCGGATGTGCGGCTCTCCCGCCCGGGTGTTGCAATGACGGAGGGAATCCGGCGTATACGGGAGGGACGAAGCCGTGACGCGGTCGGACCGATCCACCGCCGCCTCCGCCGCCGGTACACAGCCCGAAGAGGCGGACCGGCTTCGGGAGCTGCTGCGCAACCGGGCCTATCAGAAGGCCCTCGTGTTCTCGGCGATCATGGGCGTGCCGGTCTCCCTGGCCGCGTTCTGGTTCCTCGCCGGGCTGCACGAGGCGGAGCACCAGGTGTGGGAGGAGATCCCCGACGACCTGGGCTGGAGCACCCCGCCGTCCTGGTGGCCGCTGCCGTTGCTGGCGCTGGCCGGGCTGGTCGTGGGCCTCGTGGTGCGCCATCTGCCGGGAGGCGGCGGACATGTGCCCGCGGGCGGCCTGCACACCGCGGGGATGTCGCCCGTCGCGCTGCCCGGAGTGATCGTCGCCGCCGCGGCCAGCCTGCCGCTCGGCGCGACCCTCGGCCCCGAGGCGCCGCTGATCGCGCTCGGCGGCGGCCTCGCGCTGCTGTTCAGGGACCTGGCCAGGGCCCCGGCGACCCCGCAGAGCTCGGCCCTGCTCGGCGCGGCGGGCGCCGCGGCAGCCCTGGCCGCGATCTTCGGCAACCCGCTGGTCGCGGCCGTCATCCTCATCGAGGTCGCGGGGGTGGGCGGCCCCCAGCTGTTCGCCGTGATGCTGCCCGCGCTGCTGGCCAGCGGCGTCGGGGCGCTGGTCTTCACCGGCTTCGGCCACTGGACCGGCCTGTCGACCGACAGCCTGACGCTCCATCTGGGCGTCCCGCTGCCGCGCCTCGACGCGGGGGACGTGTGCTGGGCGGTGCTCATGGCCGTCGCCATCGCCGTCGCGATCCACTTCGTCCTGGCCGGCGGGCGCCTCGCCGCGATCTTCGTCGCGGGCGGCGTGATCCCCCGCACCGTGCTGTGCGGGCTGGCCGCGGGCGCCTGCGCCACGCTGTACGCGCTACTGGTCGACCGGTCGCCCGCCGACGTGGCGTCCTCCGGCGAGGCGCTGCTCGGGCAGCTGGCCTCCGATCCGCACTCCTGGCCGGTGAGCGCCCTGATCGCGGTACTCCTGTGCAAGGGGGCGGCGTACGCGCTCTGCCTCGGCAGCCTGCGCGGCGGTCCCGTCTTCCCGTCGCTGTTCCTCGGCGGCGCGGCGGGCGTGCTGCTCGCCCCGCTGCCCGGTCTCGGCGTCGTGCCCGGAATGGCGGCGGGCATGGCCGCCGCGGTGGCGGCGTCCCTGCGGCTCCCGGTCAGCGGCGTGGTGCTGGTGGTCCTGCTGCTCGGCAGCTCCGCGATGATCCCCGTGATCATCCTGGCCGCCGTGGTCGGCTTCATCACCGTGGAGCTGCTGCCGCCCGGCCGCCCCCTGCCCGCGATCGGCAAGCCGGCCGGACCACCGCAGACCCATCCGGCGGCCACCTGGGACGAGGGACGCGAGGGCGGGCACGGCGACGCCGAGCCCGCCACGGAGAAGACCGCGCCGACCGATACGGCGCCCGGCGGCCCGGAGCCACAGGGCACCCGCTGACCCGGAGGGGCCGCACGTGCCCGCCCGGGGTGGCCGTCCGCGGTGCCCGCCCGCGGTGCCCGGCCCGTCGCGGGGGTCAGTCCTTGTGTCCTGGCCGCCCGACCCCGGGCCGCCCGCCCCCGCGTCGCGCGGCGCCGCGGCGGGCCGCCAGGCGCCACAGGCGTCGTTGCAGACGCAGCGTGAGGACGCCGACCACCACCAGGACGACCACGTTGAGCAGCAGTTGAAGCAGTGAACTGCGCGCCTGGTCCCAGTCGTCGAACGCGATCGCCACGCCCACACCGGAGGCGGCGGGGATCGTCGTCACGGAGATGAACACCCCGAGCAGCGCGCTGCCCCGGGCCTCGGTGAGGGAGACGATCCCGACCACACCGGCCAGCACGGCGACGGAGACGGAGAAGAAGTCCGGGGTGCCGATGAGATGGGAGACCGGGCGCAGCCCCAGCTCGAAGGTCGCCGACTGGAAGCCCGCCCGGCGCGCCAGGGCCGAGAAACCGAGGGCGGCGACGATGGCCAGCGCGAAGCCCACGGACAGTGCGACGGTCCCGTCCCGGACGCGATGGCGCAGGCGGCGGTCGATCCCGAGCGCGACGCTGGTGAGCGCGTTGTACTCGGGGCCCACCACCATCGCCGCCACGATCAGGATCTGCGAGTTCGTCATGATGCCGACCGAGCCGATGAGCGCGGCGATGACCAGGAACAGGTAGAACGACGGCGGATAGGTGCCGCCGGCCCGGATCCGGGCCTCCAGCGCCACCCACAGCGGCGCGTCGACGCGGGCGTGCGGCTGGGCCGCCACGACCCGCTCGGCGTCCCGCGAGAACATCATCTCCACGGTGCCGACCGCGATCGAACCCGCCCGGTCCACGCCCAGCGCGCGCAGCCGGGCCAGTACGTCGTTCGCGGCGCCCCGCAGCACGTCGCACTCCAGCGCGTCCCCGTCCGGGACATGGGCGTCCCGGACGAGCAGGAGGTTGAGGACGCACTCGTCGGCGGAGAGCAGGTCGACCACCCGTCCGGTGAGAGCGGGCGGCGTCACCAGGCGGACATGGACCAGATCCATCCGCTGCCTCCTCCGGGCGGGCCTGCCCCCGCGGGGCGGGCGTCGGGCACCGGCCCCGGTCCACTATCGCCCGCCCGGGAGGAACCCGCCCCGCGGAACGGGCCGCGCGGAAGGCAGTCCGGGCGGCCGGCGATCGACGCGCGGACCTCCGGGCCCCCGCCGCGCGTGCCCTCCCACGGACCCCCGCCCTGCGCGCCCCCTCCCCGGGACCCCCGCGCCCCCTCCCGGACCCCTGCCCGTGCTGGCCCGCGTGCCCGGAACGGCCGTCCTCATCAGGCGATTCCCGCCGACGTGGCCGATAGTGGTCACGGGACGACGTCCCCGCCCGTACCCGTACCGGCACAGGAGGACCGATGCGCGTTTCCCGGCGGCTGGCCGCGCTCTGCGGCATGGCGTTGTTCGGTATCGCGCTGACCGCCTGCGAGGATCAGGCGTCCGGCGTCATCGAAGGACGCAAGGGCACGACGGTGCAGACCATCTCGAACCCGCCCATCGACGGCTGCCACCGCTTCGTCGGCAGCGTCGAGGAGGTCCACAACCGGACGGGCAGCGACATCAAGCTGTACACCACGCCCGACTGCACCGTGCCGAAGAACGGCGACAGCAAGTTCCTCGGCACGGGCCTGTCCGACGACGCGGTCGCGTCGACCGGGCTGTGGCAGAGCTTCACCTTCGCCCCGGGCTGACAGGGCCGCGCCGTGCGCGCCGGGACGGTCAGCCCCGCAGGCCTCCCCTGGTCTCGGCCCACTCCGTCCCCCGCGACCACAGGCCGGCGCCGCCCGCGGTGCCCGTGCCGCCCCACGGCCCGGACGGCGCGCCGTCGCCGGAGCCGCCCGTGGCCCGGTCGCCGCTGCCGCCCGCCGCCACCGGCCGGTGGTCCTGGCCCGTACGACGGAACCCGACCGTGTACGTCCGCGTGACCGCACCGTTCGCCGATGTCACCTCGATGGTGCGGGTGGTGAACCCGGCCTCGCCCGACGCGAGCACGGAACCGCCGTCGGTGACTTTCACCCGGGCGCCGGAGGCGGCCGCCACGGCGGAGACCGCGGGAATCCGCGCGTTCCTCGGCAGGTCGACGACGTAGGTGGCCGTGTCCGGGTCGAACCCGTCGATCGCGACACCGCCCACGGTGATGGCGCGGGCGCCGGCGACGCTCGCCCGGGTGGCGTCCGTGCGGCCGGTCACCGTGACCTGCCCGTCGGCGTCCACCACGACCTGCGCCGACATCGCCGCCGCCAGGTCGATCCGCTGCCAGCTCGCCTCGCCGCCGCCGGTGAGGTCGAGCGGGTAGCCCGAGTCGGTCGCGGTCTGCTCCAGGACCTGTGTGCGCTGCCCGGTGGTGAGGTCCGGGAAGGCCGTGGTCAGCAGCGCCGCCGCGTCGGACGGCGTCACCAGGGTCTGCCCGGCCTTCCCCGTCTGCGAGAACCCGTACGTCAGGCGCTGTGTGTACAGGTCGACGTCCTGCGCCTGGCTCAAGCCGTCGTAGGAGTCGCCCGCGCAGGCGGCCAGCGTGTCGCCGTACCCCTGCGCCGAGCACTGCGCGAGCAGGACGTTCTCCATCTCGGTGTGGGCCGCGAGGAGCAGTTGCCGGAACTCGGGGTCGGCCCACCGGTGCGCCACGGTGGCCTGCCCGGTGATGCGGCCGCCCATGACGTCGAGCGGGTAGTGGAACCCGAGGACGATGCGGTTGTCGCCGTACTCCGAGGTGCGCGCGAGGATCGACGGCGCCAGCTCGGGCAGGAGCGTGGCGAGCAGCGTCCCGGTCTCGTAGCCGCTGTAGGTGTGGCCGCTCGGGTACGAACCGTCGCCGGCCAGGCCGCTGTACGAGCCGTCCTGCGACTCGTACACGTCGCCGCCGTCGCCGACGAACCCGAGCCGGACGTACGGGCGGAGATACCCGTAGTGGTCCTTCGCCTCGGCGTGGGTGTCGAGGCCCTGGGCGACGCGCGCGAACAGGGCGCTGGTCTTGGGCAGTCGGCCGGCGTCGAGGGCGTCGAGGTAGAGCCGGCCGAGCCGGGAGCCGAGGCCGTCGGCCATCGTGACGGTCGGGCTGTTCGTCGCGTCCGTCTCGGCCCGGTCGACCTCGCTCTGCGTCGCCGCGTTGTTGATGCCGAGGGCGATCCTGTCGTTCTGCGCGGTGGGCGAAGTGCCGGACGCGACTTTGGAGTTGGCGCCGAGGGTGGTGGAGCCGAGGTCGTCGAAGCCGCTGAGCAGGTCGTCGAAGTAGTCGCTGCCGTCGCCGGTGGCGGGCCAGGTGTCCGACGCGTAGGAGGCGTCGAGAGTGTCGGAGGAGAAGGGGGACGGCACGTAGTCCGCCGGGTCGGAGGACGTCACGGCGGCGGCCGTTGCGTCTGAGGCCGTTCCGTCGGAGGCCGCCGAACCGGCCGAATCCGCGGCGTCGGCAACGGTGTTGGCGTCGGCGGTGGCGGTGGCGTCGGCGCCCGTGCCGGTGTCGTCCGAGGTGCCGGCCAGGGTGACCGCGGTGACGGCGGCCGTGTGGGTCGGCGCGTCGCCGCGGGTGGTGAGCAGCGCGGTGGCCGCCGTGCCGGAGACGTGCGTGGCGGTCCCGTCGTCGAGGGTCACGGTGTAGCCGACGACCGGGAAGCCGCCGTCGCCGGCCGCCCGCCAGGTCACGCGGACGTGATGGCCGTCGGTCACCACGCCCGTCACGGTCGGCGGCTGCGGTGTGCTGTCGCCGGTGACCACGGGCTGCGTGGCGGCGCTCGGCCGCGAGGCGCCCACGGCGTTCACTGCCCGGACCCGCGCGGTGTACGACGCGCCGGTGGGCAGCCAGGTGAACGTCGTGCTGCGGCTGTGCGGATCGCGGATCGTGACCTGGTGGCCGTCGTCGAGGGTGACCCGGTAGCCGGTGACCGCGGAGCCGCCGTCGTCCTCGGGCGCGGACCAGGCCACCGTCACGCTCGTGCCGGACGAGGTCGCCGACACCGCGCCGGGCACGGCCGGGACCGTCCTCGGCTTCGTCGTGAGCCCGGAGCGGGCGTGGTCGAGGGCGTCGTAGCGCGCGGTGAGGGTCTCGTCCGTCGCCGCGCCGTCCGCCACGGCCGTCCTCGCCGCCGCCAGCGCGTCGGTGAACGCGGTCCACAACGCGTCGGTGTAGCGGGCGTCGTCGAGGGCGGATACGGCCGTGATCAGGTCCTCCAGCTTCAGCCGGGGGAGCGGGATCAGCTGGCCGACCGCGAGGGTGAGGCTGCGGGTCTGCGCGTCGACCTCGGACTGCGCGGCGTCGGAGGCGTCCACAAGGGCGCGTGCGGCGCCGAGTTCGCGCAGGAACACCCCGAAGTCGATGGTGTCGTACCGGCTCGCGTCGTCGGACAGCCCCGCGAACGTGTCGATCGCCTTCCGCAACGCGGTGGTGTCCGTGGCGGCGGGCGTGCCGACATGGCTGAAGGTGACCCGGCCGAGGTTCGCGACGTACGGGTGCGAGGAGTCCGCCTGCGTGGTCAGCCGCAGATGCACCCGGTGCGTGCCGGTGATCGCCTTCGGCAGGGTCAGACTGGTCGTCCCGCCGGACGACCACGCCGATCCGGTCACCGGCAGCGGGATCGACGCGTACGGCGTCCCGAGGGCGGCCGGGTCGAAGGAGTCCAGGTAGAGCTGGACGGCTGAACCGGTGCCGCAGCGCGCCGAGTTGTTGACGTAGGTGAGGGTGACGGTGTCCTTCGCGGAGCTGCCGAAGTCGAGGTCGCCGTAGTCGAGCCAGGCGCCGTCGTAGGTGCCGCCGAGGTCGGTGGCGGACCCCGCGCCGGTCCAGGTCGCCGTCTCGCTCTTGAGGCCGCCGCCACCGGAGGCGGTGAACGCCGTCGCGTCGAACGCGAGCGGGGCGTCGGCGCTGCTGGTGAGGGTCAGCGCGTACACGTTGGCCACGTAGGGCTGGCCGGCGGACTGGGTGCCGGAGACGAAGTCTGCGTACACGTCCTGCACCCCGGCGAAGACGCTCGGGTCCAGCTGCACGGTCGTGGTGGCGACGGTGCCCCAGCCCGAACCGGTGTACCCGAGCGGGATGTCGACGCTCCGGGCGTCGTCCTTCGCGCCGAGGTGCAGCTCGATGCGCGAGTCCGACGCCGCGCGCGACTGGGGCTTGTCGTAGCTGACGGTGACGGTGTCGGCGCCCTCGCCGAGGCGGGTGCCCTGCCACTCGGCCCACGCGCCGTTCGTGACGTTCTCGAAGATGCCGTTCGCGAGGTCGAGCTCGGACGAACCGCCGCCGGTCGCCGTGGTGTTGCCCGCGTTCAGGGTGGCGAGCGTGGTCGACGTGGACGAGGCGACCTGGTCCGGTGAGAACTGGTACCAGTCGAAGTTGGAGACCCAGCTCTGCCCGGACGGCGCGTGGAACACGAAGGTCGCGCTCGACGCGGCCAGCAGGGCGTCCGGGTCGGTGACGGCCGCCTGCACCGTGGCGTAGTACTGCCAGCCGCCGGTGCCGGGGAGCTGCACGGTGGCGACCACGGGCCCGTCGGCGCCCCCGGCGTGGATGTCGACGCTGCTCGGAGTCGCGTTCGCCGCCTGCGAGTTGGCGTAGCGGACCGAGACGCTGTGCGGGGCGACCCCGCCGAAGTCCAGCTTGTCGAACGTCTCCCACGACCCCTCGGTGACCCCGCCGAGGTCGCCGTCCGAGTAGTACGCCTCGGCCTTCAGGTCGGCGCCGTACTTCTGGTCGGGGCTCTCGGCCTGGAGCACGGCGTAGCCGCCCTCGTCGATGGTGAGCCCGTCGACTGCGGACTGGAGGGTGTCGTCCGCGGCCATGATCGTGCCGGTCCCGGAGGCGCTGTCCGCGAGGACGGTCCGGGCGCGATCCAGAGCCGACCGGAACAGGGTCCAGGAGCCGTCGGAGTAGTGGCCGGCGCGCACCAGGGACGCCTGGTCGACGAGCGCGGCGAGGGCCTTGCGCGCCACGGCGGCGGCGGACACGACGAGTGGGTCGGCGGGCGAGACCCCGGTGCCGGTGAGGCTGTCCGTGGTCGTGCCACGGCCGAACGCGCCGTCGTGGAAGGCGATGTCGAGGCGCGCGTCGACCTTGGTGCTGCCCGTCAGGGACAGGGTTGCCGTGTGCGCCCCGGTGACCCGGAGATCGGCGGTGACCCCGGCCGGCAGACCGGACACGGAGGCGGCGCCGGTGGCGGTGAGGCTGGTCCCCTTCCGGGCGGCGAAGGAGGCCGGCCCGGACAGGCTGAGCCTGATGTCCCCGTCGACGGTGCCGTCGGCGCTGGTGGCGAGGGTGCCGGGGTCGGCGGAGACGACGGTGCGGCCCGAGCCGGACGCCGTGCCGCCTCCGGTGTCGGTATCGGTGTCGAGCGAGTACGCGGCCGCGGTGTGCGTCCCCCAGTCGGACGCCTTGGCCCCCATGGTGAACTCCAGGGTGCCGCCGGACACGATCTGCGCGTAGTCCAGCCACGTGTTCGCGAACCGCGAGCCGTTGAGGGTCGCGCTCTGCACGTAGTAGGTGCTCGGGGACACGCCGTCGGCCTTCACCGTGAAGTGCCTGCCGTCGGCGTAGGTGATCGTCGTGGACTCGAAGAACGGGCTGCCGATCTGGAACTGGCTGGAGCCCGAGGTCACCGGGAACAGCCCGAGGGCCGCTGCGACGAACATGGTCGACATGGTGCCGGCGTCGTTGTCCATGGTCGGCAGGAAGCCGTGCGGGGAGAGCTGGTAGACCTGCGTGTCGACCGGAGGTGTGAACTCGCCCCCGGAGCTGGGTGCTTCGTTCGTGGAGCCGGTGGCGAGGTAGCGGTTCCAGGTGGTGCCGGTGTAGATGGCGCGCACCCACTTCTGCGTCAGGCCCGGCTCACCGACGTAGTTGAACAGGTAGGGAGCCTGGAGGTCGATCTCGTTGGCGTTGGAGTGCAGCATGGTCGAGCCGTCGGCCGCGTCGGAGTCCTCGCCGAACAGGTGCTCCACGGCGGCCTTTCCGGCCTGTGCGCCGCCCATCGCCTTGATGAGGCCGCCCATGTCGTAGGCGTCGTACCAGTTGTACTGCCAGAGCGTGCCCTGGTAGAGGCCGGCCGCCTCGAACTTCTCGTAGTCGGCGCTCTGCCAGTCGCCGCCGGTGGCACGCGGGGTGAGCAGACCGACCTTCGTGCCGTCGGCCGCCGTCCAGGCCCCGGACTTGACGAGGTTGTCGATCGCCATCGTCGACTGCGTGCGCAGCTTCGTCTCGTCGTCCGACTTTTCGAGCGCGCCCGCGACGACGGACAGCGCCCACTGGTCGTAGCCGCGCTGGACGGTCGTGCCGGGATCGCCCGAGACATAGCCCTGCCGCAGCTGCGCGCCGGTGTAGTACCCGGTGGAGGAGAGCAGCGCGGGATAGGCCTCGTCGAGCCGGTCGAAGTCCCGGTAGCCCTTGGAGATCGCGTCGGCGATCACCACGGCCGACCGCTCCCAGCGCACGGTCGGAACCGAGTGGGTCAGGCTGCCGAGGCTCTTGCCCGAGGTGTGGGCGTCGGCGAACAGTTCGATGAGCGACTGCACCAGGTCCCGGTAGGTGACCGGGTCGATGTAGGCCTCGACGGAGTACTTGCGGAAGTCGTCCCAGGTGGACCAGCCGTCGTAGTACGTGAAGCCGTTGGTCTTGTGCACCGCCCCGTCGACACCGCGGTAGGTCCCGCTGGTGCTGGTGGCGTTCACCGGCAGCGCGTACATGCGGTACAGGTGGGTGTAGAACTCGTCGGTGAGCGTCGAGCCGGGGTCGGAGGTCGCGGAGGACTTCACGTCGACGGCGCCGAGGGTGCTGTTCCAGTCCGCCTTCGTCTGCGCGCGGGCCTGGTCGAAGGTGCTGCCGCCGACCTCGTTGCGCTGGTCGACGGCGGCCTGTTCGGCGCTGATCGGCGACAACGTGATGTGCAACTCCACGTCGGATGCGGCGGACTTGTCGAACTGGAGGATCGCGCCGGTGTCGCCGCCGTCCTGCGTGGTCGCCCCGCTCAGCTTCCCGTCGGCGCCCCAACTCCGCAGCGAGGTCACGGGGACGTTGGTGGTGGCGTAGTAGTACAGCCGGTAGGCGGCGCCGTTGAACGACCCGGCGACGAGACCGGAGATCGCGGTGGTGCCGTCGGACAGGGTCGTGGCGCTCAGGGTCGAACGGGTGCGGCTGGTGTAGTTGTTGGCGAGATCGAGCACCAGCTCGGGGTCGGACCCGTCCGGAAAGCGGTACCGCTCCAGCGCGGTGCGGGTGGTCGCGGTCATCTCGGCGTCGACTGTGCCGCCGGTCTGCGTCACGGCGGACCCGGTGCCGCCCAGGGCGCCGAGGCCCACCTGGTAGTAGCCGGGCGTCGCCGTCTCGTCGTCGTGGCGGTAGGCGTGCGCGTACGTGCCGGTGGCGGGCCGGCTGTCGTACTGCACGGAGGTGGGCACGACCAGCAGGTCGCCGCCGCCGCCCGAACCGCCCACGCCGTCGAGGTCCGTGGCGGTGAACCCGGCGATGTGGTCCTCGTCGTAGTCGTACCCGGAGTGGTTCCGGTCCGGCGTGGTCATCGGGTTGACCTTGGCGAGGCTGTGCGGGGCCTCGGCGCCCGGCAGGTCGTTGCCGTCGTCCCCGCGGGTGGACACGAACGGGTCGACGCGCTGGGTGTAGTCCGTGCCGGACGCCGTCGTGCCGGAAGCCGTCGTGGCGCCCGCCGGGGCCGAGGCCACCGCCGTCCCGCCGGCCGTCAGCGTGGTGAGCCCGAGCGCTCCGGCGAGCAGCGCGCAGACCGTTGCCCGCAGCAACCTCCGGCGCCGCCGGTCCGGTCTCACCAAGGTCGTACGGGCCAAGCGGGCGTGATGTCGTGTGAGCACGGAACCTCTCCAGTGGCGTCGCGATCCACACGCACGGACCGGACCGCGGGACAACGTTGTCGCCCCGACGTGCCCGCACCGTGCGCACCAGAGGAAGGACGGCCGCGACCCTACGGAACACAGACCCGTCATGTCCACGACCGCCCCACATTTCACAGGGGCCGGAAGTACGCCGGGCAAACGGGGTGCGTACACAGGTGGTTGGGGCACCCGTCGTGTGCGGTCCGGGGCGTCCGTCGTGGTCTTCTCCGGCTGCGAAGCCGTTGTGACCGCGGGCAGCGGCGGCGCCCTGTCCGTCCCCGGCGCCATCGGCTGCGGCGCGCTCGCGGGCGCGGCTGCCGGCCTGGTCGACCAGGGCAGCAAGTGCATGGGCGGCCAGCAAGGGGTCTGCTCGGTCAGCGCGTTCGCCACATCCACCGTGCTCGGCGCGGTCGGCGGAGCCGTCGGCGGCGGCATCGGCCGAGCCCTCGGCGGCAAGCTCGCGGCCTCCGCGCTCGGCAAGGCGCTCCCGAAGCTCGTCACGAACGTCCTGGGGGGCGCGGCGATAGGCGGCATCTCCGGCGGCGCGACCGGCGCGGCCGACTACGGCCTGACCTGCTCCGAGACCCACGCGGGCTGCTCCTGGTCGGGCGCGGCGGCCGCGTCCGCGGAGGGAGCGGAGTCCGGCGTCGAGGGCGGAGCGATAGGCGGCGTCATCGCGACGGCGGGCGGCGCGATGCTCGCCCGCGGCTGCGGGACGACCCACAGCTTCACGGGCTCCACGAAGGTCGTGATGGCCGACGGCTCGACCCGCCCCATCGAGGACATCAAGGCGGGCGACAGGATCAAGGACGCCGTCCCCGGCGGGAAGGCCACCGAGACCCACACGGTCACCCGCGTGATCGTGACCCGCACGGACCACGACTTCGTGGACGTGACGGTGACGTCCACGTCCTCGAAGCGGGGGGCGTCGGCGGAGCCCGGGGCCACGGAGCGGGAGACGGCGGCCGGGGCCACAGAGCGGGCGGCCAAGGCGAGTCCGGGTCTGGCCAAGCGCCTCCAGACCGAGACGGGCACGGCCACGGTCACCGCGGTACGCCTGTACCACGCGCACACCACGACGTATGACCTGACGATCGGTGATCTGCATACGTACTATGTGCTGGCGGGGACCACGCCGATCCTCGTCCACAACACGGACGCCTTGAAGTGCGATCTCCGGGCGTATACGGATTTGGCCAGGCTTGCGCCTGGGAAGAATGAGGGGGCGGCGAGCGTTCTCTTGACGCCTTCAGGGAATGCCTATTTCGACATCAGTACCCGTAGGGCGGGTGAGGCTTTGAGGAGCCTTCCCTTGTCGCTGCGTCGAGTGATCGAGCAAACCGGCCATCACGGAGGGTGCGCCGAAATAGGCTGCATCGCCCAGGCGATGGAGGCTGGCGACCTGGTACGCGGAAGCAGTAGCCTGGCTATGCTCCGCAAGCCGTTTGATCACATTCGCTACAGGGACCTGCTCCCGGCTTGCCCACAATGTCAGGCCGTGATGTCGCGGCTCCGGATAACCGACCTATTCCAAGGGTGATGTAATGGGAAGACCGCTCAAGCGACTTCCTGCTGTTCGATGGGGCGAGCTCTCTGATGCCACCGGCTCCGCAGTAGAACTTCCAGCGCTGCTCTCAAAGTTGGCATGGGCCGGCGAGAGCGACGCTCGTGATGCCATTGATGAGCTGGCGGGCAGGGTATGCGCCCTGGGATTCGTTCTCGCGGAGGCCACGGCCAGCGTAATTCCATTTCTTATGGAATTGGCGGAAATTCCTGAATCGAATTGCCGGGTCGAGATCCTGGAGTTGGTCTCTGCTGTACATTCCACTCGGCAATGGGCTGATGCTGCGGCTGTTGCCGCACCAAAGCACCGTTCGTCCTATGACGAAAAGGTCTCCTGGGAGGAGAACTCAAGGGCGGCGGTGGAGGCGTCGAGGGGAATCATCGAATCGCTGACGCTGGACTCCGATGCCGCTGTGGCTGCGCTTGCGTGCCAACTGCTGGACGATTTGGTGGACCCTCCGGGTCGAACTTAGGATCGCTGTCGAGGGCTGTGCCCGGGAGGGGGATCTCCTTGAATTCTACGGATCTTTCGCATTTCGGAGATCCGTTCCTTCTGTCCGAGCCGAACGAAGTGGCGGGGATCCTTGCTCTCGTGGGGTCGTCCGTCCCGCCGCCCTTCTGGTGGGCTTCCCTGATGTCGTCGTGCTGGACGGGTTTTGGGGCAGTGGACTCCGGGAGTCGGATCATGGGCCGGTGGGGCGAGAGCCTTCTGTTGGCTCTGAGATCCGCGCGCAGGTCCGGCGGGTTGCCCTGGGAGGAGACGCTTCATCGTGAGGTCGTGGTCAAACTGGCCATGAACGCGGTGGGGATCGGGAGCGCCGAGATCCTCGACGGCGCGGACGGGGCCTGGCGGGACTTCGTGCGGGACCTGACCGGTGAGGGCGAAAGCCTGGAGGCACTGCGGTCCGAAGTCGCGTCGGTCCGGGCGACGGGCGTGGGATCGATGGCGCCGGTTCGTGTGCTGCGGCTCATGCGGATCCGCTTCGTACTACGGGAGTTCCTTCGCAGCCGGGAGCACCTGACGAGTGACGCGGAACGGGACGTGCGGCACTGGGCGGAGCAGCTCGCCGTCGCGTAGGTGCTCGTCCCGGGCGCGGTCACCGGACCGACGGGCCCTGGACGGAAGGGCGGTTCGGCCCTGTCGTTCATGGGAGGTCGGCGCAATCATCGACGCGTCGGCCGGGGCCCGGTGTGCGGATCCCGGCCGGCGTGCCGTTCCCGCACGTGCCCAACTCCCGGAGGAGTCCCATGCTGTCGCCCGAGTCGGCCGCCGTAGTCCGAGCCACCCTGCCCGCCGTCGGCGGGGCTCTCGGCGAGATAACGACGCGCTTCTACGGCACCATGTTCGCCGAGCACCCCGCCCTGCTGGACGGGATGTTCAACCGCGGCAACCAGGCCACCGGCGAGCAGCGCCAGGCCCTCGCCGGGTCCATCGCCGGATTCGCGACCGCCCTGGTCGCCGACCCCGACGCCCGCCCGGACGCGCTGCTGGCCCGTATCGCCCACAAGCACGCCGCGCTCGGCGTCACCGAGGACCAGTACACGATCGTCCACCAGTACCTGTTCCGCGCGATAGCCGAGGTGCTGGGCGAGGCCGTCACCCCGGAGGTCGCCGCCGCCTGGGACGAGGTCTACTGGCTGATGGCCGGCGCCCTCATCGCCCGCGAGGCCCGCCTCTACCAGGAGGCCCAGGTCGACCCGCACAAGCCCTGGCGCCAGTGGACCGTCGTCGAGCGGCGCGAAGAGACCCCGGACGTCGTGTCCTTCCTGCTGCGCCCGGCGGACGGCGGGCCCCTGCCCGAGGCGCGGGCCGGCCAGTACGTCAGCCTCCGCGCGCTGATGACCGACGGCATCCACCAGACCCGCCAGTACAGCCTCTCCAACGCCCCCGGCGACGGCCTGCGGCGCATCACCGTCAAGCGGGTGGCGAGCGTCGCCGAGAATCCCGAGGGCGAGGTCTCCAGCCTGCTGCACGGCACCGTCCGCGCCGGGGACGAACTGACCCTCTCCGCCCCGTTCGGCGACGTGATCCTCGACGACGCCGACACCCCGCTGCTGCTCGTCTCCGCCGGTATCGGCTGCACCCCGCTGGTGGGCATGCTCGAACACCTCGCCGCCACCGGTTCCACCCGCCCCGTGCGCGTCCTGCACGCCGACCGCTCCCCGGCCGACCACGCCCTGCGCGCGGACACCCGCCGTCTGGTGGGGCAACTGGCCGACGCGAGCGCCGAGTTCTGGTACGAGCAGGACGCCGAGGCGGAGCCCGGGAGCAACGAGGGCCTGATGGACCTGGACGGGCTCGGCCTCCCCGTCGACGCCGACGTCTACCTGTGCGGGGCGCTGCCCTTCATGCGGGACGTCCGCACCCAGCTCCTCAAGGCCGGTGTCCCCGCCCGCACCATCCGCTACGAGGTCTTCGGCCCCGACCTGTGGCTGGCCCACGGCGAGGACTGATCCGACGGCGGAACAAGCGAACTCGGCCCCGAAGCAACCGCGTCGGGGCCGAGCGCGTGTGAAGCGGCCTGCTCCGGCACGCCGTTCAGAGCAGCCCGCTCCAGTACGTCCAGAACCGGGTCAGCACCAGCAGCACGATCACCCCGTACCAGGCGCCGAGCAGCATGCCCTGCGTGTCCCGCAGGACCACCAGCACGCCCCGGGGCGCGCGGACGATTCCCTGCTCCAGCAGGTGCAGGGTCACGAACCAGAACAGGGCGATGGTCACCGTCCAGACCACCACGCAGTACGGGCAGATCTTCCCGAGGTCGTACAGCGACTGCTTGATCAGCCAGTGCACGAACAGGACCGCGAGCAGCGCTCCCGCGTCGAGGGCCAGCCACAGCGCGCGGTGCAGGCGCGCGCCGGAGAGCACCGCCATACCCAGCACCGCCACCACGGCGAAGGCGCCGAGGCCGAGGAGCATGTTGGGGAAGCCGAAGACATGCCCCTCCGCGCTCGACATGACGCTGCCGCAGTTCACCACGGGGCTGAGGTTGCACGGCGGGGTGTAGCCGGGATCGCGGAGCAAACGCCAGTCATCCACCGCGAGTTCGAAGGAGGCGAGCCAGCCGGCGATCCCGGTCAGCAGCAGGACCAGGCCGGTCCGGCGGCTCGCGGCCACGGTCCGCTCGCGCGGGACGGGACCGGCGTCCGGCGCGAGCGCGTGCGGATGGCTCATGCGGCGCGCCCGGGGCGTGAGGCCGACCGGTTCCCGGGTGTGGCCGCGGGGGCAGCGGCCCGGCCGTCCCGGCGGCGGTAGACGAGGTACGGGCGGGCGAGGTACCCGATCGGGGCGCTCCACACATGGACCAGCCGCGTGAACGGCCAGGCCGCGAAGAGCAGGCACGCGCACAGGGCGTGCAGCTGGAACAGCAGCGGCGCCCCGGCGATGGCCTCGGGCTGCGGGTGCAGGGTGAACACCCCGCGGAACCAGACCGAGACGGTCGCGCGGTAGTCGTAGCCGGGACCGAACACGTTGTGCGTCGCCGTGGCGGTGAAGCCGAGCAGCACGGTGGCCGACAGCAGCGGGAAGAGCACCTTGTCGCTGCGGTCGGTGGTGAGCCGGATCCGCCTGGTCAGCAGCCGTCGCGCGCACAGCATGCCCAGGCCGGTGAGCATCGCGACGCCTGCCACGGAACCCAGGGACACGGCCGTGAGGTGGTAGGCGTGTTCGCTGATCCCGGCGGCCTCCGTCCAGGACGCGGGCACCGCGAGGCCCACCACATGGCCGCCGATCACCGCGAACGCGCCGAGGTGGAACAGCGGGCTGCCCCAGCGCAGCCAGCGGTGTTCGAGGAGCTGGGTGGTGCGGGAGGTCCAGCCGAACTGGTCCTGGCGGTAGCGCCAGACATGCCCGACGACGAACACCGCCAGGCAGATGTAGGGGAAGGCGACCCACAGCAGCAGGTCGGTACCGCTGGGCGCGGCGGCCGCGATCGGGTTCATCGGACGCTCTCGGTGTGCTCGGCGTGACATGTGGGTGGGGCGGCGGGCGGTGGTACGAAGGCGTCCGGCGGCGCGAACTCGCCGTGCCCGTAGGCCCCGTACGGGTCGAGGCCCACCTCCTCGGTCGGTGGCCCCTCGGCCGCCAGCCGCGCGACGGCCTTCTCGTCGGCCTCGGAGAGCGGCGGCAGCAGAGTGAGCAGGGCGCCGACCAGGTGGTGGTACGGCGAGTCGGCGGCCTCCAGGGCCCGGTGGATCAGGCCGAGACCCCGGCGGTGCCGGCGCAGCGGCGCCTCGCCCGCGCCCGGACCGGCGAGAGCGGCGAACTCCAGGACGACCGGCAGGTGGTCGGGCAGTTCACCGCCGCCGATGTCCCAGCCGGCGGCCTTGTACGACTGCGCCAGCGTGAGCAGCGCCATGCCGCGGCGGCGGGTGTCGCCGTGCAGGTAGTAGGTGAGGTAGAGGCTGCTCCGGCGGCGCAGGTCGAACGTCTCGACGTAGTGGCTCTCCAGGGCCTCGGGGTCCTGGGCCGTGAACCAGTCGGTGAAGGCGGCCAGCCGAGCAGCGGCCGGAGAGGAAGGCAGAGCGCGCACCGCCTCCACCAACTCAAGACGTCCGGAGGTCAGTTCCGCGTCCGGGTACTGGAGGCACAGCGACAACAGCCTCAGCAGCAGGGCGCGTTCCTCTGCCTCCCGAGGCGTCAGCCGCGGCCGCCGCCGGACCGAGGCGCGGATGCGGGTGCGCACGATGGCGGGCAGGGTGCTGGGCAGCGGGCTCATGCCTGGTCTCCCGAGGTGGTGCGGCGCCGGGTGGGGATGCCGAGCATCACGCGCCGGCCGCCTGCGTCCGAGGGCTCGCCGGAGGTCTCGACGGGGCAGCGGTTCTCCATCGCGGTCAGCGCGGCCGCGTCCTCCTTGTGCGCCGCGGGGACGACGTACCGGTCCTGGTACTTGGCGACGGCCAGCAGCCGGTGCAGGTCCTGCGCGTCTCGCGCGGTGAGGCCCACGGCCTTGATCGCGGTCTCGTCGCCGTCCTCACCCAGGATCCGCTGCCGCATGTACGAGCGCAGCGCGGTGAGTTTCATGAGAACTCCGGCCACGACGTCGGCGTCCCCGGCGGTGAACAGCTCCGCCAGGTACTCCAGGGGGATGCGCAGCCGGGTGACGGCCGCGAAGACATGGTCGGGGTCGTCCTGGTCGCCGCCCGCCGCGTCGACGGCGTCGAGCACGGGGGAGAGCGGCGGGACGTACCAGACCATCGGCAGCGTGCGGTACTCCGGATGCAGCGGCAGCGCCAGCTTGTAGCGCATCACCAGGTCGTACACCGGGGAGCGGCGGGCCGCCTCCAGCCAGTCCTCGGGGATCCCGGACTCCCTTGCCGCCGCGATCACTTCGGGGTCGGACGGGTCGAGGAAGACACCACGCTGGGCGTCCAGCAGGTCCCGCTCGTCCGGGGTGGCGGCGGCCGCGCCGACGCGGTCGGCGTCGTACAGCAGCAGGCCGAGGTAGCGCAGTCGGCCGACGCAGGTCTCCGAGCAGACGGTGGGCTGGCCGGCCTCGATGCGCGGGAAGCAGAAGGTGCACTTCTCGGCCTTGCCGGTGGCGTGGTTGACGTACACCTTCTTGTACGGGCACGCCGTCACGCACATCCGCCAGCCGCGGCAGCGGTCCTGGTCGACCAGGACGATGCCGTCCTCGACCCGCTTGTACATCGCGCCGGACGGACAGGCCGAGACGCAGGCCGGGTTGAGGCAGTGCTCGCACAGGCGGGGCAGGTGGAACAGGAAGGTCTGCTCGAACGCGAACTTCACCTTCTCGGCCCACGCGCCGGTCAGGTTGGGGTCGCCGCCCGCGTGTTCGGGGGCGCCGCCGAGGCCGTCCTCCCAGTTCGCGCCCCAGGTGATCTCGGTGGGCCGGCCGGTGAGCACGGAGCGGGGCCGGGCGACCGGGATGTCCTTCCCGGCCGGGGCGTTGACCAGGTTGTCGTAGTCGTAGGTGACCGGCTCGTAGTAGTCCTCGATGCTCGGCAGGTCCGGGTTGGAGAACAGCGACAGCAGGCGCTTGACCCGGCCGCCCGAGCGCAGCACGAGGCGCCCGCGCCGGTCCAGCGTCCAGCCGCCCTTCCACTGCTCCTGGTCCTCGTAGCGGCGCGGGTAGCCGACGCCGGGCTTGGTCTCGACGTTGTTGAACCAGGCGTACTCGACGCCGGTGCGGTTGGTCCACGTCTGCTTGCAGGTGACCGAACAGGTGTGGCAGCCGATGCACTTGTCGAGGTTCATCACCATCGCCACCTGGGCCATGACGCGTCCCACCGGGGCCTTGGCGCGTTCCTCCGAGACGTCGGCGCGTCCCACCGGGGCCTTGTCACCGGGCATGTCAGTACTCCACTTCCTGGCTGCGGCGGCGGATGACGGTGACCTCGTCGCGCTGGTTGCCGGTCGGGCCGTAGTAGTTGAAGGCGTAGGTGAACTGCGCGTAGCCGCCCGCGAGATGGGTGGGCTTGAGCAGCAGCCGGGTCAGGGAGTTGTGGATGCCGCCGCGCCTGCCGCTGACCTCGGTCTTCGGCACGTTCACGTTCCGGTCCTGGGCGTGGTACATGTACACGGTGCCCTCGGGCATCCGGTGCGTGACCACGGCGCGGGCGGCGACGACACCGTTGCGGTTGTACGCCTCGATCCACTCGTTGTCCCGCACGCCGATCTTCTCGGCGTCCGCGGTGGACATCCAGATGACCGGGCCGCCGCGGGACAGGTCGAGCATGTACTTGTTGTCCTGGTAGTTGGAGTGGATGGACCACTTCGAGTGCGGGGTGAGATAGCGGACCGTGACCTCCGCCCGGCCGTCCTCGTGCAGTTGCTCGTCCCCGTAGTGCCGGGGTGTGTTCAACGGCGGGCGGTAGACCGGCAGTTGTTCGCCCAGTTCGGTCATCCAGTCGTGCTGGACGAAGAAGTGCTGCCGGCCGGTGAGGGTGTGCCAGGGCTTCTTGTGTTCGGTGTTGATGACGAACGGCGAGTAGCGCCGGCCGCCGGTCTCCGAGCCCGACCACTCGTAGGAGGTCATCACGGCGCGCGGCTGGGTGCGGGTGTCGGCGAAGGTGATCCGCTCGGCCTCGCGTTCGGCCGCCAGCTCCACCAGGCCCGCGCTGCCGGTCTGCCGCTCCATCTCCTTGAAACCCTCGGTCGCCAGGCGCCCGTTGGTGGTGCCGGACAGCGCGAGGATCGCCTCGCACAGGTCCGACGCGGTGGCCAGGGAGGGCCGCCCGGCGGCGATCCCGTCCCGCACGGTGCCGATGCGGTGCCGCAACTCCTCCAGCTCCCGGTCCGGGTGGACGGTGACGCCCTTGGTGGTGGTGCCGAGGGTGTCGAGCAGGGGGCCGATGGCCCGCATCTTCTGCGCGGTCGCGGCGTAGTCGCGTTCGACGACGACCAGCTTCGGCATGGTCCGCCCCGGTACGGGCTCGCACTCGCCGGTCCGCCAGTCCCGCACCACCCCGCCCGGCTGGGCGAGTTCGTCGGGGGTGTCGTGCGTCAGCGGCACGGCGAGCACGTCGGTGCGGGTGCCCAGATGCTCGGCGGCCAGCTCGCTGAACCGGTCGGCGAGGGCCAGGAAGGTGTCGTAGTCGGTGCGGGCCTGCCAGGGCGGCGCGATGGCCGGGCTGAAGGCGTGCACGAAGGGATGCATGTCCGTGCTGGACAGGTCGTCCTTCTCGTACCAGGTCGCGGCCGGCAGCACCACGTCGGCGAGCAGCCCGGTGGACGTCATCCGGAAGTCCATGCAGACCAGCAGGTCCAACTTGCCCTCGGGCGCCTCCTCCCGCCACACCACGTCCTTCGGGCGTGCCTCGGGCGGCGTCTCGGCCGAGCGGACCGCGGCGTCCGTGCCGAGCAGATGGCGCAGGAAGTACTCGTTGCCCTTGCCGGAGGAACCGAGCAGGTTGGCCCGCCACACCGTCAGCACCCGGGGGAAGTTGGCCGGATCGTCCGGATCCTCGGCGGCGAACTTGAGCCTGCCGGACTTCAGTTCGTCGACGATGTGGTCGGCGACCGGGCGGCCGGCCCGCGCCGCCTCGTCCGTCAGGTCGAGCGGGTTGCGGTTGAAGCCGGGGTGGCCGGGCGTCCAGCCCAGCCGCACGGCCTGCGCGAGGCAGTCCGCGAACCCCTTGCCCTCGAACCGTCCGGCACCGAGCGGCGAGGCCAGCTCCTCGGGCCCGAAGGCCTCGTAGCGCCACTGGTCGGAGTTGAGGTACCAGTACGAGGTGCCCGCCATGTGCCGGGTGGGCCGCTGCCAGTCGAAGGCGAACGCCAGATGCTGGAAGCCGGTGATCGGGCGGACCTTCTCCTGCCCCACGTAGTGCGCCCAGCCGCCGCCGTTGACGCCCTGGCAGCCGGTCATGGTGATCAGCGCCAGGAACGCCCGGTAGATGGTGTCCGAGTGGTACCAGTGGTTGGTGCCCGCGCCCAGCGCGATCATCGAACGGCCCTGGGTGCGCTCGGCGTTGCGGGCGAACTCCCGGGCGATGCGCGCGGCCTGCTCGGCCGGCACGGACGTGATCGTCTCCTGCCAGGCGGGCGTGTACGGCCGCGACGCGTCGTCGTACGAGGACGGCCAGTCGCCCGGCAGACCCGGACGGGCCACCCCGTACTGCGCGAGCATCAGATCGAACACGGTGGTCGCCAGGCGGCCGCCGACCGTGCGCACCGGCACGCCCCGCACCACGACCGAGCCGCCCTCCGTGGCGCCCTCGTCGAAGCGTGGCAGCGCCACGGAGACGGCGTCCTCGGCGCCGTCGAGCAGCGTCAACATGGGCTCCACGTCACCCAGTTCGAGGTTCCAGCGACCCGCCCCGGTCTGTCCCCAGCGGAAGCCGAGCGAGCCGTTCGGCACGACCGGCTCGCCGGTGGCCGAGTCCAGCAGGACGGTCTTCGCCCCGGCGTTCTCCGTCTCCTCGCCGAGGTCGGCCGCGGTCAGGAACCCGTCCGGCACCAGACCCCGCTCGTGCTCGCGCAGGGTCACCAGGAACGGAGCGTCGGTGAACTTGCGCAAGTAGTCCTGGAAGTAAGGCACTTCACGGTCGACCAGGAACTCGCGCAGGATCACGTGGCCCATGGCCATCGCCAGGGCCCCGTCCGTGCCCGGGTGCGGGGCCACCCACTCGTCGGCGTGCTTGACGTTGTCGGCGTAGTCGGGACTGACCGCGACGATCTTCGTGCCGTTGTAGCGGGTCTCGGTGAGGAAGTGCGCGTCCGGCGTGCGGGTCACCGGGATGTTGGACCCCCACATGATCAGATAGCCGGCGTTCCACCAGTCCGCGGCCTCCGGCACGTCGGTCTGGTCGCCGAAGACCTGCGGGGAGGCGATGGGCAGGTCGGCGTACCAGTCGTAGAACGACAGGAGCGTGCCGCCGATCAGCGACAGGAAGCGGGAGCCCGCCGCGAAGGAGGCCATCGACATCGCCGGGATGGGGGAGAAGCCCGCCACCCGGTCGGGGCCGTACGCCTTGACGGTGTGCACATGGGCGGCGGCGACCAGTTCGTTCACCTCGTCCCAGGTGGCGCGCACCAGGCCGCCCTTGCCCCGGGCCCGCTTGTAGGCGCGGGCCTTCGCGGGATCGCCGGTGATCTCCGCCCACGCGGCCACCGGGTCGCCGAGACGGCGCCGCGCCTCGCGCCACAGCTTCAGCAGCGCACCGCGCACATACGGGTAGCGGACCCGGCTGGGGGAGTAGGTGTACCAGGAGAAGGATGCGCCGCGGGGGCAGCCGCGGGGCTCGTACTCGGGGCAGTCGGTGCCGATCGACGGGTAGTCGGTGGCCTGGTGCTCCCAGGTGATGATGCCGTCCTTGACGTACACCATCCACGAGCACGAGCCCGTGCAGTTCACGCCGTGGGTCGAGCGCACCACCTTGTCGTGCGCCCAGCGGTCGCGGTAGAAGCCCTCCCACGCGGGGTCGCCGGTGCCGAAGACGGCGCGTCCGTCGGCGGAGACCTCACGTCGGTTCAGCAGCCTGCGGGCGGCCAGCGGCCAGCTTCCGGCTTCGCCCGGCCGGGAGGGGCGCGCGATCTTGTCTTTCTCCATGGCATCGCACGCTAGGTGTCCGCCGCGCTGCGGACCCGGGGCCGAACGGCCCTGGTCGGCGACCGTCCGGCCCGTGCGACCGGTCCTGGCGGGTCCGCCGGGTCCGCCAGGTCGGTCGGGTCGGTCGGGTCCGCTGGGTCCGTCGGGTCTGCCGGGTTGGTCGGGTCCGCTGGGTCCGCCGGGTCGGTCGGGTCCACCGGGGCTCCTCCCGCCGCCTGGGGCGCGGCGCGCACCGGGACTCCTGGCCCTGCCGCGGCCCCCGCGGGAAGGGACCCTCGGCCCCGGCGTGAGGGGCGGGCGGCCGCCGCACGGGGGACGGCCACCGCCGGATGCTGGCGGTGAACCGACCGGAGGTACCCCGTGCACGACCGAACACCGCGCCCGTCCGGGCGCGCCCACCGCCGTCCCCCACGGAGGCCCCGGTGACCGCCGCCCGAGCGATACGAAGGCAGCACCAGGACGCCGCCGACCGGCCCTTCATCGTGATCTGGGAGTCCACCCGCGCCTGCCCGCTGGCCTGCCTGCACTGCCGGGCCGAGGCGGTGCCCGACCGTGACCCCTGGGAACTGGACACCGCCGCCGCCAAGGAACTCCTGCACCAGGTGGCCGCCTTCGGCTCCCCCGCCCCGCTCTTCGTGATCACCGGCGGCGACCCCTTCCAACGTCCCGACCTGCTGGAACTGATCTCCTACGGCGAGACGGCGGGGGTGCGCGTCGCCGTCTCGCCGTCCGGCACCCCCACGCTCACCCCCGACCGGCTGCGCGCCGTCCACGAGGCGGGCGCGGTCGGCCTCTCGCTGAGCCTCGACGGCTCCACCCCGGCCCTGCACGACGGGTTCCGCGGGGTGCCCGGGGTGTACCGGTGGACCCTCGACGCGTGGGACACCGCCCGCGCGCTCCGCATGAAGGTGCAGATCAACACCACCGTCACCCGGCACAACCTGCACGATCTGCCCGACATCGTCCACCTGGTCGCCGAACACGGCGCGATGCTCTGGAGCGCCTTCTTCCTGGTGCCCACCGGCCGCGGCCGGCAACTCGGCGTGCTCACCCCGGCCGAGGCGGAGGACGTACTCAACTTCGTGTACGACGTCGGTCTGACCGTGCCCGCCAAGACGACCGAGGCGCACCACTTCCGGCGCGTCGCGCTCCAGCGCCGGATCCTGGCCGACGCCGGCGAGGACCATCTCGGCGCGCTCGGACTGGGACCGCTCTACCGGCGGCTGAGCGAACGCGCCGCCGGACTCGGCCTGGACGCCGGAGGCCGCCGAGCGCGGCGCCCGCCCCTGGACGTGAACGCCGGCCGGGGCTTCGTGTTCGTCTCGCACACCGGCAGCGTCCACCCCAGCGGCTTCCTGCCCCTGGGCGCGGGCAACGTGCGCGCGACCCCGCTGACGGACGTCTACCGCACGTCACCGCTGTTCACCGGCCTGCGCGACCCGGACCGGCTCGGCGGCCGGTGCGGCACCTGCGAGTTCCGCCGGGTCTGCGGCGGCTCCCGTTCCCGCGCCTACGGTGTCACCGGCGACCCTTTCGCCGAGGAACCGTGGTGCGGATACCGGCCCGGGTCCTTCCCCCACCAGCGCGAACTGGCGGCCCTGCTGTCGGACGCCGCCGCCACGGCGCGCCCCGGTGTCCCGTCGGCACCGGCACCGGCCTCGGCACCGGCACCAGCCTCGGCACCAGCCTCGGCACTGGCACCGGCCTCGGCACCGCCGCACCGCTCAGCGTCCGACCGCTCCCTCCAGCGACAGGAAGTCCGGTGACCGTCCCTCTCGGCCGTCCCGAGCCCACCAGAGGCCACCGTCCGAGCGACTCCGGGCAGTCCGCGCAGCCCGCGCAGCCCGCGGAGTCCGTGCAGTCCGTGCGTGGTGGGAAGCCTGGGCGGAGCGTTCCCCTCGGGATGCCCGGGCGGTCCGGGTACCTCGGGAAACCCGGGCACTTCGGTAAGTCGGGGCTGACGGCCCGCCATCTGCGCGCCCACGTCGTCGTCGTGGTGTGGGTGGGCCTCGCGCTGCCGGCGGCGGGCGCGCAGCAGTCGCTGCCCGTCGCCCGTTGGCTGGCGATCCACCTGTTCCTGCTCGGCGCCGCCACCACCGCGGTCGTGGTCTGGAGCGAGCACTTCGCCGTCGCCCTGTTGCACGCCGCGCGCCCCGACGAGCGGTGGAGCGACGCCCGGCTGGCCGCGGTCAATCTCGCCGTGGCGGGTGTCCTCACCGGTGTCGCCACGGACCTGCCGGCCCTGACCGGTGTCGCGTGCGCGCTGCTGGTCGGGGCGGTGACCGCGCACCTGGTGGTGCTGGTGCGCATGGGGCGGGGCGCGCTGGGCGGGCGGCTCGCGCCCGTCGTCGGCTACTACCGGGCGGCCGCCGCCGCGTTGCTCACCGGCGCCGTCCTGGGCGGCCTGCTCGCCACGGGGCACGCCGGTGCCGGGCACTACGGCGGCCTGCGGCTCGCCCACATCCACGTCACCCTGCTCGGCTGGATCGGACTGCCGGTGCTGGGCACCCTGTTCATGCTCTGGCCCACCGTGCTCGGTGTGCGGATGGCCGAGCGCACCACCTCGGTCGCCCGCCGGGTGCTGGGGCTCACCGGCGGCGGACTGGCGGTCGCCGTCGCCGGACTGACCGCCGGATGGCGGCTCCCGGCCGTGGTCGGTGTCCTCGTGTACGGCGCCGGGCTCGCCCTGGCGGTGGACCTGTTCGCCCGCACGGTACGCGGGAGGAATCCCGCGGCGGCCACGGGCGCCGCGAGCCCGGCCTCGCCGGACGGCGCTGGAAGTCCGGCAACAGCGGTGGGCCCCGGCCGCGCCCCGGCCCTCGGGGTGGGCAGCCGCCGGGCTCCCCTCTCCGCGGCCGCCGTCCAGTCGTCGGCCGCGGCCCTGGGCTGGCTGTGCGCCGGGGTGGCGGCGGACGCGGTCGTCCTCGCCGTCCGGCCCCTCGACCGGGCGGGGGAGCAGATCGACACCCTGGTCCCGGTGCTGATCCTCGGGGTCGTCGCGCAGATCCTCATCGGCGCGCTCAGCTATCTGCTGCCGATCGTGCTGTCCGGCGGCCCGAAGGAGCGTACGGCGCTGCAAGCCGTACTGGAGCGGGGCCGCACGGTCCGGCTGGTGGCCCTGAACGCGGGGCTCGTGCTGGTCGCGGCGCCGCTGCCCGGCCCTTGCGGCACGGTGGGCGCCCTGCTCGCCGCGGCGGCCGGGGCGGTGTTCGCCGTCCTCACCGCCATGGTGCTGGTCCGCGGCGCGCGCCGTACCGGAACAGGCGGTTCGCCGCGCAGGCCGGTCCTGCTCGGCAGCGCGGCCGGCGCCCTGCTGGTCGTGCTGGCCGTGCTCGTCGCCAACAGCGGCGGCGTCGGCAACGACAGCACCGGCAACGACAGCGCGGGCCGGTCCGGCACCGGTGCCGTCGCCGCGGGCGAGGGCGCCGACGGCGCCACCGTCGTCCGCACGGTCGACGTCACCCTCGCCGACATGCGTATCCGGCCCAGCCGGATCGACATCACCGCGGGGACCGCGCTGAAGCTGAAGGTCACCAACAAGGACGCCCAGCGCCACGACCTCAAGGTCGACGGCGGTCCCGCCACCCCCCTCCTCGCCGACGGCGAGAGCCGCACCCTCGACCTGGGGACGATCACGGCCGACCGCACCGCCTGGTGCACCCTGCCCGGCCACCGCGCGGCCGGGATGACCCTGGACATCGTCGTGCAGAAGCGCGGACAGAAGCGCGGACAGAAGAGCGAACAGAAGAGCGGGCAGCAGGGCACGGGCCAGGACTCCATGGCCGGCATGACCGACGACGGGCAGATGTCCACGGGCGACGGCACCGGACTGGACCTCACCGCGGACTTCTCCCGCGGTTGGACCTCCCGCGACCCGGCCCTCGCCCCGGCCCGCGGGGGAACGGTGCACCGCGTCACCCTGCACGCCGGTCCCCGGACCGTCGAGGTCGCCCCCGGCGTGAAACAGCGCATGTGGACCTTCGGCGGCACCGCGCCCGGACCCACCCTGCACGGCAAGGTCGGCGACGTCTTCGAGGTCACGCTCGTGAACGACGATCCGGCCATGGGCCACGGCGTCGACTTCCACGCCGGTTCCCTCGCCCCGGACGAGGCGATGCGCACCGTCCGGCCCGGCGGGCGGCTGGTATACCGGTTCCGCGCCGACCACGCCGGAGCCTGGCTCTACCACTGCAGCACCGCGCCGATGCTGCAGCACATGGGCAACGGCATGTACGGCGCCGTCGTCATCGACCCGCCCGGCCTGGCGAAGGTGGACCACGAGTACGTCCTGGTCTCCTCCGAGCTGTACCTGGGCACTCCCGGCAGCGCCGCCCAGGTCGCGAAGATGCGTCAGGACGACCCCGACGCCTGGGTGTTCAACGGTGTCGCGGCCCAGTACGCCAAGGCCCCGCTGAAGGTGAAGGCGGGCGAACGGGCCAGGTTCTGGGTGGTGGCCGCGGGCCCGAGCGACGGAGTCTCCTTCCACATCGTGGGCACCGTCTTCGACACCGTGTACAAGGAGGGCGCCTACCTGCTGGAGCCCGGCGGGTCGGGCGGATCCCAGGCGCTGGATCTCTCCGTGGCCCAAGGGGGCTTCGTCGAGACGACGTTCCCCGCGGCCGGGCACTACTCCTTCGTCGACCACGACATGCGGCACGCGGAGCGCGGGGCCGCGGGCACGGTGGAGGTGACCGACCGGTGAACGGCGTCGGCTGGTGGTCTCTGGTCCGCTTCCTCCATGTCGCCGGGGCCGTCGTGTGGGTGGGCGGACAGCTGACCCTGACCCTGGTCGTGCTGCCGCTGGCCCGGCGGTCGCTGTCCGACGAGGCCCGGGACCGCTTCGCGGCCGCGGCGGGCCGCCGGTTCGGGATGCTGACCGGGGCGGTGTTCCTGCCGCTGCAACTGGCCACCGGGTGGGCCATGGCCTGCCACAGGGGCGTCACCTGGGCCTCGCTCGCCGACCCCGGCTACGGACGCACCCTGGCCACCAAACTGGGCCTGTTCGTGCTGGTGATGCTCGCCGCGGCCGGACACGGCATCGCGTACGCCAGGGGCCGCGCCGAACTCGCCCGCACCCTGGCGGTCGTGTCGCTGGTCGGCTCCCTGGGCGTCGTCCTCCTCGCCACCGCCCTGCCCGCCACCTGACCGTACGACCACCGGCGCCCCGCCGCCCGCTTCGGGCCGCGGGGCGCCGACGGTGAGCCCGGACTTCACCGACCCGGCCCGGCCGGCCGGAATGCGGGGACCGACGGACGGGCGGACAAGGCCCGTTCGGCCCCATCACCGGGAGCGCCCGGGTCCGGATAGTGGCAGCAGGCCGGTCGATCACGTCGCGCGATCGCCGGACCCGCGGCCCCGGCCTCCGTTCCGGAGCCGCACCCCTGCGAACACGAAGGGACGGACGGCAATGCTCCAGCCGTCGAGAAAGCAGAACGAGCCCGCGGCACCGGAACCGGAGGCGGCAGCGACATCGGGCGCCGTCCCGGCGGCGGCGGAGGCGGCAGCCACACCCGTCGTGCCCGCGTCGGTGCCCGCGTCCGTGTCCGGCCGGGCCTGGGCGATGCTGGCCCTGGCAGCGGTGGGATTCGCCGTCAACTTCTGGGCCTGGGCGCTGCTCAGCCCGCTCGGCCCGCGGTTCAAGGAGAGCCTGGGGCTGAGCTCCTTCCAGCAGTCGCTGCTCGTGGCGGTGCCGGTGGTGGTCGGCTCGCTCGGGCGCATCCCGGTCGGCGCGCTGACCGACCGCTTCGGCGGGCGCGTGATGTTCCCGCTGGTCTCGGCGGCGACCATCGTGCCGGTGCTGTACCTGGGCCTGGCCGGCCACTCCTCGCTCACCGCCCTGTTGGTCGGCGGCTTCTTCCTCGGCATCGGCGGCACCGCGTTCGCCGTGGGCGTGCCCTTCGTCAACGCATGGTTCCCGCCGGAGCGGCGCGGGCTGGCGATCGGGATCTTCGGGGCCGGCATGGGCGGCACCGCGATCAGCGCGCTGACCACCGTCAAGCTCGTGACGGCGCACGGCATGGCCACCCCCTTCCTGATCACCGCCGCCGTGCTCGCGGCGTACGCGGTGCTGGCCGCACTGCTGCTGCGCGACGCGCCCGGCCGCACGGTGCCCACCGAGCCGCTCACCCGCCGCCTCGCCGCCACCTTCAGACTGGGCGTCACCTGGCAGGCGTCCGCCCTCTACGCGGTGGCTTTCGGCGGCTACGTCGCCTTCTCCGTCTATCTGCCGACCTACCTCAAGACCGGCTACGGCCTCGCCCAGGCGGACGCGGCGAACCGGATGGCCGGGTTCGTGCTGCTGGCGGTCGCGATGCGGCCGGTCGGCGGCTGGCTCTCGGACCGCATCGGCCCGCTGCGGGTGCTGGAGACCGTGCTGGCGGTGGTCGTCGCCGGAGCCGTCGCGCAGTCGTTCACGCCGGAGCTGGCACCGGTCGGCACCCTCGCGTTCCTGGCCATGGCCGCCGCCCTCGGCGCGGGCAGCGGCGCGGTCTTCGCCCTGGTCGCGCTCCTGGCCCCGGCGAACCAGGTCGGCTCGGTCACCGGCGTGGTCGGCGCGGCCGGCGGCCTCGGCGGCTTCCTCCCGCCACTGGTGATGGGCTCGTTGTACGGCGCGTACGGCTCGTACGCCGTCGGCCTGGCCCTGCTGGCGGTGGTGGCCCTGGCGGCGCTCGCCTTCACGGGAACGGGGGTGCGCCACGCGCTGACGCGGCGCGGTTCCACTGCACCCGCCCACTGATCCCGCGGACCGGCCGGGCGCACTGCTCCCGCGGACCGGCCGGATCCGAGTGATCCGGCCGGTCCCTTCCCCTGCCCTTCGCCCCCCTCAGTTCAGGTAAGGACCACACGATGTGCGAGTACTGCGGCTGCCAGGCACTCGAATCCATCGACCAGTTGACCCTGGAGCACGAGACGGTGGTACGCCTCATCAGCCACGTCCGCGACGCTCACCGTGACGGCGCGGTCGCGCGGATGGCGCAGCTCGCCCGGGAGATCGCCGCCGTACTCGGCCCGCACACCGAGGTCGAGGAGAAGGGCCTCTTCCCGGCGCTGGCCGGTGACTTCCCCGAGAAGATCGCCACCCTGGAGGCCGAGCACCGCCTCATCGACGCCGTACTGGCCGAGGCGGAGGGGCCGTTCCTGGCCGACCGCAGCTGGCCGCAACGCCTGATCAGGACCCTCGACCTGCTGCGGGACCACATCCTCAAGGAACAGGACGGCGTGTTCCCCGCGGCCCTGGCCCTGCTCGACATCGAGCAGTGGGAGGCCGTCGACGCGGTGCGCGCCAGGGTCCGCACGCTCGCGCACCAGCCTTCCAGCTAGCGGACCTCAGCCGTGGTACATGCGCACCACCATGTATCCCTCCCCGTGCGCGGGCGGCCGCGTCCAGGACCGGCTGGTGAACGTGTGCAACCGCCCGTTCCGCAGGGCGTGCCGGGGCAGCCGGGCCCCGAACTCCGCGGCCACCGCTTCCAGCAGGGCACGTTCCCCGTCGCCGTCGTCCTCCAGGTCACCGAAGAACAAGTCCGGGTCCAGCGCCGCCGGTATCTCCCCGCTCCGCCGCACCGCGCCCTCCGCGTAGGTGAACGCGTACTCCTCGGTCCCGTCCCGTGCCACCGAGAGGTGGAAGTACGGCCCCCCGTGCCGTGTCGTCGGCGCGTTCCACACCACCACCGCGCGCGTGCCCGCGCCGGCGGCCGCGGCAGGGGAGACGAACCGCTGCCGACCGAACGGCGCGGGTTCACCGTCGAAGGCGAAGCTCCAGCCGGCACCGGCCCGGCCGACCGCCATCAGTGCCCGGTCGTCGTAGGACGAGGCCTCCCGCTGCCCGTGCCGGGCCCGGCTGCGGGCCTCCCACGCGTTCATGGGTTCGCTCAGCCCGCTGTCGTCCCCGTCCGAGAGCCGTCGGGGCATCTCCCGCGGTTCCACCCCTTCGACCAGCACGAACCGGTAGCCCGTGTGGTGGCCGCCCCGGTCGGGCTCCGCGAGCCAGGCCAGGCCGTCCGGGTCGAGTCCGGCCGTCGGCCCCGGTGCGTCACCTTCCTGACCAGCCCGTGGCGTGGCCAGGAGTTCACGCCCCCGCTCGGGCGTGAGCAGCGGGCCGAGCAGGGGGTCGGCCACCCACCCCAGCGGCGCCAGGTGGTCCGGCCCCAGTGGCTCCCACAGGGGCAGAGCCTCCATGAACGTCCGCCACGCCGCGTCGTTCTCCCCCCACCGCGCCAACTCCCGTGCCCGCTCGACCGCTTCACCGAACGGTCCGGCGGGGGCGTACCGGTAAGTGCCGCTCTGCACCTGGTCCAGCGTCGCATGAGCCAGTGACACCACGTCGTCGCTGGCACCCCCCAGATGGAACCGCAGCGTGGAGCCGTCCCGGTGCGGGCGCATCGCGTCCTCGGCGAGCAGCGCCGGCAGCAGGTCGGGCGCGTACCGAGGGTCCGTCAGCAGGCCCTGGAAGTCGACCGTGTGACGGTGTCCCAGCAGAAGCCGTATCTGGTCGCGCAGCGCGGCGGCCCGCGGGCGGCCGTACCCCTTGGCCTCGGCGAGCGCCTCGGCGGCCTGCTCCCAGCCGCCCCGCAGCGCCTCCAGCCGGGCCTGTTCCACCTGGGCGTCCAGCGCTCGTGTCGTGTCGTTGACGAACGTGGGCCTCCTCGCGTCGCGCTCGTGCGCCCGCAGGCTGTGGAACTCCCGATGCATCCCCCGCATGAACTCGAGAAAGCTGGCGTACCGCTCGGGCGGCGCCGCGCGCCAGGCCGCCCAGGTGTACACGGCCCATTCGCCGTGCTCGTCGACTTCGTCGGGATACAGGAGAACGTAGGTGGCGTCGGACTCCACGCTGATCTCCAGTCCGCGCCGCCAGATGTCGACCTCCAGCCGCGCCTCCGGCCCGGCGTCCTCGTCCAGTTCCTCCTCGAACAGCTCCCCGAGCCCCGAGGCGTCCTCGTGCCAGCACGCGTCGTCGGTGCCCGCCAGCTGCCACACGAACCCGCCCGCGTGCAGCATCCCGTCGCTGACCTTCAGGAACTCCCGGTAGGACGGCGGCATCCGGCGGCCGAGGCGCTCCTCCATGGCCGCGATCCGCTCCTCGGGCGCGGGCGGGAAGCCAAGCCATCGCGCCTGCCGGGCGGTCTCGTCCACGGCACGCAGAGCGTCGTCCTCCGCCAGGGAGTCCGCCCACTCGCCGCTCCACCCGAGGAGGAAGGACCGCCAGTCGAATGCCGTCGTGTTGGTCATGGATCCGATGCTGCCACCCGCCACTGACAACGCCTCATCGCGCTCAACCCGTCCCGCTCGCGCGAGGCGCAGGTCGCGCCCGTCGCGGTCATCGCGCCCCTCGCACGGCACGGAGAGTGAACCGGCAACTCCCCGGCGCCGTTACACGGAAGAAATGCCTCCGCAACCTTGACGCGATTGGTCTGGTCCAATAACGTCCCCGCACAGAACCCCACACGTTTCAACTATTTAACTCCCCACCACCGTCACATAGTTGACGGGCAATCACCCCCTCCGGGAGGGCCCCTGTGGTTTCCCGACGTTCCTTCCTGACTGCTGCCGGTGCGCTCACCGGCGCGGCCGCGCTGAGCCCCCTCTCGCCGGTCTCGCCGCTGACCTCCTCCGCGGCGGCGGCGGGAGTCTCGCTCCCCGTCAAACTGGCGAACAACTCCGGCTCCAACACCGTCTACGCCTACATATCCGGCACCGACAGCAGCGGCTGGCCGGTGTTCGTCTCGGCGAACGGCACCCTGAACCGGCTGCCCAACCCGTCGTCCGCGGTGACCCCCATCGCCGACTACTCCATCGCGCTGGGTGCCTCCGGCTCGGCCGCCACCACCGTCAACCTGACCGACTACGTCATCGGCGGACGCGTCTGGTTCTCGGTCGGCCAGAAACTCCAGTTCTTCGTCAACCCGGGCACCGTGCCCGGCGTCGTACAGCCCGCGCTCGTCAGCTCGGACCCCAACTGGTCGACGAACTGGACGTTCTGCGAGTTCACGTTCAACAGCGCGAACCTCTACGCCAACATCTCCTACGTCGACATGGTCGCGCTGCCCGTCTCCATGAGCAGCACCGGCAGCGGCGGCACCCAGACGGTCAGCCCGCTGCCCTCCGGCGCCCTCGCCTCCATCGCCTCCGGCCTCCAGAGCCAGCACGCCTCCGACGGAGCCCCCTGGGACAAGCTGGTCGTCACCGACTCCTCCGGCGGGGTGCTGCGCGTCATGGCGCCCTCGCACTCACCGGTGGACTTCGGCACCTACTGGGACGACTACCTGAACCGGGTCTGGACCCACTACGCCTCGACGCCGCTGACCATCAACGGCCAGGGCAGCATCGGTTCCTACACCGGCACCGTCTCCGGCAACGCCATCGTCTTCTCCGGTCTCAACACCAACGGCGTGCCGTTCACCAAGCCGAGCGCCGTCGACATCTTCGGCTGCGCGTCCGGGCCCCTGTACAACTCCGGCGGGGACGCCCGCGGCGCGATCGCCGCCCGGCTGGCCGCGGCGCTCAACCGCAGCTCGCTCCTGGTCTCCGGCGGGAACAACCAGCCCGACGGCGTGACCCCCTCGCAGTACTACACGGACTCGGTCACCAACCACTACGCGCGGCTGGTCCACAAGTACGCCAGCATCGGCTACGCCTTCCCCTACGACGACGTCGGCCCGACCGGCTCGGCCCCCGTCGACGGGCACATCCAGGACGGGGCGCCCACCTCCTGGAGCATCACCCTGGGCGCGGGCGGCTCCAGCGGCGGTTCGGGCGGCGGCTCGACCACCGTCAGCGCCTACGGCACCATCCAGGCCGAGTCGTACTCCGCGCAGAACGGGACCACCACCGAGAGCTGCTCCGACACCGGCGGCGGCAGCGACGTGGGCTACATCTCGAACGGCGACTGGCTGAAGTTCTCCTCCGTCGACTTCGGTTCGACCTCGCCCGCCCAGTTCAAGGCGCGGCTGGCGTCGGGCGCGGACTCCGGTGTCAGCGGTGCCGTCCAGGTGCGGCTCGACAGCACCACCGGCACGAAGATCGCCGAGATCGACTTCGCCAACAACGGCGGCTGGCAGGCCTGGCAGACCGTCCCCGCGAACATCGTCGCCTCCGCCACCGGGGTCCACGACGTGTACCTGGTGTTCTCGGGCAGCACGTCGGACTTCACGAACATCAACTGGTTCACCTTCACCAGCTGACCACGGCCCGAGCGAAAGGCGCCCGCCGGGTGGGAACCCGCGCCGGGCGCCTTTTCCGCGGACCCGGCCGATCGCCCGGGCCTGAGGCGCGGGCCCGCGCCTCAGCCCGGTGGTCGGGTGGTCAGGCGGGTGCGGAAGGTGGTGCCGGCCGGGGTGTCGTGGACGCTGACGGTGCCGCCGTGGAGGGCCGCGATGTCCAGGGCGATGGGCAGCCCGAGGCCGGTGCCGCCGTCGTCGCGGCTGCGGGCGTCGTCGAGGCGGGTGAACCGTTCGAAGATCCTCTCCCGGTCGTCGGCGGCGATCGGGGGACCGTCGTTGGTGACGTCGAGTACGGCGTCGCCGGTGTCCGCGTCCACCGACAGCCGCACCGTGACGGCGTGCCGGGCGTGGCGCTGGGCGTTGTCGAGCAGGTTGGTCAGGAGCCGGCCGAGCCACAGGGCGTTGCCGGGGACGGTGACGCCGTCCGGCCCGTGGAGGGCGACCGGGTGGGGGTCGGTGGAGCGGGCCGCCACCGTGGTCCGGGCGAGTTCGGCGAGGTCGACGGGCTCGTCGGGCCGGATCCGTCCGGTGGCGTCGAGGCGGGCGAGCAGCAGCAGGTCGGCGGAGAGCGCCTGGAGCCGCTCGGTGTCCTGGAGGGCGCCGGCCACCATCGTGTCGCGGACCGTCGGATCGGGGTGGGTGAGCGCGACCTCCAGCTGGGTGCGGAGCACCGCGAGCGGGCTGCGCAGTTCGTGCGAGGCGTCGGCGATGAACCGGCGCTGCCGCGTACCCGCGTCCTCCAGCCGTTCGAGCATGGCGTTCATGGTGTCGGCGAGGCGGGCGATCTCGTCGTCGCCGCGCGGAGCGGGGACCCTGCGGTCCAGCCCGCGGTCGCCGATGGCGGCCACCTCGGCGCGGATGGCCTCGACCGGCCTCAGCGCGCGGCCCGTCGTACGCCAGGTCAGCGCGCCGACGGTGAACACCAGCAAGGCGCTGAGCGCGGCGAGGGCCGCCGTGGCCATGTCCTCCGCGGCGTCCGCGGTGCGCAGCGAGGCCCCGACGTGGACGGTGACCGGGCCGGTGGGGGTGGTGGCGGTGACGGTCGTGACGCGCTGGTGGTGCTCCTCGCCGAGGGCGTCGAGGTCGTAGGTCCGGTGGCCGTTGCGGCTGCCGGTGGAGGTGAGCGCGGGGTGGCCGGCCAGGTTCTGGGTCTGCGCGACGACGTTCCCGTCGGCGTCGACCACCTGGACGAAGTCGGTCCCGGGGCCGAGCGCCAACTGCCGGGTCAGATGTCCGTCGGCGGCCAGGCGTACGACGTCGCGCGCCTCGGTGCGGCCGCTGGTCTCCACGGTGCGTTCCAGGTCGGCGCGGAACAGCACCAGGACGACGGCCGACGCGACGAGCAGGACGACGGCGACGCTGGCGCACGCGGCGAGGGTGGTGCGGGCCCGGACCGAGCGCGGCGTCAGACGGCGGATCAGCGCGGCGGCGCGGGGGTGCGCGGCCGCCTCGGAGCGTCCGGTCGCGCGGCGCAGCGCGCCCCGGACCCGACGGCGCGCGCCGGGGACGAACCGGGGACGCCTGGGTCGTTCGGCGAGGGGAGCCGGGTCGGCCACCGCCGGGTCGGCCACCGCCGGGTCGACCACCGTCGGGTCGACCACCGTCGGGTCGGCCACCGTCGGATCAGCCTCTGTCGGATCAGCCACCGTCGGCCGCCAGCCGGTATCCGGCGCCCCGCACGGTCTGCACCGCGGCCCGCCCGAACGGGGTGTCTATCTTCCGGCGCAGGGCGCTGACGTGGACCTCGACGGTGTTGGGATCGCTGTCCGCGCCGCTGTCCCAGACATCCAGGATCTCCCGTTTGGAGACGGCCTCCCCGGCCCGCCGGGCCAGATGGTCCAGTACGGCGAACTCGCGCGGGGTGAGCGGGACGGCCACGCCCCCGCGGGTGCAGGTGCGGGCGGCGGAGTCGACCACCAGGTCGCCCAGCACGGTGCGCCTCGGGGCCCGGCTGCCCATTCGGCGGGCCAGCGCCCGCAGCCGGGCGACGAGCACCACGAAGGAGAACGGCTTGGACAGGTAGTCGTCGGCGCCGGTGTCCAGCGCCTCGGCCTCGTCCCACTCGCCGTCCTTGGCGGTGAGCATGAGGATGCCGACGTCGCTGCCGGTGGCCCGCAGCCGCTGGCACACCCGGTAGCCGTTGAGGCCGGGCAGCATGATGTCGAGCAGGACCACGTCGTAGGCGCGCTCGGTGGCCTTGGCGAGCCCGGACAGGCCGTCGTGGGCGATGTCCACGCTGAAGCCCTCGGCGGTCAGGCCGTGCTGCAGCGCCAGGGCCAGCCGTCTCTCGTCTTCCACCACCAGTACGCGCATGGCATCAGGGTGGCAGGTCGCCGGACGGGCGACGCACCAAGCTGAAGGCGTCTTCAGGTCTTCAGCAAGTCTTCAGCGCCCTCCAGCGATGCTGTGCCCGGTCGTCCGGGCGCAGGGCCCGGACCCTTCCGGAGGATCGGGGCGGGCACAGTGAGCGATTTCATGGGCGCGGAGGAGCCGCGGCAGCGGACGGACGAGGAGGTTCCGGTCACCACGGAGCCGGAGCCCGAGCCGGGCACGACGCCGGGCACGCCGTCGGAGACGAAGCGGGCCCGCGTGCGGCGACTGGCCGGTGGGAGAGCCCGCTGGGTCGTGGCCGGCGCGGCGGCCGTCGTGGTGATCGGCGGGGCCGCGGCCGCGGCGGCGGCCCACCACCACGAGGAGGGCGGCGTCACGCACAAGGTGACCGCCGACGGCCGCGGCGGGGCGCGGGCGGGCTTCGAGGGCCCTGACGGGCGCTTCGGTCCCAAGGAGCGCGACGGCAGGACCGCGGACGGCGAGCGCGGCTCGCACGCGGCGGGCTCGCGCGCCGCGGCCGGTGCGCCCGCCGGGGACGGCACCGAGTCGTCGACCGGCGAGGCCCCCGCCCCGCTGCCCTCGCTCTCCGCGGCGGACGCCGTGGACAAGGCCGCCGCCGCGGTCAAGGACGGCAAGGTCGAGTCGCTGGCGCCGGTCACCGAGCAGGGCGGCGGTCAGGCCTGGCGGATCGTGGTCGTCGGCCCCGACGGGGTGCGGCACGCGGTCACCGTCGACGGCACCACGGGCACGCTGACCGGCAACACCGTCCTCAACGGCTGAACCGGAAACGGCCTGGTGCGGCGCGGCCCCGCCACGCCGCACCGGGCTGGACGCGGCGCCGGGCGAAGGGCCGGGCGAAGGGCCGGGCGAAGGGCGGCTGAAGGGTCGGACGAACGGCCGGACGAACGGCCGGACGCGGGCCCTGACGAACGGCCGCACGGTCACCCCCGGGCCGGGGTCCCGGCAGGACCGCCGCATGACACACTCGACCGAGGCCTCGTGGGCGACGGAAGCGGAAGGCGGCGCACCTTGCTGACACTGGATCTGCACCCGATCTTCCGGAACAACCGCGACATCGACCTCGCGCTGCGGCAGATCGTCTTCCAGGCGAAACGCACGGGCGAGCCCGTCGTGCAGATCATCCACGGCAAGGGCAGCGGGCAGCTCAAGGGCCGCGTCCTCGCGTTCCTCGGCCAGAAGCACATCAGAAGTCTCTACGACCGCGTCGAGATCGACCCGGCGAACACGGGCCGCATCCTGGTCCACTTCGCCCCCCCCGACCCTGAGCCCTGCGGCAGCCTCCGCCTCTGAGCCGCTACGGCAGCCTCCGCCCCTGAGCCCCTACGGCAGCCTCCGCCCCTGAGCCGCTACGGCAGTGCCCGCAGCGGGCTGTGGACCGGGCCTCGTTGGCTCTGGCGGTTCAGTGGCGCGGTGGAGTTCCTGACGACCAGCTCGGGTTCGTGCAGGAGTTCCTTCGCCGTCGACGTGACCCCGGTGATCTGGTTGACGAGCAGGGTGACCGCGGCGCGGGACATGGCCTCGATGGGCTGGCGCAGGGTGGTCAGCGGCGGGTCGGTGTAGTTCATGAACGCGGAGTCGTCGTAGCCCACGACCGAGATGTCCTGCGGTACGGCGAGTCCCCGGCGGCGGGCCGCGCGCACCGCGCCGAGCGCGAGGACGTCGCTGCCGCAGATGAGCGCCGTCACGCCCTGGTCGTAGAGTTCGGTCGCCGTGGCCTGGCCGCCCTCGAAGGAGAACAGCGCGTGGCCGATGCAGCGGGCGTTGTCCCCGCCCTGGGACCGCGCCGCCAGCCGGGTGAACGCCGCCACCTTGCGCCGCGACGGGCTGTGGTCCGCCGGGCCCACCAGCAGCCCGATCCGGGTGTGCCCGAGCGCCGTGAGGTGCGCGTACGCCTGCTGGACCGCCGCCGCGTCGTCGGTGGAGACCTGCGGGAAACCCGCCGTCGGGTCGCCCGCGCCGCCGTTGTGCGCGACGGCCGCGTTGAGCAGGACCACGGGGACCCCGCGCCGCAGCAGCGCCGCGTACTCCTCCGCGCTCAGCCCGCCGCAGAAGATGACGCCGGAGACGTGCTGGTCGAGGAGCATGGCGACGTACTCGGCCTCGGTGAGTCCGCCCGCGGTACGGGTGCACAGCACCGGCGTGTACCCGAGCTGGACGAGCGCGCCGCCCGCGACCTCGGCGAGCGCAGGGAAGATCGGGTTCTGCAGCTCGGGCAGCACCAGACCCACCAACCGCGCCCGCACACCCCGCAGTTGCGTCGGACGCTCGTACCCGAGCACGTCCACCGCGGTCAGCACCGCCTGCCGGGTCGCATCCGACACACCCGGCTTGCCGTTGAGGACACGGCTGACC
>NZ_LAVA02000033.1 GCF_000974985.2 Streptomyces mangrovisoli | reverse complement strand
CCCCTAGGGGCCCTTCAGCAGGTCTTCTTCTTCGTGCCGGCCGCAGGCTGCGGCGCGCTCAGCGCGGTCAGCGCCTTCGTGGCGTCCGTCTGCTTCGCGAGGTTCTTGAAGCCGGTGCCGATGATCAGGTCGACGTCCGTGGTCTTGCGCGTGTCGGCGCGCAGCTGGGCCCCGCTCAGCTGGGTGCCGAGCACCGGCAGCGCGGTCTTCAGGGACGCCGAGGTGCCGAGCAGTATCGCCGAGCCGGCCACCTTCTTGTCGTACTGCTTCGACGCGTTGCCGACCTCGCCGATCTTGAAGCCGCGCTTCTTCAGCTCGTCGGCGGTCGTCTTGGCCAGACCCGAACGGGCGGTGGCGTTGTAGACGTTGACGGTGATCTGGCCCGGCTGCGGCAGGCTCACGGTCGCGCTCGGCGAGGGGCTCGCCTTCTTCACGCAGTCCGCGGTGCCGGCCGCCGAGGCCTTACCGGTGTAGACGTCGATGAGCTGCAGCGTTCCCCAGCCCAGCACCCCGAGCGCGGCAACGCTCGCGACGACCATGAGGACGAGCCGGCCGCGTCGCCGGGGAGGGCGCATCCGAGGGTATTTGTCCCCCGTGATCCGGTACTTGCCGCCCATGCCGGGGGGAGTCAGCATGCTCATGGGCGCAGCGTAGTGCTCCCGGGCGGTGATTCCTACTAGATGATCATTCGACGTCGCGCAGGAGAACCCGAAAGGGCCAAGGCTTTGCCGAGGACCGGGCCGACCGGGCACGCCGAACGGCCCCGCAGGGGTGGCCCCCGCCGGGTCGGACAGTCGGATCGCCGGGTTGGACCGCCCCGTCGGACCGCCGGGTTGGACCGCCGCGTCGGATCGTCGGGCCGGACCGCCGGCCGGACGCCGGTTCAGTCCAGTTCGAGGACCCGGGCGTGCAGCACCTGGCGCTGCTGGAGCGCGGCGCGGACCGCGCGGTGCAGCCCGTCCTCCAGATACAGATCGCCCTGCCACTTCACGACGTGCGCGAAGAGATCGCCGTAGAAGGTGGAGTCCTCGGCGAGCAGCGTCTCGAGGTCGAGCTGCTGCTTGGTCGTCACGAGCTGATCGAGGCGGACCGGGCGCGGCGCGACGTCCGCCCACTGCCGGGTGCTCTCCCGGCCGTGGTCGGGGTACGGCCGGCCGTTTCCGATGCGCTTGAAGATCACACGGAAAGCCTACCGGTCAAGGCGTTCCGGGCGCAGCCATGGTGACGCAGTGCGATGCTGGAAATAACGCGACGAATCGGGGCCGACCGGGAATCAGGGGCCGCAGATGAGTGACCGCGAGACCATGCCGCCCACGGCCGTTCCCGAGGCCCCCGGCAGCGCGCCCGCCCTCCCCGCCGAGGCCCTGACGATCGCCGCCGGCTACGCCTTCACCGGCCCCGCCCTCGAACTCGGCGCGCTCGTGTGGGACGGGACGTGCTTCCCGGACGCGCGGGTCCGCATCCCGCTGTCGGTGCTGAACCGGCACGGCCTGGTCGCGGGCGCCACCGGCACCGGCAAGACCAAGACGCTCCAGCTGATCGCCGAGCAGCTCTCCGAGCAGGGCGTCCCGGTCTTCCTCGCCGACGTCAAGGGCGACGTCTCCGGCGTCGCGGCGCCGGGCGAGCCGGGGGAGCGGGTCCGTGCGCGGGCCGCCGAGGTCCACCAGGACTGGAGCCCGGCCGGCTGCCCCGCCGAGTTCTACGCGCTCGGCGGCATCGGGCACGGCATCCCGGTCCGGGCCACGATCACGAGCTTCGGCCCGCTGCTGCTGTCGAAGGCGCTCGGCCTCAACCGGACCCAGGAGCAGTCCCTCGGCCTGATCTTCCACTACGCCGACCAGAAGGGCCTGGAACTGGTCGACCTCAAGGATCTGCGGGCGGTCGTCACCTTCCTGACCTCGGACGAGGGCAAGGCGGAGCTGAAGACGGTCGGCGGTCTGTCGTCGGCCACGGCCGGGGTGATCCTGCGGTCCCTGACCGCCTTCGAGGCGGAGGGCGCGGCCGGGTTCTTCGGCGAGCCGGAGTTCGACACGGCCGAGCTGCTGCGCAGGGCGGACGGCGGGCGCGGCACGGTCTCGGTCCTCGAACTGCCCGCCGTGCAGGACCGCCCGAAGCTGTACTCCACCTTCCTGATGTGGCTGCTCGCCGACCTCTTCCACGACCTTCCCGAGGCCGGCGACCTGGACCGGCCGAAGCTGGTGTTCTTCTTCGACGAGGCGCATCTGCTGTTCTCCGGGGCCTCGAAGGCGTTCCTGGAGGCGATCACGCAGACCGTGCGGCTGATTCGCTCGAAAGGAGTCGGCGTCTTCTTCGTGACGCAGACACCCAAGGACGTGCCGGCCGATGTCCTCGGCCAGCTGGGCAACCGCGTCCAGCACGCGCTGCGCGCCTTCACCCCGGACGACCAGAAGGCCCTGAAGGCGACCGTACGGACCTTCCCGGACTCCCCCTACGACCTGGAGGAGCTGCTCACCGGGCTCGGCACCGGCGAGGCCGTGGTGACGGTGCTCGGCGAGCGGGGCGCGCCGACCCCGGTGGCCGCGACCCGGCTGCGCGCGCCGCGGTCGCTGATGGGCCCGCTCGGCGACCAGGCGCTGGACGCGGCGGTCACCGCGTCGCCGCTGCACGGACGTTACGCACAGGCTGTGGACAGAGAGTCGGCGTACGAGAAGCTGGAGGCGGGGCGCGGCGCCAAGGGGCCGGACGAGATGCGGCAGGCCGGGCGCGGCGCCAAGGGCCCCGACGAGATGCGGGAGCAGGCGGAGTCCCGGGAGCAGGCGGAGACCCGGGAGCCGCAGGAGTCCTCGAAGCGGAAGCCCGCAGGCCGGGAAGGGCAGAAGGGCCAGGAGCCCTCCATGGTCGAACAGGTCGTCTCCAGCGGCATGTTCAAGTCGCTGGCCCGCTCGGTCGGCACCCAGATCGGCCGCGAGATCACCCGTTCGCTGTTCGGCACGGCCCGGCGCGGCCGTTGACCGGCGGGCGGCGGCCGGTGACCACTGCCCGCCCCTACGTCCCCTCGGCCTGATCGGCCCGTCTATTTGGCTGCCTTCGCCGCCTTCGCCGCCGCCTTCATCTCCTGCTTGTGGGCGCGCACCTTGGCCAGCGACTCCGGGCCGGTGATGTCGGCGACCGAGCGGAAGGACTTCGGTTCGCCGTACGCGCCGGCCGCCTCGCGCCAGCCCGTGGGGGTCACCCCGAGCTGCTTGCCGAGCAGCGCGAGGAAGATCTGTGCCTTCTGGCTGCCGAATCCGGGCAGGTCCTGGAGCCGCTTCAGCAGCACCCGCCCGTCGTCGACGCCCTTCCAGACCAGTTCGGCGCTGCCGTCGTAGTGGTCGACGAGGTACTGGCACAGCTGCTGGACGCGCTTGGCCATCGGCCCCGGGTAGCGGTGCACCGCGGGCTTCTCCGACAGCAGCTCGGCGAAGGCGTCCGGATCCTGCACGGCGATCTCGTGCGCGTCCAGGTCCTCGGCGCCCATGCGCCGCGCGATGGTCGCCGGGCCCTTGAAGGCCCACTCCATCGGCACCTGCTGGTCCAGCAGCATCCCCACCAACGCGGCGAGCGGGCTGCGGCCGAGCAGCGCGTCGGCCTCCGGGTCCTGGGCGAGGTGAAGGGTCACGTCCATGTCCTGATCATGCCCCGCCACCGGCCCGCGCGCCGCCCGGGTGCCCCTCCCCCTGACGTCGTGCGGCTCCTGTCGGCGCCCCCTGCCGACCCTTCCCCGTGACGCCTTGCGGCCCCTCCCGGCGCCCCCTGCCGGCCCCTCCCCGTGACGCCTTGCGGCCCCTCCCGGTGACGCCCTCCGGCCCCTCCCGTACGATCCGGAGGAACTAAGGCAAGCCTTACCTAAAAACCAAAGGGGTTGCAGGGTGACGACCGAGACCTACCGCGATGCCTGGGGCATCCCGCACCTGCGGGCCGGCAGCGCCCGCGCGCTCGCCCGCGCCCAGGGCCGGGTCACCGCGGCCGACCGCGCCTGGCAGCTGGAGGTCGAACGTCATCGCGTCCAGGGCACCTCGGCCGCCTTCCTCGGCGCCGAGGCGCTCGGCTGGGACGTGTTCGCCCGCCGCGCCCGTCTCGCGGACACCGCCAGGCGCTGCTACGACGCCCTGGAGAGCCGGGACCCCGAGACCGCCGCATGGGTGCGGGCGTACACCGAGGGCGTCAACGACGGGCTCGCCGAAGGGGCCGCCCGTGCCCCCGAGTTCGCCCGCGTGGGCCTGGCCCCCGGCGTCTGGGAGCCCTGGCACCCGCTCGGCGTCTGGCTCGGCACGCACATCCTGTTCGCCGGCTTCCCCGCCAAGCTGTGGCGCGCGGAGGCGGTACGGCACCTCGGCCCGGAGGCCGTCGCGCTCTTCGCCACCGACGGACCCGCCACCGCGGGCAGCAACGGCTGGCTGGTCGGCGGCGCGCGCACGGTCAGCGGTCAGCCGCTGCTCGCCGGCGACCCGCACCGCTTCATCGAGGACCCCGGCGTGTACCAGCAGATCCGGCTGGCCTGCCCCGAGTTCGACGTCGTCGGCCTCGCCGTGCCCGGCGTGCCCGGCCTCGCCCACTTCGGGCACGCGGGCCCGGTCGCCTGGGCCATCACCAACGCCATGGCCGACTACCAGGACCTCTACCGGGAACGGCTGCGCCGCACCGGCGCCGGCATCGAGGCCCTCGGCCCCGACGGCCGCTGGCACCGCGCCGCCCGGCACACCGAGACCGTGACCGTGGCCGGTCAGGAGCCGGTCGAGGTGGAGGTCGTCGAGACCGACCGGGGCCCCGTGGTGGCCGGCGGCCCCGAGGGGCTCGACGGCATCGGCGAGCACGACGGCATCCCGCTCGCGCTCGCGCTGCGCCACCCGCCCCGCGTCACCGGGGACCTCGGCTTCGGCGCGCTGCTCCCGCTGCTGCGCGCCCGCACGGTCGCCGACGTCGACCGTGCCCTGGACGCCTGGGCCGAACCCGTCAACGTCGTCCAGGCCGCCGACACCGAGGGCGGCCTGCTGCACCGGGTCGCGGGCCGGGTGCCGGTGCGCGCCGACGCCAACCGGGTCCGCCCGGTCCCCGCGTGGGAGCCCGGCCACGAGTGGCGGGGCTGGCACGAGACGCCGTACGCCGACATCACCGACGGGATCGCCGTGATGGCGAACCAGCGCGGCGCGGCCGCCCCGCTCGGCGTGGAGTTCGCCCCGCCGCACCGCGCGCAGCGCATCACCGCCCTGCTCGGCGGGCGCGAACGCTGGTCGGCCGCCGACCTGACCGCCGTGCACACGGACACCCATCTCGCCTCCGCCGCGCCCCTGCTGGACCGGCTCGCCGCCCTCGACGGGCTCACCCCGGCCGCCGCCGCGCTGCGCACCCGCCTGCTCGCCTGGGACCGGCACATGGACGCAGACAGCGCCGACGCGGCGGCGTACGCGGCCGTGCGCGGAGCGGTCGTACGGCGGATCGCGGCGCACCCGGCGCTCGCCGCGCTGCGCGAGGCGCCCGCGTACCCCGAGGTCTTCCGCCCTTGGCTGGCCCTGCTCCCGCGGGTCGGCTTCGCCCTCGAACACCTGCTGCGGGCGGACACGTTGTACGGCGTGGACCGGCAGGCGGAGGCCCGGACGGCGCTGGAGGAGGTGGCCGCGTCCGGCGGTCCGGCGGGGGTGTGGGGCGACACCCACCGCCTCGCCCCGTGGCGCGCCCTGCCCGGCCCGGGCGACGGCCACGGCCTCGACGCGGGTCTGTCCGGCGACCACGACTGCGTGCTGTGCACCTCCGCCGTGCCCGGCGTCACCGACCTCGCCGGCCGCGCCTCGGCCGCCCGTTTCGTCTGGGACCTGGCCCGCCGGGAGGACAGCGGCTGGGTGGTGCCGTTCGGCGCGTCCGGCGTGCCCGGCTCCGCGCACCACCGCGACCAGTTCCCGCTGTGGCGCGAGGGCCGGCTCGTCCCGGTGGTGACCGACTGGGCCCGGCTGCGGCCGGAGCAGCCGTACGTCCCCTACGCCGCAGGCCGTGCCGCCGTGCACGAGCAGCCGGCCGACGGACTCGGCACCGTACGGATCGTCCCGCTCGACGCGCACGCCGACGCCGCGGTGGTGCACGCCTGGGTGCGGGAGGAACGGGCCGCGTTCTGGGGCATGAACGGCCTCACCGCGGAGCAGGTCGCCGAGATCTACGCCCACATGGACACCCTCGACACCCATCACGCGTTCCTGGCCGTCGCGGACGGCGTGCCCGTCGGCCTGCTCCAGACCTACGAGCCGGACGCCGACCGGGTCGGCGAGTGCTACCCCGTCGAACCCGGCGACATCGGCATCCACGTGCTGCTCGCGCCCGCGGGCGGGGCCGGTCCGCGGCCCGGCTGGTCGTCGTCGCTGCTGTCGGCCTTCGCGGCGTACGCGCTGAGCGGCCCGGACCGCCGCCGGATCGTGGTCGATCCGGACGTGCGCAACCAGCGGGCGGTGGCACGCTTCCTGAAGCAGGGCTTCACGGCGGGCCCCCGGGTGGTGCTGCCCGAGATCGACCTGCCGGACGTGTACCTGCCCGAGAAGCACGCACAACTGGCGTTCCTCACGAAGGGGACGGCCTCCCCGGGTGACCTGCCCGCCGGGCCGTGAGGTTTCCTGGTACCTCTTTCTCTTCTCCTTCCCGGTACGGCAGTTGTGAGCAAGGTCCGCTTTTCATCCGTACCCAGGAGAAGGTCCGGAGCGACGGAGGCGTGACGTGGGACGACGGCCGAGCGCGGGGCACCGGCGAGGTGCCCGCGCACTGGTGACCCTGGTGGGCACGGTGCTCGCCCTGCTCGTCCCGCTCGTCCTCGGCGCCGCCGGGACCGCGTCGGCCCACGCGGCGCTGCGCGGCTCCGACCCGTCCGACGGCGGTGTGGTGAAGTCCGCGCCGCGCTATGTGACGCTGACCTTCTCCGAGTCGGTGACCCTGCTCGACGACTCCTTCCGGGTCCTCGACCCCGGCAACCGGCGGCTGCGCACGGGCGAACCCGCCCACGCGCCCGGCCGCTCGGACACCGCCCGGGTGCGCCTGCCCGGCAGGCTCGCCACCGGCACCTACACGGTGGCCTGGCGGGTGGTCTCGGCCGACAGCCATCCCGTCTCCGGCGCCCTCACCTTCTCCGTCGGCAAGCCCTCCACCACCCCGCCGCAGATCGCCGCGGACCCGGTCGAGGACCCCGTCACCGGCAGCCTCTACGACCTCGCCCGCTACGCCGCCTATCTGGCGGCCGCGCTGCTCGTCGGTACGGCGGCCTTCGCGGCGCTGTGCCGGCCGCCGGACCGGTCGGTGCTGCGCCGCCCGCTGCTGTGGGGCTGGTGGGCGCTGTTCGCGTCGACGGCCGTGCTGCTCCTGCTGCGGGCCCCGTACGAGGCGGGCACCGGCCCCGCGGCCGCCTTCGACGGCGAGGGACTGCGCCGCGCGCTGACCGGCCGCCCGGGGCTCGCGCTGCTCGCGCGGCTGGCGCTGCTGGCGGCGGCCGTGCCGCTCGGGGCGTGGCAGCGCCGCCGCACGACGCGCGCCGGGCTGGCGGCGGGCACCGCGCTGGCCGTCGCGCTGACCCTGACCTGGGCCCTGACCGACCACGCGTCGGCCGGCATCCAGGTGCCGGTGGCGGTCGCGTCGTCGGTGCTGCACCTGCTGGCGACGGCGGTGTGGCTGGGCGGCCTGGCGGCCCTGCTGACCACGCTGCGCGCGGCCCCGGCGGACGCCGACCTGGCCGCCCCGGTCCGCCGCTTCTCCCGGATCGCCTTCGGCGCGGTGGCGGTCCTGGTGGTCACCGGCGTCTACCAGTCCTGGCGCGGCCTCGGCTCCTGGCAGGCCCTCACGGACACCTCGTACGGCCGGCTGCTGCTCGCCAAGACGGCCGCGGTGCTGCTGCTGCTCGCGGTGGCGTCCCGGTCGCGGCGGTGGACCGGGCGCCTGGGCGAGACGGGTGCGGCCGGGGCGCGGGAGCGGGTTCCGGAGCGGGACCCGGAGCGGGGCCCGGAGCGGGTTCAGGAACCGGCGTCGGTGGGGGCGACCTGTGTCCCGGCGGAGGCGGCGGGTCGTACGGCCCCGGCGGCCGTCCGCGCGTCCGACGCGTCCGACGCACTCGACGCGTCCGACGCCCGCGACGCCCCCCACGCGCTCAACGCACCTGACGCCCCCGACGCGCTCGGCGCATTCGACGCGTCCGACGCCCCCGACACGCTCGGTGCACCGAGCCCGCCGGGTCCGCCGGGCGCAAAGAGCGCAAAGAGCGCACCGGGCGCGCCCGATACGCCCGGCACCTCCGGCACCTCCGGCACCTCCGGTGACGACCCGCGCAAGGCGCTGCGCCGCACCGTGCTCGCCGAAGTCGCCGTCGCCGTGGTGGTGCTGCTGATCACCACGGTCCTCACGAGCACGCTGCCGGGCCGGGCGGCCGCCGAGGAGCAGGCCTCGGCGGGGGCGCAGACCGGTCTGCCGGTGGCGTCGGTCACCACGGTCCCCTTCGACACCGGTACCGCGGGCGGCCGCGGCAGCGTGCAGGTCACCCTCGATCCGGGCCGGGCGGGCCGCATGTCGGCGCAGGCGGTGGTGTTCGGGGCCGACGGCGGACTCGCGGCCGTGCCCGAACTCCGGGTCTCCTTCACCCTGTCGAGCCGGCGGATCGGCCCGATCGACGCCAAGCTGACCGACCGCGGCGGCTATTGGGCCTGCGACTCCCTCGATCTGCCCCTCCCCGGCACCTGGACGATGAAGGTGACGGTCCGGGTGTCGGACATCGACCAGGTGAGCGTCGAGCGTCCGGTGCGGATCACGCGCTGATCGTCCTTCTCGGCCCGCGCGCTCGCGCGATCCGGGCCGGGTCGGGTCGGGCCGGGTCGGGTCGGGTCGGCAGGTTCGACCGGGAAGAACCCGACCGGGGCAGCGCCGAAGGGATCGTCGTCGGCTGACGGACCTCGGCCCGTTCCCGCCCGGCCTGCCGTCCCCCCGCCGCACGCTCCCCTCCCACCTGTTCCTCTCCTTTGCCTTTCCTTTGCAACGCGTCCCCGGTCCGGCTCGTCTCTACCGCTCGATCCGTCACCCAGCCCGTCCCGCACCGGGGCGGACGACGAAGGAGAGCGATCCGATGCGCCGAACCGTCCTGAGCGGCCTGGCCCTGGCGTGCACCGCCGTCCTCGCGACGGCCGTGCCCGCCCTCGCCGACGGCAGGAGCCCGAGCCCCGTCCCCAGCGCCGCGACCCCCGCGCCCAGCGCGGTCCCCTCGGCCCCGGGTGCCACCCGGACCAGCGCGCCGAGCGCCGCGCCCACCCGGGCCGCGAGCCCGGTCCCGAGCCGGGCGCCGGGCCGCGGCCAGGTCTCCGTCGTACCGTCGGGCGCGCCCGACACCGGGGTGACGGCGACGGCCCCGGCCGCCGGCCCGAGCGCCGCGTTGGTCGGCGCGGGCGCCGCGGGCCTGCTGGCCGTCGGCGGCGCGGGCGCGTTCGTCGTACGGCGCCGTCGGGCCGGCGGCGCGTGAACCGGCCCTCCCGGCGGGCCTTCACCGCGGCGGCGACGGCGACCCTGCTCGCGGGCTGCGCCGCGCACCCCCGGGCAGGGTCCGCCGCGCCCGCCGCGGAGACGGGATCCCCTGAGGCGACACCCGCACCCGGACCTGCATCCGTACGTCCGTTGGCCCGTTCGGTCCCCGTGCGGCTGCGGATCCCGGCGATCGGGGTGGACACCCCGCTGATCCGGCTCGGACTCGCCCCCGACGGCACCGTGGAGGTGCCTCCGGTGACCGCGCACGACCGGGCCGGCTGGTACGAGCACTCGCCGACGCCGGGCCGCACGGGCCCCTCGGTCGTTCTGGGCCACGTCACCGTGGGCGCGTACGGCGACGGGGTCTTCCGCGATCTGGCCCGGCTGCGCCGGGGCGACCGGGTCGCGGCGCGCCTCGCGGACGGCGTCGAGGCGGAGTTCACGGTGACGGACCGGCGCACGGTGGCCAAGGCGCACTTCCCGTCCGCCGCGGTCTACGGCGACGTGGACCGCCCGGAACTGCGCCTGATCACCTGCGGCGGCCCGCGCACCGGCGACGGCTACGCCGACAACGTCATCGTCTTCGCCGCGCTGACGTCGTCGAAACGGCCGTAGCGCATCCTTCCCCCGTGCCCCCACGACCCTGGAGAGCGTTGAAACGGTCCCGCGACGCGGCGGCGTCCGAGTTGTTCGCCGCGCTGTACCCGCGTCTCGCCGGCTGGTGCCGCCGTCTCGTCGACGACGACGGGACGGCGCACGAGATCGCCTCGGAGGCGTTCACCCGCCTCTGGGCCCGCTGGACGGCGGTCGAGGAGCCGCGCGGCTTCCTCTACGTCACCGCCGCGAACCTGGTCCGTGACCACTGGCGCAAGCTGGAGCGGGAGCGCAGGGCGGTACGCCGGGCGACGACGGAGGCGGCGGTGCGCCCGCACGACGAACAGACGGATCCCTCGGTACGCCTGCTGGTCCAGTCGCTGCCCGAGCGGCTGCGCGTCCCGATCCTGCTGCACTACTACGCTGACATGCCGATCCGGGAGGTGTCCGTGCTGACCGGACGCAAGGAAGGAACCGTCAAGGCCGACCTGCACGCGGCCCGCGAGCTGCTCCGCGTCCACCTGAGGAGAAGCCTTGACCACACGCTTTGACGAGGACCCGGAGTTCGGCCCCGACGATCCGCTCACGGTGCTGCTGCGCCCCCCGGCCGATCATCTCGCTCCGCTCCCCGGCCACTTCGAGTCGGTCCGCCGTACGGCCGCACGGCGCCGGCTGCTGCGTACGGCGGCCGGGGCGGCCGTGACGTGCGCGGTGGCGGTGCTGGTGGCGCTCCCGCTCCACCTGGCCCGGCTGCCCGGCACCCCGGACCGGCCCACGGTCCCGCTGGCCCCGCCCAGCGCGCCGCGCACCGCCGACCCGTCGCCGTCGGCCTCGCACGCGCCGAGCCCGACCCCGTCCCCGGCCGGAACCGGCCCGGCGACCGCCGTGCCCTCGACCCCGGCCCCCCGCCGCACCGCCCCGACCCCCTCCCGCGACCTCGACACCACACGGGCCCCGTCGGCGACCCCCACACGGACCACGGAACGGACCCTGCGCATGTGACGCGAGCCATGTCCGAGGACAACGTCGAAAGGCCCCACCGCGAGCGGTGGGGCCTTTCGACATCGTGCCCGGTGAGGCACTGGCGGAGGATACGAGATTCGAACTCGTGAGGGGTTGCCCCCAACACGCTTTCCAAGCGTGCGCCCTAGGCCTCTAGGCGAATCCTCCGCTGGGAACATTACATGACCGAGAAGGGTGCTCGCGAACTCGTTCCGGGCCGCTGACATGAGGTACCGTTTGCGCAGCCCCTCACGCGGCGCTATCTGACTGAACTCCCCCAGGGCCGGAAGGCAGCAAGGGTAGGTCGGCTCTGGCGGGTGCGTGGGGGGCGCTCTGCGTTCCGGGGGTGACGGCTTCCGGGACCTGTTGTCGGTGGGCGCCTATAACCTCGTAGACGTGTCGTCTCTCGCGCTGTACCGCCGCTATCGCCCGGAGTCGTTCGCCGAGGTCATCGGGCAGGAGCATGTCACCGACCCGTTGCAGCAGGCGCTGCGGAACAACCGGGTCAATCACGCGTACCTGTTCAGTGGTCCGCGTGGGTGCGGGAAGACCACCAGCGCGCGCATCCTCGCCCGCTGCCTGAACTGCGAGCAGGGCCCCACGCCCACCCCCTGCGGGGAGTGCCAGTCCTGCCGCGACCTGGCCAGGAACGGGCCGGGCTCGATCGACGTCATCGAGATCGACGCCGCGTCGCACGGTGGTGTGGACGACGCCCGTGACCTGCGCGAGAAGGCGTTCTTCGGGCCCGCGGGCAGCCGCTACAAGATCTACATCATCGACGAGGCCCACATGGTCACGTCGGCCGGCTTCAACGCCCTGCTGAAGGTCGTCGAGGAGCCCCCGGAGCATCTGAAGTTCATCTTCGCCACCACCGAGCCCGAGAAGGTCATCGGCACGATCCGCTCGCGGACCCACCACTACCCGTTCCGCCTGGTGCCCCCGGGCACCCTGCGGGACTATCTCGGCGAGGTGTGCGGCAAGGAGGACATCCCCGTCGAGGACGGCGTGCTGCCGCTCGTGGTGCGCTCCGGTGCCGGTTCCGTGCGTGACTCCATGTCCGTCATGGACCAGCTGCTGGCCGGCGCCGGCAGCGACGGCGTGACGTACGCCATGGCCACCTCCCTGCTCGGATACACCGAGGGTTCGCTGCTCGACTCGGTCGTCGAGGCGTTCGCCACCGGGGACGGGGCCGCCGCCTTCGAGGTCGTGGACCGCGTCATCGAGGGCGGCAACGACCCCCGCCGCTTCGTCACCGACCTGCTGGAACGGCTGCGCGACCTCGTGATCATCGCCGCCGTCCCCGACGTCCTGGAGAAGGGGCTCATCGACGCCCCCGCCGACGTGATCGAGCGGATGCAGGCCCAGGCCGGGATCTTCGGCCCCGCCGAGCTCAGCCGCGCCGCCGACCTCGTCAACGAGGGCCTGACCGAGATGCGCGGCGCCACCTCGCCGCGCCTCCAGCTGGAACTGATCTGCGCCCGCGTCCTCCTGCCCGCCGCCTACGGCGACGAGCGGTCCGTCATGGCCCGCCTCGACCGGCTGGAGCGCGGCGTGAGCTTCTCCGCCGGTGCGGGCGCGCCCGCGATGGGCTACGCGCCGGGTCCCGAGGTGCACGGCGGTGCGGCGGCCGGGCACGGCGGCGCCCCCGTCGCGCCCGGTGGCGGGCCCGCCGCCGCCCGTGCGGCTGTGCGGGGGGCCGGTGCGGCCGGTGGTGGTGGCGGTCCGATGGCTTCCGGTGGGCCGGCGGGGGGTCCTGGCGGGGCTCCCGCAGGGGTGCCCGGACCTGGTGCCGGGGCCGTGGAGCCGCCCGCACCCGCACCTGCGCCGGTCATGCCCGCCGCCGCGGCCCAGGCTCCGCCCGCACCCGCGGCTCCGGCCGCCCCGGCACCCGCTTCCGCTCCTGCCCAGGCGCCCGGCGCCTGGCCGACCGCCGCCCCCGCGGGCGGTGGCCGGCGGCCCGGCGGCTGGCCCACGGCGGCGTCGGCAGGCGGTGGCGCGCCCGCCGCTCCGGCGCCCGCCGCCCCCGCGGCGCCCTCGCCCGCTGCCGCGCCGCCCCCGGCCGCCCCTGCCCCGGCGGCCTACGCGCCGCCCGCCGCCGGCGGCCTCGACCCGCGCAACCTGTGGCCGTCGATCCTGGAGTCCGTGAAGAACCGCCGCCGGTTCACCTGGATCCTGCTCAGCCAGAACGCCCAGGTCACCGGGTTCGACGGGACCACCCTCCAGCTCGGCTTCCTCAACGCCGGCGCCCGGGACAACTTCTCGGGCAGCGGCAGCGAGGACGTACTGCGCCAGGCGCTGACCGAGCAGTTCGGCGTCCACTGGAAGATCGAGGCGGTCGTCGACCCGTCGGGCGGCTCCGCGCCCCCGCCCGCCCACTCCCCGGGCGGCAACCCCGGCTACGGCGGCGGCGCCCCCGCCCCGCGTCCGCCGGCGCCCCCGTCCGCCGGGCCCGGCCCGTCCGGCGGCCCCGCCCCGGCCCCTTCGGCCGCCTCCCCGATGCCCGCCCCCGCCGCGCCGCGGCCCGTGGAGCCGGAACCGGTTCCGCCGCCGGTCGCCCCCGAGGACGACATCCCGGAGGACGACGACCCCGACCTGGACGAGTCGGCCCTCTCCGGCCAGGACCTCCTGGTGCGGGAGCTCGGCGCGACGGTCGTGGAGGAGTTCCAGAACGAATGACGGGGGCGGGGGCCGGGTTCCGGCCGCCTCCCGTCCCGTATTCGGAGGAAGCCACCAACGCGACAGGCCGTGCGCCTCGGCGGCCCGCACAAACCGGGGCCCGCCCCCGCCGGTTAGGCTGACCCCCGTGAAGGTCCTCGTCATCGGTAACGGCGCCCGCGAACACGCCCTGTGCCGCTCCCTGTCCCTCGACCCCCAGGTGACCGCGCTGCACTGCGCGCCCGGCAACGCCGGAATCGCCGAGGTCGCCGAGCTGCACCAGGTCGACCCGCTCGACGGCGGGGCGGTCGCCGCGCTCGCCCGTGAGCTGGAGGCCGAACTGGTCGTCGTAGGCCCGGAGGCCCCGCTCGTCGCGGGGGTCGCCGACGCCGTGCGGGACGCGGGCATCCCCGTGTTCGGCCCCTCGGGCGAGGCCGCCCAGCTGGAGGGCTCCAAGGCGTTCGCCAAGGACGTGATGGCGGCGGCCGGCGTGCCGACCGCGCGTTCGTACGTCTGCACCACCCCCGAGGAGGCCGCCGAGGCCCTCGACGCCTTCGGGGCGCCGTACGTCGTCAAGGACGACGGACTCGCCGCGGGCAAGGGCGTCGTCGTCACCTCCGACCTGGAGGCCGCCACGGCGCACGCCGCCGCCTGTGAGCGAGTGGTCATCGAGGAGTACCTCGACGGCCCCGAGGTCTCCCTCTTCGCCGTCACCGACGGCGACACCGTCGTCCCCCTCCAGCCCGCGCAGGACTTCAAGCGCGCCCTGGACGGCGACGAGGGCCCGAACACCGGCGGCATGGGCGCGTACTCGCCGCTGCCGTGGGCGGACCCCAAGCTCGTCGACGACGTGCTCCAGACCGTGCTCCAGCCGACCGTGGACGAGCTGCGCCGCCGCGGCACGCCGTTCTCCGGCCTGCTCTACGCCGGTCTCGCGATCACCTCGCGCGGTGTGCGGGTCATCGAGTTCAACGCCCGTTTCGGCGACCCGGAGACCCAGGTCGTGCTGGCCCGGCTGCGCACCCCGCTGGCCGGACTGCTGCTCGCCGCCGCCAGCGGCACCCTCGCCGACCTGGAACCGCTGCGCTGGAGCGAGGACGCGGCGGTCACCGTGGTCGTGGCCTCGCACAACTACCCCGGCACCCCGCGCACAGGCGACCCGATCACCGGGCTCGACGAGGTGACCGCGCACGACGGTCCCGACACCTACGTCCTGCACGCCGGGACCCGGCACGACGGCGGCTCCGTCGTCAGCGCGGGCGGCCGGGTGCTGTCCGTCACGGCCACCGGCTCGGACCTCACCGAGGCCCGGGAGCGCGCCTACACGGCCCTGGCCCGCATCGAGCTCGACGGCTCCCAGCACCGTACGGACATCGCGGCCCGGGCGGCCGCGGACGCCCGGGCGGCCGACGGCCGGTAGGCGCGCGGTCGCGTACGCCGGTCCGGCAACCGGTCCCGTTGGCCCATCCGGCAGCCGGTCCCGTACGCCGGTCCGGCAGGCGGTCCCGTAGGCCGGTCCGTACGGACGTTTTCCAGGCCCCGGTCCCTCGTGGAACCGGGGCCTGATCATTGCTTTCCGTCCCCCACCTCTGACCAAAGCCATTCCATCGAGTGACCGATGCCCCATACGGCTGACGAGCGCCGGGGCCCCAACTATGGTGCCGCGCAAGCATTCCGGCACTTGGCCCACCGGCATTGCGATGTCGGTGGGCGGTGCCACAGTGGGGGAGTGGGCAACACCGAGACAGCGGTCCGGACAGCAGGGAGGGGGGTCGTCCAGAGGTGACCGGTATGGGTGGTGTGGAGGCAGGCGCGAACGCCGCGCGTTCCCGGGCTCTTGCCGTGCTGCGGGTCCGCAGCCGGGCGCTGGCCGTCGCCCTGCTGCCCGCCGCGCTGGCCGTGATCCTGCTGGCCGGCGGTTCGAGCGGGCACCTCATGGGCGCGGGTTGGGACCTGGCCCGCTGGATCACGTCCGTGACGGGCGTCGTCGTGCTGCTGATCGCCACCGGGATCGCCCTGGTCGTGGCCCGCGCCCGGCCCGCCCTGAGTCCGACGGTGCCGATCGCCGAGCAGTCCGCGCCGGATCTCTACCGCATGGTGCGCGACCTGGCCGAGCGCCTCGACGTGCCGGCCCCCTCCGCGATAGCGCTCACCCCGGACTGCGACAGCTGGCTGGAGGACCGCACCCACCCGGCCCACGGCCCGCCGCCGCGCGCGCACCACGACGAGCTGGCGGGCGCCCGCGGCCCCGCCGCCGGGGGGCGCCGCGCGCCCGCGGCACCCGTGCTGGTCATCGGCTCGCCGTTCCTGTGGTGGATGCGCGTGGGCGAACTGCGCGCCGTCCTCGCCCCGGTCGTCGCCGGTACGGGGCCCTCCGCGCACCCCGACATAGCCGCGGCCCGGCGCTTCGTACGCGGGCTCGACGCCGCGGTGGCCGTGGCCGCCGCGCCCGGCCGCGGGCCCCTGACCCGCGCGGCGCTCGCGGGCGTCGGCTGGGTCGCCCGCTTCCTGCTGCGCGGCTGCCGGGACCACGCGGCCGAGATGGAGCGAGGCGTCGCGGCGGCCGCCGCCGAGCGCGCCCAGAGCGTGGACTACGGCCTGCGGATCGTCGCCCAGGAACAGGTGGGGCTGGCGTACGCGGGCTGGGACCGGCTGCTGACCCGGGTGGCGCTGCCCGCCTGGCGGATGGGCCGCTGGCCCTCCCGGCTGGACGCGGGTGTGGTCGCGGCGCTGACCGAGCTGTCCCGCCGCGACCGGCTGGCCGAGGGGTTCGCCTCCCGGCTGGGCGAGCGGCCCGCGTGCGATCTGCTGGAGGAGCCCGGAGTGGTCGACGAGGCCACCTCGCTGCTCGCCGCCCGGCTCTTCCACGGCGGCCCCGCGGAGCCCGGTCCGGGCTGGGCGCCGGTGGACTGGCAGGAGTACCCGGACGAGGTCGTCGACCGCAAGTGGCGCACCGACGCGGCCCGGTTGCACCGGGTCCTGGACGCGCTGGGCATCCACCGTCACCCCGCCGCGACCCCGGACCCGGAAGGCCCCACCCTGGCCCGCGTCCTGGACCACCTGTCGACCACCCCGCCCCCGGACGACGACACGGCCCCGGACGCCGGCACAGCCGCGGAGAACGGCACGGCCCCGGCCGACTACACGGCCCCGGCCGACTACACGGCCCCGGCCGACGGCACGGCGGCGGAGGACGGCACGGCCCCCGAGCCGGCGCCCCCGCACAGCTTCGCCCCGCCGACCGAACCATCCGATCTCGCGACCCCGCCCGGTCTCCCGCCCGAGCCCGCCGTCTCGGCCGCCATCGGCGACACCACCGGTACCGCTGGCTCCAGTGGCCGTAGCGCGGGCGCCGATCCGGCGGTCTCGGCCGGCCCGGCCGCTCCCGGCGATGCCACCGGCCCCGGTCCCGGGCGCGTCGAGCGCCCCGGTCCGCCGACGGCCGACCGCACGCCGAGCCGCGCCTCGGCCGCCATCGGCGACACCACCGGTGCCGACGGTTCCAGTGGCCGTAGTGCGGGCGCCGATCCGGCGGTCTCGGCCGACCCGGCCACCGGCGTCGGTTCCGCCGAGCCGTCCGGCCCCGGGAGCCCGGCCGACCCCGCCGCTGTCGTCGGCCCCGCCGACGCGTCGGACCCCGGCGACCCGGCCGCTCCCGCTGTGGGCGTGACCGCCGAGCCGTCCGACCCGGCCGACCTCACGGTCGAATCCGTCGGCCCCACCGACTCCTCGGCATCCGACGCCGCATCGGACGCCGCATCCGCGGCCGCCCGTGAAGCCGAACCGGGTCACTCCGAAGCCGACCCCGAGGGCCTCCACGAAGACCTTGAAGCGGACCCGGGTCACTCGGAAGCCGACCCCGACGGCCTCCACGAAGACCCCGAAGCCGACCCCGACGGCCTGCACGAAGATCCCGACTACGAACCCGCCGGTACCGAGCGCAGTGCCGCGCTTGCCGCCGGGCTCAGCGCCGAGTTGGCGCGGGAGGAGGCCGCCGCCCCCGTCGCGGGGGCGCAGCCGGCCGGGTCCGCCGGTGCGGCCCCCGACATCGCCCTCTGGGACGACCGTGCGCTGCCCCTCTTCCCGCTCCAGCCCCCGCGCAGCGGGCGGGAACTGGTCACCGACCACGTCACCGCGATGGTGTGCTGCGCCGCGGTCGACACGGCGGGCGCGGCCCCCGGCCTGGACTGGCTCGACGGTCCCTCCCTGCTGGTCGGCGGTGAGCGGGCGGCGGACCTCGGTTCCCGGGTCCGCATCCTCGTCGACGAGGGCGACGCGGCCCCGTTGCGCGCGTGGCTGACGGCCCTCGGCATACGCCCGGAGAAGCCGGTCCGGCTGGTCTGATCCCGGTCCGGCCCCCGGTCCGGCCCCGGTCTGACCAGGGGCCCGACCCCGCCCACACCTAGGCCGCACCCGCGCCCGCACCCCGCCCGTCCCACCGGCACAGCCGCCCGGCCGGATTCCCTTCTTCCACTTCCGGCCAATTCGCAACGAACAGTGACAACATGCGTGCGTGATGTGATGTGCTGGAAGCGGTCACGCCGATGGCAAGAGCGTGCGACATAAGACATTCGGCAGGCACGCGGCGGACCTGCGGCGGACTCGGGACGGGACGTCCGTCGGAGCCTGCCCGAGCGCGAGCAGCCTGCCCGCCGCGAGCCAGCCGCACACCGCGCCGCCCGGCACCACGCAAGCCCGCACACCGCAAGCAGCCCGCACACCGCAAGCACAGCGCAGCGCCACCCGCACAGCGCAGCGCCTACGCACCCGCAGACAAGCGCACAGGGGAACGAGGGAGGGGACGCCATGGGGTCGGAGCAGATCCGCCGCTGGGAGTCGGGAGCGCTCGCGCACGCGGTGACGGACCCCTTCGGCCAGGGCCCGGTGCCCTGGCTGCGCGGCAGCGAGACGTACTTCGACGACACCGGGCACGTGGTGCCCTGGTACGTCGACCCGGCCCCGGCGGGCGGCGACACCCGCCGCGTCCCCGCCCCGCGCACCGCCACCGTCGGCCCCCGCTCCGCCGACGACGTCCGCCGCCAGATCAAGGGCTTCACCTCGACCGGGGCCGTGGCGCCCGGCGAGGCGCTGGACTTCCGCGTCACCGTCGACCCCCCGCAGGAGTTCGCGGTCGACATCTACCGCATCGGGCACTACGGCGGCGACGGCGCCGCCAAGATCACCACCAGCCCCCGGCTCTCCGGCATCGTGCAGCCCCCGCCGCTGGCCGCCGACCGCACCGTCTCCTGCCACCACTGGTGGCTGTCCTGGCGGTTGCAGGTCCCGTCGTACTGGAGCCTCGGCGCGTATGTCGCCGTGCTCACCACCGCCGACGGCTACCGCTCCCACGTGCCGTTCACCGTCCGCGACGACCACCCGGCCGACCTGCTGCTCCTGCTGCCGGACATCACCTGGCAGGCGTACAACCTGTATCCGGAGGACGGCCGGACCGGCGCCAGCCTCTACCACGCGTGGGACGAGCGGGGCCGGCTGCTCGGCGAGGCCGACGCGGCGACCACCGTCTCCTTCGACCGCCCCTACGCGGGCGCGGGCCTGCCGCTGCACGTCGGGCACGCCTACGACTTCATCCGCTGGGCAGAGCGCTACGGCTACGACCTCGCCTACGCCGACGCCCGCGACCTGCACGCGGGCCGGGTCGACCCCACCCGCTACCGCGGCCTCGTCTTCCCCGGACACGACGAGTACTGGTCGACCGGAATGCGCCGCACGGTCGAACTCGCCCGCGAGCACGGCACCTCGCTGGTCTTCCTGTCCGCCAACACCATGTACTGGCAGGTGGAGCTGGGCCCCTCCCCGTCCGGCGCCGCGGACCGCCTGCTGACCTGCCGCAAACGCAAGGGCCCGGGAAAGCCGGTGCTCTGGCGCGAGATCGACCGCGCCGAGCAGCAGCTCGTCGGCATCCAGTACGCGGGCCGGGTCCCCGAGCCGCACCCGCTCATCGTGCGCAACGCCGACCACTGGCTGTGGGACGCGACCGGCGCCGAGGAGGGCGACGGCATCGAGGGCCTGGTCGCGGGCGAGGCCGACCGGTACTTCCCGCGCACCCCGCTGCCCGAGCACGAGGCGCGGGTGTTGCTCGCCCACTCCCCGTACACCGACGGCGACGGCGTGCCGCGTCATCAGGAGACGTCGTTGTACCGCGCACCGTCCGGAGCGCTCGTCTTCGCATCCGGAACGTTCGCCTGGTCCCCCGCCCTGGACCGCCCGGAGCACGTCGACCCGCGGATCCAGCGCGCGACCGCGAACCTCCTGGACCGCATCTGCAAACGCGATTGAGCGCGCCTTCCCGAGACCGCTGTCCCTGACCAATTCCGCATACGGGAGAATCGAGTCACTTGGACAGAACCACGGGGAGGAACCGTGTCCGGATTCGTCGAAAAGCCCGAGCCGATCCAGGTTCCGGGCCTGGTGCATCTGCACACCGGCAAGGTGCGCGAGCTGTACCAGAACGAGGCGGGCGACCTCGTGATGGTCGCCAGCGACCGTATGTCCGCTTATGACTGGGTACTGCCGACCGAGATCCCGGACAAGGGCCGGATTCTCACGCAGCTGTCCCTCTGGTGGTTCGACCGGCTGGCCGATCTGGTGCCGAATCACGTCCTGAGCACCGAGCTGCCCGAGGGCGCCCCCGCCGACTGGGCCGGCCGCACGCTGATCTGCAAGTCGCTGCGGATGGTCCCGGTGGAGTGCGTGGCTCGCGGCTATCTCACCGGCTCGGGTCTCGCCGAGTACCAGGAGTCCCGTACGGTCTGCGGACTCGCCCTGCCCGAGGGGCTCGTGGACGGCTCGGAGCTGCCCGGCCCGATCTTCACCCCGGCCACCAAGGCGGAGGTCGGCGAGCACGACGAGAACGTCTCCTACGAGGAGGTCGCCCGGCAGGTCGGCGCGGAGACCGCGGCGCATCTGCGCCAGGCGACGCTGGCGGTCTATTCCCGCGCCCGCAACATCGCCCACGGCCGTGGCATCGTCCTCGCGGACACGAAGTTCGAGTTCGGCTTCGAGGGCGACACGCTGGTCCTCGCGGACGAGGTGCTCACCCCGGACTCGTCCCGCTTCTGGCCGGCCGACCAGTGGCAGCCGGGGCGCGCGCAGCCGTCGTACGACAAGCAGTTCGTGCGGGACTGGCTGACCGGCCCGGAGTCGGGCTGGGACCGCCGGAGCGAGCAGCCTCCGCCGCCGCTGCCCGAGCACGTGGTGGAGGCGACCCGGGCGAAGTACGTGGAGGCGTACGAGCGCCTGACGGGCGGCGCCTGGCACTAGGGGGTCGTGAGGGCCGCGGCGAGGCCGCGGCCCGGCCGTCACGGGTACGGCGAAAGCCCGTCACGGGTGCGCCGAAAGCCCCGGCACGGATACGACGAAGGCCCCGGTCGGATCGACCGGGGCCTTCGGTGTGGAGCGGACGACGAGGCTCGAACTCGCGACCTCAACCTTGGCAAGGTTGCGCTCTACCAACTGAGCTACGTCCGCACTGCGCCGTGGCGCGAGAGCAACTATACCCAACCCCGGTGGCTACCGGGACACACCCGCGGCAAGCGCGCCAACTCAGCGAAAAAACCCCGGTCTCAACGAAAAACCCCCGGTCCAGGAGACCGGGGGTTCTTTCTGGAGCGGACGACGAGGCTCGAACTCGCGACCTCAACCTTGGCAAGGTTGCGCTCTACCAACTGAGCTACGTCCGCATTGCCTCCGACCGGCTTTCACCGATCGGCGCGAGCACCAGCCTACCTGATCCAGAAGGATGCTCGAGACCGTGCTGCAGAGCGGGTGACAGGAATCGCACACTGCGCCTTCCCCCTGGAAGGGGGATGTTCTGCTACTGAACTACACCCGCATGTACTCCGTGGGCCGGACCTTTCGGCCTCGCCCCTCGGCGTGTCCCAGACATTAGCTGATCAGCGGGGGGGTTGCGCAAGTCGGTTCCGTCCGGGCTCCGGGACGGAACCTTCCGCGGCCCGTTCCCCGGCCCGTTCCCCGACCCCCTCCGCGGTCCGCCGACATCCGCCGGCCGTCCGCGGCCACCGCCTGCCCGGCCGCCCAAGTCCCGCGTCCTCAGGGCCCCCTGACGAGCCCTGAGGACGCGGCGCGCGGTCGGCGGGCCCCGGTCGGTGCCGGAGGCCGGCCCCGCGCCGGGTGAGGCCGCCGCGTGGCGCTACTGGGCCTCGGTGAACGCCTCGTAGACCTTCTTCGGGATGCGCCCGCGGGCCGGCACGTCCATCTTGTTGGCCTGCGCCCAGGCCCGGACGGCCGCCGGGTCGGGGGCGACCTCGGTCTGCCGGTACGTCTTGCCCGACTTCGACCGCTTCCGGCCTGCCTCCACGTACGGCGCGAGCGCCTCACGGAGTTTCTCGGCGTTGGCTTCATTCAGGTCGATCTCGTACGACTTGCCGTCGAGTCCGAAGGCGATCGTTTCCGCCGCTTCCGAGCCGTCGATGTCGTCAAAGAGCGTGACCACGACCTTCTGCGCCACGAATATCGGTCCCTTCGTGCGACACCTCGGCACCGGCGGTATGACGGATGACGTGCCTGAACCGTCGCGGAGATGTCGGCTGTCCGCCTGTTATTGGGCAAAGTATCGGCTATTGCCAATTCATTTGTACAGTGCCCGGCATTGGAAAGGGAAGCCCTCCTAAATCCCTCCGCGTGTCCCCAGGCAATAGGTATGTGCGCGCGGTATGTCCGCAGGTATGTCGGGTGGCTGCGGGAACTTTCCCAGATCTTTTCGTGTACGCCGCCTTCCGATGCAGGATCGTGATGCCGGTCACGTACTTTCCTACAACTCTACTCGCGTAGAAATTTTGTGCGGGTAGTCTGAAGACACCTGCTCAGCACCACACCACCGGGAGTGCCAGTGGCACGCGTCGTAGTCGACGTCATGCTCAAGCCGGAGATCCTCGACCCCCAGGGCCAGGCGGTCCAGCGTGCGCTGCCGCGTCTGGGTTTCGAGGGGATCTCGGACGTACGTCAGGGAAAGCGTTTCGAACTGGAGGTTGACGGGCCGGTCGACGAGGCCGCGCTCGCCCGCATCCACGATCTCGCGGAATCCTTCCTCGCCAACACCGTGATCGAGGACTTCACCGTCAAGGTGGAGGAAGCCGCCGCGGAGGCCGCCAAGTGACCGCTCGTATTGGCGTCGTCACTTTTCCCGGCAGCCTCGACGACCGCGACACCCAGCGCGCGATCCGTCTCGCGGGCGCCGAGCCGGTGGCCCTGTGGCACAAGGACAAGGACCTGCATCAGGTCGACGCCGTGGTGCTGCCCGGCGGTTTCTCCTACGGCGACTATCTGCGGGCCGGTGCCATCTCCCGCTTCTCGCCCGTGATGGAGACCGTCATCGAGCAGGCGAAGGCCGGTCTGCCGGTCCTCGGCATCTGCAACGGCTTCCAGATCCTCACGGAGGCCCACCTGCTGCCGGGCGGCATGCTCGGCAACGACCACCTGCACTTCGTCTGCCGCGAGCAGAAGCTGCGGGTGGAGAACGCGGACACCGCCTGGACCGCCGACTACGAGGCCGGCCAGGAGATCCACATTCCGCTGAAGAACATGGACGGCCGGTACGTCGCCGACGCGTACACGCTGGACAAGCTGGAGGCGGAGGGCCGGGTCGCGTTCCGCTACCTGGACGTCAACCCGAACGGGTCGCTGCGCGACATCGCCGGCATCACCAACGAGGCCGGGAACGTCGTCGGCCTGATGCCGCACCCGGAGCACGCCGTCGAGCCGCTCATCGGCACCGGCCGCACCGACGGTCTGCCGTTCTTCACCTCGATCCTCAAGAAGCTGGTCAACGCATGAGCCGGACGCCTCTGGACACGGTCGAGCACGCGGCCGAGACCCCCGACGTCGAGCTGCCCTGGGCCGAACTCGGCCTGAAGAAGGACGAGTACGAGCGGGTCGTGGAGATCCTCGGCCGCCGCCCGACCGGCGCCGAGCTCGCCATGTACTCGGTCATGTGGTCCGAGCACTGCTCCTACAAGTCCTCCAAGGTGCACCTGCGCCAGTTCGGCGAGAAGGCCCCGCAGTCCGACGCGCTGCTCGTCGGCATCGGCGAGAACGCCGGCGTCGTCGACGTCGGCCAGGGCTACGCGGTCACCTTCAAGGTCGAGTCGCACAACCACCCCTCGTACGTCGAGCCCTACCAGGGCGCGGCGACGGGCGTCGGCGGCATCGTGCGCGACATCATCGCGATGGGCGCCCGCCCGGTCGCGGTCGTCGACCCGCTGCGCTTCGGCGCGGCCGACCACCCCGACACCAAGCGCGTGCTGCCCGGCGTCGTCGCCGGCATCGGCGGCTACGGGAACTGCCTGGGCCTGCCCAACATCGGCGGCGAGGTCGTCTTCGACGCCTGCTACCAGGGCAACCCGCTGGTCAACGCCGGTGCCATCGGCGTCATGCGGCACGAGGACATCCACCTCGCGAAGGCGTCCGGCGCGGGCAACAAGGTCATCCTGTACGGGGCCCGCACGGGCGGCGACGGCATCGGCGGCGCCTCCATCCTGGCCTCGGAGACCTTCGACGACGCGAAGCCCTCGAAGCGCCCGGCCGTCCAGGTCGGCGACCCCTTCCAGGAGAAGCTCCTCATCGAGTGCACCCTGGAGGCCTTCAAGGAGAAGCTGGTCGTCGGCATCCAGGACCTCGGCGCGGCCGGTCTGTCCTGTGCCACCTCCGAGCTCGCCTCCAACGGCTCCGGCGGCATGCGCGTCACCCTGGACGACGTACCGCTGCGCGACTCCACGCTCTCGCCCGAGGAGATCCTCATGAGCGAGTCGCAGGAACGCATGTGCGCGGTCGTCGAGCCGGCGAAGGTCGACCGCTTCCTGGAGATCTGCGAGAAGTGGGACGTCATCGCCACCGTCATCGGTGAGGTGACCGACGGCGACCGGCTGGAGATCTTCTGGCACGGCGGCAAGATCGTCGACGTCGACCCGCGCACGGTCGCGCACGACGGCCCGGTCTACGAGCGGCCGTACGCGCGCCCCGAGTGGCAGGACGCGCTCCAGGCGGACGACGCGAACAAGCTGCCCCGCCCGGCCACGGCCGAGGAGCTGAAGGCCCAGGTCCTGAAGCTGGTCGCGTCGCCCAACCAGGCGTCGAAGAAGTGGATCACCTCGCAGTACGACCACTTCGTGCAGGGCAACACCGTCCTCGCCCAGCCCGAGGACTCCGGCATGATCCGCATCGACGAGGAGACCGGGCTCGGCGTCGCCATCGCGACCGACGGCAACGGCCGTTACGCGAAGCTCGACCCGTACACGGGTGCGCAGCTGGCCCTCGCCGAGGCCTACCGCAATGTCGCGACGACCGGTGCCAAGCCGCTCGCCGTCTCCGACTGCCTGAACTTCGGCTCGCCCGAGGACCCAGCCGTCATGTGGCAGTTCGCGGAGGCCATCCGCGGCCTCGCGGACGGTTGCCTCCAGCTCGGCACCCCGGTGACCGGCGGCAACGTCTCGCTGTACAACCAGACCGGTGAGGCGGCCATCCACCCGACCCCGGTCGTGGCCGTGCTGGGCGTCATCGACGACGTCGCCCGCCGCACCCCGGTCGCCTTCCAGGAAGAGGGCCAGCTCCTCTACCTGCTCGGTGACACCCGCGAGGAGTTCGGCGGTTCGGCCTGGTCCCAGGTCGTCCACGACCACCTCGGCGGTCTGCCGCCCAAGGTCGACCTGGAGCGCGAGCGGCTGCTCGGCGAGATCCTGATCTCCGCCTCCCGCGACGGCATGATCGACTCCGCGCACGACCTGTCCGACGGCGGTCTGATCCAGGCGGTCGTGGAGTCGGCGCTGCTCGGCGGCAAGGGCGCGCGGCTGGTCGTTCCGGACGGGCTCGACGCGTTCACCCTTCTCTTCTCGGAGTCGGCGGGCCGCGCGGTCGTCGCGGTGCCGCGTTCCGAGGAGGTCCGCTTCAACGACATGTGCGGTGCGCGGGGCCTTCCGGTCACCCGTATCGGTGTCGTCGACGGCGACTCGGTGGACGTGCAGGGCGAGTTCGCGCTCTCCCTGGCCGAGCTGCGCGAGGCCCACGAGGCGACGATCCCGGCGCTGCTGGCGTAGTCGCCCCCGGCACACGACGAAGGCCCCGCCCGGAGCACCGGGCGGGGCCTTCGCCGTTCGGGCTCTCACACCGCGACCGGCTCGGGCGCGCGCGGCGGGGGCGCGGTGTCGTCCGCGGGGGCGGTGCGGGGCAGCCGCAGGGCCAGCAGGGCCGCCGCCGCCATCACGCCCGCCCCGCACCAGAACACCACCCGCAGCGCGGACACGAAGTGCGGCCCGCCGTCGGCGAGGTCGCTCCCGGCCAGCCGGGTCAGCACGGTGCCGAAGACGGCCGTGCCCAGCGCGTTGCCGAGGGTCTGGAAGAAGCGCACGGAGGTCGTGGCCACGCCGAGCTGCGGGCGCGGCGCGGACCGCTGCACCAGCACGATCAGCTGCCCGATCTGGAGCCCGAACCCGGCGCCCACGAGCAGCAGTTCGCCGCGGATCAGCCAGAGCGAGGTGGCGGCCCCGGTGGTGGCGGCGAGCAGGGCGAAGGCGACGGCGGCGACGAGGGTGCCGGTGACGGTGAAGGTGCGGGCGGACCAGCCGCGCGCCGTGAGCGGCCCGGTGAGCAGTCCGGTCAGGGACAGGCCGATCGCCAGGGGCACCAGATACAGGCCGGCGGAGGAGCTGGCGATGCCGCGGGCGACCTGGAGATAGACCAGCACGTAGTAGATCGCGCACATCATCGAGGCGCCGAGCAGGCCCTGTACGGCGAAGCCGAGGCGCAGCTCGCGGATGCGGAACAGGGAGAGCGGCAGCACCGGTTCGGGGGCCCGCCGCTGGCGCCACAGGAACAGCGCGAGCGCGGCGGCCGCGGCGAGGGCGAGCGCGAGCAGGGTGGGGGAGGTCCAGGCGTAGCGCTTGCCGCCCCACTCGGTGACGAGCAGCAGCGCGCTGGAGAAGGCGGCGGCGAGCGCGGCGCCCGGGTAGTCGACGGGGCGGCGCACGGGCCGGACCGGGAGCCGCAGGAAGAGCGCGGAGGCGGCGAGGACGGCGAGGCCGACGGGCAGGTTGACGTAGAAGATCCAGCGCCAGTCGGCGTGGTCGGCGAGGAGGCCGCCGATCCACGGGCCGATCGCCATCGCGCCGCCGGCCACCAGCCCGCCCGCGTTGCCGCCCTTACCGGTGTCCGTGTCGTCGGGGCCCTTCAGGTGGGCGATCACCACCATGGTGACGCTCATCAGGCCGCCGCCGCCGAGTCCTTGGACCGCGCGGGCCGCGATCAGCCAGTCCAGCGACGGTGCCGCCCCGCACAGCGCGGACCCGGCCAGGAAGACCGCGATGGCCGCGGTGAAGACACGCTGGGGGCCGAGGACGTCGCAGAGCTTGCCGTACAGCGGCAGCATCGCGGCGGAGGCCAGGGCGTAGGCGCTGACCAGCCAGGGGATCCGGTCGATGCCGTGCGCGGGGTCGAGGTCGCGGACGATCGGGACGGTGGCGGCGGACACGATCTGGAGGTCGAGCAGGGCAAGGACGATCGTCACGAGGCAGATGAGGAAGCCGACTTTGCGCTGGGTCTCGGTCATGGCACCACCATGCCCGAGTGTTGTGTACCCGGTCAATGTTTCGCATCGGTCTATTCTCGGGCTCGGCACATCTTTCATTCACAAACAAGATTCATCCACGAACAAGATTCATCCCGGATCAAGATTCATCCTGGTATATTGATGTCATGGCTGAGGCGATGGGGCTGCGCGAACGCAAGAAGATCCAGACCGCGCGGCGGATCTACAAGGAAGCCGTGGCGCTCTTCGCCGAGCGGGGCTTCGACGCCGTCTCCGTGCAGGAGATCGCCGACGCCGCCGAGGTGTCGAAGATGACCGTCTTCAACTACTTCGGCTCCAAGGAGGACCTGGTCTTCCGGCCGATGGAGGAGCACTTCTCCGACGCCGCGCAGGCCGTCCGCGAGCGGGCGCCGGGCGAGTCCGCGGTGGACGCCGTACGCCGCCAGTTCCTCACCATGGTCGAAGCCCGGGACCCCTCCGTCGGACTGAATCCCGAGCCCTTCGGCCGGCAGGTGCGCCGGATCGTCACCGAGACCCCGGTCCTCATGGAACGCGCGTTCCTGGCCGCGCAGAAGGGCACCCGCGCCCTCGCCGCGCTGCTCGCCGAGGAGACCGGCGACCCCATGCTCGCCACGGTCGTCGCCGCCACCCTCAGCGCCGCCCGCAACGCCCTGATCGAGGAGCACCACGCCCGCATCGAGGCCGGCGAGTCGCCGGACACCGTCGCCGCGGACGCCGCCGAGCGGGCCCGGCGCGCCTTCGGCCTGATCGAGAACGGGCTGACGGGCTACGCGACCAGGGCCTGACCCTCCGACCGCCGGCGTCCCGGCCGCCCGCCCCGCGACGGACGGACGGGCGACGGCGGGGAGGCGACGACAGGCCCTGGGGCGCGTCCGCAGGGCTTCGCCTTCGGGCGAACGACGAGACCTTGCGGACACGCCCTAGGCTCACCGCCATGCCCCCCGCGAAGAAGCGCGCCCGCGCCTACGACCACGCCAGGACCCGCGCCGCGGTGCTCGCCCAGTCCGGGCACCTGCGGGCGGCCGTCCGCACCCTGACGCCCCGGCAGCTCGCGCTGCCCACCCGGCTCGGCGCCTGGAGCGTGCGGGACCTGGTGGCGCACACCGGCATGGCGCTCGGCGCCGTCGCCCGGTTCGCCGCGCTGCCCGCCCCCGCCCGCGCGGAGGCCACCCTCCTCGACTGGCCCTTCGCCACCGCCGCGGGCGCCGCCGGCATCGACGACACGAGCCGCCGGCTCGCCGCGGACCACCCCGACCTCGGCGCCTGGCTCGCCGACGCCGAGGCGCGCTGCGCCGACGTGCTCGACCGCGAACCGCCCGGCCGGCTGCTCGCCACCGGCACCGGCGCGATGCCGCTCGGCGACTACCTGGTCACCCGAGCCGTCGAACTGGTCGTGCACACCGACGACCTGAACGACGCCGTGCCCGGCCTCGACGTGCCCCTCGACCGCCAGGCGCTCGCCGCCTGCACCCGGCTGCTCGCCGACGCCCTCGCCGTGCGGGCGCCCGGCGGCTCCACCGAGGTGCGGGTGCCGCCGTACGCCGTCGTGCAGTGCGTCGAGGGCCCGCGGCACACCCGCGGCACCCCGCCGAACGTCGTCGAGACCGACCCGCTGACCTGGCTGCGGCTCGCCACCGGGCGGCTGACCTGGAAGGACGCACTCGCCGAGGCCAAGGTCAGCGCGAGCGGCGAACGCGCCGACCTGTCGGGTCTGCTGCCGCTGATGTCGTAGGACCGCGGTGGTTCACCGTGCGGGCACGGGCGGTGACGGCGTACGATCATCGGCGCCCCGGAGAGGTCCCAACGTGTGCGACGTCTCACCCAAGTCGGTCGAAACCGGGCCACCCTGCCCTGTCCCGTACGGCGTCGGTGCAGGTCAGCGCGGGGTTCACGGCGAGTGACGCCGCGATGCCGGGTATCCCCAATTCGGACCAGTGGTCGACCTCGCCTACACTCGGTGCCGTGCCACGTGGTGACGGTCGACTCAGTCATGATCTGCTCCCCGGTGAGAAAGGCCCCCAGGACGCTTGCGGCGTCTTCGGTGTCTGGGCTCCCGGCGAAGAGGTCGCCAAGCTCACTTACTTCGGGCTCTACGCCCTCCAGCATCGGGGTCAGGAATCCGCGGGAATCGCGGTCAGCAACGGCTCCCAGATCCTCGTCTTCAAGGACATGGGACTCGTCTCCCAGGTCTTCGACGAGACCTCCCTCGGTTCGCTCCAAGGTCATATCGCGGTCGGACACGCCCGCTACTCGACCACCGGCGCTTCCGTGTGGGAGAACGCCCAGCCGACGTTCCGCGCCACCGCGCACGGTTCCATCGCCCTCGGCCACAACGGCAACCTGGTGAACACGGCGCAGCTCGCCGAGATGGTCGCCGCGCTGCCGAAGGACACCAACGGGCGCTCCACCCGGGTCGCGGCCACCAACGACACCGACCTGCTGACCGCGCTGCTCGCGGCCCAGGTCGACGAGGACGGCAAGCCGCTGACCATCGAGGAGGGCGCGCACGCGGTCCTCCCCAAGGTGCGCGGTGCCTTCTCGCTCGTCTTCATGGACGAGCACACCCTCTACGCCGCCCGCGACCCGCAGGGCATCCGCCCGCTGGTCCTCGGCCGCCTCGAGCGCGGCTGGGTCGTCGCCTCCGAGTCCGCCGCCCTCGACATCTGCGGCGCGAGCTTCGTCCGCGAGATCGAGCCCGGCGAGTTCGTCGCGATCGACGAGAACGGTCTGCGCACCTCCCGCTTCGCGGATGCGAAGCCCAAGGGATGCGTCTTCGAGTACGTCTACCTGGCCCGCCCCGACACCGACATCGCCGGGCGGAACGTCTACCTCTCCCGGGTCGAGATGGGCCGCCGCCTCGCCAAGGAGGCCCCGGTCGAGGCCGATCTGGTCATAGCGACGCCGGAGTCCGGAACCCCCGCGGCCATCGGCTACGCGGAGGCGTCCGGCATCCCGTTCGGCAACGGCCTGGTGAAGAACGCCTATGTGGGCCGGACCTTCATCCAGCCCTCGCAGACCATCCGCCAGCTCGGCATCCGTCTGAAGCTGAATCCGCTCAAGGAAGTCATCAAGGGCAAGCGCCTGGTCGTCGTCGACGACTCGATCGTGCGCGGCAACACCCAGCGGGCGCTCGTGCGGATGCTGCGCGAGGCCGGGGCCGCCGAGGTCCACATCCGGATCTCCTCCCCGCCGGTGAAGTGGCCCTGCTTCTTCGGCATCGACTTCGCCACCCGCGCGGAGCTCATCGCCAACGGCATGACGATCGAGGAGATCGGCACCTCGCTCGGCGCCGACTCCCTCTCCTACATCTCCATCGACGGCATGATCGAGGCGACCACGATCGCCAAGCCGAACCTGTGCCGCGCCTGCTTCGACGGCGAGTACCCGATGGAGCTCCCGGACCCCGAGCTGCTCGGCAAGCAGCTCCTGGAGACCGAGCTGGCGGCCGGCACGGCCGCGCCGGCCGCGGTCGACGCGATCCGTCGCCCGTGACACCTGCCGTACGACACGAAAGTTCTCACCGTCATGTCTGAGACAACTGGTGCCAGCTACGCAGCCGCGGGCGTCGACATCGAAGCGGGAGACCGCGCCGTCGAGCTGATGAAGGAGTGGGTGAAGAAGACGCGCCGCCCCGAGGTCCTCGGCGGCATCGGCGGCTTCGCCGGCCTCTTCGACGCCTCGGCGCTCAAGCGCTACGAGCGCCCGCTGCTCGCCTCCGCCACAGACGGCGTGGGCACCAAGGTCGACATCGCCCGCCGGGTCGGCGTGTACGACACCATCGGCCACGACCTGGTCGCGATGGTCATGGACGACATCGTGGTCTGCGGCGCCGAGCCGCTGTTCATGACCGACTACATCTGCGTCGGCAAGGTGCACCCCGAGCGGGTCGCCGCCATCGTCAAGGGCATCGCCGAGGGCTGTGTGCTGGCCGGCTGCGCCCTGGTGGGCGGCGAGACGGCCGAACACCCCGGGCTGCTGGGCGAGGACGACTTCGACGTCGCCGGCGCCGGTACGGGCGTCGTGGAGGCCGACCGGCTGCTGGGCGCGGATCGTATCCGTAAGGGTGACACCGTGATCGCGATGGCGGCCTCCGGTCTTCACTCGAACGGGTACTCCCTGGTCCGGCACGTCCTGTTCGAGCAGGGCGGCCTGTCGCTGGACGCGCGGATCGAGGAGTTCGGCCGCACCCTCGGCGAGGAGCTGCTGGAGCCCACCAAGATCTACTCGCTGGACTGCCTGGCCCTCACCCGCACCACCGATGTGCACGCGTTCAGCCACATCACCGGGGGCGGCCTGGCGGCCAACCTGGCCCGGGTGATCCCGGACGGGCTGCACGCCGTGGTCGACCGCTCCACCTGGACCCCGGCGCCGGTCTTCGAACTGGTCGGCCGGACCGGTCGGGTCGAGCGCCTGGAGCTGGAGAAGACGCTGAACATGGGCGTCGGCATGATCGCGATCGTGCCCGAGGAGTTCACCGACGCGGCGCTCACCACCCTGGCCGACCGCGGTGTGGAGTCCTGGGTCGCGGGCGAGATCACGGACCGGGGCGAGAAGACCACGGGCGCGGAGCTCGTCGGCGACTACGCCTGAGAGGTGCCGGGCGGCCGGGCGCGCGAGCACCCGGCCGGATCGGAACCCGCCACGACGCCAGCACGAAACCCGGTCCGGCGCTCAAGGCCCCGGACCGGGTGAGGTGCAGTCGCTGCAACTGCGAAACGCGCTAGTTCAAGCGCCGCGACGATGCGACGCGGGACCGGACTCGTCGTCCTCGTCGTCCTCGTCGTCGTTGTAGAGATCCGCGTACTGGGCGTACGGGTCGTCTTCCTCGTCGTCGTCCTCGAACGGCTCGCCGTTAGGCGGCTGGTTCGAAGTCGAAGCGCCCAGCTCGTTGGCCAGACGCGACAGGTCAGTCCCGCCGCTGTTGTACTTCAGCTGGCGGGCGACCTTCGTCTGCTTGGCCTTGGCCCGGCCGCGCCCCATGGCTCGACCCCCTCGGTGACGGGGCTCGACGGCCCCAGAGTCTTGACACGCGTTCATGATCCGGAACGGGCTCTCCTCGGAGATACCCGGTCCGTAGGGCTTCCACGGTACCTGAGGCTGCGCCCATACGGTACGTCGCCCGCAGGACGTGCCTCTGTCCGTGACCTGCGGGGCGCCCCGTCCCTGCTGGTCAACCGCGATTTTAACCACTTCTCGGCGGCCGACCCGCCGACGGACGTGAGAGTTCTCTCGAAGTGCCCGCCGACGGGTACCGGCCGGATCAAACGGAAGGTCAGCGTCCGCGCCCTGCGGCGGCCGCCTCGTGCATCCGCTGCTCGGCGATCCGGTCGGCCGCGACGGCCGGCGGAATGCCGTCCTCCTTTGCGCGCGCGAAGATCGCCAGCGTGGTGTCGAAGATCTTCGCGGCCTTGGCCCGGCACCGCTCGAAGTCGAAGCCGTGCAGCTCGTCGGCGACCTGGATGACGCCGCCGGCGTTGACCACGTAGTCCGGCGCGTAGAGGATCCCGCGGTCGGCGAGGTCCTTCTCCACACCCGGGTGGGCGAGCTGGTTGTTGGCCGCGCCGCACACGATCCGGGCGGTCAGCGCCGGCACCGTCTCGTCGTCGAGCGCCCCGCCGAGCGCGCAGGGCGCGTAGATGTCGAGCCCCTCCACCCGGATCAGCGCGTCGGTGCCCTCGACCGCGGTCACCTCGGGGTGCCGCTCGGTGATCCGCCGTACGGCGTCCTCGCGCACGTCCGTGATGACGACCTCGGCGTTCTCCGCCAGCAGGTGCTCGACCAGGTGGTGGCCGACCTTGCCGACGCCCGCGATGCCGATCCTGCGGCCGCGCAGCGACGGGTCGCCCCACAGGTGCTGGGCCGAGGCCCGCATCCCCTGGTAGACACCGAAGGCGGTGAGCACGGAGGAGTCGCCCGCGCCGCCGTTCTCCGGGGAGCGCCCGGTGGTCCAGCGGCACTCGCGCGCGACCACGTCCATGTCGGCCACGTAGGTGCCGACGTCGCACGCCGTCACGTACCGCCCGCCGAGCGAGGCGACCATGCGCCCGTAGGCGAGCAGCAGGTCCTCGGTCTTGTCGCGCTCCGGATCGCCGATGATCACGGCCTTGCCGCCGCCGTGGTCCAGCCCGGCCATGGCGTTCTTGTACGACATCCCGCGCGCGAGGTTGAGGGCGTCGGCGACGGCCTCCTCCTCGGTCGCGTACGGGTAGAAGCGGGTGCCGCCCAGGGCGGGGCCCAGCGCGGTGGAGTGGATGGCGATGACGGCTTTGAGACCGCTGGCGCGGTCCTGGCAGAGCACGACCTGCTCGTGGCCGCCCTGGTCCGAGTGGAACAGGGTGTGCAGGACGCCGTCGGTTACGTCGGTCACGGTGGTGACTCCCGGTTAAGTAGCGGCGATCGGAGACACAGCTCCCTGAGGGTGCCCCCGCGCTTTTGGCAGTGGGGCAGGCTGGCGGATGCTGTGGCACGAGCGTAGAGCCTGGCCCGATCCGTCATCCGTGCAGTGTTCAGGATCACCCTCCCGCGGCGTGCGCGCACGCATGACCATGGCACGATTTGCAGTGTTTTCCCGCTCGTCTTCGGTGCCGCCTCGCCAGGGTTGCGCGCCCGGTCCGATGGGGAAGGAGCAGGCGTGCCCAAGGTGTCCTCGGTGAGCGTCCCGTACGCGACGTATCTGCGCGTCTACGAACCGCTGGGCGCCTTTCCCGAGCCGGAGCGCACCCACTGGGCCCGCTACGCCCGCCGCCCCGACCGCCCCTCCTACCAGGACGAGCTGCACCGCTCGCTGGCCGGACTGCTGCCCACGCCGCCCATCGCGGTGCCGGTGCACGAGAGCAGCGACGCCTTCGTGCTGGAGGTGGACGGCGTGATCTGCGTCTGCCCCTGGCGCACGCGGCTGCGCGGCTGGCAGGCCCTGGACGAGCTCACCGAGGAGTTGCCGGCGCCGGTCCTGGACGCGGTGCTGCCCCCGGTCGTACGGCGTCAGGTCGCGCAGGACTACGAGCGCTGGCTGGCGCGCAACCCCGACGCCCGGCCCTGGATCCGCACGGCGACCTGGCAGGTGCCGCTGAACTGGTTCGTGCTGGTCTCCGACGAGGAGCGGCGCTACGAGAAGGGCACCCACGAGGTGCCGCCGATGCTGCGCTACCGCACCCCGATGGTGCAGGCGCGGCGCCGGGTGGCGCGGGGGCTGCGGGCGCTGAAGGACGCCGTCGACGAGGGGCCGCTGATCGACGGGCTGGTGGACGTCGGCCGCTGGCTGGAGGAGTTCCATCCGCGCTCGCTGGTGGAGCTGGACTACGGCGGGCTGGTGCACATCCTCCCGGCCGGCGCCCTGGAGGACGACCATTCGGCGGCGGACGTGGCCGAGGGCATCGAGGCGCTGCGGCACGGGGACGGCGCGACGGCGGGCGAGGCGTACGGCCGGCTCGTGGAGCGCTGGCGCTCGGTCCGCGACCTGCGCTCGGCCAACTGAGCCCGCGGGACACGGAAGGACCGGCGCACCGCGCGCGTCCCGGCCGGCCCGGCGGCCCGGTCGTGGCCCGATTCCGTCCGTGACGCTGTGAGCTGACTGAGAACCAATCGCCCCTGAAGTGACGCACGTCACGGCTGTCACGCCCGTATCCGCGTACGGTCTAGGTCACTTCGGGAAACTGACGTGATGTTGTCCCCTATCCGGCCTTTTGTGTCAAGGGTGATGGACAGCACGTACACGACCCTTGCGCCGCTTGCCCACCCTCATGCCAAAATAGGACAAGGAGTCCGGGGAGGACTCCCTCCGTCCCGTTGTGCTCCACAGTGGTCGGATTCTCCGCATTGCACGCTTTGGGGGGTCTGGTGACTCCTGAACGCCGCTGTGACTGATCGTCACAGCGGTGTGACTGTCCGCTATGGCATGGTCCATCGGCTTCCGTCGCCGTTGGACACCTGGGAGGGCAATTCCATCGGTTTGGCCGACGCGGCTGGACAGATGGTGTAGTTGTAGTGCCGAGGACAAGCCGTTCGTCCTATAACCGACTCGACCCGCGTCCGCCATTTCGGGCAACGCGGGTCAAGGTGCAGAATTTAGAGGAAAGAACCGAGAAGGTTCGGTTCTCCCGAGGAGGCCGCTCATGACCGCTCGCACCCCTGATGCCGAGCCGCTGCTGACCCCGGCTGAGGTCGCCACGATGTTCCGCGTCGACCCGAAGACGGTCACGCGGTGGGCGAAGGCCGGCAAGCTCACGTCCATCCGCACGCTCGGTGGACACCGTCGCTACCGCGAGGCTGAGGTCCGCGCCCTGCTGGCGGGCATTCCGCAGCAGCGCAGCGAGGCCTGACAGCCACATATCGGGCGAAATGGCTGGTCCCCCAACCGGCCGGGAAGCCCGAGACCCACAGCTACAAGCGACGCGGGTCCTGCCCCAACAGGCCCCACGCCCAAGGCATCTAGAACTCTCTAGGCAAGCGACAGGGTGCGTCGTCGATCGCGCTGGACTCCGCCGGGTCCAGCGCGATCTTTTTTTGTGCCGGTCCGTGCGACCGTGAGTGACCGGCGGGTAGCTCTGTGGGCGTCCTTGTCGGAGTCTGGGGAGGCCTGTCGGAACCCCTGTGCCGAGCCCCTCCCGACCCTCTGGTCAACCTCTGAACGAGCTCTGAGGAGTACCTCGGAGGGGGTGCAATTGCACATATTAAATTGACCTGTTGTAGGACGTGGGTAAATACCGTGGTTTCAAAAACTCATGCGGTGACACCCGTCACACACCGCGCGCCTTGTTGCCGCCCGTTCCGGTGCGCTATTGGAACCGCCTGTTCCACCTCGCCCTGGACACAAGGTCGTTGACGCCGACAACGGTCACGCGCCCGCCGGTTCCTCGTCCCGTCCGCCCTCCTCGTCGGCCCCGGCGGCCGGCTGTGGCCCCGAATCCATCTCCAGCCGCAGCAGCTGACGGCAGATCGGACAGTGCCGGGTCCGGTGGCGGTACGACGACGCGGCCGACAGATGCGCGCGCAGCAGTGCCCGCGTCTCGTGCCTGACCGTTGCCGCCATGTGCCACCTCCGGGGAACGGGGCCCTGGTAACTGGGTACTGGCGGAATGTGACGGCGTCAAGACGCTTTGTGTTTCCACCTGTTCACGCCTGACGTGGACGGACCGGATGGGCCGGTTTTTTTGCTGTGTCGTCGGCGGCTTCGCCGCGGGCGCGGCCGCCGGCGGACGGGAGGCGGCGGACGGCAGGCGGGAAAGGCGAAAGCCCGCCCCTCGATGAGGGACGGGCTTTCGCTCTCTGCGGTCCTGACGGGATTTGAACCCGCGGCCTCCACCTTGACAGGGTGGCGAGCACTCCAAACTGCTCCACAGGACCAGGTTTCGCAGTGCGATTGGTGCGTTGCGCTGCGAGAAGAGACTCTACAGGAGGGATGCCGCCTGGTCGAACTCACTTAACGTGCGGGGCCCGTCACGGCACCTGGGCGTCGATCGCCTTCACGATCCGCTTGTCCGAGACGGGATAGGCCGTGCCCAGGGCGTGCGCGAAGTAGCTCACCCGCAGCTCCTCGATCATCCAGCGGATGTCCCGGACGGACGACGGCACCGGGTGGCCCGGCGGAAGCTGCTCCAGGAGCCAGGCGTACTCGTCCTGCATCTCCTTGACCTTGTCCATCCGCGTGGTGTCCCGCTGCGCGTTCGCCGCCATCTGCTGCACCCGCCGGTCCGCGGCGATCAGATAGCGCATCAGATCGGGCAGCCGGCGTATCCCCGCCTCCGTCACGAACCCGGGCCGTACGAGGGCGTCCAGCTGAGCCCGTACGTCCGCCAGGTTCGCCAGCAGCGCGGGGCTGCGTACGGCCTTCAGGCGCCGCTCGCAGGCCTGCCAGGCGGCCAGCACCTGCTGCACCTGGCCGACCGCGCGGACGGTCGTGTCGACGATCTCGGCGCGCACCTTGTCGTACAGCTTCCGGTACGACTCCTCGTCCCACGCCGGGCCGCCGAAGTCGCCGATCAGCTTGTCCGCCGCCGCCGTCGCGCAGTCGTCGAACAGCGCCTGCACCGAGCCGTGCGGATTGGCCGACAGCGCCAGCTTCTGGGCGTTCGTCAGCTTGTCCGAGGCGAACTTCGCCGGGTTGACCGGGATGTTGCGCAGGATCAGCCGCCGGGTGCCCCGCCACATGGCCTCGGCCTGCTCCGCCTCGGTGTCGAAGAGCCGTACGGAGACCGTGTCGCCGTCGTCCACCAGCGCCGGGTACGCCTTCACCGGCTGCCCGGCCCGCCGGGTCTCGAAGAGCCGCGACAGGGTGCCGATCGTCCAGTCCGTCAGCCCGCCGCGCTCCACCGACGCGCCGCCCTGGCGCTCCGCGGTGGCCGCGGCCGCCTGCGACAGCGCCTGGCGCGCCTTCGGCCGCAGCCGCAGCTTCAGCGCCTCCAGGTCCTTGTCCTCGGCCACCTTGCGGCGCCGCTCGTCGACGATCCGGAAAGTGATCTTCAAGTGGTCGGGGACCTTCGACCAGTCGAAGTCCTCGGCCCCGAAGGGGACTCCGACCATGCGCTTGAGGTCGCGGGCCATCGCGGCCGTCAGCGGCTCCTGCGGCGCCCCGCCGTCGGCGGCGGGTGCCGCGATCGCGGGCGGCACCGCCTGCGCAAGGAAGCGCTGGGCGAAGTTGGGCGCCGGCACGTAGTTGCGGCGGATCGGCTTCGGCAGGGAGCGGATCAGCTCCGTGACGACCTCCTCGCGCAGCCCGGGGATCTGCCAGTCGAAGCCGTCGTCCGTGACCTGGTTGAGGACCTGGAGCGGGATGTGGACCGTCACACCGTCCGCGTCCGCGCCCGGCTCGAACTGGTAGGTCACCCGGAACTTCAGCGGTCCCTGGCGCCAGGAGTCCGGATAGTCGGCCTTGGTGACCGCCTCCGCCGACTCCCGGATCAGCATCTCCCGCTCGAAGTCCAGGAAGTCGGGCTGCTCCTGCCGCTTGTGCTTCCACCACGAGTCGAAGTGCGCCCCGGACACCACGTGCTCGGGCACCCGCTGGTCGTAGAAGTCGTAGAGCGTGTCGTCGTCGACCACGATGTCCCGGCGCCGGGCCCGGTGCTCCAGCTCCGCCACCTCGCCGAGCAGGCGACGGTTGTCGGCGAAGAACTTGTGGTGGGTGCGCCAGTCGCCCTCCACCAGCGCGTTGCGCACGAACAGCTCGCGGGCGGCCTCCGGGTCGATCCGGCCGTAGTTCACCTTCCGCTGGGCGACGATCGGCACGCCGTACAGCGTGACCTTCTCGTACGCCATCACGGCCGCCATGTCCTTCTCCCAGTGCGGCTCGCTGTACGTCCGCTTCACCAGGTGCCCGGCGAGCGGCTCGACCCACTCCGGCTCGATCCGGGCGTTGACCCGCGCCCACAGCCGGGAGGTCTCCACCAGCTCCGCCGACATCACGAACCGCGGCGGCTTCTTGAACAGCGCGGAGCCCGGGAAGATGGCGAACTTCGCGCTGCGGGCGCCGAGGTACTCGTTCCGGCCGCCGTCCCTGCGCTGGCCCGCGGGCGGCTCCTTGGACTCCTTCACGTCCTTCATGCCGACGTGCGACAACAGGCCCGCCAGCAGCGAGACATGGATGCGGTCGGCGTCGGCGTCGCGCTCGTCGAGATGGATGCCCATCTGTTTGGCGACCGTGCGCAACTGCGTGTAGATGTCCTGCCATTCGCGGATGCGCAGGAAGTTCAGGTACTCCTGCTTGCACATCCGGCGGAACGACGACGAGCCGCGCTCGCGCTGCTGCTCGCGCACGTACCGCCACAGGTTCAGATAGGCGAGGAAGTCGCTCGTCTCGTCGCGGAACCGGGCGTGCTGCTGGTCCGCCTGGGTCTGCTTGTCGGCGGGCCGCTCGCGCGGGTCCTGGATGGACAGCGCGGCGGCGATCACCATGACCTCGCGCACGCAGTCGTTGCGGTCGGCCTCCAGGACCATCCGCGCGAGCCGCGGGTCGACGGGCAGCTGCGCCAGCTTGCGGCCGGTCTGGGTGAGCTGCTTGCGCGGGTCCTTCTGCGCCGGGTCGAGCGCGCCCAGCTCCTGGAGCAGCTGCACGCCGTCGCGGATGTTGCGGTGGTCCGGCGGGTCGATGAAGGGGAACTTCTCGATCTCGCCGAGCCCGGCGGCGGTCATCTGGAGGATGACGGAGGCCAGGTTGGTGCGCAGGATCTCCGCGTCGGTGAACTCCGGGCGGGTGAGGAAGTCGTCCTCGGAGTACAGCCGGATGCAGATGCCGTCGGACGTACGGCCGCAGCGGCCCTTGCGCTGGTTGGCGCTGGCCTGCGAGACCGGCTCGATCGGCAGCCGCTGCACCTTGGTGCGGTGGCTGTAGCGGCTGATCCGGGCGAACCCGGGGTCGATGACGTACTTGATGCCCGGCACGGTCAGCGAGGTCTCGGCCACGTTCGTCGCCAGAACGATCCTGCGCCCGGTGTGCGACTGGAACACGCGGTGCTGCTCGGCGTGCGAGAGGCGCGCGTACAGCGGCAGCACCTCGGTGCGCTGCCACTCGACGCCCGCGCCGCGCGGCGCGTTCTTCTTCTTCTCGAGCGCGTCCGCGGTGTCGCGGATCTCCCGCTCGCCGGAGAGGAAGACCAGCACGTCGCCGGGGCCCTCCGCCATCAGCTCCTCGACGGCGTCGGTGATGGCGGTGATCTGGTCGCGGTCGGCGTCCTCGGAGTCCTCCTCGAGGAGCGGCCGGTAGCGCACCTCGACCGGGTAGGTCCGGCCGCTCACCTCGACGATCGGGGCGTCGCCGAAGTGCCGCGAGAAGCGTTCCGGGTCGATGGTCGCGGAGGTGATGACGACCTTGAGGTCGGGCCGTCTCGGCAGCAGCTGGGCGAGGTAGCCCAGCAGGAAGTCGATGTTCAGCGACCGCTCGTGCGCCTCGTCGATGATGATCGTGTCGTAGGCGCGCAGCTCGCGGTCGGTCTGGATCTCGGCGAGCAGGATGCCGTCGGTCATCAGCTTGATGAAGGTGGCGTCCTGGTCGACCTGGTCGGTGAACCGGACCTTCCAGCCCACGGCCTCGCCGAGCGGGGTGTCCAGCTCCTCGGCGACCCGCTCGGCGACCGTGCGGGCGGCGATACGGCGGGGCTGGGTGTGCCCGATCATGCCCCGCACGCCCCGGCCGAGCTCGACGCAGATCTTGGGGATCTGCGTGGTCTTGCCGGAGCCCGTCTCACCGGCGACGATCACGACCTGGTGGTCGCGTATGGCCTCGGCGATCTCGTTCTTCTTCTGGCTGACCGGGAGCTGCTCGGGGTAGCTGACCGCGGGGACACGCGCGCGGCGCTCGGCCATGCGGGCCTCGGCCCTGGCCGCCTCGCCCTCGATCTCGGCGAGGACGGCGGCGCGGGCCTCCGGCTTACGGATCTTGCGCGCGCCTTCCAGCCGCCGCCCGAGCCGGTGCGCGTCGCGCAGCGACAGCTCGGTCAGACGGGAGGCGAGGGCGCCGAGGGCGGGGGCGGGATGCGTAGACATACGCGATCCAGGATCTCACCTCGGGGAATTTCCGGGCGAACGATTTGTGTGCGGCCTGTTCACGGGGTGCGTGGCGCGACGACCTCGGGGCTCACCGCCGGCTCGTCGGGTGTCGTGGGTGCGGGTGCGGGTGCGGGTGCGGGTGCCGGTGTCGCTGGCGCTGTCGGTGCGGGCGTGGGCGTGGGCGTCGGTGTCGCTGTGGGTGCCGGCGTGGGCCGGGTGCCGGCGTCGGCCATCGACTTCGCCGTGTTCGACACCGCCTTGATGCCCAGATACGCCGTGGTCGTGCTGCTCACCGCGGTGAACGCCGCCGTCAGCACCCCCACGATCACCGAACGGTCACCGCCGAGCCGCCACACCCCGAAGGCCGCCACTCCGGCGATGGCCAGATTGCTGACCACCACGGCCAGCAGCCCGTACCGCGCCCGGTCCTTCTCCAGTCCCAGATCCGAGACCACGCGTCCCACCGTCCCCTTCCCGTCCCAGCGCACCCACAGGAGCGCCCGCATCCTACGGACCGGGCGGGGGCCGGGTGGGGCTTTCCGGACATGCCGGGGCGGGGAAGGCCTTGGGGCATCCGGGGGAGGCGGCCGGACACACGACAAAGGCCCCGATCCGAAGATCGGGGCCTCGATGGTGGCTGGGGCCGGGGTCGAACCGGCGACCTATCGCTTTTCAGGCGATCGCTCGTACCAACTGAGCTACCCAGCCACGAGATTTCCGGGGAAATCTCAGCGGTCCTGACGGGATTTGAACCCGCGGCCTCCACCTTGACAGGGTGGCGAGCACTCCAAACTGCTCCACAGGACCAAGCTGTTGCGTACGACATTGTCGCACACGGTGTTGCGTGCCCCCAACGGGATTCGAACCCGTGCTACCGCCTTGAAAGGGCGGCGTCCTAGGCCGCTAGACGATGAGGGCTATCGGCCCGCCTGGGCGCTTCGCAGCGCCTCGGGGACGTGAGAAGCATATGGGATGGCGGCGGGGATCGCCAAAACGGTTTACGGCCCCGACGGCGAGGCGACGGTGCTCGGGGTCGGCGTGGATGTCGGAGTGGGTGTCGGAGTGGGTGTCGGCGTGGGTGTGGGTGAGGCCCCGGGCTGGTTCTCCTTCGGCAGGTGGCGGGTGACCTCGGCCGTCGTCAGACCGAGCCCGCCGAGCTTGATCTCGTCCCAGGCCTGGAGACGCCGGCTGTCCTTGTCGAAGTAGAGGATGGACGCCTCGATCGGGTCGGGGTAGCTGCCCTCCACCGCGCGCAGCCCGCTCCCGCCGGTCGAGCCCTCGACGCGCAGCCGGGTGCCGTACTTCATGACCTCGGTCTCCTCGTGGTGCAGATGCCCCGAGAGCACCAGCGGCACCGCGCCGTCGGTGAGCCGGGCCGCCGACGGCTCGTGCACCACGGCGACGTCGACGGGCGTGCCGATCACCTTCTGGTGGTTCATGGCCGAGGCCAGCTCGCCGCCCGCCATCACCTCGGCGTCGTTCCCGCCGGGCGTGACGGCGCGGTCCGGGGTGAACTGCGGGTCGCCGATGCCCGCGAAGCGCAGCCCGGCGACCGTCTCGGCCTTGCCGTCGTCGAGCACGTGGACGTTCTTCATGTGTTCCAGATAGCGCTGGGTGACCTGCGAGTCGTGGTTGCCGCGCACCCAGACGTACGGCACGCCCAGGTCGGCGATCGGGTCGAGGAAGGCGTTCTCGGCCGCCGTGCCGTGGTCCATCGTGTCGCCGGAGTCGACGACGACGTCGACCTTGTACTCCTCCACCAGCGACGCGATGATCTTCCAGCTCGCCGGGTTGAGGTGGATGTCGGACACGTGCAGCACGCGGATCGTGGACGGGTCCGGCTGGTAGGCGGGCAGGGTGGACGTGACGTCGTACAGCTTCGTCACGTTCGTCACCAGGCGCGCCAGTTCCTTCTGGTAGACGTCGAAGTCGGTGACGATGCTGCGCGCGTTGCCGACCAGCGAGGGCGCCGAGGACAGCAGCCCGGTGAACTTCGGCTCCAGCACCGACTCCGGGTTCCAGGTCGCGTACGCCGTCGCGCCCGAGGCCGCCAGCAGGCCGAACGCGAGCCCGCCGGCCGCCAGCGCGCGCCGGGGGCGCCGGTAGACGGCGAGGCCCAGCGCGGTCGCGCCCGCCACCACGGCCACGCCGGAGCGCACCGCCAGGTCGAGCGTGCCGTGCTCCACGTCGTGGGCCACCTCGTCCTGGAGGCCCGAGAGCCGCTCCGGGTGGTCGACCAGCGCCTGGGAGCGCTCCGGGTCCAGCTGATCGACGTTCACGTCGAGGCGGACCGGGGCGACATGGCTGTTCAGGCTCAGCGTGCCGAGCGGCGAGATGTTGATCTTCGTGCCGCCGGTGAGGGACGGGCGCAGGGTCATCGTGGTGTTCATCGGGCCGACCTTGGCCCGCACGTCGCCGACGACCAGCAGTCCCAGCCAGGCGCCCAGCAGCACCACGGCGACCATGCCCAGGGCGCGCGGCCAGGGGTGCGGCTGCGCGACCAGTTCGAGCCGCGGCGGCGGCCTGCGGTCGCGGTACCGGCGGGCGAGGGTGCGGCAGCGGCGGGGGAGGGTGCGGACTGCGACGGGGACTCGTACGCGGACCATTCGTCCCGTATGCCCAAGCCGGGGCGTGGATATGCGGGCCACCGCCGCACACCGCGCCGCGCGGGCTCCGGCCCGGGGCGGGCCCTCGTGCCGGACAATGGCCCTGTGCTGGAGATGACGCGCGAGGAGTTCGAGGAACTGGTCGCCGAGTCGCTGGACCGGATTCCGCCGGAGCTGACACGGCTGATGGACAACGTCGCGGTGTTCGTCGAGGACGAACCGCCCGCCGGCGATCCCGAGCTGCTCGGGTTGTACGAGGGGACTCCGCTCACCGACCGCGGCGAGTGGTACGCGGGCGTGCTGCCGGACCGGATCACGGTCTACCGCGGGCCGACGCTGCGGATGTGCGACAGCCGGGCGGACGTGGTGGCGGAGGTCGAGGTGACCGTGGTCCACGAGATCGCCCACCACTTCGGCATCGACGACGCGCGGTTGCATGCGCTCGGCTATGGATGACCACGGCGGTTCGGCACCGTTTCGTCTGCCGGTGAGCGGGGGCTGATCGCGCCGTTCCCCGCGCCCCTGACGGGGCTCGGCCATGCCCACCCAGGGGCGCGGGGAACTGCGCGACCAGCCGCCCACGGACCCGCGGACGACATGGTGCCCACCCCGCCGGAGGCGCCCGCGTGTCCTCATGCGGGCGACGGGAGTTGAAGAGGTTGACTCCTTCCCCCACCGGAGGTGGCCCCGTGCGCCCCTTGCCCCTACCCGTCCGTACGGCCGCCGCGGCCCTGGCCGTCGCCGCAGCCGCCACCGGCTGCGTCAGCGTGGGCGACGACGCGGGGCACCGGGCCGGCCCCTCGCACTCCGCGGGCCGGCACGACGACGCGGCGCCCGCGGACGGCCGGGTGGGCTCCGGCGGCGGCCTGGGCGGCGGCGGCTCGGCGGGTGACGGCAAGCGCGGCCACGGGGGGCGGGCGAAGCCGGGGAAGTCGGCGTCCGCCTCGGCCTCGGCGTCCCGCCCCGGCGCGTCCGCCTCGGCCCCCGGCCCGGACCCCGGCAGGACCCCGGACCAGGGGCCGGCCTCCCCGACCCCGTCCGCACCGGCCACGACGCTCGCTCCGACGCTGTCCCCGCCGCCCGTCATCGACTCGGCGCCGGCGGACCCGTCTCCGGCGGAGCCGTCGTCGTCGGCGCACGAGGACGGCTCCGCGCCGCAGCTGATCCACCACCTGCCGGCTCCCGCTGCGGGGTCCCCCGCCTAGGCGGACCTCGGCGATCTGCGCACCTGCGGGCCGGTGGGACCCCCTTCGCGCAGTTCCCCGCGCCCCTGGGTGGGCATGACCGAGCCCCGCCAGGGGCGCGGGGAACGGCGCGCCCAAGCCCCACCGGCCCGCAGGCTGACAGATCGCCGGTCCCGCCCCAGGGGCGCGGGGAACGGCGCGCCCAAGCCCCACCGGCCCGCAGCGGTGAAGCAAGGGGCGCGGGGAACTGCGCGATCAAGCCCCACCGGCCCGCAGCGGTGAAGCAAGGGGCGCGGGGAACTGCGCGATCAAGCGCCACGCACCCGCAGCGGTGAACAAGGGGCGCGGGGAACTGCGCGATCGGCCCCCACGGACCCGCAGCCCCGTTCACAGCCGAGCCCCCCGCAGGGGCCCGCGTGACGAGCGTCTCCCCACATCGGTTTGCCACCGGGGGTGCAGGGTGCGTATGGTGGTAGATCGTTTGATCCCATTTGCCCGGCGCCACCGCAGAGCGCGCCGTGTGGCGCGTACTCTCCCTTGCCGTGGCTGACCGCATTGAGGCGGTCGTATTGCGAATTCACGGAGTTGACGGGCGCGTGCCGACGAGACTCCGGAAGGTTTCGCATACGCATGTCCATTTCCAGTACTGATCACGCCGTCGTGCCCGAGAACGTCGAGAACGTCGAGCACGAGACCCCCGTGATCGAGGCCCCCGAGGCCATCGACGCCGTCGAGGAGACCACCGAGGTCGCCGACGCCGCCGACGAGACCCCCGAGGTCACCTTCGCCGAGCTGGGCCTGCCCGAGGGCGTCGTCCGCAAGCTCGCGCAGAACGGCGTGACGGTCCCCTTCCCGATCCAGGCCGCGACCATCCCGGACGCCCTGGCCGGCAAGGACATCCTCGGCCGTGGCCGCACCGGCTCCGGCAAGACCCTCTCCTTCGGTCTGCCGACCCTGGCCACGCTGGCCGGCGGTCGCACCGAGAAGCACAAGCCGCGCGCCGTCATCCTCACCCCGACCCGTGAGCTCGCGATGCAGGTCGCCGACGCGCTCCAGCCCTACGGCGACGTCCTCGGCCTGAAGATGAAGGTCGTCTGCGGCGGTACGTCCATGGGCAACCAGATCTACGCCCTCGAGCGCGGCGTCGACGTCCTCGTCGCCACCCCGGGCCGACTGCGCGACCTCATCAACCGCGGCGCCTGCTCCCTGGAGAACACCCAGATCACCGTCCTCGACGAGGCCGACCAGATGTCGGACCTGGGCTTCCTGCCCGAGGTCACCGAGCTGCTCGACCAGGTCCCGGCCGGCGGTCAGCGGATGCTCTTCTCCGCCACCATGGAGAACGAGATCAAGACCCTCGTCGACCGGTACCTCAACAACCCGGTCTCGCACGAGGTCGACGCCGCCCAGGGCGCCGTCACCACGATGTCGCACCACATCCTGATCGTGAAGCCCAAGGACAAGGCGCCGGTCACCGCGGCCATCGCCTCCCGCAAGGGCCGCACCATCATCTTCGTCCGCACCCAGCTCGGCGCCGACCGTGTCGCGGAGCAGCTGCGCGAGGCCGGTGCCAAGGCCGACGCGCTGCACGGCGGCATGACCCAGGGCGCGCGGACCCGCACCCTGGCCGACTTCAAGGACGGCTACGTCAACGTCCTGGTCGCCACCGACGTCGCCGCCCGCGGCATCCACGTCGACGGCATCGACCTGGTGCTGAACGTCGACCCGGCCGGCGACCACAAGGACTACCTGCACCGCGCGGGCCGCACCGCCCGGGCCGGCCGCACCGGCACGGTCGTCTCCCTGTCGCTGCCGCACCAGCGCCGTCAGATCTTCCGCCTGATGGAGGACGCGGGCGTCGACGCCTCGCGCCACATCATCCAGGGCGGCGCGGCCTTCGACCCGGAGGTCGCCGAGATCACCGGCGCCCGCTCCATGACCGAGGTCCAGGCCGAGTCCGCGGGCAACGCGGCGCACCAGGCCGAGCGCGAGGTCTCGCACCTCACCAAGCAGCTGGAGCGGGCCACCCGCCGCGCCACCGAGCTGCGCGAGGAGGCCGACCGCCTCGTCGCGCGGGTCGCCCGCGAGCGCGGCGAGGACCCGGAGGCCGCGGTGGCCGAGGCCCAGGCCGAGGCCGCCGAGGCGCTGACCGAGGCGTCCGTCCCGGAGCAGCCGGCCGCGCAGGACGTGGACCGCGCGGAGCGCACGGCGTCGGCGCCGTACGAGCGCCGTGAGCGCCGTGAGGACCGCGGCTTCAACCGCGACGACCGCGGTGACCGTGGCGGCTTCCGCCGTGACGACCGCGGTGGCGACCGGGGCGGCTTCCGCCGTGACGACCGTGGTGGCCGTTCCTTCAACCGTGACGACCGCGGTGGCGACCGTGGTGGTTTCCAGCGTCGTGACGACCGCGGTGAGCGCACGTTCAACCGTGACGACCGTGGCGGCCGTTCCTTCAACCGTGACGACCGCGGTGGCGACCGTGGTGGTTTCCAGCGTCGTGACGACCGCGGTGAGCGCACGTTCAACCGTGACGACCGTGGCGGCCGTTCCTTCAACCGCGACGACCGCGGCGGCGACCGTGGCGGCTTCAACCGTGACGACCGCGGTGGCCGCTCCTTCAACCGTGACGACCGTGGCGGCTTCCAGCGCCGTGACGACCGGGGCGAGCGCACCTTCAACCGTGACGACCGTGGCGGCTTCCGCCGTGACGACCGTCCGGCCGGCCACCGTGGCAGCGACCGTCCGTTCAACCGTGACCGCCGCGACGACCGTCCCGGCTTCCGCGCGGGCGGCCACGACCGTCCCTTCGGGCGCCGTGACGACCACCGCGGTTCCGGCTCCGGTTCCTCCGGCTCCGGCTCGTTCGGCCGCCGTGACGACAAGCCGCGCTGGAAGCGCAACGGCTGACGCGACCACCGTCGCGACGGCTGACGCCGAGTGACCCGTTCGAGGGCCCGTACGACACCTGTCGTACGGGCCCTCGGCCGTTCCGCCACGCCGCCCGCAAAGGTCTGCGGCGGCCGGGGAACGCCGTAGGGCCCGGTGGCACCGCGGGCCCGCTCCGCCGGGACCGGGAGGAACCCCTGGCAGTCCGGCCCGCGGCAGGGGAATCCCGGCCGAACGGGCCCAGCGGGCAATGGTTCCTCCGCGGCGACCCCGGTGATCCGCCCCAACTGCCGTCTTTACAAGCTGGTTTCCGGCCAGGGAGTGACGCATGTCACGCGCTCGCCGAGGGAATCGCTGGGGGCATGACAGATGACGCCATAACGAAGGGCCCCCAGGGCCTGTCGGACGAGGAGCGGCTCGCCCAGCTCGGCTACACCCAGGTCCTCGCCCGCCGTATGTCGGCGTTCTCCAACTACGCCGTCTCCTTCACGATCATCTCGGTCCTCTCGGGATGCCTGACCCTCTATCTCTTCGGCATGAACACCGGCGGCCCGGCGGTGATCACCTGGGGCTGGGTCGCGGTCGGCCTGATGACCCTCTTCGTCGGCCTGTCGATGGCCGAGATCTGTTCCGCCTACCCGACCTCCGCGGGCCTGTACTTCTGGGCCCACCGCCTCGCGCCGCCGCGCTCGGCGGCCGCCTGGGCGTGGTTCACCGGCTGGTTCAACGTGCTCGGCCAGGTCGCGGTGACCGCGGGCATCGACTTCGGCGCCGCGTCCTTCCTGGGCGCGTACCTGAACCTCCAGTTCGACTTCGAGGTCACGCCGGGCCGCACGGTGCTGCTGTTCGCGGGCATCCTGGTGCTGCACGGGCTGCTGAACACCTTCGGCGTGCGGATCGTCGCGTTCCTCAACAGCGTCAGCGTGTGGTGGCACGTGCTGGGGGTCGGGGTGATCGTGGGCGCCCTGGCCTTCGTACCGGACAAGCACCAGTCGACGTCCTTCGTCTTCACGCAGTTCGTCAACAACACCGGCTGGGGCAGCGGGGTGTACGTGGTCCTGATCGGTCTGCTGATGGCGCAGTACACCTTCACCGGATACGACGCCTCCGCGCACATGACCGAGGAGACCCACGACGCGTCCACGGCCGGACCCAAGGGGATCGTCCGCTCCATCTGGACGTCGTGGATCGCCGGCTTCGTCCTGCTGCTCGGCTTCACCTACGCGATCCAGTCGTACGACAAGGAACTCGCGTCGCCGACCGGCGCGCCGCCCGCGCAGATCCTGCTGGACGCCCTCGGCGCCACCTCGGGCAAGCTGCTGCTGCTCGTCGTGATCGGCGCGCAGCTGTTCTGCGGGATGGCCTCGGTGACCGCCAACAGCCGCATGATCTACGCCTTCTCGCGCGACGGCGCCCTGCCGTTCTCGCACGTCTGGCACACCGTCAGCCCGCGCACCCGCACCCCGGTCGCGGCGGTCTGGCTGGCCGCGGCGGGCGCCCTGGTGCTCGGTCTGCCGTACCTCATCAACTACGCGGCCTACGCGGCCGTCACCTCGATCGCGGTGATCGGCCTCTACATCGCCTACGTCGTCCCGACGCTGCTGCGGGTCCGCAAGGGCGACGCCTTCGAACGCGGCCCCTGGCACCTGGGCCGCTGGTCACGGTTGATCGGAATCGTCTCGGTGACGTGGGTCGGCGCGATCACGGTCCTGTTCATGCTGCCGCAGGTCTCCCCCGTCACCTGGGAGACCTTCAACTACGCCCCGATCGCGGTCCTCGCGGTGCTCGGCTTCGCCGCCCTGTGGTGGGTGCTGTCGGCCCGTCACTGGTTCCTGAACCCCACCCACCGGCGCACGCTCGCCCGCGAGGCGGCCCGGGCCGGAGCGCCGGAACCGGTCGACCCGTAATCCCGCCGCCCGGCCCGCCGGGCCGGCCCCGGACGCCACGACGCCCGCACCGGATCGATCCGGTGCGGGCGTCGTGGGGCGGCTGCCTTCGGTAGGCCCTGTGGGACTCGAACCCACAACCAATGGATTAAAAGTCCACTGCTCTGCCAATTGAGCTAAGGGCCCAGGCGATGTTGCCTCCCTGAGCATAGCCGGACGCGGCCGGGTCTCCGATCGGGTATCGGGACTCGGCCGCGTCGCGGGGTCCGGGCCCGGCGGCGGGGCCGCCGGGCGCGGGCTCACTTCATTTCCGACAGGGCCTTGTCCACTCCCGCGAGCGGGGAGCCGAGGCCGGTGACGGTGTCGTAGCCGGTCCCCGCGGTGCACTCGGTGCCGCAGGCGCCGTTGCTGCCGGAGGTGACGTCGTACAGGTGGTCGCCCAGGGCGTAGACGTCCTTGTGGGCGGTGTCGCCGGCGGTGCCCGCGGAGGCGAGCGGCGCCTTGCCGGCGGCCGACCGGAGCTGGTCCGTGGCGGCCAGGATGCCCGCCCAGGACGGCGCCGAGAGGCTGGTGCCGCCGACCTGGAGCCAGATGCCCGCGTTGCTGGTGGCGGTGGTGTACACGGCGACTCCGGTGGTCGGGTCGGCGACGAAGCTGACGTCGGGGGTGGCCCGGTACGCCGACGACTGGACGCCGTCCTGGTACGCGGGGCGCTTCTCGAAGTAGCTCAGGCCGCCGCCGGTCGAGGCCCAGGCGGTCTCCGACTGGGTGGCGCCCGAGGCGTCGAGCGTCAGCTTGGTGCCGCCGACGGCCAGCGCGTACGGGTTGGTGCTGGAGTAGCCGGCCGGGTAGCCGTCGTCACCGGTGGACTGGGTGCACACCGAGTCGGCGAGCTTGCAGTGGCTGTCGTAGTACGACTCCTCGGAGAACTCCGACATGCCCCAGCTGTTGCTGACGGCCGCCGGGTGCAGCGCCGCCGCCACGTCGACGGCCTGGTAGAGGGCCTCGGCGGACGCGTCGGCCGCCTCGACCAGGACGATCTTGGCGTGCGGGGCGACCGCGTGCACCCACTCGATGTCGAGGGCTTCCTCCTCCTCCCAGCTGGAGTTCGCGTCCGGCGTGGTGCCCGCCGCGTGGACCTGGGAGAAGTCGAAGCAGTCGGTGCCCTTCTCGACGCTGTCGCAGGTCTGCGGCAGGCCGAAGTGGGCGGCGAAGTGGTTCAGGTCGGACGCGGCGTTCGGGTAGTCGTAGGCGTCGACGATCGCGACCGTCTGGCCGGTGCCGTCACCCGTGAGCCCGAGCCGGGCCTGGATCTGCTGCGGGGTGTAGCCCTTGGTGGTCTCGTTGACGTCCGTGGTGCCGGAGGCGGTCACGGTGTCGGGGTCGGTGACCTTGGTCGAGGACTTGATCTGGAGGGGGAGCGAGGCCGTGCCCTTGGGCAGGCCGGGGTCCTTCAGCGGGGCGGCCGCCTGGATGTCGGCGGTGGTGCCGAACGCGGCGTCGTCCTTGGTGTCCGCCGTGCTGCTCGGGACGGCGGAGGTGGTGCTCGCGCCGCTGCCGCCGGTCACCGAGTAGACGGTGATGCCGTGCTGGTAGTAGTCGGACGAGTAGTAGTCGAAGCCGCCGGTCTGCAGGGAGATGGCGAAGGCCCGCTGGTCCTGCGTGGTGGCGATCAGGTCGTCCGCCGACGAGGACGTGACGTGGGCGGCGACCAGGGTGCCGGCGAAGAGACCGAAGTCCTCGGCGGCCGGGTCCGGGTAGCTGTCGTCGGGGTCGAGCGGCAGGCCGTAGCCGTAGATGCCGTTGATCGCGGCGATCAGGTGGTCGGTGCCGGAGCCGTCCCCGTCGACGACGGCGGAGAAGGGCATGACGCCCAGGCTGACGTTGTAGGGGTCGCCGCCGTCGGCCGGGAAGACGGTGACGCCGTTGTAGCGCAGCTCGATCAGGCCGTCGGCCTTGGACGCGACGAATCCGATGTGGGTGTTGACGCCGGTGGTGTGGTGCGTGAGCACGACCGAGCCGTCGGCGGTGTCGAGGATCTGGGTGAGGTGGGTGATGCCGAGGCCGGCCGGCTTGTCGCCGCCGAAGGAGAAGGCGACACCCCGCCCGTTCGCGCCGGGGATGGCGGAGCTGACGTAGACGCCCTGGTCCTGGACGACCCAGTCGGCGTCCTTGGCATCGTTCGGCAGCGCGCTCCAGCGGGCCTTGCCGGTCGCGGACAGGCTCAGCTCGGTGGGGGCCGGGTCGGAGACCCCGGTGCCGTAGGCGGACCGGTGACCGCCGTACTCCAGATAGAGGTTGCCGTCGGCGTCGGCGGCGACGTTCGAGAAGACCAGCGTCTTCCCGGTGGTGCCGGACGGGGTGTACGTCCACAGGGCCTTGCCGGCGCCGTCGTACGCCGCGACGGAGTGGCTGCCCGCGGCGACGACCTCGCTGCCGCCGTGGCCGTCGCCGGTCACGGTGACGGTCGGCACGAAGCCGCCGCCGAGGTCCTTGTCAGCGCGTACGGCACCCGTGGCGGTGGTCAGCACGGCGAAGCCGGAGGTGGTGGCCGCGACCAGGGAGGCCGTCCTGCGGCCCTTGGCGTCGGTCAGGGTCGCCGTCTGGAGCTGGCGGACGGGTCCGCCGACGGTGGCGTGCCACAGCTGCCGCGGCACGGCGTCGTCGAGGGTGCGGCCGTCGAGGGCGAACACGCCTCGGCTCTGGCCGCCGACCACGAGGTCCTTGACGCCGTCGCCGTTCACGTCCGCCGCGACGGCCGTGTAGGCGTCGCCGAGCTGCGGCAGGGTGGTGGTGGCGGTGCCCTTGCGCGGGTCGGTCACGTAGGCGGTGTCGTCGTAGCCGAACGTCAGCAGAGCGCCGCGGTAGTCGGTGATCCGGTCGCCGACGACGGCGCCGTCCTGAGCCCAGTCGACGCCGCCGCGGCGGCCGTCGAGTGCGGTGAGCTGCGTGTGCTCGGGGCCGTCGGGCCGGTCGGAGCTCCACTCGACCGGGTCGGAGATCGCGGCGACCACGTCGGCGCCGTCGTTCTCCCACTTCAGGTCGGTGGTGGGGGCGTTGGCGCCGCCCACGGTGGAGGCGGTGGTACGCGTCCACAGGGTCTTGCCGTGGGAGTCCCAGCCGGAGATCGTGCTCTGGCCGTCCGACAGGTCCGCGTTGATGCCGAGTTCGGCCACCGCGTACGCGGCCTGGCCGCCGTGCGCGTCGGTGTTGACCTCGAAGTCCTCGGGGATGGTGCCCTCGCGGGAGGCGAGGACGGTGCGCTTGCCCGAGTGGGCGTCCACGCCGGTCAGGTCCCAGCGGACGGCGTCGTAGGGGTCGTTCTGCTCGACGACCAGGACCCGGTCCGAGTCCGGGTCGGCGGCCAGCATCCGCGGGTAGCCGGCGGTCTTGGTGTCGACCGTGGCCTTGCCGCTGGAGCCGCTGAGGACGAGCACGTGCCCGGCGGCGGGCCGCGGGTTGCCGAGGCCCATCGGGGTGTCGGTCCAGGACGCGGCGATCCGGCCGCCGGACAGCGTGGTCAGATCGCCCCAGTAGGCCCAGGGCGCACCGGTGGAGTACGTCCAGGAGACGTGCCCGGTGAGCTTGCCCTTGCCGCCGGAGGTGAAGGAGTACGCGGTGAGGTTCGAGCGGCTGTCGCCCTGCTCGGCGACCGGGTTGTTGGACCAGTCCGGGCCGGTGCGGTCGGCGACGACCAGCTTGCCGTCCTGCACCAGCATCGAACCGACGTATCCCGGCAGCAGCTTGCTGTAGAGGGTGGAGCCGGTCCGGCCGTCGAGGACGGTGAGGAAGGTGCCGGTCTGGAGGTCGGAGCCGGGGGAGGTGAACTCACGGACCGGGTTGCTGCCGACGTTGTAGGCGACCGCGAGATCGGCGACGCCGTCGTGGTTGAAGTCGCCGGTGGCGTAGGGGCTCTTGCCGGTGCTGGAGGGCTGGTAGGGGTTGTAGCCCTCGTACAGCTCCGGGACGTACTCCTCGGCCTGGAGCGAACTGGTCGGCTTCACTCCCCAGTCCGTCATCAGTGAGTGGCTGGTGCGCGTCCACACCGGGTCACCCTTGGCGTCCGTGCGGGTCACGGTGCCGGAGCTGTAGATGCCGAGCCAGTCGCCGGTGCCGCCGAGCGTCGTGGTCGAGGCGACGCCGCGGGCGGTCTCCCACTGGCCGTCCTGCTTCAGTCCGAAGGCGCTGCCGCCCGTGCTGCCCGAGTCGTCCGTGCCGGAACCCGAACCCGTGCTCGTGGAGCCGGAGTCGGAGCCGGTGTCCGAGGCCGTGCCGTCGCCGCCGACCGAGGCCACCTGGCCGGGGGTGCCGTCGGCGCGGGTCTTGTAACGGGCGCTCAGTTTCTTCAGGGCCGACGGGGTCAGCTTGATGACGCTCTTGTCGTGGTCGGCCGCCTGGGCGGCGGGGGCGCCGACCACTCCGGTCGCGCCGAGCGCGGCGGCGGCCAGCATCGCGGGGGCGAGCCGGCGTATTCGTCTGCTGCGGGACAACAGCACACTTCCTCCTCTTCGTTCGCCGGACCGGTCGGGGTGTCACCGGCCCGGCACCTGCGTACCTTCGCAGTCGCGGCCGGTCCGGAGGGAGAGGTTCCGGTGGCCGATACCGGCCAGGTGAGGGAATCGGCCAGCGCCTAGACTCGGGCCGTCGCCATCCTTGACAGCGATGTCAACACCGAAGGGAACGTGGGCCGTTGCTGGAAGCACTGGGCATCGACGGGCACACCGAGCGGGTCTACGGCCTGCTGATACGCGACTCGCCCCGCGCGGCGTCCGAAGTCGCCGCGGAACTGGGCTGTTCCGTCGACCGGGCCCGCCGGGCTCTGGAGATCCTGGTGGAGGCCGGGCTGGTCACGACGGAGGGCGGGCGCCCGGTCCGCCATCGCGCGGTCGACCCCCGCCTCGGCCTCGCCGCCCTGCACCGGACCCGGTTGCACGAGGTGGAGCGGGCGGCGCGCGACGTGGACTCCTATGTCGCCGAGTACCACGAGCGGATGCTGCGTTCCGACACCCGGCGGCTGGTGGAGGTGGTGGAGGGACCGCGCGCCATCTCCGCCCGTATCGCGGAACTGCTCGCCGGGGCCGAGCACGAGGTGCTCGCGTTCGACGCCCCGCCCTATGTGAACGGGAACGGCGCCACGGCCGCCGAGGAGGAGGTGCTGCGCCGGGGCGTCGCCGTCCGCGCCATCTACCAGACCGAGGTGCTCGAACTGCCCGACCACGCGGCCAGCCTGCGGCGGATCACCGCGCTCGGCGAGCAGGCCCGGGTGGTCCCGCGGGTCCCGATCAAGATGGTGATGGTGGACGGCCGCGACGCGGTGGTGCCGCTGACCGCCAGCGACGAGGGGACGCGGAGCACCATCGCCCAGGTCCGCCGTTCCCGGCTGTGCGACGCGCTGCGCGAACTCTTCGAGGCGTACTGGGCCCAGGCGACCCCCGTCTTCGCCGCGGCGCCGGCCGCCCCCGCCGCGGGTGGCCACCCGGACCTCTCCGAGCAGGACCAGGCGCTGCTCGGCCTGCTCAACGCGGGCCTCAAGGACGAGGCGGTGCAGCGTCAACTCGGCATCAGCGAGCGGACGCTGCGGCGGCGCACGGCCGAGCTGACCGACCGGCTGGGCGCCACCAGCCGCTTCCAGGCGGGGGCGCAGGCGGTGCGGCGGGGGTGGATCTGAGGGCGGTCGGACCGGGGCGGGTGGCCGCGAGGCGGGCGGGGCCCGGCCCTGCGGGGGCTCAGCCCACGTGCAGTTCCGCCAGGGGCAGGGTGTGCTGGGTCTGCAGGACCTTGGCGCGCAGGTAGCGGACGTTGTGGTCGGTGGTGAAGACGCCGGTGGGGACGCGGTCCCGGACGTCCATGCCCAGGGTGCGCAACTGCTCCGCCTTGTCGGGGTTGTTGGAGAGCAGGTCGAGCCGGTCCACGCCGAGCGCGCGCAGCATCTGGGCCGCCGCGGTGTAGTCGCGGGCGTCCTCGGGCAGGCCGAGCGCGGCGTTCGCCTCGTAGGTGTCCAGGCCCTGGTCCTGGAGGGCGTAGGCGTCGAGCTTGTTGTAGAGGCCGATGCCGCGGCCCTCCTGGCGCAGGTAGAGCAGGACGCCGCCGCGTTCGGCGATGCGCTCGACCGCCTCGCGCAGCTGCGGACCGCAGTCGCAGCGGGCCGAGCCGAAGACGTCCCCGGTCAGGCACTCGGAGTGCAGGCGGACCAGGGGGGTGGTGCCGGGGGCCGGGTCGCCGAGGACGACGGCCACGTGCTCCTGGCCGTCGGTCAGGCCGTGGAAGGTGACGAGTTCGGCGTCGACGCTGTAGCCGTCCTGGAAGCGCAGCGGCACCCGGACGCGGGCGCGGGGCGTGGCGGCGGGGATGTCGGGCATGCGGGTTCTCCGTCTTCCGTGAACTCGCTGCTTCAGATTTGAAGCAGAAGGTCGAGGTCGAACCTACCTCATGCTTTAAAGTTGAAGCAACGCCCTTTCCGGAGGCCGGGGGCGAGTTCACCCGCGGGCCGCGGGGAACTGCGCGAACGAGCCCCACCGGCCCGCGGATGCCCCGCGAGGGATGCGGCTCAGGAGCAGGGCGGGTCCGGGGCGGAGCCCGGGGTCGGGGCCGAGCGCCGCAGCCACGGCACGTCGCCCGACGGGCAGCCCGGGTCCTCCCCCTGAAGCCCGCGCGCGACCCCCGTGAAGATCTCCTCCAGCTGCGCCACCTGCTCCGGGCTGAGCCGGTCGAACAGCAGGCCGCGGACGGTCTCGACATGGCCGGGGGCCGTCCGCTCCAGCACGGCCATGCCCTCGTCGGTCAGCGCCGCCACGCTGCCCCGCTTGTCCCAGCGGCAGTCCTCGCGGCGCACCAGGCCGTCCTTCTCCAGCCGGGCCACCGCGTAGGTCAGCCGGCTGCGGGTGATCTTCGACCGCTCCGCGAGGTCGGTCATCCGCAGCCGCCGCTCCGGCGATTCGGAGAGGTTGGCGAGGATGGAGTAGTAGAGATGAGGCATACCGGCGTCCTGCTGGAGCTGCCGGTCGATCGCGTCCTCCAGGAGGTGCGTCGCGGCGAGGTACGCGCGCCAGGCGCGCTGCTCCTCCGGGGTGAGCCAGCGGGTCGTCATGGCTCCAGTGTAGTTTTGTTTCAAACTTGAACCAAGTCGTCCGTCCGGCTTTCTCGTTCCGTCCAGCCCGCCAGGGAGCGCGCCCGATGCCGTATCCGTACGTCCTGCTGTCCGCCGCCGTCTCCCTCGACGGCTTCCTGGACGACACCGGTCCCGAGCGCCTGCTGCTCTCCAGCCGGGCCGACTTCGACCGGGTCGACGAGGTGCGGGCGTCCGTCGACGCGATCCTCGTCGGGGCCGGCACCATCCGCGCCGACAACCCGCGGCTGCTGGTGAACTCGCCCGAGCGGCGGGCCGTCCGGATCGCCGAGGGGCGGAGCGCGTATCCGCTCAAGGTCACCGTCAGCGGCTCCGGCGAACTCGACCCCGCCGCCCACTTCTGGCACACCGGCGGCGACAAGGCCGTCTACACCACGGACAAGGGCGCCGCGCGCGCCCGCGGCCTCGGCCTCGCGGCCGACGTCGTCGCCCTCGGCCCCGACCTCGACTGGCGCGCGCTGCTGGAGCATCTGCACGACGTGCGCGGGGTGCGCCGGCTGATGGTCGAGGGCGGCGGCACCGTCCACACCCAGCTGCTCCGGCAGGGCCTCGCCGACGAGCTCCAGCTCGTCCTCGCCCCGCTCTTCGTCGGCGACCCCGACGCCCCCCGCCTCTTCGGGCCCGGCGGCTACCAGGGCGGGCGGCTGCGGCTGCTGGAGACCCGCGCCGTCGGGGACGTCGTCCTCATGCGCTACGAGCCCACCGCGCCCGGCACCGGCCGGCTCCCGTCCGCCGCCGACCGGCACTGGCTGTGGCTCGCCTGCCAGCTGGCCGCGCTCTGCCCGCCCTCGCGGACCGCGTTCAGCGTGGGCGCGGTGGTGGTCGCCGCCGACGGCACCGAGCTGGCCCGCGGCCACTCGCGGGAGGGCGGCGACCCGGTCGTGCACGCCGAGGAGGCGGCCCTCGCCAAGCTGGACCCGGCCGATCCGCGGCTGCCCGGCGCCACGGTCTACAGCAGCCTGGAGCCCTGTGCCCGGCGGGCGTCCCGCCCGGCCCCCTGTGCCCGGCTGATCCTGGACGCGGGGGTGCGGCGGGTGGTGACCGCCTGGCGCGAGCCGGACACGTTCGTCACGGGCGCCGACGGCACCGGGCTGCTGGCGGCGAACGGCGTCGACGTGGTCGTACTGGCGGAGCACGAGAAGGCCGCGCAGGCCCCCAACCGGCACCTCCTCGGCTAGCCCGCCGGGGCCCGGCCGCCGCCCCGCCCGCCGACCGGTTCGCTTCCAGCCCCGCGGATGGCGTACAGTGGAGTCAACGACGCGGGGTGGAGCAGCTCGGTAGCTCGCTGGGCTCATAACCCAGAGGTCGCAGGTTCAAATCCTGTCCCCGCTACTGATGGCCGAGGGCCGGAATCCTTAAGGGTTCCGGCCCTCGGTTTTTGCGTCCGCGAAAGTTCGCGAAGTCCGCGACGGCGCGGCCCGCCTCAGGCCGTCGTCGCGCAGGTCGGGCAGAGGCCGCGGTAGGTGACCTCCACGTCCGACACCTTGAAGCCGAAGCGCTCCGAGTCGGGCAGGTCGGCCAGCGGGTCGCCCGACGGGTGGACGTCCCGGATCTGGCCGCACCCGGCGCACACCAGATGGTGGTGCGGGCGGTGCGCGTTGGGGTCGTAGCGCTTGGCGCGCCGGTCGGTGGTGACCTCCAGGACCTCACCGAGGGTGACGAGCTCGCCCAGCGTGTTGTAGACGGTCGCGCGGGAGATCTCGGGCAGCTTGACCACGGCCCTCATGTGGACCTCGTCGGCCGTCAGATGGACGTGCTCGCCGTCCAGGACCTCGGCCACGACACGGCGCTGGGCGGTCATCCGCCAGCCGCGTCCTCGCAGCCGTTCCAGAAGGTCACTCATGGCCACCACCTTAACAGCCACGAGACCACTTTCCGAATAGGTGTGACTTTGGAGAGTTGATTGACTTAGACAGAGTCTAAGCTCTGGTCGAGGTCAGGCCGGGGCGTGTTCGCGTCGGCGGGCCGGGACCCAGCAGCGGATGATGTCGCGGACCGAGACGACCCCCACGGGCTCGCCGCCGTCCAGGACGATGAGGTGCCTGAAGCCGCCGTGGGCCATGGCGGAGGCCGCCTCCTCCAGGCTCCAGGCCGGGGTGGCGAACACGACGTCGGTGGTGGTGTGGGCGTGGACGGGCTCGGTGTCCGGGCTCTGGCCGAGCCCCACCGAGTTCAGGATGTCGCGCTCGGTCAGGATGCCGATCCCGCCGGCGTCGGGGTCCAGGACCACCGCGGCGCCGATGCGGCGCGCGGACATCAGCGCGGCGGCCTGGCGGAGCGTGTGTGCGGGGCCGATGGTGAGGATCGTCGTGCTCATGGCTTCGTGGACGAGCATGTGTGGAGCCACCTCCTCGGGGATCGGTGCGGGGTCCCCGGGCGGGCGCGGCCGCTGGTGCGGGTACGCCGGACCGGCTGGTGCACCGATTCACAAATGCACAAGTGGGGGAGCTCTCAGAGTGACAGGTAAAGCAGGGGTCAACAAGAGGGCGTGCGCGGCCACTTGAGGGCGCGCACGCTCATCTGTGCTTCTCAGTACCGCTGGTTGAGATACCCCAGCAGCTCGTCGTGGAGAAGGCCGTTGGACGCCGCCGCGTTGCCGCTGTGCGGGCCGGGGCGGCCGTCGAGGCCGGTGAAGGTACCGCCGGCCTCCGTGACGACGATCGCGGTCGCCGCCATGTCCCAGAGCGACAGCTCCGGTTCGGCGCACAGGTCCACCGAGCCCTCGGCGACCATCATGTACGGCCAGAAGTCGCCGTACGCGCGCGTGCGCCAGACCTCGCGGGTGAGGTCGAGGAAGCCGTTCAGCCGGCCCTGCTCCTCCCAGCCGCTCAGCGACGAGTAGGCGAAGGACGCGTCCGTCAGCTTGGAGACCTGGGAGACGCGCAGCCGGGACGCGGAGGACAGGCTGCGGCCCGTGAACGCGCCGTGGCCCTTCGAGGCCCACCAGCGGCGGCCGAGCGCGGGGGCGGAGACCAGGCCGGCCACCGGCTGGTAGCCGCCCTCGCCCGCCTCCATCAGGGCGATCAGGGTGGCCCAGACCGGCACGCCGCGGACGTAGTTCTTGGTGCCGTCGATCGGGTCGATCACCCAGCGGCGGGGGCCGGTGCCCTCGATGCCGTACTCCTCGCCGAGGACCGCGTCGCGCGGCCGGGCGCGCTGGAGGTGACCGCGGATGAGTTCCTCGGCGGCCCGGTCGGCCTCGCTCACCGGCGTCATGTCCGGCTTGGTCTCGACCTTGAGGTCGAGCGCCTTGAACCGGGCCATGGTGGCGGCGTCCGCGGCGTCCGCGAGGACGTGGGCGAGGCGCAGGTCGTCCAGGTAGTCGGGCATGGGACGAACCGTATCCGCCGAGGTCGGTGCGGGGCCACACGGGGGGCGAGAGGGAAGGGGCGCCCGGCTTTCGCGCGGGTGTGTGGAAACAGCCGTATGGAGGGGGCGTTGGGGGGCCTTTGCGCCGGCTGCCGGTCTCCGGGACTCCGCGGCTCCGGTGCCGGGGAACGGCCTCGCGGACCCTTGACAGTGGTTCCGTGCGCGTCAAATCTGGGCGCAGTGCCGCTCGCCCCCAGGAGGCGATCATGCCAGCTGCACGGGAATCCCTGCTCGACGCCGCCGTCAGGGCGCTCGACCGGCGCTCGTGGTCCGCCGTGCGGATGGTCGACGTGGCCGCGGCCGCGGGGGTGTCCCGGCAGACGCTGTACAACGAGTTCGGCAGCAAGGAAGGTCTCGCGCGGGCCCTGGTGCGCAGGGAGGCGGACGGCTATCTCGCCGGGGTGGAGCGGGCGCTCGCGGTCCCCGCGGACCCGCGCGAGCGGCTCACCGCCGCCGCCGAGTGGACCACGGCGGCGGCCCGGGACAACGCGCTGGTACGGGCCATGCTGACCGGATGCTGGAGCGACCGGCTGCCCTCGCCGACGCTGTCCGCGGTGGCGTCCTCCTCGGCGGTCCCGGCGCAGCGGCGCGCGGACGGGCCGCTGCCGTCGCCCGGGGACTTCGTCGTGATCGTCCGCGATCGGGCGGTGGCGGTGCTGGCGAGTGCGGCGGCGTCTCCGGCGGAGGCCTCCGAGCTGGTCCGCTGTTGCGAACTGGCGGTGCGGCTGGCTCTGTCGTGCGTGGCGGCTCCGCCGGGGGTGGGTGGGGTCGGCGACCTGGTTCGGGGGGTGTTCGCGCACCCGCACGCGGTTCGCTGAGTCGTGCCTTCCGCTGGGCCGCGGGGGAATGCGGGGCGGTGTTCGGCTGCGGGTGTGTTGTGGCTGGTCGCGCGGTTCCTCGCGCCCCTGAGGGGGCTGGGGGACTAGTGGGCCGAGCCCGATAGTTGGAGGCCGATCACTCCCACGATGACCAGGCTGATCGAGACCAGCTTCAGGACGGAGACCAGGTCGCCCAGGAAGACCATTCCGTAGATCGCCGTGCCGGCCGCGCCGATGCCGGTCCACACCGCGTACGCGGGACCCACGTCCAGCTTGCGCAGCGCGAGGGTCAGCAGGCCGAAGCTGCCCAGGGCGAACGCGGAGAAGGCCACCGTCGGCCAGAACCGCGTGAAGCCGTGGGAGAGCTTGAGGCACACCGCGAAACCGGTCTCCAGCATTCCGGCCACCACGACCAGCAGCCACGCCATGCGCAGTCCTCCCGTATGTCCGGCTCGGTGCGAGTATGCACTTACCGGCCTCAGGGGATCACAAACAACACCGTGGTCAGTCGCCTTCCCGGCGCTCACGCGTCGCGAGCAGACGCCGCAGCGAGTACAGCCGGGCCGGGTCCGCGTGGCCCTCGGCCACCCAGGCGTCCAGCGCGCAGTCCGGCTCGTCGTGGCTGCACGCGCGCGGGCAGCCCTCGGTGCCCGGCTCCAGGTCCGGGAACGCGTGGATGACCCGGGACGGATCGATGTGCGCGAGCCCGAACGACCGGACGCCCGGCGTGTCGACGACCCAGCCCTCCGCGTCCGCGAGCGGCAGCGCCAGCGCGGACGTGGTGGTGTGCCGGCCGCGGCCGGTCACCGCGTTCACATGCCCGGTCGAACGCCGCCGGTCCACCGGCACCAGCGAGTTCACCAGCGTCGTCTTGCCCACGCCGGAGTGGCCCACGAACGCCGTGACCCGGCCGTCGAGATGGGCGCGCACCCGGTCCGCCGCGTCGCCGTTCTCCAACTCGTCGCGGCTGGTGACGACATAGGGGATGTCGAGGTCGCCGTAGAGCTCGAGGAGCTTGTCGGCCGGGGCGAGATCCGACTTGGTCAGCACCAGCAGCGGCTCCAGGCCGCCGTCGTAGGCGGCGACCAGGCAGCGGTCGATCAGCCGCGGGCGCGGTTCGGGGTCGGCGAGCGCGGTGACCACGGCGAGCTGGTCGGCGTTGGCGACGACGACCCGCTCGAAGGGGTCGTCGTCGTCCGCGGTGCGGCGCAGCACCGAGGCGCGTTCCTCGATCCGCACGATGCGCGCGAGGGTGTCCTTCGCGCCGGACAGGTCGCCGACCAGGGCCACCCGGTCGCCCACCACGGCCGCCTTGCGGCCCAGCTCGCGGGCCTTCATCGCGGTGATGGTGCGGTCGTCGACCAGACAGGTCAGCCGGCCCCGGTCCACGGTGAGGACCAGACCCTCGGCGGCGTCCTCGTGCTTGGGCCGGATGTTGGTCCGCGGCCGGTTGCCCTTGCGGTTGGGACGGCTGCGGATGTCGTCCTCGTCGGTGTGCTTGCCGTAGCGGCGCATGGCGTGTCCCCTACGCCCCGAGCATCCCGGTCCACAGGTCGGGGAAGTCCGGGAGGGTCTTCGCCGTGGTCGCCACGTTCTCGATCTGCACGCCCTCGACCAGCAGGCCGATGATCGCGCCGGCCGTCGCCATGCGGTGGTCCTCGTAGGTGTGGAAGACACCGCCGTGCAGCCGGCGCGGGCGGATGTGCAGCCCGTCGGAGGTCTCCGTCACGTCACCGCCGAGCTCGTTGATCTCCTTGGTGAGCGCGGCCAGCCGGTCCGTCTCGTGCAGCCGCAGGTGCGCCACGCCGCGCAGGGTCGAGGGGGAGTCCGCGAGGGCCGCGACGGCCGCGATGCCCGGGGTCAGCTCGCCGACCTCACCGAGGTCCACGTCGATCCCGTGGATGGCACCCGAACCGGTGAACTCCAGTCCGTACTCGGTGAGTTCGCAGGAGCCACCCATCTCGGTGAAGATCTCCCGCAGCCGGTCGCCCGGCTGGGTGGTGCGGGCCGGCCAGTCCGGGATGAGCACCTTGCCGCCGGTGACCAGGGCGGCCGCGAGGAAGGGCTGCGCGTTCGACAGGTCCGGCTCGATGGTCAGGTCCCGGCCCAGCAGCGCGCCCGGGGTGACCCGCCACACGTTGGGCTCGCCGCCCGACTCCGGCGTGTCCACCTGGGCGCCCACCGCGCGCAGCATGTCCACGGTCATCCGGATGTGCGGCAGGGACGGCAGCGAGGAGCCGACGTGCCGGACCTCGACGCCCTGGTTGTAGCGGGGGCCGGACAGCAGCAGGGCGCTGACGAACTGCGACGAGGACGAGGCGTCGATCGAGACCGGGCCACCGTCCAGGGCGCCGCCGCCGTGCACGGTCAGCGGCAGCGCGCCCCGGCCGTCGTCGTCGATCCGGGCGCCGAGCACGCGCAGCGCGTCGATCACACCGTTCAGGGGGCGCTCGTACGACCGCGGGTCGCCGTCGAAACGGATCGGGCCGTCGGCCAGCGCGGCGACGGGCGGCAGGAAGCGCATCACCGTGCCGGCGTTGCCGACGTCGACGGTGGCCGGGCCGTGCAGGCCGGTCGGCAGCACCCGCCAGGCCTCGCCCGCGCGGTCGGGGCCGGTCGCCGGGGAGGAGCTGGACGAGACCGTCTCCTCGATCTCGACGCCCATCGCGCGCAGCGCGCCGGCCATCAGCAGGGTGTCGCGGGAGCGCAGCGGGCGGCGCAGCCAGCCGGGCTCGGAGGCGAGGGCGGCCAGCACCAGCGCGCGGTTGGTGACCGACTTGGACCCGGGCACGTGGACCGTCGCGTCGACGGCTCCGCTCGCGTGCGGGGCGGGCCAGAGGGCGGTTTCTGCGGTGTTCGGGGCCATGGGTTCACTCTATAAGGAGGGGCGGAGGGCGGCCGTCGTCCGGAGGGGGGTGCGTGGTGGCTGCCCGTACCGGTCTCCGCGCCCCCCGGCGAGCCGGTCGCACCTCGTGCACCGGATGCACCTGACGCACTCCATGCACCTCCGGTCACACGGCCGTACGACCGGACCGCGCGGTCGTGCCCTCATGTCGTACGACCGGACCGCGCGGCCGTGCCGTGCCCACACGCCGCACTTCCGGACCGCGCGGCCGTCCCGTGCCTCGACGCCGTACGACCGGACCGCGCGCCCGTCCGTGCCTCGACGCCGTACGACCGGACCGCGCGGCCCGTCGTCACAGCGTCAGGAGCCAGCGGCCTCCGCCGATCAGTGAGCACAGCGACACCGCGTGGAAGAGGAACAGCCACAGGCCCGCCGGGACGTGCGTCAGCCGGGCCAGCTGGTCCGCGTCGGAGTCGCCCGCCCCGCCGCGCCTGCGCTTCGCCTGGAGCTCGAACGCCGGGCGCACCCCGCCGATCAGCAGGAACCACACCACCGCGTAGGCGAACGCGGCCTGCACCTGAGGACCCGCCAGCCACGACACGAGCAGGAAGGTGCCGCCGGTGACGATCACGGTCAGGGCGCCGTAGGCGTTGCGGATCATCACCAGCATGGCCACCAGCAGGGCCGTCGCCGCCCACAGCAGCAGCGTGATGCGGCCGGCCGCCAGCAGCGCCGCGCCGCCGAGGCCGAGCAGCGGGGGAGCGGTGTAGCCGGCGGCCGCCGTCAGGATCATGCCGACGCCGTACGGTTTGCCGCGGCTGACGGTCAGGCCGCTGGTGTCGGAGTGCAGGCGTATGCCGGTGAGGGTGCGTCCGGAGACCAGCGCGACCAGGCCGTGGCCGCCCTCGTGCGCGATGGTGATGGCGTTGCGGGAGACCCGCCACACCGTGTGCGGGACGACCGCGACGACCGCGGCGACCAGTGTGGCGAGCACCACCCACAGGTCGGGGTCGGTCTGCGTGCCGGAGAGACGGTCCCAGAGGTCGGGCAGCGCGGTGGCGGCGAGGCTGTCCATGTTCGGCGGTGGCTCCCTCGGGTGGATCGGAGACGGGGTCGGCGTGGGGCGCCGTACGGTCCGGGGCTGGTGGTCGGGTGACCGGTGGGCCTGGCAGTGTGGCACGTATGTGCGGACGGTATGCAGCGAGTCGCAGGCCCGAGGATCTCGCAGGAGTCTTTGAAATCGAGAAGCTCGAACCCTCACAGCCCTTGGAGTCCTGGGCGCCCGACTACAACGTGGCCCCGACCAAGGAGGTCCATGTCGTTCTCGACCGTCCTGTGAAGGACGCGGGCGACCCGCGGCCGGTTCGGCAGCTGCGCACGCTGAAGTGGGGTCTCGTGCCGTCCTGGGCCACGTCGCCCGAGGGTGCGGCCCGGATGATCAACGCGCGCGCCGAGACGGTCGCCGAGAAGCCGTCGTACCGCCGCGCGTTCTCCGCCCGGCGCTGCATCGTCCCCGCCGACGGCTACTACGAGTGGGTCACCGGCACGCAGGAGCGGGACCTCGAGGTCGAGGGGAGGCGGAAGCGGTCGCGCAAGCAGCCGTACTTCGTGCTCCCGGCGGACGGCTCGGTCTTCGCTATGGCCGGTCTGTACGAGTTCTGGCGCGACCGGACGCTCCCCGACGACCATCCGGGGGCCTGGTGGGTGACCTGCTCGGTGATCACCACGGAGGCCGAGACGACCCCGCTGGCCGTCGCGCCCGCCGAGGGGCCGCGCTCGCTCGCCGACATCCACCCGCGGATGCCGCTGATGCTCACACCGGACCGCTGGGACTCCTGGCTGGACCCCGCCCGCACCAACCCCGACGAGCTGGGCGAGCTGCTGACCCCGCCGCCCGCCGGGCTGATGCGCGCCTACCCCGTCTCCACGGCCGTCAGCAACGTCCGCAACAACGGCCCGGAGCTGCTGAAGGAGCTGGAGGGGCCCGAGGAGGGCACACTCTTCTGACGTGACGCACGTGACACATGAGAAGCCCGAGCCCCCCGAACGCCCCGATCCCGGCGCGACCACGCAGACCGTCGAGACCGACGCCGGCACCGCCCGCGTCACCTGGCACCGGGCGCCCCGGGCGCGGGCCGTCCTCGCGGTCTCCCACGGCGCGGGCGGCGGCATCGAGGCCCGGGACCTGCGGGCGCTGGCCGCGGTCCTGCCCGCGCACGGGCTGACCGTGGCCCTCGTCGAGCAGCCCTGGCGGGTCGCGGGCAAGAAGGTGGCGCCTGCGCCGAAGACCCTCGACGTCGGCTGGCGGGGCCTGTGGCCGGCGCTCGCGGCGGAAGGCCTGCCGGTGATCTCCGGCGGCCGCAGCGCCGGCGCCCGGGTCGCCTGCCGCACCGCCGCCGAACTGGGCGCCGCCGCCGTGCTGGCGCTGAGCTTCCCGCTGCACCCGCCGGGCAAGCCCGAGCGGTCCCGCGCGCCGGAGCTGCTCGGGGCCGGGGTGCCCACCCTCGTCGTGCAGGGCGCCAAGGACCCGTTCGGCAGGCCGGAGGAGTTCCCCGAGGGGACGTACGACCTCGTCGAAGTGCCGTACGGCGACCACGGGTTCGCCGTGCCGAAGCGGGCCGGCATCACCCAGGAGGCCGCGCTCGAACTGATCACCGACCGGGTGGTCCAGTGGGCAGGGTCACTGGTGTAGGGGGCGGGAATGTGGCGGGACGGAACTCTGTTGTGACGGACAGAAGTGCTCGATCAGCAGCACCGACGTCGTGGGAGAGGAAGTCCGCCGCATGGGTTCGACAATGTGCCCGAGCCGCAGCAGCCGCGCCGACCTGGACTGGACGGTGCTGCACGCGGCGAAGGCTGCCCCTATTCGAGCGGCGGCAGGTAGGGATCGTGTTCTATCCTCCGATTCGAGTGGGATCGGTTTTGGTCCTGCCCGGAACTTTGAGGAGGTGGGTCCGGTCACTGGGACCGACGCAGGGACCGATCACGGCCAGGCGGAGCAGCCCGAGGGCCAGGGCACGGGTGCGGAGTCGAACGCGGAGCGCACCGCGCGCTTCGAGCGGGACGCGCTCGAATTCCTCGACCAGATGTACTCCGCCGCGCTGCGCATGACGCGCAACCCGGCGGACGCCGAGGACCTCGTGCAGGAGACGTACGCCAAGGCGTACGCGTCCTTCCACCAGTTCCGCGAAGGCACCAACCTCAAGGCGTGGCTCTACCGGATCCTCACCAACACCTTCATCAACTCGTACCGCAAGAAGCAGCGCGAACCCCAGCGCAGTGCGGCCGAGGAGATCGAGGACTGGCAGCTGGCGCGCGCCGAGTCGCACATGTCCACCGGTCTGCGCTCCGCCGAGTCGCAGGCGCTGGACCACCTGCCGGACTCGGACGTGAAGGAAGCTCTCCAGGCCATCCCCGAGGAATTCCGCATCGCCGTGTATCTCGCCGACGTAGAGGGCTTTGCGTACAAGGAGATCGCGGACATCATGGGGACACCCATCGGTACGGTGATGTCCCGGCTGCACCGGGGCCGCCGTCAACTGCGCGGCATGCTCGAGGACTACGCCCGTGAACGCGGACTGGTCCCGGCCGGCGCCGGAGAGTCGAACGAAGCGAAAGGCTCGGGCTCATGAGCTGCGGAGAGCCGCACGAGACGGATTGCAGCGAGGTACTCGACCATCTCTACGAGTTCCTCGACAGCGAGATGCCGGCCGTGGATCGCGGCAAGTTCGAGCAGCACTTCAAGGAGTGCTCCCCCTGCCTCGAGAAGTACGGCCTCGAGGAAGCGGTGAAGAAGCTGGTCAAGCGGTGCTGCGGCCATGACGACGTGCCGACGGACCTGCGCGCCAAGGTCATGGGCCGCCTGGAGCTGATCCGCTCCGGCCAGCCCACGCCCGACCACGACGTGACGCAGACACCGAAGGACACGGCCACGGCCCCGACGAGGGCCGCGCAGGAGTCCTGACGCCCGTCGCCGCCCGGCGGGAGTCCTGAAGCCCATTGCCCCCTTGCGGGAATCATGACGTTCGGGTGATGAACCGCGTGAGCACGAACGCTCGCGCCGTTTATCACCCGAACGTGCTAATCCGCGGACTTCCGTCCCGCTCGCCCCTCCCTCCGCCCTAGGCTCCGGAGCCTGGACAGGCATGATCGGGGGAGGATGCGATGGAGGAGGTCCCGGCACGGGCCCGCGCGTACGTAGCCGGTGTCGCCCTCGTCGCCCTGGTCCTCGTACGGCCGCCGCACGGGTTGGGGACCGTCCCCTGGTGGGCCGTCGGTCTGCTCGCCGCGGTCTACGCCGGGAGCGAGCACCTCGCCCGGCGGCGCTTCGCCGGCACCTGTTACCCCGTGCTGCTCGCCGGGGCCTTCCTGCTCTCGCCGCCCGCCGCCGCGCTCGTCCCGCTGCCGGGCGCCCTGCTGTCCACCGGCGGACCGCGGCCCACCCCGCTGCGCCGCGTCTGGCGCGCGGCCGAACTCGCCCTCGCCGTCTGGGTGGCGGCGCAGGTGCACACGGCCCTGGGCGGCCACGGCGCCCTGAGAGCCACCGACTTCCCCTTCGCGCTGCTGCCCGCCCTCGCCGCGGTCGCCGCCTTCTGTCTCGTACTCGCCCTGCTCGACGGCGGCATCCTCGCGGCCGCCGAACACACGCCGCCGCGCCGGGCCTGGCGCGGGCTGTTCCTGCGCTCGGTCGCCCCGGTGGGGGTGCACGGGCTCGCCGGGCTGATGATGGCCGTGCTGTGGCGCAGCCCCTACGGCCCCCTGTCGGCGCTGCTCGTGCTGCTGCCGATGGGCGTGTCCTGGTGGGTGTTCGCCCAGTACCACCGGGAGCGCGCCGCCCATCAGGCCACCATCCGGGCGCTGGTGCAGGCCGTCGACATCAAGGACGGCTACACGCGCGGGCACAGCGAACGCGTCGGCCAGGCGTCCATGATGATCGCGCGCGAACTGGGCATGGACGAGGACCGCGTCGAGGTGCTGCGGTTCGCGGGGATCCTGCATGACGTCGGCAAACTCGGCGTCCCCACCCGCCTGTTGCGCAAGGACGGCCCGCTCACCCCCGAGGAGCGGCGGGTGATCGAGCTGCATCCCGAGTACGGCCACGAGATCGTGCGCGGGATCGGCTTCCTGGGCCAGGCCCGCGCGGCGATCCTGCACCACCACGAGCGGCTCGACGGCAGCGGCTACCCCTACGGCCTCAAGGGCGCGCAGATCCCCGAGTGCGCGCGGGTGGTGGCGGTCGCCGACGCCTTCGACGCGATGACGTCCACGCGCTCCTACCGCCGGGCCAGACCGGTCGCGGCCGCGCTCGACGAACTGGAGCGGTGCGCGGGCGCGCAGTTCGACCCGCTCATGGTGCGCGCGCTGGTGCGGGCGCTGGCCAGGGACGGCTGGCACCCCGTGGTCACCGCCGAGGAGGCTCCCCGCACCGCGTCCGGCGTGCCCGCCGCCGGTGCCCAGCAGGCCGGCCGGTGACCGCGCCCCGGCCCGGCCTCGGGGCGAGCGCGCGCCCCGCGCACGGCGCGCACCGGGTCCCGTCGGGCGCCGGTACCGCCCTCCGCGACGCGGCCTGGCGCACCGCCTTCTCGCTGGCCGGCCTGCTGCGGACGCGTACCGCCTCGACCGCCTCGACCGCCTCGGCCGCCTCGGCCGCCTCGGCCGCCTCGACCGGTTCGACCGCCTCGGCCGCCTCGACCGGTTCGGCTGCCTCGACCGGTACGGGCACCGGCACCGGCCGCCCCGGCATCGGCCGGACCCGTTCCGCCCGCACCCGCCCCGTCGCCGTCCCCGGCCCCCGCGTCACCGCCCCCCGTTCGATCCACACCGCCGCCCTGTTCGTCGCGTGTGCCGCGCTGGCCCACACCTTCTGGACCGGGCTCGACGGGCGCCACGCGGCGCTGGCCTTCGGCGTGCTGGTGGCCGTCGGCGAACTGAGCCGCTGGACCGGCGCCGCCGTGCGCGAGGCCGCGCCGCTCGGCACCGCGGCCGCGCTGTCGTACGCACTCCTCGGTGACGGCGCGGGCGGCGCGGGACAGGTCGTCGCGGTCGTCGCCGCGGCCTCGCTGCTCGGCTGCGTGCCGCACATCGCGCAGGGGCGCAGCCCGGTCCGCGACCACCTCGCGCGCCGCGTGCTGACCGTGGCGTTCGCCGCGCTGTGCTTCCAGTCCCTGTCCCGGCAGGGGGTGTTCCGGCAGTGGCACGGTCCGGGGCATGTGCTGCTCGTGCTCGCGGTGCTGGCGCTGACCGCCCTGTGCGACGCCGTACTGGCCGCCGCGCTCGCGCACGCCCGCAGCGGCTGGCCGTTCGGACCGCGGCTGCGCGAGGAGTTGCGGGCGCTGCCCGGCATCGGGTCCGCGGTCGGCGCGACGGGGGCGGTGATGGCGCTGGCCGTGACCGTGGTCGGGCTGTGGGCGCTGCCCGTGTTCTCGCTGCCCCTGCTCCTCACCCATCTCTCCTTCCAGAGGTACGCGGCGGTGCGCTCCACCTACCGGCAGACCATCGCGTCCCTCGCGCGGGCCACCGAGATCGCCGGGTACACCCCGGCCGGGCACGCCCACCGGGTCGCCGCGCTCAGCCGGGCGGTGGGCCGGGACCTCGGCCTGACCTGGGCGGAGCTGACCGTTCTGGAGTACGCGGCGCTGATGCACGACATCGGGCAGCTCAGCCTGGTGGACCCGGTGCCCGCGGGCGCCACGGCCGGGCTGCCGGCCGCCGAGCAGCGCCGCATCGCCCTGCTCGGCGGCGCCGTCGTACGGCAGACCGGGGTGGACGCGGCCGTCGCCGTGGTCGTCGAGCGGCAGGCCGACCCCTGTCCGGAGCAGCCGGTCGCGGCCCGGATCGTGCGGGCCGTGAACGCGTACGAGGAGATGGCGCGCGACGCCGGGCCCGGTGGACCGCTGCGCGCGCTGGAGGAACTTCGGCTGGGCACGGCCGGTGACTACGCCCCCGAGGTCGTGGAAGCCTTGGCCCGGGTACTCTCCCGGGACTGTCTGGCCACGGCCCCGGCTGGGTAACCCATGGGTAATGAGCGCCCCTCCAGGCGTACGTGGTTGGATGCGAGGGAGAGGGTGTCCGGGGGCACTGGCCAGCCCACTCCGAGGAACTGGAACTGGCAGGCGGGAATCGTGAGGATCTTCGGCAAGGGACGGCACCGGCCCTCCGCCTCCTGGCGGCAGGCCACCGATCGCGCCTTCACGCTGATCGGTGACGGCCGGTACGAGGACGCGGGAGCCCTGCTGACCCGCGCCGCCGATCTGGAGCCCTGGCTGTCGGAGTCCTGGTTCAACCTCGCGCTGCTGCACAAGTTCCGGCACGACTGGGAGCAGGCGCGCACCGCGGGCCTCAGGGCCGTGGCCCTGCTCGACCGCGAGACCGGGGCGCCCGACTGGTGGAACGTCGGCATCGCGGCCACCGCGCTCCAGGACTGGCCGCTGGCCCGCCGCGCCTGGCAGGCGTACGGCCTCCAGGTGCCCGGCGGCGCGACCGCCGCCGGGGAGCCCGTGGGCATGGACCTGGGCAGCGCCGCCGTACGGCTGTCGCCGGAGGGCGAGGCCGAGGTGGTGTGGGGGCGGCGCCTGGACCCGGCCCGGATAGAGGTGCTGTCGATCCCGCTGCCGTCGTCCGGGCGGCGCTGGGGCGAGGTCGTGCTGCACGACGGCGTCCCGCACGGCGAGCGCACCACGGCCGCGGGCCACTCCTACCCGGTCTTCGACGAGATCGAGCTGTGGGCGCCGTCCCCGGTGCCCACCTGGGTGGTGCTGCTGGAGGCCGCCTCGGAGGACGACCGGGACGCGCTGGAGCAGCTGGCCGCCGACGCCGGGTTCGCCGCGGAGGACTGGTCGTCCTCGGTGCGGCTGCTGTGCCGGATGTGCTCGGAGTCGCGGATGCCGTCCGACGAGGGCGACGGGGTGCATCTCGACCCGCACGACCACAGCGAGCCGGGGCATCCGGGGCCGCTCGGGCACCGGACGGACGGACAGCTGTGGGTGCCGGAGCGCGAGTGCGGGGTGGCTGCGCCGGCCTCGCTGGTTCGGGGGTTGCTGGACGGGTGGGTCGCCGACAGCCCCGATTCCCGGGATTGGCGGGATCTCGAAGAGGTCTGTTGAGGCCGGTGGGGCGCCGCGGGCCGTGCGCGGTCGCCCGCGCAGTTCCCCGCGCCCCTGGCAGGTGGATCCCCGTACCCTGTATCAGCAACATCACCCCTGTTTTACCTAGGAAGGCATACGTCGGTCATGGCGCAGCAGGACACCGATCAGCAGCACGCGGGCGTGCTTCCCGTGGACGACGAGGGCTTCGTCATCGACACCGAGGACACGGAGGAGCGCGAGAACGCCTGGCACGACCGCGGCACCTCGCGGCCCATCACCGTCGTCGGCAACCCGGTGCTGCACAAGGAGTGCAAGGACGTCACGGAGTTCGGCGACGAGCTGGACCAGCTGGTGGCGGACATGTTCGCCAGCCAGCGCACCGCCGAGGGCGTCGGCCTCGCCGCGAACCAGATCGGTGTCGACCTGAAGGTCTTCGTCTACGACTGCCAGGACGACGAGGGCAAGCGCCATGTCGGCGTGGTCTGCAACCCGAAGCTGGTCGAACTGCCCGCCGAGCAGCGCCGGCTCGACGACAGCAACGAGGGCTGCCTGTCCGTGCCGACCGCGTACGCGCCGCTGGCCCGCCCGGACTACGCCGAGGTGACCGGGCAGGACGAGCGGGGCAACCCGATCAAGGTCCGGGGCACCGGTTACTTCTCGCGCTGCCTCCAGCACGAGACCGACCACCTCTACGGCTACCTGTACATCGACCGGCTCTCCAAGCGGGAGCGCAAGGACGCGCTGCGGCAGATGGCCGAGAACGAGCCGCGCTACCCCGTGGTCGCCAACGACTGACCCCGCCCGAGCCCGCCCCGCGCGGCGCCTCGCGCATCGACGGCGTCCGATCAGGCCTTCGGCCGGTCGGGCGCCGTTCGCGTGTGCCGCCCGCCTCTCAGCCCTCCCTTCCTTCGGGCATTTGATCCAGTGTTCTGGTGTGCTGATCCAAATTCGGTCAGGCAAGAGGAGATTCTCGGCACCATGCGATAGTTCATCAGGCAAATGGATTCCCAGAACGGTCAGTTGTGGTGCTGAATGGAGGGAGCGGGGATACGCAACGGCGCACGCCCGGCACGGCGGAGGGGTGTGCGCGCCCTGGCGGCTGAGAGGGGTTCGTCCGTGCCAGCTTTCCCGTACAGCACCGTGCCCGCCCGAGCGGTGACGGCCGTTCCACCGGCTCTCGCGTTACCGGTGATCGAGACGGCGTTTCCCCGGCGACTGCATCCGTATTGGCCCCGGCTCCAGGACAGGACCCGCCTGTGGCTGCTCGAAAAGCGGCTCATGCCGGCGGACAAGGTTGCCGAATATGCCGATGGACTGTGCTACACCGATCTGATGGCGGGCTACTACATCGGAGCCCCCGACGAGGTGCTCCAGGCCATAGCCGACTACAGCGCGTGGTTCTTCGTCTGGGACGACCGCCACGACCGTGACATCGTCCATGACCGGCCCGCAGCCTGGCGGCGGCTGCGCTTCCGGCTGCACACGGCGCTCGACGCGCCCCAGCAGCATCTACGGCACCAGGACCCGCTGGTCGCCGGCCTCGCGGACAGCGTGCTGCGGCTGTTCTCGTTCCTCCCGGACACCTGGAACGAGCGCTTCACCCGGCACTTCCACACGGTGATCGAGGCCTACGACCAGGAGTTCACCAATCGCACCGAGGGAATCGTCCCCGGTGTCGATGAATATCTGCGGCTGCGCCGGCTCACCTTCGCGCACTGGATATGGACGGATCTGCTGGAGCCGAGCGCGGGACTCGAACTTCCGGCGGCCGTGCGGAACAACGTGAAATACCGGCGGGCCGCCCTGCTGAGCCAGGAATTCGCCGCCTGGTACAACGACCTCTGTTCGCTTCCCAAGGAATTGGCGGGCGACGAGGTGCACAATCTCGGAATCAGTCTCGTCGTCCATCACGGGCTCACTCTGGAACAGGCGATCAGCGAATTACGTACACGCGTCCTGGAATGCATCGAGCAGTTTGTCGAAGCGGAACGGGCCGCCCTGCGGTTCGCCGACGGACTGGCCGACGGAACGGTGCGCGGAAAAGAGCTGAGCGCCGCCGTGCGGGCCTGTGTCACGAATATGCGCAACTGGTTCAGCTCGGTCTACTGGTTCCACCACGAGTCCGGCCGGTACCGCGTCGACAGCTGGGAGGACCGGTCCACGCCCCCGTACGTCAGCAACGAAGCGGCAGGTGAGAAATGACCGTCGAGACCACCCACGGGACCACGCACGGGACGACCCCGGGGACCCCGCCCCGCACCGCGGCGGAGCTGCGTGAGCCGCCCCTCGCCGGCGGCGGAGTGCCGTTCCTCGGCCACGGCCCGAAGCTGATCCGCGACCCGCTCGCCTTCATGGCACAACTGCGCGACCACGGCGAGGTCGTACGGCTGAAACTGGGTCCCAAGACGGTGTACGCCGTCACCACCCCCGAACTCACCGGGGCGCTGGCCCTCAGCGGCGACTACAAGATCGACGGGCCGCTGTGGGAGTCCCTGGAGGGGCTGCTCGGCAAGGAGGGCGTCGCCACCGCCAACGGGCCCCGCCACCGGCGTCAGCGGCGCACCATCCAGCCCGCCTTCCGGCTGGACGCCATCCCCGCCTACGGGCCCGTGATGGAGGAGGAGACGCACGGGCTGACCGAGCGCTGGCGGTCGATGGAGACGGTCGACTGCACCGCCGAGTCCTTCCGGGTCGCGGTGCGCATCGCGGCCCGCTGCCTGCTGCGCGGCGACTGCATGGACGAGCGCGCCGAACGGCTGAGTGCCGCCCTCGCGACCGTCTTCCGGGGCATGTACCGGCGCATGGTGGTGCCGCTGGGGCCGCTGTACCGGCTGCCGCTGCCCGCCAACCGGTCCTTCGGCCGGGCGCTGGCCGATCTGCATCTCCTGGTCGACGAGATCGTGGCCGAACGGCGTGCTTCCGGCCGAAAGCCGGACGATTTGCTGACCGCATTGCTGGCGGCCGAGGACGAAAAGGGTGACCCCATCGGGGAACAGGAGATCCACGACCAGGTCGTCGCGATAGTCACCCCCGGAAGCGAAACCGTCGCGTCCACGATCATGTGGCTCCTCCAGGTCCTCGCCGAACACCCGGAACACGCGGACCGGGTGCGCGCCGAGGTCGAATCCGTCACCGGCGGGCGCCCGGTGGCATTCGAGGACGTGCGCCGGCTGCGGCACACCAACAATGTCGTCGTGGAGGCGATGCGGTTGCGGCCGGCCGTTTGGATATTGACGCGGCGGGCGGTGCGCGACACGGAACTCGGTGGCTATCGCATTCCGGCCGGGGCCGACATCGTCTACAGCCCCTACGCCATCCAACGCGACGCCCGTTCCTATGCGGACAACCTCACGTTCGACCCGGACCGCTGGCTGCCGGAACGCGTGAAGTCGGTCCCGAAACACGCCATGAGCCCCTTCAGCACGGGCAACCGGAAGTGCCCCAGCGACCACTTCTCCATGGCGCAGCTGACCCTGATCACCGCCGCGGTGGCGAGCGCGTTCCGCCTGGAGCAGGTCGCCGGGTCGAACGACGCGACGCGGGTGGGCATCACGCTCCGCCCGCACCGGCTGCTGGTACGGCCGGTGCCGAGGTGACGCCCGGGGCCTGGGCGGCAGCCGGGCCGGCCGGGGTGCCGCCCCCGGCCGCACCGGTGACAGCGGCGCGCGCTCAGGCCGCCCGCGGTCCCCGGAACGTGCGCCGGTAGGCGTTCGGCGTGGTGCCCAGCGTCGCGGCGAACTGGTGCCGCAGCGCGGCCGCCGTGCCGAACCCCGACCGCCAGGCGATCGCGTCCACCGTCTCGTCCGTGCCCTCCAGCAACTGCTGTGCCAGCAGCACGCGTTGGCGCAGGATCCAGCGGTAGGGCGTGGTGCCGGTCTCCTGCTGGAAGCGGCGCGCGAAGGTGCGCGGCGACATGTGGGCGCGGGCCGCCAGCTGCTCGACGGTCACCTCCTGGTCGAGGTGCGCTTCCATCCAGGTCAGCACCTCGCCGACGGTGTCGCAGGAGCCGCGCGGCAGCGGCCGCTCGATGTACTGGGCCTGGCCGCCGTCGCGGTGCGGCGGCACCACCATGCGCCGGGCGATCCGCGCCGCGACCTCCGGGCCCTGCTCCTTGCGGACGATGTGCAGACAGGCGTCGATCCCGGCGGCGGTGCCCGCGGAGGTGATCACCGGGTCCTCGTCGACGTAGAGCACGTCCGGTTCGACGACCGCGCGCGGATACTTCCGGGCCAGCAGCTCGGCGTGGCGCCAGTGCACCGCGCAGCGGCGCCCGTCCAGCAGCCCCGCGGCGCCCAGCACGAAGACGCCGGAGCAGACGCTGAGCACCCGGGTGCCGCGGTCCACGGCCCGGCGCAGCGCGTCGAGCAGCTCCGGCGGATGCTCGCGCAGGACGTTGGCGTCGGAGGCCGGCACGGCGATCAGGTCGGCCTCCTCCAGCCGCTCCAGGCCGTAGGAGGTCGAGACGGTGAAGCCCTGGACATGGGTGCCGAGGGTGGGGCCCTCGGCCGACGCGACGGCGAAGTCGTAGGCGGGCAGGCCCTCGTCGGTGCGGTCGATGCCGAACACCTCGCACACCACGCCGAGTTCGAAGGGATGCACGCCGTCGAGCAGCACGGCCACCACGTTCTTCAGCATGGGTCCAGTGTGCCTCGGTACTGGCAGCAATTCGAGGGTCTACGGCAGTCCTGCCACTGTCAGGAGTGTCCGCCGAGGACGACAGTTACAGCATGAACGCATTCACCGGATACGCCGCCGTCCTGGTCGTCCTCGCCGTCGTCGCCGGTCCGGCGCTCGCGTGGTTGCTGCGCGAGCGCCGGATCGACCGCAGGCTGCGGCAGGCGCTGCCCGAGACGGCTCAGAAGTCCTCGTCCAGGTCGACCGTGCCCTCGACCGCCACCTGGTACGCCGACGGGCGCCGCTCGAAGAAGTTGGTCAGCTCCTGAACGCCCTGGAGCTCCATGAAGGAGAACGGGTTCTCCGAGCCGTACACCGGGGCGAAGCCGAGGCGGGCCAGCCGCTGGTCGGCGACGCACTCCAGGTACTGCCGCATGGAGTCGGTGTTCATGCCGGGCAGGCCGTCACCGCACAGGTCGCGCGCGAACTGGAGCTCGGCCTCGACGGCCTCCTCGAGCATGTCGGTGACCTGCCGGCCCAGCTCGTCGTCGAAGAGGTCGGGCTCCTCCTTGCGGACGGTGTCCACCACCTCGAAGGCGAAGCTCATGTGCATGGTCTCGTCGCGGAACACCCAGTTGGTGCCGGTGGCGAGGCCGTGCAGCAGGCCCCGGCTGCGGAACCAGTAGACGTACGCGAAGGCGCCGTAGAAGAACAGGCCCTCGATGCACGCGGCGAAGCAGATGAGGTTGAGCAGGAAGCGCCGGCGGTCCGCCTTGGTCTCCAGGCGGTCCAGCTTCTCCACCGAGTCCATCCAGCGGAAGCAGAACGCGGCCTTCTCGCGGATCGAGGGGATGCTCTCCACCGCCGCGAACGCGGCCGTGCGGTCCTCCGGGTCGGGCAGATAGGTGTCCAGCAGGGTCAGATAGAACTGGACGTGCACGGCCTCCTCGAACAGCTGGCGCGACAGGTACAGCCGCGCCTCGGGGGAGTTGATGTGCTTGTACAGCGTCAGCACCAGGTTGTTCGCGACGATCGAGTCGCCGGTCGCGAAGAACGCCACCAGCCGGCCGATCAGATGCTGCTCGCCGGCGCTGAGCTTCGCGAGGTCGGCGACGTCGGAGTGGAGGTCGACCTCCTCGACCGTCCACGTGTTCTTGATCGCGTCCCGGTAGCGCTCGTAGAAGTCCGGGTAGCGCATGGGGCGCAGGGTCAGCTCGAAGCCCGGGTCGAGCAGGTTGGTGTTACGGGGGGTGCTCACTGGCAGGCCTCGCAGGACTCGGGGTTCTCAAGGGAGCAGGCGACCGCGTCGGGGTCGGCGGCCTGCTGGACGGGGACGGTCCGCCGGACGGGGGCGGTCTGCTGCGCCTGCGCGGCGCGGGCGATGCGGGTCGCCGGGCGGGAGCGCAGGTAGTACGTCGTCTTCAGGCCCTGCTTCCAGGCGTACGCGTACATCGAGGAGAGCTTGCCGATGGTCGGCGTCTCCAGGAACAGGTTCAGCGACTGCGCCTGGTCCAGGTACGGGGTGCGGGCGGCGGCCATGTCGATCAGACCGCGCTGCGGGATCTCCCACGCGGTCCGGTACAGCCGGCGCACGTCCTCGGGGATCCACGCGAAGTCCTGCACCGAGCCGCTGGAGTCGCGCAGCGCCTCACGGGTGCGCGCGTCCCACACGCCGAGCCGCTTCAGGTCGTCCACCAGGTAGGAGTTGACCTGGAGGAACTCGCCCGACAGCGTCTCGCGCTTGAACAGGTTGGAGACCTGCGGCTCGATGCACTCGTACGCGCCGACGATGGAGGCGATGGTCGCGGTGGGCGCGATGGCCAGCAGCAGCGAGTTGCGCATCCCGGTCCGCGCGATCCGCTCCCGCAGTGCCGCCCAGCGCTCCGGCCAGGTGAACTCGACGCCGTAGTGGTCGGGGTGGAGCACACCGCGCGCGGTGCGGGTGTTCTCCCAGGCGGGAAGCGGGCCGTTCCGCTCGGCGAGGTCGGCGGAGGCCTCGTACGCGGCGAGCATGATCCGCTCGGCGATCCGCGTCGACAGGGCGCGCGCCTCGGGCGAGTCGAACGGCAGCCGCAACTTGAAGAACACGTCCTGGAGGCCCATGGCACCGAGGCCGACCGGGCGCCAGCGGGCGTTGGAGCGGCCCGCCTGCTCGGTCGGGTAGAAGTTGATGTCGACGACCCGGTCCAGGAAGGTGACCGCGGTGCGCACGGTCGCGTCGAGCCGCTCCCAGTCGATGTCGCCGGAGGCCGTGTCGACGAAGGCGCCCAGGTTGACCGAGCCGAGGTTGCAGACCGCCGTCTCCCCGTCGTCGGTGACCTCCAGGATCTCCGTGCACAGGTTGGAGGAGTGCACGACATGGCCGGGCAGCGCCGTCTGGTTGGCGGTGCGGTTGGCGGCGTCCTTGAAGGTCATCCAGCCGTTGCCGGTCTGCGCGAGGGTGCGCATCATCCGGCCGTACAGCTCGCGCGCGGGCATCGACTTCTTCGCCAGGCCCGCCGCCTCGGCCCTGCGGTAGGCGGCGTCGAACTCCTCGCCCCACAGGTCGACCAGCTCGGGCACGTCGGACGGCGAGAACAGCGACCACGGCCCGTCGGTGTCGACGCGGCGCATGAACTCGTCGGGGATCCAGTGCGCGAGGTTCAGGTTGTGCGTGCGGCGGGCGTCCTCGCCGGTGTTGTCGCGCAGTTCGAGGAACTCCTCGATGTCCGCGTGCCAGGTCTCCAGGTAGACCGCGGCGGCGCCCTTGCGCCGGCCGCCCTGGTTCACCGCGGCGACCGAGGCGTCCAGCGTCTTCAGGAACGGGACGATGCCGTTGGAGTGCCCGTTGGTGCCGCGGATCAGCGAACCCCGGGCGCGGATGCGGGAGTACGACAGACCGATGCCGCCGGCGTGCTTGGAGAGGCGGGCGACCTGGTGGTAGCGGTCGTAGATGGAGTCCAGCTCGTCCTGCGGGGAGTCGAGCAGGTAGCAGGACGACATCTGGGGGTGGCGCGTACCGGAGTTGAAGAGCGTGGGGGAGGACGGCAGGTAGTCGAGGCGGCTCATCAGCCGGTACAGCGAGGCGACTTCGTCCACCGCGCGCGCCGTGTCGTCCTCGGCCAGGCCGCTCGCGACCCGCAGCAGGAAGTGCTGGGGGGTCTCGACGACCTTGCGGGTGTGCGGGTGGCGCAGCAGGTAGCGGCTGTGCAGGGTGCGCAGCCCGAAGTAGCCGAAGCGGTCGTCGCCCGCGGGGTCGACCAGCGCGTCCAGGCGGGCCGCGTGGGTCGCCACGAAGTCGGCGGTGCGGTCGGCGACGAGGCCCTCGCGATGGCCCACGGCCACCGACCCGGTGAACGTCGTCACGCCCTGCGAGGCCGCCTCGGCGCGGATGGAGACGGCCAGCAGCCTGGCCGCGAGCCGGGAGTACGCGGGGTCCTCGGAGATCAGGCCCGCGGCCGCCTCCGTGGCCAGCTCCCGCAGCTCCGCCTCGTCCGCGCGGGCCGACCGGCCGCGCAGCGCGGCGGCGGCCACCCGGCCGGGGTCGGTGGCGGGCAGGTCGGCGGTCAGCTCGGTCAGGGTCCGCAGCAGCGCGGCACCGGGACCGTCGGTCTCCACCGGGGCCGCCTCGGTCGCCGCGGTGGCTGAAGCCGGGTCGGCTGGCGCGATGGTCACGTGGGGCACTCCCTCGCTCGGCACGGGGCCTGGCGGAGGGCAGGGGGCAGCACACGAGCGCGCACGGCGTCGCGTCCACCGGCCCACTCCACGAGGCCCGGACGTCGTCCGCCCGGACCGGTTCGGCCGGGCGTGCTGTCGGCAGGTCCTCGGACTGACGCCCCATACGTGCGCGAACACGCTGGGGTACACCGTTGCGGGACAGTTCCGGATTCGCACCGGATTCCCCTGCGACGACAGCGAGCATGAGCATACATCTTGTGCCGCCCGCGCGCGCCACCCCTAGATGTTGTGTCGCGGCCGTGTCAGAGCGTCAACTCGTAGGTGAGGAGAGTGATGTCGTCGAGCTCCGGCAGGGGGTTCCAGTCCCGCTCCGGGGTGCGGACGAAGCCCGCGCGTTCGTAGATCCGGTGGGCGGAGCGCATGGCGCGCTGGGTCGACAGCACGACGCGCACGCAGCCCTCGACGGCCCGCGCCCGCTCCACGCAGGCCCGCACCAGCGCCTCGCCCGCGCCCCGGCCGCGCGCCTCCCGGGCCACCGCCAGCATCCGTATCTCGGCCTCCCCGGCGCCCGCGATGTCGGCCATCGGGCCGCCGGCCGGCACGAAGGTCACCCCGCCGAGCACCACCCCGTCCGCGACCGCGACCAGCACGTCGGACGCGGCGGCGCGCCCCGCCACGTCCCGCAGCTCGCCGAGGTAGGAGTCGGCCGCCCCGAAGTCCAGCAGCCCGTCGCCGAGATACGCCTGCGCGGTGATCTCCCCGAGCGTCTCGTACTCGCCGGGCACCGCCCGCCTGATCACGATGTCCATGCGGTCGAGTGTGCCGCAGGGGCACGACAACGGGCCGCCCGATGCGTACGGGGAGCCGCCCGACCTTCCGTGGGCACGACAACGGGCCGCCGGTTCCTCCCGGCGGCCCGCTGCCGAACCCGTGAGCGGTGTCCCTACGGCGCGCTCTGCGCCGTGGCCGGCGGCAGCTCCACCTCCACGTCCGGGTCGCCCGCGTCCGCCGTGTAGTCGGCCGGGCGCGTCTCGTCGGTGCCGTCGGGGGCGCCCACCGCCCGCAGCACGAAGGTGGCGGCCACCGCGACCACCACGTTCAGCACGAAGGCCGTCAGACCGATGTAGCCGATCTCCCCGATGCCGGGGATCTCCTTCGACGAGCCGCCGAAGTGCGCCTGCGTGGGCGAGGCGACGCCGTACGCCGCGACCGTGCCGTAGGCCATGCCGACCGCCCAGCCCGCGATCAGCGCCCAGCGGTGGAACCACCGGGTGAACAGCCCGCCGACCAGGGCCGGGAAGGTCTGGAGGATCCAGATCCCGCCCAGCAGCTGGTAGTTGATGGCCACGGTCCTGTCCATGGTCAGCACGAAGACCAGCGCGCCCGCCTTCACCACCAGGGAGACGATCTTGGAGACCTTGGTCTCCTGCGCGGGTGTCGCGTCCGGCTTGATGAAGTCCTTGTAGATGTTGCGGGTGAACAGGTTCGCCGCCGCGATGGACATGATCGCCGCCGGGACCAGCGCGCCGATGCCGATCGCCGCGAAGGCCACGCCCGCGAACCAGTCGGGGAACATGTCCTCGAAGAGCTGCGGGATCGCCAGCTGCCCGTTGGTGACCTTCACGCCCGCCGCGATGGCCATGAACCCGAGCAGCGCCAGCAGCCCGAGCATCAGCGAGTACAGCGGCAGGATCGTGGTGTTGCGGCGGATCACGTCCCGGCTGCGGGAGGAGAGCGTCGCGGTGATCGAGTGCGGATACATGAACAGGGCCAGCGCCGAACCCAGCGCCAGGGTGGCGTACGTCCACTGGCCCGCCGGGGCCGGCACCAGGCCGCCCGCGCCCGCCGCCGTGAACTTGGCGCTCGCCTTGGCGAAGATGTCGTCGAAACCGCCGAGCTTGATCGGGATGTAGATGATCGCGACCGCTATCACGATGTAGATCAGCGCGTCCTTCACGAACGCGATCAGCGCGGGCGCGCGCAGCCCGGAGGAGTAGGTGTACGCGGCCAGCACGGCGAACGCGATCAGCAGCGGCAGGTCCTTCACGAACCCGTTGGCGTGCGCGCCGCCGCCCACGCCCATCACGTCGAGGACCGCCTGGATGCCGACGAGCTGGAGCGCGATGTACGGCATCGTCGCGAGGATGCCGGTCAGCGCCACCACCAGCGACAGGCCCTTGGAGCCGTAGCGGCCGCGGACGAAGTCCGACGTGGTGACGTAGCCGTGCCGGTGCGACACCGACCACAGCCGTGGCAGGAAGAGGAAGATCAGCGGATACACGAGGATCGTGTACGGCACGGCGAAGAAGCCCGCCGCGCCCGCCGCGTAGATCGCCGCCGGCACGGCGACGAAGGTGTACGCCGTGTAGAGGTCGCCGCCGAGCAGGAACCAGGTGACCCAGGTCCCGAACGACCGTCCGCCCAGGCCCCATTCGTCGAGGGTGTGCTCGGTCTCGGCCTTGCGCCACCGGGCGGCCCAGAAGCCCAGCACGGTGACGGCGAGGAAGAAGAAGACGAAGACGCCGAGCGCGACGCCGTTGACACCGGTCTTCACCGCGCCCCACCCCCGTCCCGGACGGTGCGCGTGCGGCGGTCGTACTGCCACAGCCGGTAGGCGAGCACGGTGAGTCCGGTCGACAGCAGCACCCAGAGCATCTGGTACCAGTAGAAGAACGGCATCCCGATGAACGTGGGGTCGGTCCGGGCGTACGAGTCGACCCACAGCAACGCCACGAACGGCGCGACCAGGCAGAGCGCGATGACCACACGGACCGGCGTCACCACCGGTTCTGGCTCTCTCACTTCAGGCGTATCGGACATGACCCGACTCCGTCCCTCGTTGATCACCTATGTCATGCGCAGGCAATGTAGGGGACGGTCTCCGTCGAGTGGAAGACCGCGTTCGCAGTCGGGACGAAAACGCTTCCTTCGGCTCAGTCCTGCGGCCGCTTCAGGCGCGCCACGAACTTGTAGCGGTCGCCCCGGTAGACCGAGCGCACCCACTCCACCGGCTGCCCGTCGCGGTCCAGCGAGTGACGGGAGAGCATCAGCATCGGCAGGCCCACGTCGGTGCCGAGCAGCCCGGCCTCGCGCGGGGTGGCCAGCGAGGTCTCGATGGTCTCCTCGGCCTCGGCGAGATGGACGTCGTAGACCTCGGCCAGGGCCGTGTAGAGGGAGGTGTACTTCACCAGCGAACGGCGCAGCGCGGGGAAGCGCTTGGCGGACAGGTGGGTGGTCTCGATCGCCATGGGCTCCGCGTTGGCCATGCGCAGCCGCTCGATCCGCAGCACCCGTCCGCCCGCCGTTATGTCGAGCAGTCCGGCGAGCCGGTCGTCGGCGGTGATGTAGCCGATGTCCAGCAGCTGGGAGGTGGGTTCGAGGCCCTGGGCGCGCATGTCCTCGGTGTAGGACGTGAGTTGGAGCGCCTGGGAGACCTTGGGCTTGGCGACGAAGGTGCCCTTGCCCTGGATCCGTTCGAGCCGGCCCTCGACGACCAGCTCCTGGAGGGCCTGGCGCACGGTCGTGCGCGAGGTGTCGAACTCGGCGGCCAGCGTGCGCTCGGGCGGGACGGGCGTGCCCGGGGACTGCGTCTCCGTCATTTCGAGCAGGTGCTTCTTCAAGCGGTAGTACTTGGGCACACGCGCGGTGCGGACGGTCGTCCCACCCTCGTTCTCCGCACTGCTGACCTCGGTGCTCATGCTCCGCCTTCCGGCTCCGGGTGCCGATGCGGCCGACAAGCCCGTCGGCCACGGCTCACATCGTGGCACGGCCCGCGGCAGGGCGGTCCCCGCACGCTCCGTGATCCCCTACGTATACCCCTGGGACGTGTGTTGGTCTAGTCCATCGGAGGCCGGGCCGGGCCGCCCGATCTGCCGCTTGCGCAATGAAAGGTCCCTGCATATCGCGGTCGCGTAACGGACGTCTTCAGCCCAACTGAACACCCTTGACAGCCCTATTGGTCTGGGCCAAGCTCCGGGTACTGGTCTACACCATTGGTCCAGGTCCCGGCCGAACGCTCACGCGGGGAGGCAGGGGGGATTGTGGCATCCCTGAGGAGGGTGGCGTGAAGCGCAAGCTGATAGCCGCGATCGGTATCGCGGGCATGATGGTCTCGGTCGCGGCGTGCGGGAACGACAGCAAGTCCGACAGCAAGGGTAGCTCGGACCCCAAGTCGCTCACCGTGTGGCTCACCGTCGACGCGCAGAACAACTGGCCGAACCTGGTCAAGGCCGCGGACACCGCCATCGAGAAGAAGCACCCGGGCATCAAGATCAAGCACGAGTACTACGGCTGGCCCGACAAGAACACCAAGCTCGACGCGGTTCTCGCCACGGACAAGGCACCCGACGTGGTCGAGATGGGCAACACCGAGATGCTCAGCTACGAGGTCAACGGCGCCTTCGCCCAGATCGACCCGTCCAAGTTCGACAACTCCTCCTCCTGGCTCGACGGCCTCAAGGAGTCGGTGACGTACGAGGGCAAGACCTACGGCGTGCCGTACTACGCGGGTGGCCGCGTGGGCAACTGGCGCAAGGACGTCCTCGCCTCCGTCGGCGTCAAGAGCACCCCGAAGACGTACGACGAGCTCCTCTCCGACCTGGACAAGGTCCAGAAGAAGGAGGGCGACAAGTTCAGCGCCTGGTACCAGCCCACCCGTGACTGGTACGCCGCGATGTCCTACGTCTACGACGCCGGCGGCGCCATCGCCAAGGAGAGCGGCGGCCAGTGGCAGTCGAGCCTGTCCTCGGCCGAGTCCGTCAAGGGGCTCACCGAGTGGAAGAACGTCATCGACAAGTACATGCACGGTGACAAGACCAAGGACGAGTCCGACCGCTACATCGTGTACGGCCAGGGCAAGTCGTCGATGATCTTCGCCGCGGCCTGGGAGGGCGCCACCGCCGCCGACCCGAAGAACGACAAGACCGGCAAGCTCAAGGACAACCTCGAGAACTTCGTGATGCCCGGCCCGTCCGGCAACAACATGCCGGTCTTCCTCGGCGGCAGCGACCTCGCGATCCCGGCCCGCTCCAAGGCGCAGGGCGTCGCCGCCGAGTGGATCAACGCGTTCACCGGCACCTCCGGCCAGAAGGGCCTGATGGCCAAGGGCAACCTGCCCAACAACAAGACGGACCTCGCGTCGCTCAAGAGCGACCCGGCGACCGCCGTCCCGGCCACCGCCGCCGAGTCGAGCTGGTTCGTCCCGATGGCGCCGGGCTGGGGCAAGGTCGAGAAGGCCCAGATCCTGCAGACCATGCTGCAGAACATCGGCACCGGCAAGAAGTCGGTCGAGGACGCCGCGAAGGAAGCGGACGCCGCGATCAACAAGGTCATCAACACCAAGTGACCTGACGCAGGGCTCTGCCGACGGCGGCAGGGCCCTGCTTCTCGCACGGCCCGCTCAGGGGACGGGCCCCACGCCCGTCCCCGTCCGGGCCGCGCGGGGTTCCGCCTTCGTACGACCCTGAGGGACCGCTGAGGAGCGCGCGATGAGTGCCGCAGACACGACCACCCCCGCCAAGGTGCCGCCGCCGCGGCAGGCGCCGCCACCGGCCGCCCCCCACGCGTCCCGCAGACCACGGACGGCGAACGGGGCCGCGGTCCCCTGGCTGCTGCTCGCGCCCTGCCTGCTGGTCCTCGTGGCCGTCATGGGCTACCCGCTGGTCCGGCTGGTCACCCTGTCGTTCCAGACCTTCGGCCAGCCGCAGCTGTGGGGCTTCAAGCCGGCCGAGTGGGCGGGCTTCGACAACTTCAAGACCGTGCTCAGCGACAGCGAGTTCTGGTCCGTGGTCGTGCGGACCATCGTCTTCGCCGTCGGCTGCGTGGTGTTCACCATGGTCGTCGGCATGGCGATCGCGCTGCTGCTCCAGAAGGTCTCCGGCTGGGTGAAGACCCTGATCAACATCGTGCTGATCGCCAGCTGGGGCATGCCCGTCATCGTGGCCACCACCGTCTTCAAGTGGCTCTTCGACTCCGACTACGGCGTCTTCAACGCCCTGCTCAGCAGGCTGCCCGGGGTCGACATGATCGGCCACAACTGGTTCGCGAGCGGGCCCGAGGGCCTCGCGGTGATCATGCTCCTGGTGGTCTGGGGCGCGGTGCCGTTCGTCGTCATCACCCTCTCCGCGGGCCTCACCCAGGTGCCCAAGGAGCTGGAGGAGGCGGCCCGCCTCGACGGCGCGGGCGCCTGGGGCGTCTTCCGTTACGTCACCCTGCCGATCCTCAAGCCGATCGTCGTGATGCTCACGACCCTCTCGGTGATCTGGGACATGGGCGTCTTCCCGCAGGTCTTCGTGATGCGCGGCGGCCACCCCGAGCCGGAGTTCCAGCTGCTCAACACCTACTCGTACGACCGCGCGTTCGTCGTCAACGACTACGCGCAGGGCTCGGCCATCGCCCTCATCACCGTGCTGCTGCTGCTCGGCGTCGTCGCCGTCTACATGCGCCAGATGCTGAAGATCGGAGAAGTCGAATGAGCGCCGTCGACACCCGGGCGCCCAGGAAGTCCAGGTTCGGCTGGAACATCCTCGGCCTCCTCGTCTTCGTCATCGCGGGCTTCCCGCTCTACTGGATGCTCGACACGGCCTTCAAGCCGGCCAAGGACGCGATCGACCCGAACCCGAGCCTGCTGCCGACCGGCATCACGCTCGACAACTTCCGGCGCGCCCTCGACATCGCCGACTTCTGGGGCCCGGTCGGGCGCAGCCTGATCGTGTCGGTGGCGGTCGTGCTGATCGGCATCGTCGTCGGCACCCTCGCCGCCCTCGCCATCTCCCGGTTCGCCTTCCGCGGCCGCAAGATCGTCATCGTGGGCATCCTGGCGGTGCAGATGGTGCCGCTCGTCGCGATGATCATCCCGGTCTTCCTGCTCCTGAACGATCTGCACCAGTACGACAAGCTGACCGGCCTGATCCTGACGTACCTGACGTTCATCCTCCCCTTCACGGTCTGGACGCTGCGCGGTTTCATCGTCAACATTCCGAAGGAGCTGGAGGAGGCCGCCATGGTCGACGGCTGCTCCCGCACCGGCGCGTTCCTGCGCGTCGTCTTCCCCCTGCTCGCCCCGGGGATGGTCGCCACCTCGGTGTACGGCTTCATCCAGGCGTGGAACGAGTACCTCTACGCCCTGATGCTGCTCAGCCAGGAGCACCAGACCGCGACCGTCTGGCTCGGCAACTTCACCACCAAGCACGGCACCGAGTACGCCCCGATGATGGCCGGCGCCACGATGATGGCCGTGCCGATCGTGGTCCTCTTCCTCCTCGTCCAGCGCAAGATGGCCGCGGGCCTGACCGCGGGCGCCGTGAAGGGATGACGTTCCCCCGATGACGACTTTCGCCCGTGGCACCGACACCCTGACGCGGGACGCGCTCACCGTCCTGCAGCCCGGCTTCACCGGCACCACCGCGCCGGACTGGCTGCTGCGCCGGCTCGGTGAGGGCCTCGCCTCCGTCGGCCTGTTCGGCCGCAACATCGCCTCCCCGGACCAACTGGCGGCACTGACCGCCCAGTTGCGTACCGAACGCGACGACGTCCTGGTCGCCGTCGACGAGGAGGGCGGCGACGTGACCCGCCTGGAGGTGCACACCGGCTCCTCCTTCCCCGGCAACCACGCCCTCGGCGCGGTGGACGACGTCGAGCTGACCCGGGAGGTCGCCTTCGAGCTGGGCCGCCGCCTCGCCGAGTGCGGGGTCAACCTCAACTGGGCCCCGTCGGCCGACGTCAACTCCAACCCGGGCAACCCGGTGATCGGCGTGCGCTCCTTCGGCGCCGACACCGAGCTGGTCGCCCGGCACACCGCGGCCTACGTCACCGGCCTCCAGGCGGCCGGCGTGGCCGCCTGCACCAAGCACTTCCCCGGCCACGGCGACACCGCCGTCGACTCCCACCACGCGCTGCCCCGCATCGACGCGGACGCCGACCTGCTGGACGCCCGCGAACTGGTGCCCTTCCGCGCGGCGATCGACGCGGGCACCCGTGCCGTGATGAGCGCGCACATCCTGGTGCCGGCGCTCGACCCGCACCGCCCCGCGACCCTCTCCCGCCCGATCCTCACCGATCTGCTGCGCGGCCGGCTCGGCTACGACGGCCTGATCGTCACCGACGGCATGGAGATGCAGGCCATCGCCGGCACCTACGGCATCGAGCGCGGCAGCGTCCTCGCGATCGCCGCGGGCGCCGACGCGATCTGCGTGGGCGGCGGCCTCGCCGACGACGAGACGGTACGGCGCCTGCGGGACGCCCTGGTGACCGCCGTGAAGGTCGGCGAACTCTCCGAGGAACGGCTCGCCGAGGCGGCCGAACGGGTGCGGCGGCTGGCCCGCTGGACCGCCGCCGCGGGCGCGGCGGGCGCACCCGCGGGCACCGGCGGCCCGGACGTGGGCCTGACCGCGGCCCGCCGCGCGCTGACGGTCACGCGGGGCGAGGGCTCCGGAGCCTTCGCCCCGCTCACCGAGGCGCCCTACGTCGCCGCGTTCACCCCGGTCGCCAACATCGCCGTCGGTGACGAGACCCCCTGGGGTCCGGCCGCCGAACTGGCCCGGCTGCTGCCCGGCACCGGCACCGGCAACTTCACCGGCCCGGAGGCGGGCCGTGACGCCCTCGCGGCGGCCGACGGCCGGCGCGTGGTCGCCGTGGTCCGCGACGAGCACCGCCACCCGTGGATGGCCGAGGCCCTCGACACCCTGCTGGCGGCCCGCCCCGACACGGTCGTGGTCGAGATGGGCATCCCCCAGGCGGCGCCCCGCGGCGCCCTGCACATCGCCACCCACGGCGCGGCCCGGGTGTGCGGGCGGGCGGCCGCCGAGGTCATCGCGGGGGAGGCCGCCGCGGGGGAGTAGCGCCCGCCCGGCACCTCCCGTCCGCCGGGCGGTACGACGAAGGCGCCGGCCACCCCTCGGGGCGGCCGGCGCCTTCGTCGTCGTACGACCGCCGGCGTGCGGTGGGCTCAGATGCCCTGCCACTCCGGCTTGTTCGCGTAGGTGTGGCGGAAGTAGTCCGCGAGCTTCAGCTTGGACGCGGCGGCCTCGTCGACCACCACCGTCGCGTGCGGGTGCAGCTGCAGCGCCGAGGCGGGGCACACCGCGGCGACGGGGCCCTCGACGCTCGCCGCGACCGCGTCCGCCTTGCCCTCGCCGGTCGCCAGCAGCACCAGGTGGCGCGCCTCCAGGATCGTCCCGATGCCCTGCGTGATCACGTGGTGCGGGACCTGCTCGATGTCGCCGTCGAAGAAGCGCGCGTTGTCGACCCGCGTCTGCTCGGTGAGCGTCTTGATGCGGGTGCGCGAGGCGAGCGAGGAGCACGGTTCGTTGAACCCGATGTGCCCGTCGGTGCCGATCCCCAGCAGCTGGAGGTCGACGCCGCCCGCCCCGGCCAGCGTCCTGTCGTACGCGGCGCACGCGGCCAGTACGTCCTCGGCCGTGCCGTCCGGGCCCATGAAGGCGTCCATGCCGATCCCGAGCGGCTCCAGGACCTCCCGGCGCAGCACCGAGCGGTACGACTCCGGATGGTCGGCCGGCAGCCCCACGTACTCGTCGAGCTGGGCGATCCGGGCGTGCGAGGTGTCCACCGCACCGGCCCGCACCTTGGCCGTCAGCGCCTGGTAGACCGGCAACGGGGTGGAGCCGGTGGCCACGCCGAGCACGGCGTCGGGCTTGCGCCGCAGCAACTGCGCCATGGCCTCGGCGATGAGCTCGCCGCCCGCCCTGGCGTCCGGAACGATGACAACTTCCACGCTGGCCTGCCGTTTCGCTTTGAGGACTCGGGACGCCCCGGAGGGCTATGTGGTTTAGACCAATCGGGGTCTCAATCTAACAGAAACGGGCCCTGTCGCGCAGATCCGCGACCCCGTGCCGAGGCCCTTGTGGCGGGGTTCCGGCCGGGCCGGCCGACGACGGCCGCCGCACCGGACAGACGGAAATTGCCCCGTCCATCCACCCCCGCTCCCGACCGGCTCGGGCTACCCTTTCCACGAGAACGCCGCGTGTCGGCACGATGCGCGTCGAAGAAATAACGGGAACCGGCACACTCCGGCAGATGGACAGGCGTAGTGGTCTAGTCCAGAATCGGGGTAAGTGCACGCTGGTTCGCACGAGAACGCACAGGCATCCGTCTTCCCCGCACAGGAGGACGGACCGAGGATCCGAGGCTCTCTGCCCTGACTGCCCCGGCTCCTCGACCTCGGCCGACTGGGACCGCACACCCCTACGGCCGATATTGCTCCGGGCTGCGGTGCCGGGAGGGTTGAGGGTCCCTCCCAGGCGCCGCGGCCCGCGGGTGTCTTCAGGAGTCGTACACGCCGGGCGGCGGGAGCCGTACACATCGGACGGCCGGGGGCGTACACGCCGTAGGGGCCGTGACGGACGATCGTTTTCGGACGTGGACAGACCGCCGGGTACGCTCACAGACGTGCCCTCCATGAACGAACTGGTCCGCCAGCACACCGCGCTCGACGACTCCGACCTCGAGTGGCTGCATCTGCTGGTCTCGGAGTGGCAGCTGCTCTCCGACCTCTCCTTCGCCGACCTGGTCCTGTGGGTCCCCACCGAGGACGGCACCCGCTACGTCTCCGTGGCCCAGATGCGCCCCAACACCGGCCCCACCTCGTACCACGACGACATGGTGGGCCATCTCGTCCCGCGCGGCCGCCGGCCCCTGCTGGACGCCGCGCTCGACGAGGGGCGGATCGTGCGCGAGGGCGACCCGGAGTGGCGCGAGGAGGTGCCCGTGCGGGTCGAGTCGATCCCGGTGCGCCGCGAGGGCCGGGTCCTCGGAGTGATCGCTCGCAACACCAATCTGCTGACCGTGCGCACCCCGAGCCGGCTGGAGCTGACCTACCTCCAGAGCGCCTCCGACCTCGCGCAGATGATCGCGGCCGGCTCCTTCCCCTTCCCCGAGCAGCAGGTCGACATGGACGCCTCGCCGCGCGTCGGTGACGGCCTGATCCGCCTCGACGCCGACGGCATCGTCCAGTACGCCTCCCCGAACGCGCTGTCCGCCTACCACCGGATGGGTCTCGCCGCCGACCTCGTCGGCCAGGACCTCGGCCGGACCACCGCCGAACTCGCCCCCACCCGGGGGCCGGTGGACGAGGCGCTGTCCAAGCTCGCCAGCGGCTGGGCGCCGCGCGAGTTCGAGATCGAGGCCAAGGACGGCGTCATCCAGTTCCGGGCCATTCCGCTCAAGCCCAAGGGAACCCGGATCGGTTCCCTGGTGATGGTCCGCGACGTCACCGAACTGCGCCGCCGCGAGCGCGAGTTGATCACCAAGGACGCGACCATCCGGGAGATCCACCACCGGGTCAAGAACAACCTCCAGACGGTCGCCGCCCTGTTGCGCCTCCAGGCCCGCCGGATCGACTCCGAGCGTGGCCGTGAGGCGCTCGAGGAGGCGGTGCGCCGGGTGGGCTCGATCGCCATCGTCCACGAGACGCTGTCTCAGAACCTGGACGAGCGGGTGGAGTTCGACGAGATCGCCGACCGGGTCCTCGCGATGGTCGCCGAGATCTCCCCGGGCAAGGTGACCGGCCGTCGCAGCGGCCGCTTCGGGATACTCGACGCCGAGGTCGCGACGCCCCTGTCGATGGTGCTGACCGAGATTCTCCAGAACGCGCTGGAGCACGGCTTCCGCGAGGGCGACACCGGCACGGTCGAGGTCTCCGCCGTCCGCGGCGGCACCAGCAAGGAGGCCCGGCTGCTCGTCACCGTCCAGGACGACGGCGTCGGCCTGCCCGCGGGCTTCGACCCGGCGACCTCCGGCAACCTCGGCCTCCAGATCGTGCGGACGCTGGTGGAGGGCGAACTCGGCGGCACCTTCGACATGGTGCCGGCGCCGGAGCGGGGCACCCGGGTGATCCTGGACGTGCCGGTGCGGGCGAACAAGTAGTCGGAAAAGCGCGCCGCGCCGGGGCGGTGGGAGCCCCGGCGCAGCAAAAAGCCCCGGACCGTCGTGTGGTCCGAGGCTGAGTGCTCGTTGCTGCTCGTTACTAAGCGCATCGGGGGTACTGCGCGCTGCGGCTCGGGGGCGGGAGATGCGTACTCGCTGTACGCGCCGCCAAGCTCAGGCTGTCAGCAGGGGTGGGTGTGTCAGGCGGATGCCTGACGGGCCCGGTTGCGGGCGGCGCGGCGCTTCATCGCACGGCGCTCGTCCTCGCTGAGACCACCCCAGACGCCGGAGTCCTGGCCGGACTCGAGCGCCCACTGCAGGCACTGCTCCATGACGGGGCAGCGACGGCAGACGGCCTTGGCTTCCTCGATCTGCAGCAGCGCAGGACCGGTGTTGCCGATGGGGAAGAAGAGCTCGGGGTCTTCCTCGCGGCAAACGGCGTTGTGACGCCAGTCCATGGCTGCTACCTCTCCTTGGTATTACGTGCGGGTTGCTTGTGAATGTGAACGCTTTCACGAATCCCTCGACGAGTGAAGGGCCTAGCGCCAGGTTTCCCGGCGGTGGGTCCTGTGTGTCGAAGAGGGGTTCTGGTGATCAGCGGAGGCCAGTGTTGCGGTCCGTCCCGATCGCCACGTAGAGACTCGCAAACCTCAGCGGCGGATACAACCCCTTCCGGAAAGTTTTTTTTGATTCCTCGGTGTCGACTAGGTCACAGCCGTACTTCCATGGGGTGGACCCTGGCCTAAACGTTCGAGTGAAAGGACTTTGGCCGCTTCCACTCACACAATCACACGCAGTGCACGGCGTACGCCTGTGAACGTCACGCTCGTGCGCAGCCCGAGGTGGTCACCGTCCATCTGAAGCGGCAGGGGCACCTTCGAATGCAAGGTGAAGCGGTCCAGGTCGTGCAGTGAGACCGCGTGCTTCCCATGGGGGCCCCGCTCGGGGGACGAAAGGAGCAACTGCCCCACATACCGGGCGACGGCGGGCGTGGACAGACGGCCGAGACCGAGTACGTCGAGCCCCGTATCGAACGAGGCCTTAGGCGACGCGTACACCGGGCGATTGCCCAGATAGGTCCACGGACGCGTGTTGCAGACTATGGATGCGACCAGATCGGTCACCGGCTCCGCGCCGGGCCGCTCCAGGGTGATCGTGCCGTGCCGGCGGTGGGCCTCGCCGAAGAACTGGCGCATGGCCTGGCGGACGTAGAGCGCGTGTGTGGACTTCCTGCCGCGCTCCCGGTGCTGCTCCACCCGTCCGACCACCCCCGCGTCGAAGCCGAGCCCCGCGTTGAAGGTGAACCAGCGCGCGGGCACCGCCTCGTCCTCGGTGCCCGGGGTGCCGGCGGCCATGCCGAGGCCGACGGTCCGCTCGCTGCTCTCGCGCAGGGCGTCCAGCAGTGCGCCGGTCGCCTCGACGGGATCGTTGGGCAGGCCCAGCGCGCGGGCGAAGACATTGGTCGAACCGCCGGGGACCACGGCGAGGCCGGGCAGTCGGTCGGGGTCGGGCCCGGCGTGCAGCAGGCCGTTGACCACCTCGTTGACGGTGCCGTCGCCGCCGAGCGCCACGACCAGGTCGACGTCCTCGCTCTCCGCGGCCTGCCGGCCGAGGTCGCGGGCGTGCCCCCGGTACTCGGTGACGACCACCTCGAGCTTCATCTCGCTCGCGAGAGCGTGGATCAGCACGTCGCGCGTACGTGCGCTGGTGGTGGTTGCCGCCGGGTTGACCACGAGAAGAGCACGCATGGATTGCAGATTACCTACTGGGCGGTACCTGGCCCATACCGAAGTGTGGATCAGGTAAGAGGTGACGGCGTGAGCCCGGACACTCGTCCGAGTGTACGGGCGCCCGGGGCGCGGGGGAGGCGTCCGGAGCGAGGGCCTACCCTTCAGGGGTGAGCAGCGAGCAGAACCCCGCCCCCCGTACCGAGGACGCCGCCCCTCGTGGCGAGGACGCCTCCCCTGGTGTCGAGGACACCGCCGGGCCCCGCCCCCGGCGGCTCACCTGGGCGGCCGCGCTGGCCGCCGTGGAGGGGCTGGCGCTGGCGGCCGGCGGGATCTGGATGCTGGTGCTCGGCCTCACCCGCGACTCCGGCGACAAGCAGGGGTCCGTCAGCGGGGGCGTCACCCTGATCGTGCTGGCGCTGCTGCCGCTGCTCGCCGCGCGCGGGCTGCTCGCCCGGCGCAGCTGGAGCCGCGGGCCCGCCGTCATCACCCAGATCATGGGTCTGTTCGTCGCCTACGACCTGCTCCAGGCGGACAGCGTGGCGATCCCGGTCGGGATCGCCCTCGCGGTCGTCTCCGTGGCCGTGCTGGTGCTGCTGGTGAACCCGGCGACGACCGAGGCCCTCGGCATCAAGGGCCCGGGGCGCGCCGGCGAGACGAAGAAGGGCTAGGCCTGCCGAAGGGGCGGGCCTGCTCCTGGGCGGGCCCACTCCTCGGTGGGATCACTCCTCGGTGGGACCACTTCTCGGTGGGACCACTTCTCGGTGGGCCTACTCCTCCACGAGGAGCTTCTCCCGCAGCTGGGCCAGGGTGCGGGCCAGCAGGCGCGAGACGTGCATCTGCGAGATGCCGACCTCCTGCGCGATCTGCGACTGGGTCATGTTCCCGAAGAACCGCAGCAGCAGGATCCGCTTCTCGCGCGGCGGCAGGTCCTCCAGGAGCGGCTTGAGCGACTCGCGGTACTCGACACCCTCCAGCGCCTCGTCCTCCGCGCCCAGGGTGTCGGCGACCGCCGGGGACTCGTCGTCGGTGTCGGGGACGTCCAGGGACAGCGTCGAGTAGGCGTTGGCCGACTCCAGGCCCTCCAGGACCTCCTCCTCCGAGATCGCCAGCTTCTCGGCCAGCTCGTGCACGGTGGGGGAGCGGCCGTGCTGCTGGGAGAGCTCGGCCGTGGCCGTGGTCAGCGCGAGCCGCAGCTCCTGGAGCCGGCGCGGGACCCGCACCGCCCAGCCCTTGTCGCGGAAGTGCCGCTTGATCTCGCCGACCACCGTCGGGGTGGCGTACGTGGAGAACTCCACGCCGCGCTCCGGGTCGAAGCGGTCGACCGACTTGATCAGGCCGATGGTCGCGACCTGTGTGAGGTCGTCCAGCGGCTCGCCGCGGTTGCGGAAGCGGCGCGCGAGGTGCTCGACGAGCGGCAGATGCATCCGGACCAGCTGGTTGCGCAGCTCCGCGTACTCCGGGCTGCCGTCCTTCAGCGTGCGCAGCTGGACGAACATCGCCCGTGCCCCGCCCCGCTCCCCGTCGTCACGGGGCCCGTGCTGCGTGGCCTGGAGACCGGGCGCGCCCTGCGCGTCCGGCTTGTCGTCGCGTTCGTGCTCGCTCATCGTCCCGCCCGTAGCCCTTCCCCGAGCCCTCGCCCCCGTCCGGACCGGGGACGCCCCGCTCCGCCCGGCCGGTGGCGCGCCCTGCACGGCACCTTCCTCATCCCGCTGCCCGCCGGCCGGGAAGCCGGCCGCCGCGGAGTCGTCCTCCGGGTGCGGCCTGGCCTGTTCGGGGATGCCGTCGATGCCGTCCGCCGTGCGCCGGGCCATGGCCGGACCGTCGGGGCCTTCGCCGCCCTCGTCCGGAAGCCCCCGTGTGCCGCGCTCCTCGTCCCGCACCGGCCCGTCCCCGTTCCTCACGCCGGCCCGGGTCCCGCGCCGCGCTGTTTGTAGAGGCTGATCGAAACGGTTTTGTCCTCGTCGACGGCCGAGGAGACCTTGCCCGCGAGGGCCGACAGGACGGTCCAGGCGAAGGTGTCCCGCGACGGGGCGTGACCGTCCGTGGTCGGAGCCGAGACGGTGACCTCCAGCGAGTCGTCGACGAGCCGGAAGACGCAGCTGAGGACCGAGCCGGGCACGGCCTGCTGGAGCAGGATCGCGCACGCCTCGTCCACCGCGATGCGCAGGTCCTCGATCTCGTCGAGGGTGAAGTCCAAGCGCGCCGCGAGGCCGGCCGTGGCCGTACGCAGCACCGACAGGTAGGCACCCGCAGCCGGCAGCCGGACTTCCACGAAGTCCTGGGTCGCGGGCTCGCCTGCGATCTGGGACACCCTCACCTCCAAGGTGGTACAAGCTCTTTCGGGGCCGGGGGTCGCCCCCCGGGGTAACGCGATGTGTGGTTCAGCGGTGACGCTATCGCGCTCGCAAGTCATCTGTCCCCGGGACCCCAACCCCTGGCGTCACTCACAGTAAACCTGTGGATACGCTCCGTGTCTAGGGGTCTGCGGCTCCAAATGGGAAGAGCGGGCGCCGGGTTGACGTACCCACGCCTTCGACCGTCGAACCGTCCCGCCCGGCGCCTTCGACCTGCGGTGGGACCGCCGGCGGCCCGCGGTCAGACCACCAGTACGTGGTCGACGAAGCACCAGCGCCAGTCCTCGCCCGGCTCGAACGTCCTCATGATGGGATGTCCCGAGTCCTTGTGGTGCTCGCTGGCGTGCTGTCCGGGGGAGGAGTCGCAACAGGCGATGTGGCCACAGGTCAGGCACTTCCGCAGCTGCACCGGGTGGGTGCCGTCGCGCAGGCACTCCGGGCAGGTCGCGTCGAGCGGCTCGGGCTCCGGGTGCGGCAGCTCGTCGGTGTGCGTGCACTGTTTCATGATTGCCAGATTACGACGGTCGCGAGGGTGACCGCGCGGAAAACGAGGGCGGGCGATGAGCATGGACGTGATGCCGCTGCTGCTGCTGGTCGCGGGCAGTGCCGTGGTGGCCGCGGCGGCGCGGCGCACGCCGGTGCCGGCGCCGCTGCTGCTGGTGACGGTGGGTCTCGTGGTGTCGTACCTGCCGGGCGTGCCCGACTACACCCTCGACCCCGACGTCGTGCTGCCGCTGGTGCTGCCGCCGCTGCTCTACAAGGAGGGGACCGAGAGCTCGTACCTCGATCTGCGGGCCCAGATGCGGCCGGTGGCCCTGCTGTCCGTCGGCTACGTGCTGTTCGCGACGTTCGTGGTCGGCTGGGCCGCCTACGAGATCGTGCCCGGCCTGCCGCTGCCCGCCGCGCTGGTCTTCGGCGCGGTGGTCGCGCCCACCGACGCGGTCGCGGCCGCCGCGATCGCCCGCCGGGTGGGGCTGCCCTCCCGGATCACCACGATCCTCCAGGGCGAGTCGCTGCTCAACGACGCCACCGCGATCACCGCCTACAACGTCGCCCTCGCCGCCGCGATCGGCGAGGGCGCGACCTGGTCCGGCGGCGTCCGCGAGTTCCTGGTCGCGGCGGTCGGCGGTGTCGTGGTCGGCCTGGTGCTGATGGCGCCGATCCACTGGCTGCGCACCCATCTCAAGGAGGCGCTGCTGCAGAACACGCTCTCCCTGCTGATCCCCTTCGTCGCCTACGCCGTCGCCGAGCAGGTGCACGCCTCCGGGGTGCTCGCGGTCGTGGTCGTCGCCGTGTACCTCGGACACCGCGCCTGGGAGGTCGACTTCGCCACCCGCCTCCAGGAGGACGCGGTGTGGCGGATGGTCGCGTTCCTGCTGGAGTCGGCCGTGTTCGCGCTGATCGGCCTGCAACTGCCGGTCGTCCTCAAGGGCCTCGGGCAGTACCGGGGCGTCGACGCGGCCTGGTACGCGGTGGCCGTCCTCCTGGTGGTCGTCGTGGCGCGCTTCGTGTGGGTCTACCCCGCCGCTTTCCTGCCCCGCGTGCTGTCGGCCCGGATCCGCGAACGCGAGGAGAGCCCGACCTGGCGTGGGCCGGTCGTCACGTCCTGGGCGGGGATGCGGGGCGTGGTCTCCCTCGCGATCGCCTTCTCCATCCCGCTCACCGTGCACGGCGGCGGCGACTTCCCGCAGCGCAACCTGCTGCTGTTCCTGACGTTCACCACGGTCATCGGCACGCTGGTGGTGCAGGGCCTGACGCTGCCCGCCGTGATCCGCCTCATGCGCTTCCCGGCGCGCGACCCGCAGGCGGCGACCCTCGCCGAGGCCAACGCGCAGGCCCAGGCGTCCCGGGTCGCCGAGCAGCGGCTCGACGACCTGCTCGCCGACGAGCGCAACGCCCTGCCACCGCCGCTCGCCGACCGCCTGCGCGACGTGCTGGAGCGCCGCCGCAACGGCGTGTGGGAGCGGCTCGGCGCGGTCAACCCCGTCAGCGGCGAGACCGCCGACGACACCTACCGCCGGCTGTCCCGGGAGATGATCAGCGCCGAGCGCTCGGTCTTCGTACGGCTGCGGGACCACCGTTACATCGACGACGAGATGCTGCGGACGCTGCTGCGCAGGCTGGACCTGGAGGAGGCGGCGGCGTACCGGGAGACGGCGTGAGCGGGGTGTGCGCGGGGAGCGGGCCCGACGCGGCTCAGGCCGTGATCACGGCCGCCACCGACGTGCCCGCCTCGAACGCCCCCTCCGCGGCGAGCGCGAAGAGTCCGTAGAGCAACTTGGCGACATAGAGACGTTCCACGGCCAGACCGTGGCGATCCTCGAAATCCTGCGCGAAGGCGTCCAGTTCGGGCGTCGTACGCGCGTACCCGCCGCAGTGGAACCGCTCGTCCAGCGACCAGTCGCCGCGCGGGCCCCCGAACGCGAGGTCCTGCAACCGCCGTATCTCGTCGCCCAGGAAGCCCCCTCTGAGCACGGGTGTGCCGAGCGCCCGCTGCCCCGGGCCCAGTCCGGCCGCGAGCCCCGCCAGGGTGCCGCCGGTGCCGCACGCGATGCCCACCACGTCCGCCCGGCCCCGCAGCTCCTCGCCGAGGGCGCGGCAGCCGCGCACCGCGGGCGCGTTGCTGCCGCCCTCGGGGACGACGTAGGCCTCCTCGGCGTCCGCCGCGCGCAGGACGGCGCGCAGCACCTCCGGCTCGGCCTTGCGGCGATACGTCGTACGGTCCACGAAACGCAGCCGCATCCCGTCCGCCGCGCACCGGGCCAGGGAGGGGTTGAGCGGGCGTCCGGCGAGCTCCTCGCCGCGGACCACGCCGATCGTCGGGACGCCGAGCAGGCGGCCCGCGGCGGCCGTGGCCCGCAGGTGGTTGGAGTACGCGCCGCCGAAGGTGACCAGCGGCCGGCCGTCCGCCGCCGCGAGGTTCGGCGCCAGCTTGCGCCACTTGTTGCCGACCAGCTCCGGGTGGATGAGGTCGTCCCGCTTGAGCAGCAGCCGGACGCCGTGGCGCGCGAACCGGCCGTCCGCGATCTCCTCCAGGGGCGAGGGCAGGCGGGGCCGCAGGGCTGCTTCGAGGGCGTCGGGGCCGGTCACGCGACCATTGTCGCCGCCGGGCCGCGCCGCGTCGCGGCCGCCCGCCTCCGGTGGACCCGGCGCCCCGCGGGCTCGGCGCCTCCGTGGGTCGGGTGTCTCCGGCGGGCCAGGCGCCCCCGGCTCACTTCAGCCGGTCGCGGATCCGTTCCCGTAGCCAGGTCATCGTGAAGCCGCGCGGGTCCACCTTCCCGGGCTGCCACTCCAGATGCCCGATGACCGACCGCTCGGTCCAGCCGTGGTGCCGGCACAGCGCCGCCGAGACCTTCTCCACCGCCTCCAGCTGCGCCACCGGCCACGGGTCCTGGCCGTCGCCGAGGTTCTCGCACTCGAAGCCGTAGAAGTGCCGGTTGCCGTCGGTGTCCGCCTCGTTGTCCTGCGGGAGGGCCTTCTCCGCGATGACCGCGCGCAGCACGTCGTCGTCGCCGAGGCCCGCGTGGTTGGCCCTGCCGTAGCCGACGAGGTGCACCGTGCCGTCCTTGGTGATCACGCCGTGGCAGAGCGGCCCCGGCAGGTCGGGGCGGCCGTCGCGGCAGAGCGCGACCGTGAGCGCGCTGCCCCTGGTCACCGTGTGATGGATCATCACGCCGTGCACCGGGCCCCACGGGCCCTTGTGGTTGCGGTTGTGGTGCCGCCAGTCGCCGACCTCGACGACGGTGACACCCTCCGCTCGCAGAGCGTCCAGAAACGTGCCCGCGGACATGGGTGACGCCATGGCCGCCTCCTTCGTGCTGTGCCGTGCCGTACGAGCGGCCGCAGGTCGCGGCCGCCTCTTTCGGCGGCTTCCGGCGAAGCCGCCTCCCGGCGTCCATGACGCCGGTGACGCAGCTTCTACCGAAAAGGTGCGTGCCCGGACACATCGTTCGTACGGTGTGCGAGCCGATCCGGACACCCGTCGCGACCGCCCGGATGTGCCGGAATGCCCAGTGCGGCCGTGATCCATTCCCCCTCTTTCGGGTAATGGCACGAGCACGCTCCGTGAGGAAGGGTTGATCGCGAGATCAGCGCACGGCGCCGCGGGGCGCCCGCGCATCACCGGGAGGGCATTTCCACATGTCGGTAGGCGAAGAGGTCCGCGCGGAGCAGGGCAAGCCGCAGCAGAGTCTTGGCACCGCGGCCGCGCGGAACCTGGCCACCACCACCAAGTCGGCACCCCAGATGCAGGAGATCAGCTCGCGCTGGCTGCTGCGCACCCTGCCGTGGGTCAATGTGCAGGGCGGCACGTACCGGGTGAACCGACGGCTCACCTACGCGGTCGGCGACGGTCGCATCACCTTCGTGAAGACCGGCGACCGCGTCGAGGTCATCCCCGCCGAGCTGGGCGAACTGCCGGCGCTCAGGGACTACGAGGACGAGGAGGTGCTCACCGAGCTCGCCGCCCGCTGCCACCAGCGGGAGTTCGCGCCGGGCGAGGTCATCGCCCCGTCCGGCGCCCCGACCGACTCGGTGTACCTGCTCGCGCACGGCCGGGTGGAGAAGGTCGGCACCGGCCCCTACGGCGGCGACGCGGTCCTCGGGGTCCTCGCCGACGGCGCCTACTTCGGCGAGGCCGCCCTGCTCGACCCCGAGGCCGTCTGGGAGCACACCGTCCGCGCGCAGACCACCGTCACCGCGCTCGTGCTGGCCCGCCAGGACGTCGAGCAGGTCGCGGAGCGGGCCGACACGCTGGGTGACCATCTGCGGCAGCTGCGCCTCATCCCCGAACAGCGCACCAACAAGTACGGCGAGAAGGAGGTCGACCTCGCGGCCGGCCACAGCGGCGAGCCGGACATCCCGCACACCTTCGTCGACTACGACGCCCGGCCCCGCGAGTACGAGCTGAGCATCGCGCAGACCGTGCTGCGCATCCACTCGCGCGTGGCCGACCTGTACAACCAGCCGATGAACCAGACCGAGCAGCAGATCAGGCTCACCGTCGAGGCGCTCAAGGAACGCCAGGAACACGAGCTGATCAACAACCGGGACTTCGGGCTGCTGCACAACTGCGAGTACGACCAGCGGCTCCAGCCGCACGACGGCGTGCCCAGCCCCGACGACATGGACGAGCTGCTCAGCAGGCGCCGGGGGACCAAGCTGTTCCTCGCCCACCCGCGGGCGATCTCCGCGTTCGGCCGCGAGCTGAACAAGCGCGGGCTGGTCCCGGAGACCATCGACATCGGGGGCAACCGCATCCCGACCTGGCGCGGCGTGCCGATCTACCCGTGCAACAAGATCCCGGTCAGCCCGGCCCGTACGTCCTCGATCATCGCGATGCGCATCGGCGAGGACGACCAGGGGGTCATCGGGCTCAGGCAGGCCGGCATCCCGGACGAGATCGAGCCCAGCCTGTCCGTGCGGTTCATGGGCATCAACGAACAGGCCGTCATCAAGTACCTGGTGACCGCCTACTTCTCGGCCGCCGTCCTGGTCCCGGACGCGCTCGGCGTGCTGGAGAACGTAGAGATCGGCCGCTGGCGATGACGCTGCCACGCCTCGCGGCGGACTCCACGGGACCGAGACCGGTGCGGCCGGCCCTCCGGCCGCAGCCGCGGGACCGGGTCCAGCCGCAGGGGCAGTCACCGGGGCGGCCGCAGGGGCAGTCGCAGCAGCAGGGGCAGCCACCGGGGCAGTCGCAGGCGGCGCCTGCCGATGGGGCGGAGGCGGAGGCGATCCTGCACCGCACGCGGGCCGCCGTTGACCCCGAACTGCTCGCCGCCCTGGACCGGTTGCCCGCCTCCATGCGCCGGGTCGCGCGCTACCACTTCGGCTGGGAGCACGTGGACGGCACGCCCGCGACGGGCGGGGCGGGCAAGGCGATCCGCCCCGCGCTCGTGCTCGCCGCGGCCGACGCGCTCGGCGGTCCGGCGGCCCGCGAGGCGGCGCTGCGGGCCGCCGCCGCGGTGGAACTCGTGCACAACTTCACGCTGTTGCACGACGACGTGATGGACGGGGACACCACCCGCCGCCACCGGCCCACCGCCTGGACGGTGTTCGGGGAGCCCGACGCGATCCTCGCCGGGGACGCGATGCAGGCGCTGGCCCTGCGGCTGCTGGCCGAGGACCCGCATCCGGCGTCGGCGGCGGCCGCGTCCCGGCTCACCGGCTGCGTGATCGAACTGTGCGCCGGGCAGCAGGCGGACACCGCCCTGGAGTCCCGTGACCCGGCCTCGGTCACGCTGGCCGAGGTCCTCGCGATGGCCGAGGCCAAGACGGGCGCGCTGCTCGGCTGCGCGTGCGCGGTCGGCGCCCTGTACGCGGGGGCGGCGCCCGCCGACGTCGCGGCGCTGGACGCGTTCGGCCGCGAGGCCGGGCTCGCCTTCCAGCTGATCGACGACATCATCGGCATATGGGGCGACCCCGGCCGCACCGGGAAACCGGTGGGCGCGGACCTCGCCGTCCGCAAGAAGTCCCTGCCCGTGGTGGCGGCGCTCACCTCCGGCACCCCGGAGGCGGCCGAACTGACGCGGCTGTACGCCCGGCCGCACGACGAGGGCGACACGGCCCACCTGGAGCGCATCGGGCTGGCCGTCGAGCGGGCGGGCGGCCGGGACTGGGCGCAGAGCCAGGCGGCCGACCGGATGGCCCGGGCGGTCCAGGAGCTGGCCTGCGCGATCCCCGACCCCGAGGAGGCGGACGGCCTGCTGGCGCTGGCGGAGTTCGTGACCCGCCGCACCAGCTGACGGACGCCGGAGCCCGGCGGCCCACGGCCCCGGGCTCCGGCCAGGCGGGCCCCGCACATCCCCACGACGTGCGGGGCCGCGCCACGTGCGCGGACGGCAGGGATCGCCCCGCCGCCTCCCGCACCGGCCCGGCATCCGTCGTACGACACCTCAGGCGCCCGGCGCGGCCCCCCGCCCCGCCCTACGCTGAGAAAAAGCGCGGGCGAACTGCGCGGCCCGTGTCGAGAGCGCCGTCGCGGCTCCGACGTCCCCTGTGAGAGCCGCCCGGACGGGCGGTGCGAGGTGAAGGAGCGGATCGATGAAGTACCTGGTCATGGTGCGGGGCACCCAGGCGGACTACGAGGGCATGCGCGGCCGGGCCTCCGAGCACGCGCCGGCGTGGAGCGCGACGGAACTCCAGGCCATGTACGCGCACATGGGCGCGATCAGCGACGACCTCGCGGAGACCGGCGAGCTGATCGACGCCCAGGGACTCGCCGAACCGGCGCAGGCCCGCACGGTCACCGTCGGCGACGACGGCAAGGCCGTGATCACCGACGGCCCCTACGGCGAGACCAAGGAGGTGATGGCGGGCTACTGGGTGCTGGAGTGCGCGAGCCTGGAGCGGGTCACCGAGATCGCCGAGCGTGCCGCCCGCTGTCCGGGCCCGAAGGGGATCACCAGCTATCCCGTCGTCATCCGGGCCGTCCTGGACGGCGCCGGGGACATCTGATCCCCGCCGACCGGTCATGAGCCGTCCGACCGAGGTCGAGGACCTGCTGCGCACCCACGCGCCGCAGGTCCTCGGCGCGCTGGTCCGGCGCTACGGCCACTTCGACGCCGCCGAGGACGCCGTACAGGAGGCGCTGCTGGCCGCGGCCCGCCAGTGGCCCGCGGACGGGGTGCCCGTCAACCCGCGCGGCTGGCTGATCAAGGTCGCCGCGCGTCGGCTGGTGGACGCGCTGCGCGCCGAGGACGCGCGGCGCCGGCGCGAGGAGCGCGCCGAGGCGCTGCTGCCGCGCGACGCCCTGACCGCGCCGCCGCCCGGCGCGGACCGGGCCCCGCGCGAGGACGACACGCTCGCCCTGCTCTTTCTGTGCTGCCACCCCCGCCTCACCCCGCAGGCGCAGATCGCGCTGACCCTGCGGGCCGTGGGAGGGCTCACCACCGCCGAGATCGCCCGCGCCCACCTGGTGCCGGAGGCGACCATGGCGCAGCGGGTCAGCAGGGCGAAGGCGAAGGTGCGCGGGGTGCGTTTCGGCCGACCGGACACCTGGGCGGAGCGCCTGCCCGCCGTCCTGCAGACGCTCTACCTGATCTTCAACGAGGGCTACACGGCGACCTCCGGCGCACACCTGCAGCGGCGCGACCTCGCCGACGAGGCGATCCGGCTGACCCGTACCGTGCACCGGCTGCTGCCCCAGGACGCCGAGGTGGCCGGGCTGCTGGCGCTGATGCTGCTCACCGACGCCCGCCGGGCGGCGCGCAGCGGCCCGCACGGCGAACTGCTCCCGCTCGACGAACAGGACCGCGACCGCTGGGACCGGGCGGCGATCGCGGAGGGCGTCGCCCTGGTCACGGAGGCGCTGCGCGCGCACACGCCCGGCCCCTACCAGCTGCGGGCCGCGATCGCCGCCGTGCACGACGAGGCGCCCGGCGCGGCCGACACCGACTGGGCGGAGATCCTCGGCCTCTACGACGTCCTGGTGCGGCTCGTGCCCGGCCCGGTGGAGCGGCTCAACCGCGTGGTGGCCGTGGCGATGGTCCGGGGGCCGGAGGCGGGGCTGCGGGAACTCGATCTGCTGCGGCCCGAGTTGACGGACCACCACCGCTGGGAGTCGGTGCGGGCGCATCTGCTGGAGCGGGCGGGCGACGCCGAAGCCGCCCGCGCCGCCTACGAGTCGGCGGCCGCCCGCACCCTCAGCCTGCCCGAGCAGCGCTATCTCCGCGCCCGTGCCGCCCGGTTGGCGCCGGGAGCCTGACCGCCGCGCGGCCGGGCAGGGCCCGGGTCCCGGCGCGGAGCCTCAGCCGTCGGCCCGCGCGGGTCCCGGCGCGGGGCCTCAGGCCCCGGCCCGCTCCATGAAGCGCAGCAGATTCCCCGCCGGGTCCCGGAACGCGCAGTCCCGCACGCCGTACGGCTGGTCCGTCGGCTCCTGGATGACGTCCGCGCCGGACTCCTCGACCCGGGAGTAGAGGGCGTCGCAGTCCGCCGTGGTGAAGATGACGCCGCGCAGCATCCCCTTGGCGAGCAGCTGGGCGATGGCCAGCCGGTCGGCGGGGGAGGCGTCGGGGCTGGCGCCCGGCGGCTCCAGCACGATCTCCACGTCGGGTTGGAGCGGCGAGCCCACCGTCACCCACCGCATCCCCTCGAACCCGACGTCGTTGCGGACCTCCAGGCCGAGGACGTCGCGGTAGAAGGCGAGCGCCTTGTCATGGTCGTCGACGGCGATGAAGCACTGCCTGAGTTTCAGATCCATGCCCTCACGCTAGAGCGGCCGTACCGCTTTCGCGCCCCGTTCGCCCAGGTCTTCAGCGGGTGTCGCCCACCGGCGGGCGGGGGCCGTGCCGGCGCGGGCGGGTGAAGGTGCGGGCCACGCAGGAGGGGATCACCGCGCTCTCCTCGTGCGGGCGGGAGCGGTAGGCGCTCGGGGTCTCGCCCACCAGCTCCGTGAAGCGGGAGCTGAAGGAGCCGAGCGAGGTGCAGCCGACGGCGAGGCACACCTCGGTCACGCTCAGATCGCCGCGCCGCAGCAACGCCTTCGCGCGCTCGATGCGCCGGGTCATGAGATAGCTGTACGGCGTCTCGCCGTAGGCCGCGCGGAAACTGCGCTGGAAGTGACCGGGCGACATCAGCGCGGTGCGCGCGAGCTCGGCCATGTCGAGCGGCTCGGCGTACTCCCGGTCCATGCGGTCACGGGTCCGCCGCAGTCGGACGAGGTCCTCCGTGCTCATGTCACCCATGCCCTCAGCATCCCACGCGCGCGCACGGGCCCGGGGGCCGCGACGGGCGGGCGTCCCCGGACACGCCGAAGGGCCCGTCCGGATCGAGATCCGGACGGGCCCTTCGGGACGGCGAAGGCGTCAGGCCTTCTTGGTCTCCCAGAAGATCTTGTCGATCTGGGCGATGTAGTCCAGGGCCTTCTGACCGGTGGCCGGGTCGGTGGACGCCTTGGCGGCCGAGAGGGCCTTCAGGGTGTCGTTGACCAGCTGGTGCAGCTCGGGGTACTTCTCGAAGTGCGGCGGCTTGAAGTAGTCGCTCCAGAGCACGGAGACGTGGTGCTTCGCGAGCTCCGCGCGCTGCTCCTTGATGACGGTGGCACGCGCCTGGAAGTGCGGGTCGTCGTTGGCGGCCATCTTGTCCTGCACGGCCTTCACCGACTCCGCCTCGATGCGGGCCTGGGCCGGGTCGTACACACCGCAGGGCAGGTCGCAGTGCGCGCTGACCTTGACCTTGGGGGCAAACAGGCGGGAAAGCATGGAGCATTCCTTCCTCGTGATCGTCTTCTCAGGTGGGACATTACTCCCTGCGAGGACGGTTTTCTCGAGTGCCCCCATGGGCTTAGGACAAAAGTCCAGGGTCAGACTGAGACTGGTGGAGGATCGGACCGGGGAGGTGCCGGGATGCCGGAGCTGTCGCAGGAGACCGAGCGCGGAAGGGCGATGGCGCCCTTCGGGGTGGCGGAGGTGACGGGGCCGTCGATGGTGCCCACGCTCCACCACGGGGACCGGCTCCTGGTGCACTACGGCGCCAGGGTGCGGCCGGGCGACGTCGTCGTGCTGCGCCACCCGTTCCAGCAGGACCTGCTCGTCGTCAAGCGCGCCGCCGAACGCCGGGAGGGCGGCTGGTGGGTGCTCGGCGACAACGCGTACGCGGGCGGTGACAGCACCGACTACGGCACCGTGCCCGAGGAGCTGATCCTCGGGCGGGTGCGCTTTCGCTACCGGCCGCCGCGGTCGGGCAGCCGCTCTCCGCTGGCGCTGCTGGGCTGGGCGCTGTCGGCGGCCAGGCCGGTGCTCGCCGACCGGTCGGCCTCCAGGCGCTTGCGGGCCCGGTAGGCGGCCACGTTCGCCCGGGTGGCGCAGCGGTCGGAGCAGTAGCGCCGGGAGCGGTTGGTCGAGGTGTCGAGGTAGGCGTTGCGGCAGGGCGCGGCCTCGCACAGGCCGAGCCGGTCGACGCCGTACTCGGTGAGATGGAACGCCAGGCCCATGGCCGCGATCGCCGCGTAGCCCGCGGTCGCGTTCGAGGGGTGGTCGGCGAGGTGCATGTGCCACAGCGGGCGGCCGTCCTCGTCCCGGTGGTCGTGCCCGGAGATCTGCGGGCTGACCGGGAACTCGAGGAGCAGCGAGTTCAGCAGGTCCACGGCGAGCGTCTCGTCGCCGGAGTCCGCCGCCGCGAAGACCGAACGCAGCCGGGCGCGCACCGAACGGAACCGCGTGACGTCGGCGTCGGTCGTGCGGCGGGCCGCGGACGCGTTCGCGCCGAAGAGTTCGCGGACGGCCTCGACCGAGGTGAGCGAGTCCTTGCCCCGGGCCGGCTCCTCGCTGTTCACGAGTCGTACGGCGTAGTCCGAGTAATAGGCCAGTTCCACTTGTAGTCCTTACGCAGGCGCTCTATGGTCGTCGATGCGGTCGGGTAACAGCCGGTCGTGCATCCAGGGTATTACGGGACCGACGGGGTGGAGGGGTTCGATGACGGACGCGGACACGGCGGCGCCGGGCGCCGACTGGGCGGCCTGGCAGGAGAGCTGGGACCGCCAGCAGGAGTGGTACATGCCGGACCGCGAGGACCGGTTCCGGATCATGCTCGACATGGTCGAGGCCTGCGTCGGCACGACACCCCGCGTACTGGACCTGGCCTGCGGCACCGGCAGCATCACCGCCCGGCTGCTGCGCAGGTTCCCCGGCGCCACCAGCACCGGCGTCGACCTCGACCCGGCCCTCCTCGCGATCGCCGAGGGCACCTTCGCGGGCGACGACCGCGTCGTGCTCGTCGCCGCCGACCTCAAGGACCCCGACTGGACCACGAGGCTGCCGTACGACTCCTACGACGCCGTCCTGACCGCCACGGCCCTGCACTGGCTGCACAGCGAACCCCTCGCGGCGCTCTACGGGCAGGTCGCGGACCTGGTCCGCGTCGGCGGTGTCTTCATGAACGCGGACCGGATGACCGACCGCACCACGCCCCGCATCAACGCGGCCGAGAGCGCCCGGCGGCACGCCCTGATGGACCACGCCCGGCGCGACGGCGCGCTGGACTGGGCCGAGTGGTGGCAGCTGGCCGCGGCCGACCCGGTCCTCGCCGGGCCCACGGCCCGCCGCTTCGAGATCTACGGCGAGCACGCGGACGGCGACACGCCCTCCGCCGACGAGCACGCGCGCGTCCTGCGGGACAGGGGCTTCGCCGAGGCCCGCCCGGTGTGGTGCTCCCCGTCGGACACCCTCCTGCTCGCGCTCAGGTAGCGGGCGGGCCGGAACTCGCCGAAGGGCGGTACGGAGGCTCCGTACCGCCCTTCGCGCGTGTCTCAGAGAACCTTCGACAGGAACGACTGGGTGCGTTCGTGCTGCGGGTTCGTCAGGACGTCACGCGGGTGACCCGACTCGACCACCACGCCCTCGTCCATGAAGACCAGGCTGTCGCCCACCTCGCGGGCGAAGCCCATCTCGTGGGTGACGACGACCATGGTCATGCCCGACTCGGCGAGGTCGCGCATGACGTCGAGGACGTCACCGACCAGCTCCGGGTCCAGGGCCGAGGTCGGCTCGTCGAACAGCATGAGCTTCGGGTCCATGGCGAGGGCCCGGGCGATCGCCACCCGCTGCTGCTGGCCGCCCGAGAGCTGGGAGGGGTAGTGCCCCGCCCGGTCGGCGAGGCCGACCCGCTCCAGCAGGGTCATCGCCCGCTCCCGCGCCTGGCTCTTGCTCTGCTTCTTGACCTGGACCGGCGCCTCCATGACGTTCTCGATCGCCGTCATGTGCGGGAACAGGTTGAAGCGCTGGAAGACCATGCCGATGTCCCGGCGCTTCATCGCGACCTCGCGGTCCCGCAGCTCGTAGAGCTTCTCGCCCTGCTGGCGGTAGCCGACCAGCTCGCCGTCGACGTACAGCCGGCCCGCGTTGATCTGCTCCAGGTGGTTGATGCAGCGCAGGAACGTCGACTTGCCGGAGCCGGAGGGGCCGATGAGGCAGAACACCTCACCCGGCTTGACCTCCAGGTCGATGCCCTTGAGCACCTCCAGGTGGCCGAAGGACTTGTGCACGCCCTCCGCCTTGACCATCGCGACGGAGTCCCGCGGAGGAGTGTCCTGCGTCTTGTTCAGTGCGTCGCTCATGCCACCGCTCCCTTGGGCCTGCGCACGGAGAACACGCCGGCCTTCACCTTCTGCCACGGCGTCGGCGGCAACTGGCGGCTGGAGCCCCGGGCGTAGTACCGCTCGACGTAGTACTGGCCCACGCTCAGGATCGAGGTCATGATCAGGTACCAGGCGGCGGCGAGGAAGTACATCTCCACCGGGGCACCGGAGTTCTGGCCGATGTCCTGGGCGTAGCGGAACAACTCGGGATACTGGACGGCCGCCACGAGCGAGGTCGTCTTCAGCATGTTGATGACTTCGTTGCCCGTGGGCGGCACGATCACGCGCATCGCCTGCGGGATGATCACCCGGCGCAGCGTCTTGCCGTGCCCCATGCCGAGCGCCTGCGCCGCCTCGGTCTGGCCCTCGTCCACCGCGAGCAGACCCGCGCGGCAGATCTCGGCCATGTACGCGGCCTCGTTCAGACCCAGGCCGAGCAGCGCCGTCAGCAGCGGCGTCATGAAGTTCGACCAGTAGTCCTTGTAGATCGGACCGAGGTTGATGTACTCGAAGACCAGGCCCAGGTTGAACCAGAGGAACAGCTGGACCAGGACCGGGGTGCCGCGGAAGAACCAGATGTAGAACCAGGAGATCGACGAGGTCACCGGGTTCTTCGACAGCCGCATCACGGCCAGCACGATGCCGCCCACGATGCCGATCACCATCGACAGGACCGTCAGCAGGAGGGTCTTGTAGACGCCGGTCAGGATCCGGTGGTCGAAGAAGTAGTCCGGGATCGCGTGCCAGTTGATCTTGCCCTGGCCGAACGCGTAGACGATCGCGACGAGGAGCCCGATGGCGATGACCGCGGATACGTATCGCCCGTAGTGGCGGACCGGGATGGCCTTGATGGCCTCGGCCCCGGCCCGGGGAGCGTCCTGCTCCCCGGCCGTGTTCTTGGTGTCAGTCACGGGTGTTGCCTCTCAGTGGCCGTCAGTTCCCGCCGGTCACTTGCCGCCGTTGATCACCGACTCCTTGACGGCGCCGTCGCCGGCGCCCCACTTGTCGAGGATCTTCTGGTACTCGCCGCTCTTGATGATCGCGTTCATCGCGGCCTGGAGGGCGTCACGCAGCTGCGTCTGGTCCTTGGCCACGGCGATGCCGTACGGCGCCGCCTCGACCTGGTCGCCGACGACCTCGAAGTCCTTGCCGCCGCCGGAGGTCTTCACCGCGTACGCGGCGACCGGGAAGTCGGAGGAGGCCGCGTCCACACCGCCGGAACGCAGGCGGGTCTGGGACTGCTGGTCGTCGTCGAAGGGCTCGATGGTGAGCTTCTTGCCGCTCGGACACTTCTTGGCCTCGGCCTTGGCGAGGTCCTCCGAGACGGTGCCGCGCTCGACGGCGATCTTCTTGCCGCACAGGTCCGACCAGCCGGTGATGCCCTTGGTGTCGCCCTTGCGGGTGTAGATCGAGACACCGGCGGTCAGGTAGTCGACGAAGTCCACGCCCTCGCCGACCTTCTTGCCGGTGTCCGGGTCGACGCCGTCCTGACGGTTCTTGTTGTCCGTCATCGCCGACATCGCGATGTCGTAGCGGCCCGAGCGCAGACCGGTGAGCAGGCCGTCGAACGTGCCGTTCTCGAACTCCAGCTTCACGCCGAGCTGCTTGCCCATGGCGGCCGCGAGGTCCGGGTCCAGGCCGACCGCCTTGCCGGAGGAGTCCTTGAACTCCACCGGGGCGTAGGCGATGTCGGAACCGACCTTGATGGTGCCCTTGTCGCGGACCGACTGCGGGAGCTTGGAGGCCAGCGGAGCGCTGCTCGACGAGCTGTTGGAGGAGTTGTTGTCCTTGGTCTGGTCGCCACAGCCGGTGAGCAGCAGGGCCCCGGCGACCGCGATCGCACCGACCGCGGCAAGCCGGGAGTGCGCAGCGGTGGTACGACGGGTGGAGCTTGCGGTCATGGTGGGTTCCTCCGGCGGATGAGTGGAACTGCCGATCGGTCGACGAGAACACACACCTTCGGGTGTCGCGACCTCGTGTGATTACGGCATCTTGCCATTCGGACTGCGGCATCCAGGGGGCCTCATATGTCAAAATCGCATAACGGGCGACCCCCGAACCAGATCAGTTCGGTACATCGAGGCCGCACCATCTGCGGTGCTCGTTTCCTCCGGCCGGAAGATCTTCGGCGCATCCGGTGATGCGCTGAAGCTGCTGGAGTACGGTCGATGTGTGCTTATGCCCCGTTTGGCCGCGGCTCTCCGCCGCCGGGGTCGCGCTTCCGTTCCTGGAATGTGACCTTGCGCCTAATGCACTCGTCGTCCGAGCCGTCCGTCCGGTAAGAAGGATCCTTACACCCCTCATCCGGGGCACAGGGCGCGTGTGCGGCGCGCCCGTCGCGTATGTACCCGTACGTAACAGTCAACTGGGTCATATGCGGTCCCGCCCACCCCTCAACCAGGAGTGGCCACCCTCAAACCATGAATATTTAAGGGGTAAACAAAAGTGGCAGCGGAGATCGTCAATCCTCGCAGCGACAGCAATACGGATCAGGACGGCGGGGCCGAGCCCCTCGATTCCTTCGATCCGGCGTTCGCGCTGCACCGTGGCGGCAAGATGGCTGTGCAGGCCACCGTGCCGATCCGCGACAAGGACGACCTGTCCCTCGCATACACCCCCGGCGTCGCTCGCGTGTGCACCGCGATCGCGGACCAGCCGGACCTCGTCCACGACTACACGTGGAAATCCTCGGTCGTGGCCGTCGTCACCGACGGCACCGCCGTGCTCGGGCTCGGTGACATCGGCCCCGAGGCCTCCCTCCCGGTGATGGAGGGCAAGGCGATCCTCTTCAAGCAGTTCGGCGGTGTCGACGCGGTTCCGATCGCGCTCGCCACCACCGACGCCGACGAGATCGTGGAGACCGTCGTCCGGCTCGCCCCGTCCTTCGGCGGCGTGAACCTGGAGGACATCTCGGCACCGCGGTGCTTCGAGATCGAGCGCAAGCTCCAGGAGCGGCTCGACATCCCGGTCTTCCACGACGACCAGCACGGCACCGCGGTCGTCACGCTCGCGGCCCTGCGCAACGCGGCGCGGCTGACCGGCCGGAGCGTCGGCGACCTGCGGGCGGTGATCTCCGGCGCCGGGGCGGCCGGCGTCGCCATCGCCAAGATGCTGGTCGAGGCCGGCATCGGGGACGTCGCGGTCGCCGACCGCAAGGGCGTGGTCTCCCGCGAGCGGGACGACCTCACGCCGGTCAAGCGGGAGCTCGCCGGCTTCACCAACAAGGCCGGGCTGACCGGGTCGCTGGAGGAGGCGCTGTCCGGCGCGGACGTCTTCATCGGCGTCTCCGGCGGTACGGTGCCCGAGGCGGCCGTCGCGTCGATGGCCAAGGGCGCGTTCGTCTTCGCCATGGCCAACCCCACGCCCGAGGTGCACCCGGAGATCGCCCACAAGTACGCGGCGGTCGTCGCGACCGGGCGGTCCGACTTCCCGAACCAGATCAACAACGTGCTGGCGTTCCCCGGGATCTTCGCGGGCGCCCTGCAGGTGCGGGCGTCGCGGATCACCGAGGGCATGAAGATCGCGGCGGCCGAGGCGCTGGCCGCGGTCGTCGGGGACGACCTCGCCGCCGACTACGTCATCCCCTCGCCGTTCGACGAGCGCGTCGCGCCCGCGGTCACCGCGGCCGTCGCGGCGGCGGCCCGCGCGGAGGGCGTGGCCCGGCGCTGACGCCCGGCCGATGATCACCGGAAATGGCCCCGTCCTCGGACGGGGCCATTTCCGTGTCCGGAAGGGGGGCGGTCGCAAGAGGGCATGTGTCACAGGCGCGCCCGGTTCCTTCCGCCGGGCGGGCGACCTATCGTCAAGGTCATGTTCGCCGTCTACGCCGCCCGAATCGACCGCGACCAGCCGCTGAACGGCCTTGAGTTGGGGGACCGCCCGGCTCCCGGGGCCCGGCCCGGCTGGAGCACCGTCGACGTCCGGGCCGCCTCCCTCAACCACCACGACCTCTGGTCCCTGCGCGGCGTGGGCCTCGCCGAGGACAAGCTGCCGATGATCCTCGGCTGTGACGCCGCCGGAGTCGACGCGGACGGCAACGAGGTCGTCCTGCACTCCGTGATCGGCCAGTCCGGGCACGGCGTCGGCCCGAAGGAGCCCCGCTCCATCCTCACCGAGCGCTACCAGGGCACCTTCGCCGAGCAGGTCGCCGTCCCCACCTGGAACATCCTGCCCAAGCCCAAGGAGCTCTCCTTCGCGGAGGCCGCCTGCCTGCCCACCGCCTGGCTGACCGCCTACCGGATGCTCTTCACCAACGCCGGGGTCCGGCCCGGCGACTCGGTGCTCGTCCAGGGTGCCGGCGGTGGTGTGGCCACGGCCGCGATCGTCCTCGGCAAGGCCGCCGGGCTGCGCGTCTTCGCCACCAGCCGCGACGAGGCCAAGCGCAAGCGGGCGGTGGAGCTGGGCGCCGTGGAGGCGGTGGAGCCGGGTGCGCGGCTGCCGCAGCGGGTGGACGCGGTCATCGAGACCGTCGGCGCGGCCACCTGGTCCCACTCGGTCAAGTCGCTGCGGCCCGGCGGCACGCTCGTCATCTCCGGCGCCACCAGCGGTGACCGCCCCTCGCACGCCGAGCTCACCCGGGTCTTCTTCCTCGAACTGAAGATCGTGGGCTCCACGATGGGCACCAAGGACGAGCTGGAGGACCTGCTCTCCTTCTGCGCCGCCACCGGTGTGCGGCCGGTCGTCGACGAGATCCTGCCGCTCGACCGGGCCCGCGAGGGCTTCGAACGGCTCCAGTCGGGCGACCAGTTCGGAAAGATCGTCCTCACCGCCGGCTCCTGACGGCTCTCTGCGCCCCTTCAGGCGGGTCCGGATCTCCGGGCCCGCCTTTCGCGTGCCGCTGGCGTCAACTCCGGTTGACATCCCTCGGCGTGTCAACGTAAGTTGACAGCATGACCGAAGCAACGGATCTCGCCGAGCGCGCGGGCGACCGTGACCCGAGGGTCGGGCTCCGCGCCGTCGCCGCGCTGCGCAAGCTGCTGGAGCAACTGGAGACGGTGCAGGTGCGCAACGCCCGCAACCAGGGCTGGTCGTGGCAGGAGATCGCCGCGGAACTCGGAGTGAGCAGGCAGGCCGTGCACAAGAAATACGGGAGGCGTTGATGTTCGAACGGTTCACCAAGGACGCGCGCGCCGTAGTGGACGGCGCGATGCAGCACGCCGAGCGCGCGGGCGCCCCGGCCCTCGACGCCGAGCACCTGCTGCTCGCCGTGCTCGACCGGGAGGGCAGCCGCGCCTCGTTCGCCCTGGCCGCCCTAGGACTCGCCGACCGCAAGGACTCCGTGGCGCGGGCCGTCACCGAGTCGAGGCGCCGCGCCGGACTGTCCCGGGCCGAGGCCGACGCCCTCGCCGGGCTCGGGATCGACGTCCTCGAGATCGTCTCCCGGATCGAGGAGGCGCACGGGGTCGGAGCGATGTCCGGCGACCACGCCGACCAGGGCGGACGGACCTTCGGGCGGCGCTCCTTCAGCCGCTCCGCCAAGCACGTGCTGGAGCGGGCGGTGCGTCAGGCGGTGGCCCGCCGGGACCGTCATGTCGGCGACGAGCATCTGCTGCTCGCCCTGACCGTCCTGCCGGGCGTCCCCGCGGAGGTCCTCGCCGACCATGGCGTCACCCACGAGTCCCTGACCCGGGTACTCGGCGCGGGCGAGAACGGGGGAGGGGGCGGGAGGGAGACCGCCAAGGCGGGGTGACCTGCGGTCGGCTCGGAAGGTGCGGGTTCGGCGTGGTTTCTCGCGCAGTCCCCCGCGCCCCTTGGGGGCTGCGGCATGGCTCGGCCAGGGGTGCGGGGTGCTGCTGAGCGGCTCTCGGCCGGAGTGCGGATCAGACCCCGCGCCCCCGCAGTATCGCCCCGATCCGCGCCGCCGACATCGACAACTGATGGCGGGCGTCGCGCAGTTGGTCGGAGGTGACGCCGTGGTCCCGGGCCGCGTCACGGATGTCGTCGCGGAAGCGGTCGAGCAGCCGGTCCAGATCGCGCGCCGGGTCGCCGGTGGAGTCCTCGTGGGCCCATGACGGCACGTACTCCGCGGGGAAGTCCTCCGGGGTCTGGGTGTAGTCGGCCGTCGGCGCCGCCTTCGCGTTGCCGGCGCCACCCGGACGCCCGAACCCGAAGTCCTTGCCGACCTCCTTGCCGAAGTCCTTCCCGAACTCGCCGAATTCCTTGGCCAGTTCGGTCAGCCCCTCGCGCACCCCCGTGGGCCAGTCGCCCCGCGAGAAGTGGTCCTGCACATGGTCCTGGACCCGGCGCGCTATCCGCTGCATCTCCTCCTGCGCCTGCGCACGGGCACGGGACTGCGCCTCCTGGGCCTGGTGGCGCGCCCGCTGGGCCTCCTCGCGGGCCCGCCGGGACTCGTCCTTGGCGCGCCGGGCCTGCTCCTTCCACTCCTGCTTGACGCGGCGCATCTCCTCCTTGGCGGCGCGCCACGCCTCCTTGTCCCCGAACTCGCCGTAGTCGAACGGCCCGCGCTCCCGGGTGCCGCCGCGCCGGGCCTCGCTGGCCGCCGCCCGCATCTCGCGCCGCAGGTCGCCCGCCGCGCCGCGCACATCGGCGCGGATCTCGGCGGCCAGCTCGGCGACCGACTCGCGGATCTCCAGCTCCAGATCGGCCAGTTCGTCGCTGCGGTCGGCCAGTTCGGCGCGGCCGGCGTCCGTGATGGCGTACACCTTGCGGCCGCCCTCGGTGGTGAGGGTGACCAGGCCCTCGGCCTCCAGCTTGGCCAGCCGGGGGTAGACGGTGCCCGCCGACGGCGCGTACAGCCCCTGGAAGCGCTCCTCCAGAAGGCGGATCACCTCGTAGCCGTGGCGCGGGGCCTCGTCGAGCAGCTTGAGCAGGTAGAGGCGCAGACGGCCGTGGGCGAAGACGGGAGGCATGTCAGAGCACCTTCTTGTCAGTCGTGCCGTCGGTGGTGCCGTCGGACGGGGCTTCGGTCGCACGGTCGGCCGCGCGGTCGTCGGGGCCGGAACCGGAATTGTCCCCCGAACCGCCGCGCGCCCCGTCCACCGGGTCGCCGGGCTCACCGTCCTGCCGCTCGTCGTACCGCGGCGCGTCCTCGTGCCGCTCGTCATGCCGCTCGTCGCGCCGCTCGTCGCGCCGCTCGTCCTGCTGTGCGTCCTGTTCCGGCGCGTCCTTGCGGAGCTTGTCGCGGCGCCGCTCGGCCTCCCGTGCCTCGGCCTCCCGCGCCTCGTCCTGCCGCGCCTTGTCCTCGGGCGCCTCCCACGGCTCGTCGTCCCAGGGCTCGTCCTCCCCGGGCGGGCGGCGCAGCAGGGCGATCGAGCCCGAGACCGTCGTCGCCTTCAGCAGGCCGTTGCCCGCGCCGAGCCGGCCCGTGATGCGCTTGGCGCCCCACCGGCCGCTGACCCGCAGGTCCTCGAAGGCGTTGGAGACGGAGCCGCTCGCGGTGTTGGCCTCCACCTGGGCGTCGGCCGGGTGCGGCAGCCGGATGGCGATCTCCCCGGAGACGCTGGTGAGGCTGATGTCGGTGGGGCGGCCCGCCGGATCGAGGTCGACGATCATCGACCCGCTCACCGAGTCCGCCTTCACGGAGGAGCCCGTGCCCTCGACCACGGTCAGGTCGCCGGAGACCGAGTTGAACCGCAGATCCCCGCTGAGGGCCTGCGCCTCCACGTTCCCCGACACCGTCTCCGCGCGGACCGGGCCCGTGAGGCCCACCAGGGTCGTGTCGCCGGTGACGCCCTTGACCTCGGCGCGTCCGTCGATCCCGGAGACCACCGCCGCCGCGCCGACCACGCCGACCTCCACCCGGGTCTGCGCCGGGACCGCCAGGGAGACCACGGCGCTGCGCCGCCATCCCTTGCGGTCGAGCCACTTGAGGAAGCCCTTCCAGGGCAGGTCGTCGTAGGCCACGGTGAGGGTGCCACCGCGCTGCGTCACACGCAGGGGCGGGCCCTCCAGGGCGGAGACCTCGAGGCGGGCGGAACCCTCGTCCGTGCCCACCACGTTCACCGTTCCGCTGACGATGCGTACGTGGAGCTCGCTCACGGGGTCGTCGAAGGTGAGCTTCCTGGGCTCCGCGACGGACCACTCGGACATGGTGCAGACCTCCTCGGCCGGACAAGGCGAGCGGACGCGTCACGCCATATCGCGTCCTACGAGAAACACGATATATCGCGGTGGGTGAAAGTCAAGCCACTCGTTCGGGGGAGCCGGGGTCGCTGCCGCGGGTTCGGCGGCCTGGTCCGGTCTGGTCCGGTGCGGGTGCGTCGTGGCTGGTCGCGCAGTTCCCCGCGCCCCTGGGGGGTGTGGCCCTGGCCCGGTCTCCTGGAGTGCGACCAGCTCCCGCCGGGCTCGGGTATGGGGTCATAAGGGCGCAAAGTGCCCTAGCGTATGACCATGTCGACGGAACCCCGTAAGGGCGGAGCCCCCGGCGCCCTGCTGCTCTGCCGCGCGGACCCCGACTCCGTCGCCGCCGCGGCCCAGCTCCTGCGCGAGCCCCTGATGCTCACCGGCGCGGGCCCCGAATGGAGTCTGCTCGTCCCCGAGGGCACGCCCTGGCTGCACGGCGACGAGCAGGTCGACCGCGTCGCCACCGGCTGGGCCGCCGCGCTCGCCGTCAGCGCGCCCTGGCCCGTGCTCGCCCTCTGGTGGGACGCCGACCGCGCCGGATACAGCCTGGCCGCCGGCTTCCGCCGCCCCGTCGGCTACATCTGGCTCGCCGACGGCACCCCGGTCGGCGAGGACGAGGCGATGCTCACCTTCGCCACCCGGCTCGGCCTCGATCCGGTCCTCGACGCGCAGGCCCTCCAGCAGCTCACCAAGCCCGCCGCGGCCCCCGGCCCCGCGGCCGTCGCTGTCCCGCTCCCCGGGGCCGCCCCCGGCGCCGACGGCGGGGCCCGGCTGCGCGCCCTGCTCGCCGTCCTCGGCCGTACCGGCCTCGACCTGCCCGCCGGACTCGCCCCGGGCGAGGGCGCCGACCGCCTCTACGCGCGGGCGAGCGCTCTCCCGGGCGCCCGCCCCGTCCGCTGGCCGGGCCTGCGCGAGGCGATCCGCGCCGAGCTCACCGCCCCCGAACCCGCGCCCCGGACCCCGCTCGGCCGTCTCGCGACCTGGCTGCCCCCGGCCGGCACCCCGCAGGCCCGCGCGCTCGCCCTCGCGCAGCTGGTGGCCGGCCTCCCGATCGCCGTCCGTGGCCTGCGGCGCCGCAGCGTCGGCTGGACCGTGGCGGGCGCGCTCCTGCTGGCCCACGGCGCGCTCGGGCTGACGTACGACCTGGTACGCCCGCTCGACTGAGGGAAGAAGCCCGGCCACCCACGAGGAGAGCCCGGCCACCCACGAGGAGGGCCCGGCCACCCACGAGGAGGGCCCGGCCACCCACGAGGAGAGCCCGGCCACCCACGAGGAGAGCCCCGCCACCCACGAGAAAGGGCGCCCACCAGGGGCGCCCTTCGTCCGATCCGTGGCTACTCGTCGTCCTCGTCGTCCAGCCGCGCCAGCCACGTCGCGAGGCGCTCGACCGGTACCTCGAAGTCCGGGTTCAGGTCGACGAACGTCCGCAGCTGCTCGGCGAGCCACTCGAAGGTGACCTCCTCCTGGCCGCGCCGCTTCTCGAGTTCTTCGATGCCTCGGTCGGTGAAGTACACGGGTGCTCTCTCCTGGGGGTGGGCCGGTGGGGCCTCGGGCCGTACCCCTCCAGGTTAGGCGGCCCGGGACACGGCCGGACCCGCCCCCGGTCGTACGGCCGGCACGACTCCCCGTCGTACGGCCCGGAACGCCGCCGGGCCCGGCCCCGAGTCGCAGACTCGGCACCGGGCCCGGCAGAGCGTCCGCCGAGGGCGGGCGCTCAGTGGCTCACGCCTCGAACACCTCGCGCACCAGCTGCTCCTGCTCGGCCTGGTGACGCTTGGCCGAACCCACCGCCGGGGAGGACGAGTGCGGGCGGGAGATGCGGCGCAGGCGCTCGCCGTGCGGCACGTCCGCGCCGACCGCGAGGTCCAGGTGGTCGATCAGGTTGAGCGCGATGAACGGCCAGGCACCCTGGTTCGCCGGCTCCTCCTGCGCCCACAGGTACTTCTCGGCGTTCGGGTACTTCTTGATCTCCGCCTGGAGCTCGGCACCCGGCAGCGGGTACAGGCGCTCGACGCGGATGATCGCCGTGTCCGTGATGCCGCGCTTCTGCCGCTCGGCGTCGAGGTCGTAGTAGACCTTGCCGGAGCAGAAGACGACCTTGCGGACCGCGGCCGCGGCGACCGAGTCGTCGCCGATGACCGGGCGGAACTCCCCGCTCGTGAACTCCTCCGTCTTCGAGGCGGCCGCCTTGAGGCGCAGCATCGACTTCGGGGTGAAGACCACCAGCGGCTTGTGGTGCGGGTTGTGCGACTGCCACCGCAGGAGGTGGAAGTAGTTCGACGGCAGGGTCGGCATCGCGACCGTCATGTTGTTCTGCGCGCACAGCTGCAGGAAGCGCTCGATGCGGGCCGAGGAGTGGTCCGGGCCCTGGCCCTCGTAGCCGTGCGGCAGCAGCAGCGTGACGCCGGAGGTCTGGCCCCACTTCTGCTCGGCCGCCGAGATGTACTCGTCGATGACCGACTGGGCGCCGTTGGTGAAGTCGCCGAACTGCGCCTCCCACATCACGAGCGCGTCCGGGCGGGCCAGCGAGTAGCCGTACTCGAAGCCCATCACCGCGTACTCGGACAGCAGCGAGTTGTAGACGTTGTAGCGCGCCTGGTCCTCGGACAGGTACAGCAGCGGCGTGTAGTCCAGGCCCGTCTCGCGGTCGATCAGCACCGCGTGGCGCTGGCCGAAGGTGCCGCGCTGGGAGTCCTGGCCGGACAGCCGGACCGGGACGCCCTCGAGGAGCAGCGAGCCGATGGCGAGGGTCTCGCCCATGCCCCAGTCGATGGTGCCGTCCTCGACCATGGCCGCCCGGCGCTGGAGCTGCGGCAGCAGCCTCGGGTGGACGGTGAAGTGGTCGGGGATGTTGACCTGGGACTCGGCGATGCGCTTGACGACCTCCGCGGAGATCGCGGTGTTCACCGCCACCGGGAACCCGGCCTGCGGGTCCGGGGACTGCGGCGCGGCCGGCTGCGCGGTGGCCTCGCGGACCTCGGTGAAGACCTTCTCCAGCTGCCCCTGGTAGTCCTGGAGCGCCTGCTCGGCCTCTTCCAGCGTGATGTCGCCGCGACCGATGAGGGACTCGGTGTACAGCTTGCGCACCGAGCGCTTCTTGTCGATCAGGTCGTACATCAGCGGCTGGGTGAAGGCCGGGTTGTCGGACTCGTTGTGACCGCGGCGGCGGTAGCAGATGAGGTCGATCACCACGTCCTTGTTGAACGCCTGGCGGAACTCGAAGGCGAGCCGCGCGACGCGCACGACGGCCTCCGGGTCGTCGCCGTTCACGTGGAAGATCGGGGCCTCGATCATGCGCGCCACGTCCGTCGCGTACATGGAGGAGCGCGAGGACTCGGGGGCCGCGGTGAAGCCGACCTGGTTGTTGATGACGATGTGGACCGTGCCGCCGGTGCGGTAGCCGCGCAGCTGCGACATGTTCAGGGTCTCGGCCACCACGCCCTGGCCCGCGAAGGCCGCGTCACCGTGCAGGGCGACGGGCAGGACGGTGAAGTCCGTGCCGCCCTTGTTGATGATGTCCTGCTTGGCGCGGGCGATGCCCTCGATGACCGGGTCGACCGTCTCCAGGTGGGACGGGTTCGCGGCCAGCGACACCGTGATCTGCTCGCCGTCCAGGCCCGTGAAGGTGCCCTGGGCGCCCAGGTGGTACTTCACGTCGCCGGAGCCGTGCATCGACTTCGGGTCGAGGTTGCCCTCGAACTCGCGGAAGATCTGCGCGTACGACTTGCCGACGATGTTCGCGAGGACGTTGAGGCGGCCGCGGTGGGCCATGCCGATGACGACCTCGTCCAGGCGCGACTCGGCGGCCGAGTCGAGGACCGCGTCGAGCAGGGGGATGACGGACTCGCCGCCCTCCAGGGAGAAGCGCTTCTGGCCGACGTACTTCGTCTGCAGGAAGGTCTCGAAGGCCTCCGCCGCGTTCAGGCGGCGCAGGATGCGCAGCTGCTCCTCGCGCTCCGGCTTGCTGTGCGGGCGCTCGATGCGGTCCTGGATCCACTTGCGCTGCTTGGGGTCCTGGATGTGCATGAACTCGATGCCGGTGGTGCGGCAGTACGAGTCGCGCAGCACGCCCAGGATGTCGCGCAGCTTCATCAGGGACTTGCCGGAGAAGCCGCCGACGGCGAACTCGCGCTCCAGGTCCCACAGGGTGAGGCCGTGCTCGGTGATGTCCAGGTCGGGGTGCTTGCGCTGGCGGTACTCCAGCGGGTCGGTGTCGGCCATGACGTGGCCGCGGACCCGGTAGGAGTGGATCAGCTCGAAGACGCGGGCGGCCTTGGTGACGTCGTCGTCGTGGCTGGCGTCGATGTCCCGCAGCCAGCGGACCGGCTCGTAAGGGATGCGCAGCGACTCGAAGATGTCGTCGTAGAAGCCGTTCTCGCCGAGGAGCAGGTTGGCGACGGCGCGCAGGAACTCGCCGGAGGCGGCGCCCTGGATGACCCGGTGGTCGTAGGTCGACGTGAGCGTCATGACCTTCGAGATGCCGAGCTTGTTCAGGGTGTCCTGGGAGGTGCCCTGGAACTCCGCCGGGTAGTCCATGGAGCCGACGCCCATGATGACCGCCTGGCCGGGCATCAGGCGCGGCACGGAGTGGACGGTGCCGAGGCCGCCGGGGTTGGTCAGGGAGACCGTGACACCGGTGAAGTCGTCCATCGTCAGCTTGTTGTCGCGGGCGCGACGGACGATGTCCTCGTAGGCCTGCCAGAACTCGAAGAAGTTCAGCGTCTCGGCCTTCTTGATGGCGGCCACGACGAGCTGGCGGTCGCCGTTGGGCTTCACCAGGTCGATGGCCAGGCCGAGGTTGACGTGCGCCGGCTTGACGAGGGTCGGCTTGCCGTCCTTCTCGCCGAAGGCGTAGTTCATCGACGGCATGGCCTTGATGGCCTGCACCATCGCGAAGCCGATCAGGTGCGTGAAGGAGATCTTCCCGCCCCGGGCCCGCTTGAGGTGGTTGTTGATGACGATGCGGTTGTCGAACAGCAGCTTCACCGGGACCGCGCGGACCGAGGTGGCCGTCGGCAGTTCCAGGGAGGCGTTCATGTTCTTGGCGACCGCGGCGGCCGGGCCGCGCAGCGTCACGAACTCCGGGCCGTCCGCGGCGGGCGCGGGCGCGGCCTTCGGCTGGGCCTGCGCGGGCTTCGCGGCGGCCTTGGGGGCCGGGGCGGGAGCCGGGGCCGCGGGTGCGGCGGGCGCGGGCGCCGGGGCTGCGGCCGCGGGCTGGGCGGCGGCGGGCGCGGGAGCCGGTACGGCGGGCTGCGCGGGCGCAGGAGCGGCCGGGGCCGGGGTGGTGGTCCCTGCGGCCCCCGCGGCCGCAGTACCCGCCGGAGCCGAGCCGGCAGCGGCCCCTGGCTTGTAGTCGGCGAAGAAGTCCCACCAGGCACGGTCTACCGAATTCGGGTCCTGGAGGTACTGCTGATAGATCTCGTCGACGAGCCACTCGTTCGGACCGAACGCGGCAGCGGGATTCTTACCCGCTTGGTCGGCGTCGGTCGAGATGCTCGAGGCGTTACTGGGGGACTGTGGCGACACGGCGAGAACCGCCCTCTTCCGCTTCACAAGGTGATGGACAGCGGGAATAAAGGCTACGCCTCCAAGACCGCGAAGGTCAGGTCGGGCCGGTTCATCGTCGCGTAAGTCACATCGAAAACCGTGTTTCGCCGCTGTATATGGCGGGAAACAAGCGTGGTTCCGCTGTCAAACGCCTACGGCGGTGCGGACCCGGCACGCTAAGCGTGCGGGCCTGTGGCTGATCACACGTGTCCACCGGCGCCGACGGCCGGGGATCTCGGGTCAGCCATTCGAACTTTACGTCAACTTTGTGCCGGACGAGTCTCCCGGAAGGGTGACGAGGATCCGGCACCCCCGCTCGGATTCGGCCACCCGGATACGGCCGCCGTGCAGATCGACCGCCCACCGCGCGATGGCGAGCCCCAGCCCGGTGCCGCCGTCGCTGCCCGGCCCGTGCGGCCGGCTGACCGAACCCCGGTTGAACCGTTCGAAGACCCGGTGCCACTCCGACTTCGGGATGCCCGGACCCTCGTCCAGGACCTCCAGCTCCAGCGTCTCCTGCGGGCCGCGGCGCGCCTTGACCGTCACCCGGCCGTGCGGCGGGCTGTGCTTGACCGCGTTGTCGATCAGGTTGGCGACGACCTGGTGGATGCGCTCGGGGTCCGCGTGGGCGGTCAGCTCCGGCGGCGACACGTCCAGGTGCAGATGCACGTCCGTCCGCGTGTGGGTGCCGGACCCGGTCGCGAGCCCCCGGCGCGCCGAGACGACCATGTTGGCCTCCTTCAGCACGCCCGAGAGGTACGGCCACACCTCGAAGCGCCGCCTGCGCAGCGGGACGACCCCGCTGTCCAGCCGGGACAGGTCCAGCAGCGTCTCGACCAGCCGGCCGAGCCGCTCCGTCTGCTTCAGCGCGGTGCGCATGGTCTCGGTGTCGGGCTCGGCGACGCCGTCGACGACGTTCTCCAGCACGGCGCGCAGGCCCGCGATCGGGGTGCGCAGCTCGTGCGAGACGTTGGCGACCAGCTCCTTGCGCTGCTGGTCCTGCGCCTCCAGCTCGTCGGCCATGACGTTGATCGTCTGCGCCAGGTCGCCCAGCTCGTCACGGCGGTTCTCCCGCACCCGGCGGGTGTAGTCGCCGTGCGAGATGGACCGGGCCACCGTGTTCATCTCGTCCAGCGGCGCGGTGAGCGAGTGCGCCACGAACTGCGTGATGAGCAGGGTGGCGATCATCGAGAAGACCGTGATGAAGCGGATCTCCGTCTGGGTGTGCACCGCGATCATCGAGAGACCGGTGGTGATCAGCACCGATATCACGACCAGCGCGCCCAGCTTGGTCTTGATCGAGAACGGCCGTACGCCGCCCCAGGGCTCCCTGGGGCTTCTCGGTGCGTCCCGGCCGCCGCTCATGGCGTCGGGGTCTCCAGCGCGTAGCCCACGCCGTGCACCGTGCGGATCCGCTCGGCGCCGATCTTCCGCCGCAGCGCCTTGATGTGGCTGTCGACCGTGCGGGTGCCGGAGGCGTCCGCCCAGTCCCACACCTCGGCCAGCAGCTGCTCGCGCGAGAGCACCGCGCGCGGCGTGTTCGCCAGGCAGACCAGCAGGTCGAACTCGGTGGGCGTCAGGTGGACGTCCTCGCTGCGCACCCGCACCCGGCGCTGCGCGTGGTCGATCTCCAGCTCGCCGAGGCGCAGGATGCCCGAGCGCGGCGTGGTCGCGGCGACCGTCGCGCGCTCCACGCGGCGCAGCAGCACGTGCACCCGCGCCGCCAGCTCCCGCATCGAGAACGGCTTGGTCATGTAGTCGTCGGCGCCGACGCCGAGGCCGACCAGCATGTCGGTCTCGTCGTCCCGCGCGGTCAGCATCAGCACCGGGACCGGCCGCTGCGCCTGTACCCGGCGGCAGACCTCGAGCCCGTCGAAGCCGGGCAGCATGATGTCGAGGATCAGCAGGTCGGGCTGCCAGGCCTCGGCGGTGTCGACGGCCGACGGGCCGTCGACCGCGGTCTGCACGACGAATCCCTCGGCACGCAGACGGACCGCGATGGCGTCGACGATCGTCGCGTCGTCCTCGACGACCAGCACTCTGCGCTGTGCGCCTTGAGTGGCCGTCGCCGTGCCGTTGTGGGTGGTGTGTGTCTGCTCCATCGCCCGCCCCTGAAGTTGCTTTCCGGAACCAGTGGGGTGATCCCATGACTGCGATTGACGCTTGAATGATCCGCGTCAGGGTTGCAGGGTACGGGGAGTTACCGCCGGTTTGCTATCCGGGTCGTACGGCGAGGTGGACGACGTCGGGAACGCCCCGGGCAACGGGGATCTCTTCGGTACGCACCCGTTGGAACCCGGCATTCCACAAGGTTCCCTCGAATTCCGGAGAGGGCCGCGCGGACCACACCGCCAGCACTCCGCCGGGCCTCAACACCCTTGCGCAGCTTGCGAGTCCGGCCGGAGTGTACAGGCTGTCGTTGCCCTCGGTGACGGTCCAGTCGGGGCCGTTGTCGATGTCGAGGCACAACGCGTCGAACGTGTCCGATGTCTCATTGACGAACGCCACGAGATCGCTTTCCACGATCTCGGTGCGGGGATCGGCGAGCGCCTCGGCGGTGAGCGGGGCCAGCGGTCCGTCGTGGTGCCAGCCGATGATCGCACGTTCCCGCTCGACAACGGTGATACGGCCCCAGCGCGCATCCGCCGCCGCGTGCGCGAGCGAGAAGCCGACACCGAGGCCGCCGATGAGGACGGCGGGCCGGGCGCGTGGGCGCGGGACCGCGGACGCCTCGGGCCTCTCGCGGAGGTCCAGCGCCTCCCTGGCCGCGTCGACCAGGCGCCGCTCGGAGCGGCCGTCGGAGGTGTCCATGAGGAAGCACCCGTTGGCGATGATCTGGAGCGTGTCCCCGTACTGCCGCAGCACGACCTCGCCGTGGGGGCCGTCGTGGCGGTCCAGGACGACGGGGGCGGCGGCGCCGCGGGGGGCCGGGGCCGAGGGTGCCCCGTCGCCGGACGCGGTGGCGGTGACGTCGTACGAAGGGCGCGGAACGTCGTGCGAAGGGCGCGGAACGTCGTGCGAGAGGTCGTACGGAGAGGTCATGGCACCCCATCCTGCCCCAACGGCTCGTAGCGGCCACGGGAATTGAAGGTGACCGCGGGGCGCGTTGCGGCGGCGCGCGGGGCGCCGCGCCGGCCGCGGGGGCGTACGCCCGCGGCGCCCGCGCCGGGTCCGGGCGCGGCGGGGCGGCGCCGCGGGACACCCGTGCCTAGGCTCGGAAGGAGGCGCCGGAGGCGCACGGGTGAGGTCGGACGCGGGAAGGTGCCATGGCGGTGGCGGGGTACCCGTTCGTGGGACGCGAGGACGTGCTGGGCGAGCTCCGGGCCGCGCTGGAGCAGGCGGCGGCGGGCCGCGGCGGGCTGGTCACGCTCACCGGCCCGGCCGGCGCGGGCAAGACCCGGACCGCCGAGGAGGCCGCCGCCCACGCGGGTGCCTTCCGTGCCCTGTGGACCTGGTGCCCGCCGGAGACCGCCGGGCGGGCCTTCAGGCCCTGGTCGCGGCTGCTGCGGGAACTCGGCGCCGACGATGTGCGGTGCGGGCGGCTGGTCGCCGCGTCACCGCCGCTGCGCGCCCTCATGGCCGGCGCGATGGACGGCGCCGCCGTGGGATCCCGTCCGGGCGGCGTGGACGGCTCGCCCGCCGACCCCGAGGCCGCGCGGCTGCGGCTCACCGGTGACGTCGCCGAACTGCTGGCCACGGCGGCGCAGCGGCGGCCGCTGCTGCTCGTCCTGGACGACGTGCACGCCGCGGACGCGTCCTCGCTGCGGCTGCTCCTGGAGAGCGCCGACACCGCGCGGGGCGCGCCCGTGCTGTTCCTGGCCACGGCCCGCGACGACGACACCGCCTGGCAGGGCCGCGAGTGGGCCCGCGCCCAGCTGCTGCGCCGGGGCCGCTGCCTGCCGCTGGGCCCGCTGGCCGAACCGGACGTCGCCGAGCTGGTCGAGGCCGCGACGGGCACCGCGCCGGGCGGCGACGAGGTGCGGGCGCTGCTGCGGCGCACCGGGGGCGACGCGTTCTTCCTGACGGAGCTGCTGCGGGTGCGGGGGCCGGGCGCGGTGCTCGACCGGGAGGCGTCGTCGGCGGCCGTGCGCACGGCGGTCCGGGCCCGGCTCGCGGAGCTCTCCGCGCGCACGGCCCGGGTGCTGGGCGTCGCGTCCGTCCTCGGGACCCGGTTCCGCCTCGACGTGCTGGCGGAGACCGCCGCGGTCCCGATGGCGCAGGTGCGGGACGTGCTCGGGGAGGCGGCCGGGGCGCAGCTGCTCGCCGAGGACGCCGCCGACCGGGGCGCCTTCCGGCACGATCTGCTGCGGGAGGCGGTGTACGGGGCGCTGCCGCCCGGCGAGCGGGCGGAGCTGCACGCGGCGGCGGCGGGCGTGCTCGCCGGCTACGCCCGCCGGGGCCGCGACACCGCCCCCGCGGAGGTGGCCCACCATCTGCTGCTGGCCGGCCCCGACCACGCCCCCGAGGCCGCCCGCTTCGCCCGCGAGGCGGCGGCCCGCGCGGAGGCCCTGTACGCCTTCGAGGACGCGGCCCGGTGGTACGAGCGGGCGGTGGACGCCTGCGGCGGGGGCGCCCGGGGTGGGCCGGACAGGGCGGAGGTGCTGCTCGGGCTCGGCTCCGCACGGCTCGGCACCGGGGAGCGGGACGCCGCCCGCGCCGCGTTCCTCAGCGCCGCGGCACTCGCCCGCGCGACCGGCCGCCCGGACCTGCTGGCGCGGGCCGCGCTCGGACTGGGCACCGGTCCGGTCGGCTTCGAGGTCGACCTGGAGGACCACGAACAGATCACCCTCCTCACGGAGGCCCGCGCAGCTCTCGCCCCGCCCGACCGGACACCGGCCCAGACTTCCGACGGACTGTCGGCCCCGGCTGGCGACGGGCGACCTGCCAGGCTGCCGGAAGCCCTTCCCGCCCCGGCTTCCCCCGGGCATCCGGCCGGCCTGTCGGCCCCGGCGTCCGCCCCGGCCTCCGCTCCGGCTTCGGACGGGCCGTCTGCCGGGCTGTCGGCTTCGGCTTTCGACGGCCCGCCTGCCGGGCGGTCGGTTCCGGCCTTCGATGGGTCGCCTGCCGGGCCGGCGGCCCCCGCTCCAGCCTTCGCCGGTCCGCCTGCCGGGCTGTCGGCCGCAGCCGCCGCCGGCCCGCCTCCCGCGCAGTCGGCCTCCGCCCCCGGCAGCCCGCCCGCCGGGCCCGATCCGCGGACGTACCCAGCTCTTCGGGCCGCCGTGACCGCGCGGCTCTCGTTGGCGGTCGCGTGGGTCGAGGGGGAGGAGGTGCGGGTCGGGCTCGCGGAGGAGGCGGTGGCCACCGCGCGTGCGGTGGGTGATCCGGCGACGCTCGGGCCCGCGCTCGCCGCCCTGTGCGACGCGCGCTCCGGGCCCGACCGGTGCGGCGACCGGCTGGACTGGTCGACCGAGATCGTCGCCATCGCTCGCGCCGTGCCCGACCCGGCCCTCGAACTGCTGGGCCGCCGGCTGCGGCTGGTCGCGCTCATGGAGAGGGGCGACTTCGCGGCGGCGGACGCCGAGACCCAGGCCTACGCGACCGCCGTACGTCCGCTGCGCCGCCCCCTGTACGCCTGGTACGTCCCCCTGTGGAAGGGCACCCGCGCCCTGATGGAGGGCCGCTTCGACGACTGCGCCGCCGCTCTCGACGAGGTCGAGGAGCTCGGCCGCACCGCGGGCAGCGGCAACGCGGCGCTGCTGGCCGGCACCCAGCGGTGGTGCCTGTACGCCGAGACCGGCGACCTCGCCGCGATGGACCGGCTGATGGCCGCGATGCCCCCGCTCGACGTGCTCCCCGGCCTGTGGCCCCGCGTCTCGCTCGCCCTGGTCGCCGCTCAGCACGGCCGTCTCGACGACGCCGCGCGCCGCCTGTCGGCGGTGGCGCCGCGCCTGGGCCGCGAACCCCGGGACAGCGAGTGGCTGCCCATGGTCGCGCAGGCGGCGGAGACCGTGGGCGCCCTGGGCACCCACCCGGCCGCGCCGCTCGTCCACGACCTCCTCGCGCCGTACGCCGGCCTGTTCGCGGTCGAGGGCATCGGTGCGGCGGTCCGCGGCCCGGTCCACCGGCATCTGGCCCTGCTCGCGGCGGCCATGGGGGAGACCGGGCGGGCCCGCGCGCATCGCGAGAAGGCGCTGCGCGCGGCCGCGGCGGCGGGCGCCGTGGCGCTCGTCGACCGCATCGAGAGCGAGACCCCGCGCGCGGCCTCCCCCTCGCCGGCCGCACCCGGCACCCCGTCACCCGCCCCCGCCCCCGCGCGCGCCTCCGCCCCTTCGGCCCCCGCCGCGCCCACCACCCCTCCGGCCCCCGCCCCCCCAGCCCCCGCCCCCGCC
>NZ_LAVA02000032.1 GCF_000974985.2 Streptomyces mangrovisoli | reverse complement strand
CCTGTGGGAGAGTAGGACACCGCCGAACAATCATTGAGAAAGAGCCCCGAGTCCCGGTGAAAACCGGTTGATTCGGGGCTCTTTCGCGTTCACCCTGTCTGCATGAGCAGCCACCATGCCACCGAGGGATATCCCGAGAAGTACCTCGTCCGTCCGATCCGTGCCGAGGAATGGCCGGCCGTGCGCGGGCTCCGGCTCGACGCGCTGCGGGACCCGGTCGCGCACCTCGCGTTCCTGGAGACGTACGACCAGGCGCTGGCGAAGCCGGACTCCTTCTGGCGGGAGCGGGCCGAGGGGGCGGCCGAAGGCGCTTATGGAGCGCGGCAGTTCATAGCCGAGAGCCCCGACGGGGAGTGGGCCGGCACCGTCACCGTGCTGCTGGAGGAAGGTGGCAGCACGGACTGGGCCGGCTTCGACATCGAGCGGACGCAGGGACACGTCGTGGGCGTCTTCGTACGGCCCGAGCACCGGGGCAGCGGACTGATAGGGGCCCTGTTCGACGCCGCCGTCGCCTGGTCGTGGGAGGCCGGCGCCGAGCGGGTGCGGCTCATCGTCCACGAGGACAACGCCCGCGCGCAGGCCGCCTACCGCAGGCTCGGGTTCCGGCCCAGCGGAGTCGTCGTACCCCTGGTGGAGGGTTCCGACGACGAGGAGCTGGAGTTCGTCCTGGAGCGGGACTGAGGGGTACCGCTCAGGCCGGGAGTTCGTGGTGCGGCCAGCGGGCGCGGCCCTGTTCGCGGGAGCGGAGCAGGGCCAGCGTCGGCAGGCCGCGGTCGCCCCCGCCGGCGAGGAGTTCCGGGAGCTGGGGGACCGGGGCCACGGCGGCGACGTCGTCGAGGACGAACGTCAGTGGTGGGTCGAGCCGACCGGAGGATGACCGTTCGGCCATGCGCCGGCCGCGCTCGACCACGCTGGATACGAGGGCGGTGAGCAGGGGCATCGCCCCCGGGTGGGTGCGAGGATCCTCGATGGAGTCCCCCACCACATAAAGCGTGCCCCCTTCGTTGACGAAGGAATCCAAGGCGAGGGCATCACTTCGGTTGGGAGTGCACGCCTCGCGGACGTTCACGGTGACGAGCGCGCTCAGCGCACGGGCCGTCAGCTCCTGTGCGATGTCCCGGCGTTCGGGATGCGCGGTCAGCGCGGCCTCCAGCTCGCCCGCCGAGCCCGGCGCGGCCTTGGGGCTGGTGCGCAGAGTCCGTACGGCGTCCTGGATCTGGTTGCCCTGGGTCCAGCGGTGCACATGACGGATGGTCCGGCCGTCCACGGCGGCGGCGTGCAGATAGCTGCGCAGCAGGGTCTCGGCGGTCTCGACGAGCGCCTGGTCCAGGCGGGCGGTGGGGCGGACCGGGGCCAGCAGGGCGGTCGCGCGTGCCGCGGCGGTCGGCCGGTCCTCGCAGCCCGCGGTGGGTGACCAGTGCAGGCGGGCCGGGGTGTCGCACAGATGGCCGGGGTCGTAGAGGAGGACCGGACCCAGCTTGGCGCGGGCGTCCTTGGTGTCCTGCCAGATGAGCGGGTTGGAGGTCACGACGACCGCGGGGCCCTCGGCGTCCCGGACGGCCTGGGTCGCCGCGGCGCGGCGTCCCTCCTCCGGAGCGACCCGGATCCTCTCCCAGCTGCCGCCGACCGGATCGGTGCCGACCGGATCGGCCCCGACCGCGCCGGCACCCATCGCACCGGCGCCGATCGCACCCGTACCGATGGCACCGACACCGGCCAGGCCGGCGCCCACCCGGTCGGCAGCGGACGGGTCGCGGCCGGCCGGGTCACCGGCCGGCTCCGGCGCCGGCTCCGAGCGGGGCACCGGGACCTCGTGGACCTCCGGGGGCTGGGGAGCGTACGACTGGGGATGCGGCGCGGGTGGCGGGGTGTTCAGGCCGGGACGGTGGCCCGACGCGGCGGCGCGGGCGGCCTTGTCGAAGCGGCGCTTGACCCTCCCGGCGCGCCAGCGGGCGACCGTGCCCATCACGAACACGGTGAGGACGACCAGCACCATCAGCTGCCCGATGAACAGCCCCCAGAACAGGCCGTATCCGGAGAGCTCGGCGGCCGGGGTGTCCGGCCAGGCGCCGTGCAGGTCGTGCGGTTCCCCGATGAGGTGGCGCATGGCCACGGGGGTCCGGCTGAAGGTGACCGCGGTCGGCCAGGCGCCGTGGGCGAACAGTCCCGCGAGGCCGGTCGCCGACCACACCAGCAGGGTCATGCCGAGGAGGAAGGCGAGTATCCCGATCAGCAGGCCGTCGGGGATGCCGCCCTGGCCCTCGCGGTCCCGGTCGTGCCCGCCGTGCTCCGCGGGTCTCATCTCACGCCACCGTCGACTCGGAGGAGCCGTCGTAGTCCGCGACGTGCTGTTCCACGAAGGCCGCGGCCCGTGCCTCGGCCTCGCGTTCGGCCGCGCGCAGGGCGTCGTCGGCCAGCTCGTCCTCGTGCAGCAGGTCGGCGGAGGACTGGGTCATGGCCCGGTCGGTGAAGACCAGGGGGCGTTCGGTCTCGGTGATGAGGTGTTTGACCACCTGGACGTTGCCGTTGACGTCCCACACCGCGATGCCGGGGGTGAGGGTGGGGATGATCTCCACCGCCCAGCGGGGCAGGCCGAGGACCCGGCCGGTGGCGCGTGCCTCGTCGGCTTTCTGGGCGTAGATCGTGCGGGTGGAGGCCATCTTCAGGATCGCGGCGGCCTCCTTGGCGGCGGCCCCGTCGACGACGTCGGAGAGGTGGTGCACGACGGCGACGAAGGACAGGCCGAGGCGGCGGCCGAACTTCAGCAGTCGCTGGAACAGCTGGGCCACGAACGGGCTGTTGATGATGTGCCAGGCTTCCTCGACGAGGAAGATCCGCTTCTTGCGGTCCGGGCGGATCCAGGTGTGCTCCAGCCACACGCCGACGATCGCCATGAGGATGGGCATGGCGATGGAGTTGCGGTCGATGTGCGAGAGGTCGAAGACGATCAGCGGGGCGTCCAGGTCGATGCCGACCGTGGTGGGGCCGTCGAACATGCCGCGCAGGTCGCCGTCGACCAGTCGGTCGATGACCAGCGCGACGTCCAGGCCCCAGGCGCGTACGTCGTCTATGGCGACGTTCATCGCCTCGGCCGACTCGGGTTCGGGGTGGCGGAGCTGCTCGACGATGTCGGTGAGGACCGGCTGGCGGTCGAGGATCGTCTCGTTGACGTAGGAGTGGGCGACCTTGAGGGCGAAGCCGGAGCGCTCGTCCAGGCCGTGGCCCAGCGCCACCTCGATGATGGTGCGCAGCAGCGCCAGCTGGCCGGTGGTGGTGATGGCCGGGTCGAGCGGGTTGAGCCGGATGCCGTGGTCCAGGGCGGCGGTCGGGTCGAGGCGGATGGGGGTTATCCCCAGCTCCTCCGCGATGAGGTTCCACTCGCCGACGCCGTCCTCGCCCTGGGCGTCCAGGACCACGACCTGGCGGTCGCGGAAGCGCAGCTGGCGCAGGACGTAGGTCTTCTCCAGGGCCGACTTGCCGTTGCCGGACTCGCCGAGGACCAGCCAGTGCGGGGCGGGCAGCTGCTGGCCGTAGAGCTGGAAGGGGTCGTAGATGTAGCCCTTCCCGGAGTAGACCTCGCGGCCGATGATGACGCCGGAGTCGCCGAGTCCGGGGGCGGCGGTCGGCAGGTAGACGGCCTGGGCCTGCCCGGTGGAGGTGCGTACCGGCAGGCGGGTCGTCTCGACCTTCCCGAAGAGGAAGGACGTGAAGGCGTCCGTGAGGACGGACAGCGGGTCCCGCATCAGCGCATCAGCCCCTACCTGCGAATGCCGGTGGCGAACGGAAGTGTGTTCACGAAGGCCCGGTGGTGCTCGCGGTCGCACCACTCCAGCTTGAGGTACGACTTTCCGGCCGACGCCCTTATGGTGCGCTTGTCGCGGGCGAGGGCCTCGGGGGAGCGGGAGGAGACGGTGATCCAGCCGACCAGGTTCACTCCTGCGGCCCCGCTGGCGAGGTCCTCGCCGCGCTGGTCGAGGCGGTTGTGGGCGGCGACGTCGCGCGGGTCGACGGTGCGGTTCATCTTGGCGGCGCGGCTCGCCTCGGCCTCGTCGTTGGTCTTCTCGGTCAGCATCCGCTCGATGGCGACCTCGGTGGGTTCGAGGTCCATGGTGACGGCGACCGTGCGGATCACGTCGGGGGTGTGGACCAGCAGCGGGGCGAGGAAGTTGACGCCGACGGGGGTCATCGGCCACTCCTTCACCCAGGCCGTGGCGTGGCACCAGGGCGCGCGGGTGGTGGACTCGCGGGTCTTGGCCTGGAGGTAGGTCGGCTCCATCGCGTCCAGTTCGGCCGGCCAGGCGTTGCGCTTGGTCATGGCCTGGATGTGGTCGATGGGGTGGTCCGGGTCGTACATGGAGTGGATGAGGGAGGCGAGCCGGCCCTGGCCGAGGGGCTGGCGGACCCGGATGTCGGCCTCCTGGAGGCGCGAGCAGATGTCGGTGAGCTCGCGGGCCATGACGACGGCGAGGCCGGCGTCGCGGTCGAGCTTGCGGCCGCCGTGCGGGCGCGCGGCGCGGGCCATCGCCTGGGCCTCGGCGGCGAGTTCGCGCGAGTACGACATGCAGGCGACGAGGTAGGCGCGGTGCTGCTCGCTGCTGGTGGACACCATCGACTGGAGCTGGTCGTAGGACCGCTGGAGCCACTCCGGGGAGCGTTCGTCGCCGCGGACACTGACGTCCTTGGCGTGCGCGTCGGGGTCGGCGGGCAGGGTGCGGGCGAGCATCTGGATGCGGGTGACGAAGCCGTCGCCGTTCGCGACATGCTTCAGCAGGGTGCCGAAGCGGTCGACGAGGGCCTCCTGGTCCTCGGAGTCGCGCAGGCCGACGCCGGGGCCCTCGATCTCGATGGCGGCGGTGACGGTCTTGCGGTCGGCGTGCAGCAGTACGGCGATCTCGTCGGGCCCGAACGGGGCGGCGAGCCAGCCGATCCGGCCGATGCCGGGCGGTGGGCCGACCTCGATCTCGCGGCCGTCGAGCCGGGTGCCCGCCTCCATGGCGGCGGAGCGGTAGACGGTGCCCTGGCGCAGGGTCCGCTTGTAGGTGCGGTTGATCTCGAACCACTTGTAGAACGTCCGCCGTTTGTACGGCACGTACACCGCGGCCAGCGCCAGCATGGGGAAGCCGGTCAGCAGCACGATGCGCAGGGAGAGCACGGGGACGAGCAGCCCGCTCATCATGCCGAGGAACGCGCCCGCGATGATCAGCGCGATCTCGCCGGTCTCGCGGTTGCGGCCGACGATGGCGTTCGGCCGGGCGCGGCCGATCAGATACGTGCGGCGGGGCGTGACCGGATGGGACAGATGGGACTCGGCCGTCAACGCCCGTCACCTCCTGAACGGTTGTTGCTGTTGCGGGTGTTGCTGGCATGCGGGGTGTTCGCCGGGCTGGGCGCGCGCGGTGCGGGTGCGGCGGAGGGGACAGATCCGCCGCCACCACCGTTCGGGGTGCGCGAGCTGTGCGCGGCGACGCCGCCGGTGGCCGGGTTGGCCGGGCGGGGCTGGGACGACTGGCCGCCGCCCCCGTTGTTGTCGGCGCGGGCGCTGTGCGTCTTGATGCCCTGCGCCACCAGGGTCGCCGGGGAGCTGATGACCGCGGCGGCCTTGCCCTCGGCGCCCCGCATGATGCGGTTGTTGCGGGACCCCGCGATCTCGTCACCGAAGCCGGGGACGAAGCGGTAGATCATCGCGCTGGCGAAGATGGCCAGCAGGATGATGGCGAGGCCGGAGACGACGGCGGAGAACGCGTCGGGGCCGTTGTCGGAGGACGACAGGGCGCCGGCGAGGCCGAGCACGATCACGATGACCGGTTTGACGAGGATGACCGCGATCATGATGCCCGCCCAGCGGCGGACGTGGCCCCACAGGTTCTTGTCGACCAGTCCGGCGTAGACGATGGTGCCGAGCAGGGCGCCGACGTAGAGCAGGGCGGCGCGGATGACGAGTTCCAGCCAGAGCACGCCGGCGGCGAGGATCGACACCAGGGACACCACGATCAGCATGATCGGGCCGCCGCCGATGTCGCTGCCCTTGCCGAGGGCGCCGGAGAAGGTGCCGAAGAACGTGTCGGTCTGGTCGCCGGTGGCCTTGGCGAGGACGTCGGTGACGCCGTCGGTGGCCGATACGACGGTGTAGAGGATCAGCGGGGTGAACGCGGACGCGATCACCGTCAGCCACAGGAAGCCGATCGCCTCGGACAGGGCGGTGGTGAGGGGGACTCCGCGTACCGCCCGCTTCGCCACGGCCAGCAGCCACAGCAGCAGGGTGAGGATGGTGGAGGCGGCGAAGACGACGGCGTACTGCTGGAGGAACTTGGGGTTGGTGAAGTCGACGTTCGCGGTCTCCTTGACGGCGGAGCTCAGCTTGTCGACGGTCCAGGAGGCGGCGTCCGCGAAGCCCTTGGCGAGCGAGGTCAGCGGGTCGCTGGTGTCGCTGGTGAGGCCCTCGGAACCGCTGGAGCCGCTGCCGCTGCTGTTGCCGCGTTCGCAGTACTTCTTGGCCTCGCCGACGATGAGGTCGCAGCTGCTGCTCTTCGACGCGGAGGGGGTCGGGCTGGGGCTCGGGGCGGCGAAGGCGCGCCCCGCCAGCAGCACGGCCGACGTCTGGACGGCGGTCACGACTGCGGCGAGCCGGAGTGCGCGGTGCGGGTTACCGGGCATACGTGAACCCTCCGTACTCCTCGATGGCCTTGCTGATCTCGTCGGAGGTGGCCGCCTTGTCGTCACCGGGGACCGGTGCGGGGCCGTCCTTCTGCGTGTCGCTGACGATCTTCCAGTCCCCGTCGGTCCAGCGGAGCTTGAAGGTCCAGGTCTTCCAGGTGGAGGTGACCGGGTCGGTGGAGCTCTCGCCGGACATGCCGATCAGGCCCAGGTACCAGACCGCGACCTTGGCGTCGGTGGCGCCGTAGGTCGCGGTGGTGCCGACGGGGACGACGCGGGAGACGAAGGTGCTGCCCTTCGGCGCGTCGCCGTCCGCGTCGAGTCCGAGCTTGGCGAGGAAGGCGGTGGAGTAGGCCTGGTCCATGGGGGCCTGGAGCGCGGCTGCGGCGTCGGCCGTGTAGAGGGTCGCGACGATCCGGTGGCGGTTGTCGGTCTTGAACATGCCGGTGGAGCCGAGCGCCACCGCGTAGTTCGCCGCGGCGGACTGGGCGCCTTCCTCGGTGTGGGCGTAGCCGGTGGGGATGCCGGCCGTCTTCACCTGGTCCGGCTTGGTGCCGGAGGCGGCGGTGGCGGAGGTCTCGGGCTTGTCCGCGGAGCCGGACGGGGAGTCGGCGTCGCCGCTGCCGCCGCGGTTGGCGAAGGCGATCGCGGCGATCAGCAGGACGACGACCCCGACCACCGTGACCAGGCTGCGCGAGGACGACGAGCGGCCGCCGCGCCGCGCGCCGCCGTACGGGTCGCCCTCGGGGAGCCGGGTGCGGGTCTGGCCCGTGCCGCCGTATCCGCCGGACACCTCGTCGGCGTAGTCCTGTCCGTCCCCGGGACTCATGTCGCGCACGCCCCCTCGGCGTCATGCGGAAACTCGTGCCAGTACGACGGTAGCCGTGCTGGTTCCCGCTCGGGCGCGGTGTGGTGACTCGACATCAGGGACATCAGGGAAACGCAACCTCAGCCGGTGGGCACGACGGGCGGGTGGGGTAGGGGGATTCGGACCGGGTCGCGGCGGCGTCGGGGGGCGCTGCCTGCGCGGTTGCGGTCCGGCTACACGGCCATGCCGTACACGATGGTGAAGAGGGTGCCGAGGGAGCCGATGATGAAGACGCCCGTGAGTCCGGCGATGATGAGGCCCTTGCCCTGTTCCGCGCTGAACGTGTCGCGCAGGGCGGTGGCGCCGATGCGCTGCTTCGCGGCGCCCCAGACGGCGATGCCGAGGCAGAGCAGGATGGCCACGGCCATCACCACCTCGATCATGACCTTGGCCTCGTTGCCCAGGCTGCCGAAGGGGCCCCAGTCCGGAGCGATCCCGCCGATGATGGTGTTGATGTCTCCCTTGTCGGCCGCAAAGAGCATGTAAGTCACCGCCCCTGGTGGGTAGTTCCGCGTCCCCTGCGGGGGTGCAGAGGTCAGGCTCATTCTCGCCGACAATGGCGCCGTCGTATGTCGACTTGGCGTCATTGATTGGCGGGTTTCGTACGAACACCTGGCGTAGGGCCGTATCGTCACTCTGTGTATCACGGCAGGTCACGCCGGGCAATGAGGCCGGAGCGGAACCTGTCGTGTGGTTCCGTCGTTGTCCCCTTTTACGCACCGCGCCGTTGGTGACGGCCAGTCGGGTGAGGGGCCGGTTCGATGGTCTCACGGTACGCGCGCGACGCACGACGGGTGACGGCGCGACGAAGGGCCGCGGCTGGTTGCCGCGGCCCCTGGTGACGGAGAGTCAGTGATCAGCCGGTGAAGGCGGAGACGCCCTCCGGGGTGCCCCAGCCGGTCGGCCCGTCGTAACCGGTGCCCGCGGTGCACAGGTAGCTGGTGCTGCAGGAGCCGTTGTTGCCGCTGGTCACGTCGTTGAGCGCGGAGGTGCCGGCCTTGGCGTAGGGGAACGAGGCCGGGTAGCTGCTGCTGGACGGGACGCCCGCCAGGGCGTAGACGCCCGCGATGATCGGGGACGAGGCGCTGGTGCCGCCGAAGGTGTACCAGCCGGCGGTGATGCCGTAGGAGTCGTAGACCGAGACGCCGGTGGCGGGGTCGGCGACCGCGGACACGTCCGAGATCGTGCGCTTGGTGCAGCCGGTGTCGGTCTGCCAGGACGGCTTGGTGTCGTAGGACGAGCAGCCGGAGCCGGTGCCCTCGGTGGAGGAGGTCTTCCAGACCGTCTCGGTCCAACCGCGTGTGGTGGACGAGGTCTTGAGGTTGGTGCCGCCGACCGAGGTCACGTACTGCGAGGCGGCCGGGTACTCCGCGCCGTAGTCCGAGTCACCGGCGGAGACGGTGATCGCGACGCCCGCGTGCTTGAAGTAGGAGGTGTCGTAGGAGGAGTCGGAGGACGACTCGCTGCCGCCGTAGCTGTTGGAGACGTACTTCGCGCCCAGGGTGACCGCCTCGTTCACCGCGGTGCCGAGGTTGGCCATCGTGGCGGACTTGGCCTCGACGAGCAGGATGTTGCACTTCGGGCAGATCGCGGAGGCCATGTCCAGGTCGAGGGAGATCTCCTCGGACCACCCGGTGTCGCTGGAGGGCAGCGAGGTCGTCGAGCCGGTCTGGCTGACCTTCTTGAAGCACCCGTTGGCCGTGGTGCAGGAGGACAGGCCGTAGTACGACCGGTAGGTGGCGAGGTCGGACTCGGCGTTGGGGTCGTTGTACGCGTCGACGATGGCGATGGTCTCGCCGGAGCCGTTGGAGGCGGCGGCGGAGGTCAGGCCGTACGCGGACTGGAGGTTGGTCGGCCCGTAGCCGGAGGGGGTGGAGGCGTCGGCGGCCTTGGGGGTCACGCCGGTCCTCGCCGCCTGCTGCTTCTGGAAGGCGGTGAGACCGCCGGTCACCCGGTAGGAGTTGCAGGCCAGTTCGCCCGCGTGCTTGGGCGTGGCACAGCCGGTCGCCGCCCAGGTCACCTTCGAGGAGGTCGTGGCGGAGGTGGCCGCGTCGGCCTGGACGGCGCTGCCGAATCCGGCGAGAACCAGCGCGGCCGTCGCCGCGGTGGCCGCGCCGATCCGGCGCAGACTGCCGCGCAGAGAACGTCTGTTGGGGGGAGTGGAACGCATCGTGCAGCCTCCTGGTGTTCCTGATGGGGTGGAACAGGGGGACGTGCGGGTGCGAGTCGCCGGTACGGGGTCCCCGGCGGCGGGCGGCGGCCCGCCAAGACCATCTCTTGTTGAGTACGCGACAACAAGGGGGTATCGGAATCCTGACTTCCGTCTTACCGAACCGGGCTGTCCGCTTGACCCAACTCACAGCGCCCTCATGGGAGACGGCCGCATAAGGATCACGGACCAGGGGAAGCGGGCCACGGCCGGATGCCGTGGCCCGCTCCCCTTCCCTGCCGCCGAGGGGGCCCCACGCCCCCCTTCTTTCCGGCGGCTCCCCGTGACCCGACGGGGAGGTCGGTCGGTGTGGCCGCTCGCGAGCGGCGGCCGTCAGCCGGTGAAGGCGGAGACGCCCTCCGGGGTGCCCCAGCCGGTCGGCCCGTCGTAGCCGGACTTCGCGGTGCACAGGTAGCTCGAGCCGCACGAGCCGTTGCTGCCGCTGGTCACGTCGTTCAGGGCGGAGGTGCCGGCCTTGGCGTACGGGAAGGAGGCCGGGTAGCTGCCGCTGGACGGGGTGCCGGCCAGCGCGTAGACGCCCGCGATGATCGGCGCGGAGGCGCTGGTGCCGCCGAAGGTGTACCAGCCGGCGGTGATGCCGTAGGAGTCGTAGACCGAGACGCCGGTCGCCGGGTCGGCCACCGCGGAGACGTCGGCGATGGTGCGCTTGGTGCAGCCGGTGTCGGTCTGCCAGGACGGCTTGGTGTCGTACGACGAGCAGCCGGAGCCGGTGCCCTCGGTGGAGGAGGTGTTCCAGACGCTCTCGGACCAGCCGCGGGTGGTGGAGGTCGCCTTGGACAGGGCGGTGCCGCCGACGGCCGTCACGTACTGCGAGGCGGCCGGGTACTCGGCGCCGTAGCCCTCGTCACCGGCGGAGACGGTGATCGCGACGCCCGCGTGCTTGTAGTACTTGGTGTCGTACGTCGAGTCGGAGGACGACTCGCTGCCGCCGTAGCTGTTGGAGACGTACTTCGCGCCGAGGGTCACGGCCTCGTTCACGGCGGTGCCGAGGTTGGCCGTGGTGGCGGACTTTGCCTCGACCAGCAGGATGTTGCACTGCGGGCAGATCGCGGACGCCATGTCCAGGTCGAGCGACTCCTCCTCGGCCCAGCCGCTGTCGGCCGACGGCAGCGAGGTGGTGGAGCCGGTCTGACCGACCTTCTTGAAGCACCCGTTGGCCGTGGTGCAGGAGGAGAGGCCGTAGTACGACCGGTAGGTGGCGAGGTCGGACTCGGCGTTGGGGTCGTCGTAGGCATCGACGATGGCGATGGTCTCGCCGGTGCCGTTGGAGGCGGCGGCCGAGGTCAGGCCGTACGCGGACTGGAGGTCGCTCGGGCCGTAGCCGGTGGGGGCGGCCGCGGCGGCCTTGGGGGTGACCTTCGCGGCGGCGCCGGTCCTCGCCGCCTGCTGCCTCTGGAAGGCGGTGACCCCGCCGGTCACCCGGTAGGAGTCACAGGCGAGTTCGCCCTTGTGCTGGGGGGTGGCGCACGGGGTCGCGGACCAGGTCACCTGGGAGTTCGCGGCGGCGGCGTGGGCCGTCGTCGCGGCGTCCGCCTGGGCGGCGGTGCCGAGTCCGGCGACGACGAGCGCGGCCGCGGCCGCGACGGCCGAGCCGGCCAGTCGCCATCTGCCGGACGTGTGGGGGGAGTTCGGAACGGGCGTACGCAACGTACAGCCTCCTGTGGAGTGTCGGTCGGGAGCCTGCGGGTGGGGGGGCCACCGGTTGGCACCGGTGGGGGCGGCGACCCGCGACGACCATCGCTTGTTGCGTACGTGACAAACAAGAAGCCTTGCGGAAGCCTGACCTCCGCCTTACCGAAGGGGGCGGCGTGCTTACGGACCATTGGCGGCCGGATGGCGCGCGGATGGCCGGGACTTGACTCTCACCACAGCGAATGCACAGGGTGACGCGCGTTGAACGGGATTGTGGGGGTGGGGTGTTGAACCCTTCACATGGTCAACGGCGGTGAGGTGTGCGGGGGTTGGAGGGCCGGGCGCGCGGCAGTCGGGTGGCGGCGGTGGGGTTCGGGTGCCGGGTGCCGAGTGGCGGCGGGGTCCGGGTGTGGGTGTCAGCGGGGCTTCAGGCCGCACAGCAGGTGGTGGACATGGCCCGCCACGCCCGCGTACGCCTCCTCCCGGGTCAGCATCCCGCTCGCGCTGAAGGAGGCCAGGCCGTGCAGGGACGCGGCCGCGACCAGGGTGATCTGTTCGACGTCTCCCTCGACGATCTCGCCGCGCCGCTGGGCGTCGGCGATCAGCCGCTCGAAGGAGCCCACGGACCGGTCGACGGCGTCCGTCAGCCGCGCCGACGCCTCCGGGTCGTGCTTGCGGGCGAACATCAGCTCCAGCAGCTCCGCGTTCTCGATGGCGAACCCGAGATACGCCCGCGCCAGGGCGGTCAGCCGCGGCTCGATCGGCAGCGCGGGGTCGTCGGCGGCCGCCAGGGTCTGCGCCAGCCGCTCGTACCCGGCGAGGGTGAGCGCGTCGAGCAGGGCCTGCTTGTCCTTGAAGTGGCGGCCGGGGGCGGCATGGCTCACCCCGGTCTCCCGGGCCAGCTCGCGCAGCGAGAGTGCGGCGACGCCCCGGTCGCGCAGGGTGCGTTCGGCGCCCTCGAGCAGGGCGGCGCGCAGGTCTCCGTGGTGGTAAGGGCGCTGGGGCATGCCCATCATCGTAACGCGATGTTGTCGGTGACATCTTTGTTGACGCCGTCAGCATTGTTGTCATTGACAGCATTGTTGGCGCTGCCTACATTGGGTTCATGGCTACGACGACACACAAGACCAAGTGGGACGCGACCCGCCTGCCCGACCTCTCCGGCCGTACGGCCGTGGTCACCGGCGCCAACAGCGGCATCGGCTTCGCCGCCGCGGACGCGCTGGCCGGGGCGGGCGCGCACGTGGTGTTCGCGGTGCGCGACCTGGAGCGGGGCCGGGCCGCGGCGGCGCGGGTGGCGGGCGGCACAGAGGTGCGGCGGCTCGATCTGGCGGACCTCGCGTCGGTGCGCGAGTTCGCCGCGGGCTGGCAGGGGCCGCTGGACCTGCTCGTCAACAACGCCGGCGTGATGATGGTGCCGCAGCAGCGCACCAAGGACGGCTTCGAGATGCAGTTCGGCACCAACCATCTCGGGCACTTCGCGCTGACCAACCTGCTGCTGCCCCATGTCACCGGCCGCGTGGTGACCGTCTCCTCCGGCGCCCACCGCTGGGGCGGCGCGGTCATCCGCTTCGACGACCTCGACTTCGCCACGCGCTACCACGCGCAGGGCGCCTACGCCCAGTCCAAGCTGGCCAACCTGCTGTTCACCCTGGAACTCCAGCGCCGGCTCACCGAGGCGGGCACCCCGGTGCGCGCCCTCGCCGCCCATCCCGGCTGGGCGGCCACCAACCTCCAGAGCCACACCGCGAACCCGGTGCTCCGCGTCGGCATGACCGTCGGCAACCGTTTCCTGGCCCAGAACGACCGTGCGGGCGCCCTCCCGACGCTGTACGCGGCGACCCAGGACCTGCCCGGCGCCAGCTATGTCGGTCCGGACGGACTGGGCGAGATGCGGGGCGCGCCGACCCTGGTGGGCCGCTCCGCGGCGGCCGGTGACCCGGAGACCGCACGCAGGCTGTGGACGGTCTCGGAGGAGCTGACCGGGGTCGCCTTCCCGCTGACGGCCGGGGTCCGGACGGGCGCCTGAGACCTGCTCCCGCCCCAGGTCGCCGCGTGGCTGGAACGGCGGGGGCACAGTACGGTGGATTCGGCGCCGGGGTGGGTGAGTTGTCCGGTGAGGTGAGGCACAGGGACGGAGGCAGCGTGAATCGGCCCGCGTCTGTGATGAACCGGTTGCCCGCTCTGTTCGGCGCCCTGGTCATGAGCGCCGTGGCCTGCTCCTCCGTGGCGGCCGCCGACGACGGCGCCGGCCCGCTCGGCGTCACCTTCACCGCACCGGCGGACGCGCGCACCGCCCTGGTCGGCGCGCTGTTTCCGGCGGACGGGGCGCAGGGGCTCGCCGGCGGGCACTTCTGTACGGCGTCCGTGGTGCACAGCCCCGGCAGGGATCTGATCGTCACCGCCGCGCACTGCCTGGACGACGCCGGGGACCTGGTCTTCGTGCCCGGCTACCGGGACGGCAAGGCGCCGTACGGCGTGTGGGCCGTGCGCACGCGCTATCTCCCGGGCGGCTGGACCGAGGGGCAGGACGAGGACAGCGACATCGCGTTCGCGTCGGTGGGTTCCGTCGCGGGCCGGGACGTCGAGGACGTCGTCGGCGGCAACCCGCTCGCCGCGGGGACCGCCGCGGGCGCCGTCACGCTCACCGGTTACCCCGACGCCCGTGAGACGCCGGTCACCTGCACCGGCCGGCCCACCGCGTACAGCCCCACCCAGCAGCGCATCGAGTGCCCCGACTTCCCCTCCGGCACCAGCGGCAGCCCCTGGGTCGACGGGGACGGCAAGGTCGTGGGCGTCCTCGGCGGACACGAGCGGGGCGGCGCCACGGACGACGTGTCGTACAGCGTGGTGCTGGGGGACGAGGCGGCGCGGCTGTACGCGACGGCGGTCGCGGGGGGCTGAGGAGGCGGCGGGCCGGGTACGCGGGCGGGCCGGGCGGCACGCCCGCCGACCGCTGAGACCGCCGCCGGACGCGGCCCGAGGGGATGACAGGCCGGCCGACTGCCCTCACTGTGTGTCATGTGCGCCGAATGCACAGCGAAATGACGCCACGATGGTCGGAAATGGACGTGAACAGGCGCGGCATGGGGGAGGGTTGAGCCGTGCGGAAAGTTTGGGTGGCCGGTGCCGCGGCGGTCGGGCTCGGGATGAGCCTTGTCATGATGCTGGTCGTCGCGGTGTACGTCGTCGCCGGCAACCTCGCGGGCGGCGCCGGGCAGGGCAGCGTCGGGCTCGCCAAGGGTGCCGTTCCGGCCGCCTACAAGACGCTCGTGCAGCAGTGGGGCAACCTCTGCTCCGCCCTCAACCCCGCCCTGCTGGCCGCCCAGCTGTACCAGGAGAGCGGCTGGGACCCGGACGTGGTCAGCGCGGCCGACGCGCGGGGCATAGCGCAATTCATCCCGAGCACCTGGGCCACGCACGGCATCGACGGCAACGGTGACGGAAAGCGCGACATCTGGGATCCCGACGACGCGATCCCGTCCGCGGCTTCGTACGACTGCGAACTCGCCCAGTACGTGAAGGACGTGCCGGGTGACGTCACCGACAACATGCTGGCGGCCTACAACGCCGGTGCGTACCGGGTCATAAAGGCGGGCGGTGTCCCGGACATCCCGGAGACGCAGAACTACGTCAAGACGATTCGCACCCTGGAGAAGAGTTTTGCCGCGCCGGTCGGCCGGGTGGACGCCACCCGTCAGGCGGCCGGGGCCATCTCCTTCGCGCAGGGCAAGCTCGGCACTCCATATCTCTGGGGCGGCAACGGAACCGCCGATCAGGGCGGCCGGTTCGACTGCTCGGGGCTGACCAAGGCCGCGTACGAGAGTGTCGGGATCACGCTGCCCCGCGTGGCGAACGACCAGTACAACGCGGGTCCGCACCCCGCGCGGGACGAACTCCTCCCGGGCGACCTGGTGTTCTTCTCCGACGACCTCACCAACTCGCGTGCCATTCGGCATGTCGGCATTTATGTCGGCGGCGGCTATATGATCGACGCGCCGAAAACGGGAGCCGTGATCAGGTTCGACCCGATCGACACTTCCGACTACTTCGGCGCCACGCGGGTGACCGAGGATGGCGCGAAAGCACTCCCCACCGACGTGTGAACCTCCTGTGAACTCGCCCCCTGAACTGCGTTGATGAATCTCTCTTCGATAACGTCTGAGTGATCATTCGGTGGAGTGTGGAACGTATCAACCGGGGCCGTGCGTTCCTGTTGTCGTAGCCCGGTGACGCGTTTGCGCGGCCTCAGCAGAACCGCAGACCACGGGGGTGGGTAGGAAGGCGCGCACGCGCGCCAGGGACGACGACGAAGGAGCCGCAGCGCCATGGCTGGACTCGCCGAATCCGGGTCGAACCCCGACGTCGACCTGCTCTACGACATCAACGGCCTCGCCAAGGACGCGCCGCACTGGTTCGACCGCGGCATGGTGTTCCTCGCCGACTACGGACTGCCGGTCGTCATGGTGCTGCTCGTGCTGTGGTGCTGGCGTTCGGTGCGCCGCCGGGGCGGCGAGGACGCCCCCGCCACGATCGCCGGTCTGGTGTGGGCGCCGCTCGCCGCCGCGCTGGCCGTCCTCGTCAACGTGCCCATAAGGGGTTTCGTGGCGCGGCCCCGGCCCTTCCGGGAGCACCAGGGTCTCGACGTGCTGGTGTCCGGCAACGGCGGCTACTCCTTCGTCAGCGACCACGCGACGCTCACCATGGCGCTGGGCGTCGGACTCTTCGTCGCGCACCGCAGGTTCGGGCTCGTGGGCATCGGCCTGGCGCTGTTCGAGGGGTTCTGCCGGGTGTTCCTGGGCGTGCACTACCCGACCGACGTGGTCGGCGGTTTCGCGCTGGGCACGGCGGTCGTGCTGCTGCTGTCGCCGGCGGCGACCGCGCTGCTCACCCCGGTCATGAAGGCCGTGCGCGGCTCGCGCCACGCCGGCTGGCTGATCGAGGCGGGGCCCGCTCCGCTGGGGCGCGGGACGCTGGTGGCCGGCGCCCGCAGCGAGGACCGCGCCTGCACCGACGACAAGGACCTCGCCGCGTAGGGCGGCCGCCGACCGGGGCGCCCTGGTCCGCGAGTCCGGTGTCCGCAGGGCCCGTGTCCGCAGGGCCCGTGTCCGCGGGGCCCGTGTCCGCGGGGCCCTGGTCCGCGGGGCCCGAGGGCGAGTCCCGGGCTACAGCCCCTGGGGATAGGTGAAGAACCGGTCCGGGTCGTACTGCTTCTTCACCCGGGCCAGCTTCGCCGCCGCGTCGCCGTAGTACGCCGTGCGCCAGTTCGTCAGCGTCGGGTCCGTGTAGTTCTGGTACGCCGCCCCGGAGGCGTACGGCTTCATCGCGGAGTGCGCCGACGTCAGCCAGGACTGGGCGCCGGTGCCCGGCGTGCCCGCCCGCCACGACACGATGTACTGCGCGAGCATCCGCGAACGGCGGTGCACGAACGCCGTCGCGGTGGGGGAGACGCGGTTGACCGCGCCGCCGAGGGCGGTGAGCGCCACGCTGCCCGCGCCGCCGCGCACCGACCGCACCTGCCGCAACAGGGTCTGGATGCCCGCGGACGAGATCGAGCGGTCGAAGAAGTCGGAGCGCGCCGTGTAGGTCTCGCGGCCCAGCGCGCCGTGCGAGGAACGCCCGGGGGTGGAGCCGGGCAGGTGGCACTGGGCGTCCGTGGAGAAGGAGGAGCAGCCGGCGTAGACCTCCATCGCCTCCTCGTAGCCGTGGCGGCGCAGGGTGACGCTCGACGCGGGGGCGCCGATCCGGTCGGCGAGCCGGTCCACGGCGTTCTGGAGTCCGCCGTAGGTACCGAGGGAGAAGCAGGCCACGGAGACGGTCGGGCTGCCGCCCTCGGTGTTCGCGAGATGCAGGGCGGACCAGATCTCGTCGGGCTGGGTCGGCCCCCACTCCTGCCAGGCCCGGAGCACGTCGGCCGCCCGGGACCAGGGCCAGGTCAGATAGCCGGACACGGCCTGCGGCGCCGGGTGGGTCCGGAAGTGCAGTTCGGTGACGACGCCGAAGTTGCCGTTGCCCGCGCCGCGCAGCGCCCAGAACAGATCCTTGTTCGTGGTCGCGTCGGCGGTGAGCTGCTTGCCGTCGGCGGTGATCAGCGTCGCCGCCGTGAGGCTGTCGCAGGTCAGTCCGTACGCCCGCGAGACCACGCCGTGGCCGCCGCCGAGCACCAGGCCGGAGACGCCGACCGTGGGACAGGAGCCCGCGGGGATCGTGACGCCCTTGGCGGCGAGCGCGCGGTAGACGTCGATCAGCTTGGAGCCGGCGCCCACCACGGCCTGCCCGCCGCTCACCCGTATGGAGGACAGCCGGGAGACGTCGAGGATCAGCCTGCCGTCGCCCGACGACCAGCCCGCGTAGGAGTGGCCGCCATTGCGTATCGCCACCTTGATCCGGTGGGCGCGGGCGTAGGCGAGGCTGGTGCGGATGTCGTCGGCGTTCGCCACGTAGGCGACCGCGGCGGGCTTCAGGCCGTCGAAGCGGGTGTTGTAGAGCTGGTGCGCGGCCGGCCAGGCGGCGTCCCCCGGGCGGACCAGGGTGCCGGCCAGCTCGTGCGCGAGGCCCGTCCAGGTGGCGGCGGCCCGGACGCCGGCGGAGCGCAGCGCCGGGCCCGACGCGGTGGCCGACACGGTCCGGCCGGGCGCGCTGCCGGACCGGCTCGATGCCGCCGCCCGGTCCCCGCCGCCCCCGCATCCAGTTGCCGCGACCGCGGCGAGCGTGGCCGCCCCACCCGAGATGAACGTGCGCCGTTCCATGTTCCGTGCCTTCCGTCGGCTCCCGTGGAACGAGACGGCGCCCCGGGCCGCCGGGTTCCCGCTGCTCGACAGCATGTGCGGCAACCCGAACGGGCGTACGGTGTGGGGTAAATGTGGGTGATTGCCCCACTTCGGTGGGGTGTCGGGGTCCGAAGGAGGGTGACGGGAGGGCGGTCGCCGACGGGCGGGAGGGCGGCCGAAGACGCCCGGCGGGGCGGCCCGGACCCAGGTGGGGAGGGCGGGCAACCCTCGGGGACGGCTCTCGTGGCCACCGGTTCCCCTTGCTTCCGCTTCGGGACCTCCACGTGCCCTTCCCGTGAGCCTTCCGTGACCTAACCAGGCCGACGGCACAGGTTCACCCCCCGTTCACTTATGACCTTCGACCGCTTCACCTGTTCTGCCTAATTTCGGCCGTACCGGGTGCACAGGGCGGTAACGCCGACCTTCATCCGGCGCAACAACAGCGCAGCCTGAGAGGAACCCCTCTTCGGCTGACACCACACCTCGCACGCCGTCGTACGGCGGCTCCTGGAAGGAACTCCCGAAAGTGAAGCTTCAGCGCAAGAACCGGCTTCGCGCCCTTTCCCTCGGTGCGGTCGCCGTCTCCGGCGCCCTGGCCCTGACGGCGTGCGGCTCCGACGACACGGGTAGCAAGGCCAGCGACACCTCGTCGTCCTCGGCGAACGCCAGCTCCATCAAGTGCGACAACGCCAAGGGCCAGATCCTCTCGGACGGTTCCTCCGCGCAGAAGAACGCCATCGACGCGTGGGTCAAGAACTTCTCGCAGGCGTGCGGCGTTCAGATCAACTACAAGGCCGGCGGCTCCGGTGCCGGTGTCACCTCCTTCACCCAGGGCCAGATCCCGTGGGCCGGCTCGGACTCCGCGCTGAAGCCCGAAGAGGTCACCGCCTCCAAGAAGGTCTGCTCCGGCGGCCAGGGCATCGACCTCCCGATGGTCGGCGGCCCGATCGCCCTCGGCTACAACGTCCCGGGTGTGGACAACCTGGTCCTCGATGCTCCGACGATCGCGAAGATCTTCGACAGCAAGATCACCAAGTGGAACGACCCGGCGATCGCCAAGCTGAACCCCGACGCGAAGCTGCCCGACCTCAAGATCCAGGCGTTCCACCGCTCGGACGAGTCCGGCACCACGGACAACTTCACCAAGTACCTGATCGCCGCCACCCCGTCCAACTGGAAGTACTCGGGCGGCAAGGCCTGGCAGGCGAAGGGCGGCCAGTCCGCTCCGCAGTCCGCGGGTGTGGCCCAGCAGGTCAAGCAGACCTCCGGCGCCATCGGCTACTTCGAGCTCTCCTACGTCGCCGACGGCATGAAGGCCGTCTCGATCGACACCGGCGCCAGCAAGCCGGTCGCCCCGAGCTCCGAGTCCGCCACCGCCGACATCGCCGCGGCCAAGGTCGTCGGCACCGGCTCGGACCTGTCGCTCCAGCTCGACTACACGACCAAGGCCGAGGGTGCGTACCCGATGACCCTGGTCACCTACGAGATCGTCTGCGACAAGGGCAACAAGGCCGACACCCTGCCCGCCGTCAAGTCCTTCCTCCGCTACATCGCCAGCGAGGACGGCCAGAAGATCCTCTCGACGATCGACTACGCGCCGATCCCCGACGCGATCATCACCAAGGTCCGTTCCACCATCGAGGGCCTGAGCTGACCTGAAGTGCGGTCCGGGCCCGGGGACCCCGGGCCTGGACCGCACAGTCCGGTGCACCGCCGCCAGGAGCCGCGCCAGCCACGTGGCTCCGCAGACCGGAGAACCTGATGGACATATCCACACAGAACACAGAAGCGCCGCCCCCCGGCCCGCAGCCGACCGCTGTCGACCGGAAGCGCGCGGCCCGTTCCGCCTCCCGCCCCGGTGACCGGATCTTCCTCGGTCTCTCCCGTGGTGCGGGCATCCTGCTGTTGGTGATCATGGCCGCGATCGCGGTCTTCCTCACCTACCGTGCCTCCCTCGCGATCAGCAAGGACCACGGGAACTTCCTGACCACCTTCGAGTGGAACACCAACATCGACCCGCCGGTCTTCGGTGTCGCGGTGCTGGCCTTCGGCACGATCGTCTCCTCGATCATCGCCATGGTCCTCGCGGTCCCGGTCGCCGTCGCGATCGCGCTGTTCATCACGCACTACGCGCCGCGCCGCATCGGCGGGACCGTCGCGTACGTGATCGACCTGCTCGCCGCCGTGCCGTCCATCGTGTACGGCCTGTGGGGCGCGCTGATCCTCGTACCGCACATGAACGGCCTGTTCGGCTGGCTCAACGACTACCTGGGCTGGACCGGGGTCTTCTCCTGGAACGACGGCCCGCCGCGCTCGATGCTCACCGTGGGCATCCTGCTCGCGATCATGATCCTGCCGATCATCACCAACGTGAGCCGCGAGGTCTTCCGCCAGGTCCCGCAGATGCACGAGGAGGCCGCGCTGGCCCTCGGCGCCACGCGCTGGGAGGTCATCCGGATGTCGGTGCTGCCCTTCGGCCGCTCCGGCGTGATCTCGGCCTCGATGCTCGGCCTCGGCCGCGCGCTCGGCGAGACGATGGCCGTGGCCACCGTGCTCTCCCCCGACTTCCTCATCCACGCCAGCCTGCTCAACGCGGGCGGCGGCACCTTCGCCCAGAACATCGCCAGCAAGTTCAGCGAGGCGACGCAGTTCGGCCGTGACGCGCTCATCGCCTCCGGTCTGGTCCTGTTCGTCATCACGCTGCTGGTCAACGGCGCGGCCCGCCTGATCATCGCCCGCCGCGCGGAGTACTCGGGGGCCAACGCATGAGCCACGCACAAGCACCCGCCCGCCGCAGTCCCAGCACGCTGCGCGGCGCCTCCCTGCCCTCGTGGTCGCCCTGGGCGATCGCCGGCGGATCGATCCTGCTCGGCATCGGCATCAGCGCCGCCGCGGGACTCGACAGCAAGATCCAGTGGGCGCTGATCGCCGGGATCCTGTATCTCCTCGCGACCTTCGGCTTCGCCGCTCGCGTGGAGGGCGGCCGCCAGGCCAAGGACCGGATCGCCACCAGCCTCGTCTGGACCGCCTTCGTCGTCGCCGTCATCCCGCTGGTCTCCCTGATCTGGGTGACCGTCGCGCGCGGTGTGAAGGTCCTCGACTTCTACTTCCTGACCCACTCGATGGGTGTCGTCGCCGACACCGAGCCGGGCGGCGGCATCTACCACGCCATCCTCGGCAGCATCGAGCAGGTCGGCCTCGCCACTCTGATCGGCGCCCCGATCGGCGTGCTCACCGCGATCTACCTGGTGGAGTACGGGCGCGGCAAGCTCGCCCGTGCCGTCACGTTCTTCGTCGACGTGATGACCGGTATCCCGTCGATCGTCGCCGGTCTGTTCATCCTGAGCATCATGCTGATGTTCGACATGCAGCCCTTCGGCTTCGCCGGCTCCCTCGCCCTGGCGATCCTGATGATGCCGGTCGTGGTCCGCTCCACGGAGGAGATGCTGAAGCTCGTCCCGAACGAGCTGCGTGAGGCGTCCCTGGCGCTCGGCGTCCCCAAGTACCGCACCATCCTGAAGGTGGTCCTGCCGACCTGCATCGGCGGCATCACCACCGGCATCATGCTGGCCATCGCCCGCATCGCCGGTGAGACCGCCCCGGTGCTGCTGCTGGTGTTCGGCAACCCGTTCATCAACGCGAACCCCTTCGAGGGCGCGCAGGCCTCGCTGCCGCTGTACATCTACCAGCAGTTCTCGAACAGCGCCGGTTCCGGTGCGGCGTTCGACAGGGCCTGGGCGGCCTCGCTCACGCTGATCGCCTTCGTGATGATCCTCAACCTGGTGGCCCGCGCGATCGCGCGCTGGAAGGCCCCCAAGACCGGTCGCTAAGCATCAAACTGCGGCTACCGCCGCGCGGGGCCTCCGGCGACCCCCAGACTTTTGGAAGTGAAGTAGACATGGCCAAGCGAATCGACGTAAGCGGACTCACCGCCTACTACGGATCCCACAAGGCGATCGAAGACATCTCGATGACCGTCGAGCCGCGTTCGGTGACGGCGTTCATCGGCCCCTCCGGCTGCGGCAAGTCGACGTTCCTGCGCACGCTGAACCGTATGCACGAGGTCACCCCCGGCGGCCGCGTCGAGGGCAAGGTGCTCCTGGACGACGAGGACCTGTACGGCAACGGGATCGACCCGGTCTCCGTGCGCCGCGAGGTCGGCATGGTCTTCCAGCGCCCGAACCCGTTCCCGACGATGTCGATCTTCGACAACGTGGCGGCGGGTCTGCGTCTGAACGGCAGCTACCGCAAGAGCGAGCTGAGCGACATCGTCGAGAAGTCGCTCAAGGGCGCCAACCTCTGGAACGAGGTCAAGGACCGCCTGAACAAGCCCGGCTCCGGGCTCTCCGGCGGCCAGCAGCAGCGTCTGTGCATCGCCCGCGCCATCGCGGTCGAGCCCAAGGTCCTCCTGATGGACGAGCCCTGCTCGGCCCTGGACCCGATCTCGACGCTCGCCATCGAGGACCTCATCGGCGAGCTGAAGGAACGGTTCACGATCGTCATCGTGACCCACAACATGCAGCAGGCCGCGCGTGTCTCCGACCGTACGGCGTTCTTCAACCTCTCCGCCGTGGGCCAGCCGGGCCGGCTGATCGAGATCGACGACACGGAGCGCATCTTCTCCAACCCGTCGGTCCAGGCCACGGAGGACTACATCTCCGGCCGCTTCGGCTGAGCCGGACCCCGACGCGCACGGGCCGCCGTCCCTGACGGCGCCCCGCCGCACGGACCCCTCGCGGTGCTGCATGGCGGTGCCACCGCGAGGACGAAGAAGGGCCCGCCCCCTGGCTCCCGGGGGGCGGGCCTTTCGTCTGTCCGGTGGGGGATCGCCCGGCCGGTGGGGTGTGGCTGATGGGGTCCGGCCGATGGAGTCCGGCTGATGGGATCCGGCCGTGGAGGAACGTTTCTTCCCCTCCCGTGAGCCGTGCGGCTCCCAGGAGGGGAAGAGGAGAGGGCCGGCTACAGGAACGCCAGGTTCACGACGCCGTACGCGCCCGCCGCGACGAGCGCCGCGGCCGGCATGGTGATGAACCAGCCGAGGACGATGTTCTTGGCGACGCCCCATCGCACGGCGTTGATCCGCTTGGTCGCGCCCACACCCATGATCGCGGAGGTGATCACATGGGTCGTGGAGATCGGCGCCTTGAACAGGAACGCCGTGGTGAACATGATCGACGCGCCCGTGGTCTCGGCGGCGAAGCCCTGCGGCGGGTCCAGCTCGATGATCTTCCGGCCGAGCGTGCGCATGATGCGCCAGCCGCCCGCGTACGTGCCCAGCGACAGCATCGCGGCGCAGACCAGCTTCACCCAGACCGGGATCGGGTCGTTGTAGGTCCCGTGACCGGAGATGACCAGCGCCATCACCACGACACCCATGGTCTTCTGCGCGTCCTGGAGGCCGTGGCCGAGCGCCATGCCCGCCGCGGAGACCGTCTGCGCGATGCGGAAGCCCCGCTTGGTCTTGTGCGGGTTGGACCGCCGGAACAGCCACAGGATCGCGGTCATCACCAGATAGCCGACGAGCAGGCCGACCACCGGGGAGATGAACATCGGCAGGATGACCTTGTCGACCACGCCGCTCCAGAGCACGGTCGTGCCGCCCGCGAGCGCGGCGCCCACCAGTCCGCCGAACAGGGCGTGCGAGGACGACGACGGCAGCCCGAAGTACCAGGTCAGCAGGTTCCAGACGATCGCGCCGACCAGGGCCGAGAACAGGATGGCCATGCCCGTCGAGCCCTCGGGGGTCTCGATCAGACCCTCACTGACCGTCTTGGCGACGCCCGAGCCGAGGAACGCGCCGGCCAGGTTCATGACCGCGGCCATGGCGAGGGCCGCCCGCGGGGTCAGCGCCCGCGTGGACACGGACGTGGCGATCGCGTTCGCCGAGTCGTGGAAGCCGTTCGTGTACGTGAAGAAGAGCGCGACCCCGATGGTCACGATCAGAGCGAAGGTGTCCATGGACGGTCTCAGGACTCCTTGACGGCGATGGTCTCCACCGTGTTCGCCACGTGCTCGAAGGCGTCGGCCGCTTCCTCGAGCACATCCACGATCTGCTTGAGCTTGAGGACCTCGATCGCGTCGTACTTGCCGTTGAAGAGGTGGGCGAGCAGCTTGCGATGGATCTGGTCGGCCTGGTTCTCCAGACGGTTGACCTCGATCCAGTACTCGGTCAGGTTGTTCATGGTGCGCAGGTTCGGCATCGCCTCGGCCGTCAGGTCGGCGGCCCGCGCCAGCACCTCGATCTGCTGCTCGACGCCCTTGGGCAGTTCCTCGACGTTGTAGAGGACGACCAGGTCGACGGCCTCCTCCATGAAGTCCATGATGTCGTCGAGGGACGAAGCGAGGGAGTAGATGTCCTCACGGTCGAACGGCGTGATGAACGAGGAGTTCAGCTGGTGGAAGATCGCGTGGGTGGCGTCGTCACCGGCGTGTTCCGCGGCCCGCATACGCTCTGCGATCTCCGCTCGGCCGGAGGCGTCCGCCCCGAGCAGTTCCATGAGGAGTTTCGAGCCGGTGACGATGTTGTCCGCGGACGCGGCGAACATGTCGTAGAAGCTCGTCTCCCTGGGGGTCAGACGAAAGCGCACGTGGGGTCCTCAAGATGCATCGGTTTCGGTCAGGCTGATGCTATGCGCATCCTCCGGCCACGGCTAAGGGGCCGCCCTTCAGTGTCGCCCATCAGGCAGAGTGACCAGCATGGGGGCGTACCGGGGGCGTACCAAGGGCCCTATACCCAGCCACCTTCGGTAACATATACCCGGTGGGGGTATGTGTCCGGATCGTTGTGGGGCTTGATCCCGACCGGTCCGCCGGTCGCGGCGGATCTGTTCGATTATGTCCGATCTGAAAGGGAACCGTGATGACGACGACCGAGGCCGGCGCCGCGGTGCCCTCCGAGTCCGGCGCACAGCCTTCCGGCCCGACCGCGGGCACCTCCGGGATCGCGGCGGAGCCGCCCCTGACGCACGGGTACCACCAGCAGAAGGACGAACATCTCAAGCGGCTGCGCCGGATCGAGGGACAGATCCGCGGACTCCAGCGGATGGTCGACGAGGACGTCTACTGCATCGACATACTCACGCAGGTCTCCGCCTCGACGAAGGCGCTCCAGTCCTTCGCGCTCCAACTGCTCGAGGAGCATCTGCGGCACTGCGTCGCGGACGCGGCGCTCAAGGGCGGTGAGGAGATCGACGCCAAGGTGGAGGAGGCGACCAAGGCGATCGGCCGCCTCCTGCGTACCTGAGGCCGGGGACTGGCCCGTCCGCCTGAAGCGGTTGATCGGTCCGTCCGCCCGAAGCGGGCGACCGGCCCGTCCGCCCGATGAGGCTGGGGGCGGTTCGTCCGCCCGGAGCGGCTCGGCTGCCCGCCGGACTTGCCGGTCGTCCGCCGTCGGCGCTCACGGCCGCCCGCCGTCAGGCGTGACGGTCAGCCGCCGTCAGGCGTGACGGTCAGCGCCGTCAGGCGTCGCGTTCTTCGGCCACTTTCAGCACCTCGTCGATGCTCTCAAGGCTGAGCCGGTCCTCACGGGCGGCCGAGGCCGCGATGATCAGGTCTCCGCACAGCTCGATCTCGGCGAGGGCCACGTGGTCCTGTACCGCCGTACCGCCGACCGGAGCCACGTGCATCACCTCTTCTCTGCCGTCACCGACTTCCTAGAGTAGGGAGCGGTCACGTACCGCGCATGGCACGGACGGGCTAGTTCGGGGGACTAGTCCACCGGGCGCGGGCCGGGGGACGGATCCCGGAGCCGGTCGCCGGAGCGGGCCGCCGGATCCCGGAGCCGGTCGCCGGATCGGACGCTAACTGTCGGCGATCTTGCCCGCGTAGATGTCCGTCGCCCGCGGCAGGGTCACGACCGCCGGGGCGCCGAAATCGTAGAGCAGCGTGGTCGAGGCGACCGCGACCGGGTCCTTCTGGCGGTCGTTGACGAAGCTGAAGCGCTGGCGCAGCTTGCGGACCCGGCCCTGGTCGTCGAGGTAGACGTCGAACGGCACCGACGCCGTGGCGAACCCTTTCGCCGCCGCCTGGAGCGCCGCCCTGCTGCCCGCCGAGGCGCCCCGGGCGGCCAGCGCGAGATCGGCGGTGCCGCGGTAGTGCCACACCGGGGTGCCGGCCACCTCGGTGCGGCCGACCCGGGTCGCGGTGCGCGCCCCGAGCAGCACCTCCACGGCGGTGAACGGATCGGTGGCGCCCCCGGTGACCAGGTTGCCGTCGGAGACCGTGGCCGTCTCCACCCGCACCCACTTGTCGGCGGGCACCCCGGCCCCCCGGTTCTTCATGAACAGCGCGCCGGGCGCCAGCAGTTCGGTGATCGGCCGGTGCTCCTCGGCGCCCGCCGGGTCCTGCGGCAGCCGGACCGTCAGGCGGCCCAGCTGTCGGCGGAAGTCGTAGACGCCCTGCCCGCGGATGGTGACCCGGGTGCCGCCGGTGGCCATCTCCATCGACGTACGCGCCTGGGAACTGCCCGCCTCCCGCAGGGCGGTGGCCGCGCCGTGCACGGCGCCCACCGCGTCGCCCGAGCCGTTCACGTCCTCGGCCGCGGCGTTGGTGCCCGAGCACCCGGTGGCACAGGCGCAGACCCCGGCCACCAGCCCCGCCATGACGGCCGCGCCGCCCCACCGTCCGTGCTGCCGCTCCGCCATCGCCTGCCTACCCCCGGGTACGTCCGGTACGGGCCCCTGTCACAGGGGACAACGACGGTCGGGCGGCGGCCGTCACGCGGGAAGCGGCTCTTGCCATCGGCATGCTTGGGCTTTACCCGCACCCGGGTAACGTTGTTGACGTGGCGCAGCAGGAAGGACCGGACCCGGTCCAGGACGTACTGGAACACCGGACGACGACCACGGAACAGGGCCCCTTCTGCGTGGCCCGATGCACCTGCGGCTGGCGCGGACCGGCCCGCAGGGCCAGAAGTCAGGCGCGTACGGACGCGGCGGGGCACGCGACCATGGACTGACGGGGCGCGAGTCCCCCCGTGGGCTGTGGTCGCCCCGCGGGCCGTGAGTCCCCCGTGGGCTGTGAGTCGCCCCGCGGGCCGCAAGTCCCCCCGCGGGCCGCAAGTCTCCCCGTGGGCCGTGGGTCCCCGCGCGGGCCGTGGGTCCCCCCGCGGGCCCTGAGGCGTCGCGCGGCGGGTCGAGGTCTGCGCGTCGGTTGTCGGGCAGCCCGCGGCCTGGGCGGTCCTGGGCCTGGGCGGTCCTGGGTCGGGGCGGCCCCGCGTCCGCCCGGCCGCGGTCAGTCCGCCGTGAGCTCGTCCACCAGGTCCCGGTCGCGGACCTGGGTGAGACGGGCGCGCGCGGCGACGGGCGGCAGCCAGAGGATGCGGTCCACCTCGTCGTTGGGCGCGAAACCGCCGGGGCCGGCCTCGGCGGCCCAGTACCGCACCCGCTTGGGGCGGCCGCCCGCGTAGTAGGAGACCGATGACAGCTCGGGGCCGAGCACGGCCCGGTAGCCGGTCTCCTCGGCGACCTCGCGCAGCGCCCCGGCCGTCGGTTCCTCGCCGTGCTTCAACTTGCCCTTGGGGTGCGACCAGTCGTCGTACTTGGGCCGGTGGACCAGACAGACCTCCAGGCCGCCGTCGACCGGGGAGCGCCGCCACAGGACGCAGCCGGCCGCCTGCACGACACCGTCGCGCGTGCGGGCCTTCTCGCCGCCGGGGTCGGTGCCGGTACTGGTGCCGTATCCGGCGCCGTTGTCGCCGCCGGGTGCCGAGGCCCCGCCACCGTTGTCGGGGGCCGTGGCCCCACCACCGCTCTCGGGTGCCATGGCCCCACCACCGCTCTCGGGCGCCGTGGCTCCACCGCCGCCGCCCGGGGCCGTCGCGCCGCCGCAGCCGTCCGCCGTACCGCCGGTCACAAGGCCTTCACCGCCTCCTTCTGCCAGCACTGCTGGAAGGCGAAGCGCGCCGCCTCCACCTCGTGCCGCTGGTCGGCGTGGAGCACGCCGAGCGCGTACGCCGTCGCGGGCGCGATGCGCGGGGTGCGGGCCGCCTGGGCCGCCGCGCCCGCCGCCTCGGCCGCGTCCCGGTGCCGGTCGAGCGCCTCACCGGCCGTCAGCAGCCTTACGTCGATGGGGATATCACCGCCGTACAGCGCTTCGCGCGCGTAGCGGTGCAGCCGCAGCAGCAGCCGTACCTGATGCCAGGGGCCGTCCTGCGGGTGCGGGGCCGGGTCCGGGGACAGGCCGTGGATGAGGGCCTCCGCGTTGTAGGGGTGGCCCGCGGTGATCAGGGGCAGCCCCGTGATCGCGTCCGTGAGCCGCTCCTCGGCCGCGGCGGCCGCCGGACGCAGATCGGTGGCCGCCGCGGCCGGTGTCAGCGGCACGTCGCTGGCGAGCACGGCGACCTTGTCGGCGACGGCGTGGAAGCGCGAGGAGCCCAGCGCCTGCAGCGCGGTGGAGTGCGCGCGGGTCCGGGCGAGCGTGAGCTGGCGCTCCAGCAGCGCGCCCGCCTTGGCCGCGCCGACGGTGAGGTTCCCCCGCTCACCGGCGGGCTGCGGGCCGGCCGCGGGCGGCCCCGGACTGCCGGGCTGCGACGGGAAGCCCGCCGCGCCCGACAGCCGGTGCAGCGCCAGCAACAGCCGTTGGAGACGCGCCTCGTAGGCGTGTTCCAGGGCCAGCGTCCCGGAGAGCCACGCCAGTTCGGGACGCATCTCCTCCGACCAGTCCGCGTCGAGGAGCGGCCGGAAGGTGTGCAGGCTGCCGCTGATGCGGCGAGCCGAGCGGCGCAGCGCGCGCGCCGCGTCGACGGACTCCTCCGCACCGCCGGCCGCCGGGTTCGGGCTCACCCGCCCGGCGGCTCCGCCGGGCCCACCGGTCTCCCGGTGGTGGCGCAGCGAGCGGAGGAACTCCGTGGCCTGGGCCCGGAGATACCCGGCGAGAGCATCTCCGGTCACGGCCCCGGCCGCGGGGTCCGTCGGGTCAAGGTGTTGCTGTGCCACGCCGGCGCCTCCGGGCGTCTATGAGCATCTCCTGGACGTTGCGCAGTGGCTGTCCGTCCGCGTCGGTCGCATGGCGGGTCCACTCCCCGTCCGGGCCCAGGTGCCAGGAGGAGGTGGTGTCCGACATGCCGGTCTCCAGCAGCCGGCTGAGGGCTGCGCGGTGGGCCGGGTCTATGACCCGGACCAGGGCCTCGATCCGGCGGTCGAGGTTGCGGTGCATCATGTCGGCGCTGCCGATCCACACCTCGGGTTCGCCGCCGTTGCCGAAGGCGAACACCCGGGAGTGTTCGAGGAAGCGGCCGAGGACCGAACGGACCTGGATGTTCTCCGACAGTCCGGCCACGCCCGGGCGGATCGCGCAGATGCCGCGCACCCAGATGTCGACCGTCACGCCCGCCTGGGAGGCGCGGTAGAGGGCGTCGATGAGCGCCTCGTCGACGATCGAGTTGACCTTCAGCCGGATGAACGCCGGGCGGCCCGCCCGGTGGTGCTGTATCTCCTTGTTTATCCGCGAGATCAGGCCGTCCCGCAGGGACTTGGGCGCGACCAGCAGGCGGCGGTAGGTCTCGCGGCGGGAGTAGCCGGACAGGCGGTTGAACAGGTCGGAGAGGTCCGCGCCGACCTGCGGGTCGGCGGTGAGCAGCCCGAGGTCCTCGTACAGACGGGCCGTCTTCGGGTGGTAGTTGCCGGTGCCGACGTGGCTGTAGCGGCGCAGCGTGTCGCCCTCCTGGCGTACGACCAGGGAGAGCTTGCAGTGCGTCTTCAGGCCGACGAGGCCGTACACGACATGGCAGCCGGCCTCCTCCAGCTTGCGCGCCCACTTGATGTTGGCGTGCTCGTCGAAACGGGCCTTGATCTCGACCAGGACGAGGACCTGCTTGCCGGACTCGGCGGCGTCGATCAGGGCGTCGACGATCGGCGAGTCGCCGGAGGTGCGGTACAGCGTCTGCTTGATCGCGAGGACGTCCGGGTCGAGCGCGGCCTGCTCCAGGAACGCCTGCACGGACGTCGAGAACGAGTCGTAGGGGTGGTGCAGCAGCACGTCCCGGTTGCGCAGCGCGCCGAAGATGTCCGGCGCGGACGCCGACTCGACCTCGGCGAGGTCGCGGTGGGTGCCGGCGATGAACTTCTTGTACTTGAGCTCGGGCCGGTCGAGGCCGTGGATGCGGAAGAGGCCGGTGAGGTCCAGGGGACCGGTCAGCGGGTAGACCTCCGCCTCACTGATCTTCAGCTCGCGCACCAGCAGGTCGAGGACCTCCTGGTTGATGTTCTCCTCGACCTCCAGGCGCACCGGCGGCCCGAAGCGGCGCCGCATGAGCTCCTTCTCCAGGGCCTGGAGCAGGTTCTCGGCGTCGTCCTCCTCCACCTCGAGGTCCTCGTTGCGGGTGACCCGGAAGGCGTGGTGCTCCAGCACCTCCATGCCCGGGAACAGCTCCTCCAGGTGGGCCGCGATGACGTCCTCGAGGGGGACGAAGCGGCCCGGCGAGGCCTCCAGGAAGCGGGAGAGCAGCGGCGGCACCTTGACCCGCGCGAAGTGCGGGGTGCCGGTGACGGGGTTGCGGACCCGCACGGCCAGGTTCAGGGACAGGCCCGAGATGTAGGGGAAGGGGTGGGCCGGGTCGACGGCCAGCGGGGTGAGGACGGGGAAGATCTGGTGCCGGAACAGCGTGAACAGCCGTGCCTGCTCCTTCTCCGTCAGCTCGCTCCAGCGCACCAGGTGGATGCCCTCCTCCGCGAGCCCCGGGGCGACGTCCTCGTGGTAACAGGCGGCGTGCCGGGCCATCAGCTCGCGGGAGCGGGCCCAGATCATCTCCAGCACCTCGCGCGGCTGGAGGCCGGAGGCGGAGCGCGTCGCCACACCGGTGGCGATACGGCGCTTCAGACCGGCCACCCGGACCATGAAGAACTCGTCCAGGTTGCTGGCGAAGATGGCCAGGAAGTTCGCCCGCTCCAGCAGGGGCGTGTTGGGGTCCTCGGCGAGTTCGAGGACGCGTTCGTTGAACGCGAGCCAGCTGCGCTCCCGGTCGAGGAAGCGACCTTGCGGAAGCTGGGAGTCGTCCGACTGCGACTCCTCATAGGCGTCGAGGTCGGCGTCGATGTCGGGTTCCAGGTCGGAGACCGCGGCGGCCACCGTGTGCGGGCGGTGTGCGGCGATGGAGCCCACGGAGGGCTGCGCGTGCTGGACCTGTGCCTGGGCGTCTGGCTGACTCATGGACCCATTCTTCCGCGTCATGGGCGAGACAGGCGCGTCGGACGGAGCCGGTGGCAGCGGTACGGCGGCGAGGAGGCCGCGACGGGAGGGCGGACGGGCGTCCCGGCTCCCGGCTCGCTCCTCCGCAGGCTGCGGCGGTTCTGGCACGACGGGCTTCATTGGCTGAGCGTGGCAAGTCCGTCTGAATCATTGGTTACGGAGACATGACGTGCGGGATATGCGGCGGCGGCTCCCCGGCGTCTACGTCTTTCCTGTGGACGTACGACGGTGAAGGTGACCGGGGTGCGGGGCGGGGCCGACGGCGGCCGGGCGCGACCGGTCCGGGAGGGGCGGAGGGTGACCGGCCGGTGTCGTAGGGAGACCGGGGGTTTCGGGGAAGGGCGGGGT
>NZ_LAVA02000031.1 GCF_000974985.2 Streptomyces mangrovisoli | reverse complement strand
CCTCGATCTTGCATGACGGCCCGCCAAGGGAGTCGGTGGACCGTTTCGCTTTCGGTGGCTGATGGCGGGCATTCCGAGGGTCCGAGTGTCGCCTCGGGTGGACGCCGGGTCCCACTGCTCCGGGCTGTTTCCTCTTCTTGTAGGGACAGGCGAATCCGCTGGTCAGCCGGGGTTCGGCAGGAGCGCAAGCCGTTCAAGGGCGGCGGATATCTCGCAGGTCCAGGGCCAGTGGCGGGCGAGGCGGAGGATGCGGCGTCGGCCGGTGGTGACGAGCTGGGCGGCCGCGGAGAACAGGCGGAACCGCAGTCGGCGGGGCTCCCAAAGACGGGCCTGGTCGGTCAGGGCGAGCATGGGCATCCAGGCCAGCAGGTCAAGCGCGACCTGGACGATCTCCAGCCAGACCTTGTTCTGCGCGGTGTGGTGCAGGGGCAGGTTGCGTAGGCCGGTGGACCGGGCGGCCCGGATCCGGTCCTCGGCCCGGGCCCGCAGCCGGTGACGGAGCTCGAGCTCGGCGATCGGCCGGTCAGGAGTGTTGGTGGCGAAACAGGTGATCCGCATGCCGTCCGCGTCCGTGATCCTCAACTGGGCACCGGGGTGCGGCCGTTCCTTGCGGACGATCAGCCGCATCCCCTTCGGCCAGCCGTCCAGCAGGCTGCCGGTGAGCTCGGCGACCCAGGCCCCGTCACGGACCTCACCGTTGGTCTCGACGGCCGCCGTCCAGGCCGGGGCGGGGACCTTCAGCACATGTTCATGGATCGCTTCGGTGACCGTCATGCCGACCGAGTAGGACAGCCACCGGCCTCGCCTGGCGAGCCAGGACACGAAGTCGTGGGTGCCGCCGGCGGAGTCCGTGCGGATCAGCGTCTGCCGTCCTCGCCGGTAGCGCTTGGGCAGTTGGGCCAGGGCGAGCCGGGCGGTGGTGATGTGGTCGGCGGCCGTGTTCGAGCCCGCGTTCCCCGGCCTGAGCAGGGCCGCGACCGGCTCGCCGGTTCCGCCCGGGCCGTGGTCGACGAAGGCCGTCAAAGGGTGATGGCCGTAGGTCTTCTTCCAGGTCGCGGCCGCGTCCTCCTTGTCGGAATGCGCGACCACGAGGACGCCGTCGAGATCGACGGTGACCTGAGCGTCGGCGTCCGGCGCATTCTCACCGGCCAACGACCAGACACGGCCACGGACTTCGGAGCGTGCGGACCGGATCGCCTGCAGGGCTTTCTCGCCGGAGGCCGCGAGGGTGTCGATCAGGCGGGAGACGGTCGGGTCGGAGGCGACCGGACCGAAGACGGCCGGCTCGGCCCGCAGCATCGCAACGTCCGCCAGGCAGTCCCCGCCCAGTGCGACCGCCAGGGCGATGTCCAGGAGGATCTTGCCGGGATCGTGGACGGCCCGCGGCTTGCGCCACGGCGCCAGAGCTGTCGATATGGCCTGGTCAAGACCGGCCTTGCGGACCGTCTCGACCAGCAGGACCGACCCGGCCTGGGAGACGATCTGGCGGCCGTCGTCCTGGACGCGGACACGGGGATAGGACCCGATAGAGTGCTTCACCTGGGAAGTGCCTCCGGCGGTGGCAGGAACAAGGACCTCGACAATCCTCATTCTTGCTGGTCAGAGGCACTTTCTGCTTTCCTGACCGCCTGCCGGACAGCTCGCTTCATGAAAGCGCGAGG